>NZ_JAFMTW010000006.1 GCF_017329615.1 Alicyclobacillus suci | reverse complement strand
GCATGCCACCGTAGTCTTAATGGGATGAGGTACCCACCAGCCACATTGTGTGATGGCCTCAACATACAGCGCCTCGTGGCGCACCGATTCGTTGTGTCCACACTTTTAACCTAACACCAGCCCTGTATGACGCTGCAGAAAAGGACAGTGAGGCGATTGACGACAGCCATGTTCAACGGGTTTTAATGGACCAGGAGTGGCGGCGAGGCTCCGTGGGCTAATTCCTGATCAAAGTGATTAGCGGTACAGCACTAAGAATCGTGGCTGATTGACGATGCGGCCGCTCCGCCATTGACGGTGAACGAGTCACCGACATGCAGCGTGAGCGGCTACAATATTCTCCGAACGCAGCTTTCGTGATATCCATGCCCATGTTAAGAGGGCTCCTTAGAAGCGCGTCGGACAGGACTACCTGTACCACTCATTCTAAGGAGATTTTTACGTTTGTGAATGTAATAATCGTGAATATCCTAAGTGTTATGCCTGTGTATTCTGACATATTGACATACTTGACAAATCCTACTTTCCTTTATGTAATGCTAGTGGCCTTTTTTTGGACTAAACCGCTATACAGTGGCAAAGATCTGCCCATTTCGTTAACTGGTGCCTCTTGAAGTTACTTTCCTCACCTCTGACATTCCCTTAAGATTTGCACTGCAGCTCCTTTTCGACTGAGAATAATTCTTGAGGGGAATGGCGTGGAGAAACATGAAACACACATCAGAAAATGGGGCCGTCCTTCTGGGCCAGCCCCATCACACTTATGGATATACAACGTAAAAATTTCCAGTAACAGGAATTCCTGCGTAGTTATGAACTTGTACTTGATATGTCCCTGGTAGCACATCTGTCCATTCTGGAGGATTAGGGGCATCCTCTGATTTCCAATTCCCTTTGACGTGCTTCCAATCCGTTGTATTTCCTGAGGACGTGTCCCGTAATCGGTATCCGTTGTCTGTTTGAGAAGTATCACTAGTGTACTGTACAACAGTAAGCCTCACAGTTCCTTCCGAAGAAAAAGTAAATGTTCCAAAGCTCTCCGTATCTCCTGCTCCAAGATTTGAATATGAATAGTTTGGAGACGTAGCCATGTGACAACATTCCTTTCTTTTGATAATTGTTCCACCGGTGGAAGTGAGGATTTTATCCTCTACATAAAAGGCGTTCTAAGCGAACAATTTTACTAGTGGTAATTGTCTAATTCCGAAAATTTTTTCAGCTCATCATACACTTTACTCAAAAGCAGTTCTTCGCAATCCTCATCCTTACGACCGTTTACATGACAGGCACGTTCGATATCCTTTATCACAATTTGGAATATGTGATGCACAGCGGGACACTCCAACAACTCTGATTCCAAACGTTGTTTCAAATTATTGGTCATCCATAATCAACTCCATTCGTAAAATGTTGAGTCCCTTCTTACGAATTTGATTCACTCTCTGCTGACTAACACCTAATATCTCCGCGATTTGTTTCTCAGATAACATTTCATTGTAGTATAGTTCCAGGACTTGACGCTCACGTACAGGCAATTGACGTTCCATCAACATAGCAAGCTCACATTCCCCGACGTCTTGTCCACTTATTGGGGAGGGTATCTTGTCAATATAACTTTCACCCTCTATGTCGTCCCCAATAGGTGAATCCAAAATCAATTGTTCATGCATCATTATTCTCCGTCTACGTCGGTGGTATGAGGCTGCAGTATGGCGAATCATGACCCTTAGCCACGCAATTTTCCGGGCCAATTTATCCTCTGTCACATGCATCCCTTCCAAAAAATTTTTTGATCCACCAGCCAAGAGTACACATACATTTTTATACAGGAGCCACTATTGCCGTAAAATTGATTAAAATCACGGAATATACCGAATTATACTAGTTTGATCAGAGAAAAAGGTACGGATTAGAATCATAGAGTTCATCACCTTTCGATTGGATTCTGGAACAGTTTGCAAACAACGGCTCAGCAGTACTTTTGAACCTCGATAAAAATCTTGTAATCGGATTCTTTAATACAAGGTTACATAACCCAAGTCCTATACTCAAGAAGTCAAACCTTACAGGTTATTAAGGTTGAGGTGATAGGGAAATAAATTAGCCTCTCCAAATGCCTCCCTTCTGCTTCGGCATTTAGACTTAATGTTACCGAGCTGGAAAGCTCTACTCACGTGGATATAACACATACCCAAATCCGCGTTCAGTGATCAAACACTTCGGCTCCTTGGGATTATCTTCTAATTTGTTGCGGATACGTTTCATATAAACGTATAACTCATCCTTGTCGATTAACTTATTTCTACCCCAACCGTGACGAATCAGTTCTTCAGTTGGAACAAGATGCCCGATATTCTGAGCCAGAAATAATAACAGTTTATATTGGATCCGCGACAGATTAATTTTCAACCCATCTTTAAACAGCGTTTCGTCTTCCGTGTCAAGATAACAATTCACTCCAAGAGAAATGTGGGATTCTGTCTCACCAAAGTTGTGCATAGTCATCATCGCCCCGTGCCTGAATGACAATCTGAGTTGAATTGCTCCGCAGCTTCATCGCGAGCTCCCGATTCTCCACGCCCGCTGTAAAATCTTTTTGTTGAAGGTAATTGCATCAGCACATGAGACTGTCTATTAACAAATGTTAAGCTCCCCCGTGGTGATCTACTATCGAAGAACCACCAGTTCAACTAAATGCCAGAGCCCGTTCGCGCTTTGTAAACCGAGTTCTGCAGCTTTCGGAACATCTTTTGCGCATTCATCTTTTGCGCATTCATCTCTTGCGTGATTCGTTCGTATGAAAGGAGTCACCAGCCAGAAATCATCCTCTTCCCCCCACAGTTCCTTATGCAATGCCTGTGGCAAGATGAACACATGGCAGGCATGGAACATCTCAGTCCCAATTCCCCTATATTATACTACATATGTGGATAATTTTATATATATATCCATAATTAGTATAGCAAGCTGTTCGACAGTCTCATTTCCGACGCTATGTACCGCACGCTGGCGGAGTCTGTCTTAATAAGACACCTGGCGTGCCCTCCGCACTGCCCATCCCACGCCGTCCCCACTCTGCTCCACGACAACGCTCATCCGATCACGCCGCGTCACCGCAAATCAAATTCACCCTTGACCATTCGCGCGTCTTCGTTAAAAATATATTGAATTTCAATAATATTGAAAAGGTGGCGTAGATTCAAATGGACATGCTCGATTTTGGCGCCCCCCCGCCAAGCGTACGATATTCGCGTGGAGTATTCACTATTGTACGAGTGCGCGCTGGGCATTGGCGCGTTTACGTGGGATGAAGTCCATAACAAGTTAGACATTGTACAAGCACAAGTGCTGCAGATAAAAAGACAAATGTCCGAAGCGCCCAAACGCGAAGTGTCGTTGGCGGGGATGCATCACACTTGGCGAAGTCTGCTGTATTTAATCCACCGATGCCCCTACCTGCCCTCGACCGCACAGGACAAACACCTCCCTGTGTTCATGAACTGACTGCAGGAAATCAAAGACAACATTCGCACAGAAGCAGCACCGTACTTGGGGACGTCGTATCAGGCATCACTAGTGGCCGCCTTAGCAGGCAATGCACAGGATATGCAGAAGTTGTTGGACAATCACCACGAAAACCCCGTCGTCTATCAGAACCTCCAATACTTATTCACAGTATCGGCAGGTCAATTACTAGATCACACCCAGCGATTGGTGGAGGGGGGTATGAAGAGATTCTCAGCCACGACCGAAATATCGTTGCAATTTTGGAGCAATCGGCAGCGCAAACATCCGCGTTGTCCGGGAACATCGACCACGAGAAACTGATTCACACCGTCACGCAGGGTGGCGAGTTCCTCGCGGAGCCAGGCGTCACCACGCTGTGGCTCATTCCGCAAATCTCGTATCGGCCGTTTACTATCCGCAACCATTGGCCTGGGTGTGCCGTTTATTATTACCCGGTCGATCCCAATGTCCAAACCGACCTCGACAAAAACCGGCTCATCTCAAACATTGCGGCCAAACACAAAGCCGTCGGCGATGGCCAACGCGTTCGGTTACTAGAACTGCTCGCGGCATCCTCGAAGTCGTTAGCAGAATTGGCCCAAGCCATTGGTGCGTCAAAGCCGCGCAAGAGACGTCACAAGGGCGGTGAATGGCATCCCACAGTCCATTTGGCAAAATCGCGACTTCGCTTCGTTACTCGTCGGCAGAACCGTTTCCCAACTCGGCACCGCCGTTACCACCTTTGTCATCCCGTGGATTCTCCTTGAGGTGACCGGTTCAGCAACGCAAACCGGAACGCGTTCGCCATCGGCTTCGTCCCATACATGCTCGTATCGCTGCCGGTCGGCGTATGGGCTGATAGGCTCCCTCGCAAGGCCCTAATGATGCTAACGGACGGAGGTCGGCTGCTGCTCCTATTGTCCATCCCGCTCAGCCATCTCGTGGTTCATCAGGTTCCATTATCTCTACTTTATCTCACACAAGCAGGCGTCAGCGCGCTATCCGCCGTTTTCGATGCGGCATATGATAATGCCTTCCAAACCTGGTTGCCATAAATCAATTGCCCACAGCGAACACTTGAGCACAAGCGTATACTTTATCATCGCTGCCTGCGTCCTTTGCTCAGTGGCCCTATCGACCGTGACGACGCGAGTAGCCTTATCCAGTTAGCGGCACACCCACATATAGTTTTTCCACATCTTCCTTGGCAAACGACGGCTTCACATCGTTCTCCAACGCGAAAAACTGACCATCGCGAAGTTTCACGAGATGATGCGAATAGGCGCTGTTATGCTCAAACACAGCGTCTTTCGAGGCCGCCTCCATGTACAGCGCATCCAACGCGACATCGGAGAATTGGCGCAACGCATCGAGCCTGTCCGCCGCAAGGACAGGTACAAACTCGCCAATATCTGCGATCCGCCCGACATATTCCACCCGCTCCATCTCGACACCTCACCATCATCCAAGGTTTTCCTTGGGAACATTACGATGGTTAAGATATCCATCAAAAAGCCCGCCTAACCAAAATACCGGTTAGACGGGCGGTAACGTCACACAGTGTCCTCGGTCGCCGACGCGAATACACCAACCTCGTCGCGGATTTCGCCATCCTCACATGGGTTGCTATGAGGCTCGCAATCGTCTTCGCAATGGTGATGTTCGCGCAACTTTGTCCGCTGGAACGAATCGATTTTGTCCAACACGACATACAGGGTCGACGTGCGCAACCGACGCTTACCATTTTTGCGAACCGTGACATTGCGCAATCGGACGACATCGTCAAAAAGCCTATCGAGTGTCCCGCTGATTTCATTGCCATCGTCCGTAAATAACGTCACTCGATTGTGACGAGACGACTTATGCTCATGTCTACTCATCCGCTTCGCCCCCCTTTCGTGTCCATAGTTCAATCTATGCACAGGGGCAAAGTTTGCTTGGACACTCCCCTAGAGGCTTACACAATATAAACAATCTTTTTGAGAGGTCTTAAGTACGGAAACACGAGTTATACGCGTTATCCTCCCGCCAACCGGGTGGCAATCCACGTAATCAAACCTGTCGCAATGGCCCCGACCACGGCCCGCCACAACCACATATGACTGTCTTCCAATCGTTTGACGCGATGCTCCAGCGACTTCAGCTTCACATCGGCAGTCTCTGCCTTTTCCCGCGCAGTGACCAAATTCTCCAACTCTGTCTCAATTCTGACCACTCGCTCGCGAAGTTCCTGTTCTCGCTCTGGAATCTGGTTCACGCCGCTCCACCCCCTATCAGGGTTGTCCTTAGATGTCTATATTTTGTGCATGGGACATCCATTTGGAGACGGCGTTTAGCAAGGGCCAAGCGGCTAATTCTTGAGCGCTTTAGGGCAATTGTTGCGCAGCGGCTTCATCCAGGACAAATGTGACTTGTGGATGTAACTGAAGCAAACTCGCAGGCACTGTCGTGCGAATATCGCCGATGATGGCTTCCCGCACAGCCTGTGCCTTTGATGCGCCAACCGCAAGCAGCACAATGCGTTTGGCAAACAAAATAGACTGCAACCCCATCGTGATGGCCCGCGTTGGAACGCGCTCCTCTGCGTCAAAAAACCGCGCATTCTGGCGGATGGTATCTTCCGTCAACTCCACGACATGCGTATGGGGCTTCAGGTGATCTGCCGGCTCATTAAATCCGATATGTCCGTTGACGCCGATTCCCAACAACTGCAAGTCAATCGGATGCGCCCGTAAAATCTCGTCGTACGCCTGACAGGCAGCCGTTAAATCGCAAGTAGCACCGGATGGGATATAGCGGCAATCCAGCGGGAGATCTACGTGATCGAAAAAGTGTTCCCGCATAAACGCATGATAGCTGTGCCGGTCAGTGGGTTCCAAGCCTATGTATTCGTCCAAATTAATGGTTGTGACATGTTCGAAACGAAGGCCGCGTCGGTGAAATTGCACCAGATGCTGGTATACAGGAATCATCGTGCCACCCGTAGCCAAGCCCAGGACGGGCGAAGACAATTGCCTAATGGTGGTCTCCACCAGCGTTGCCGTGTACAGCGCGGCGCCGTACGCGTCTGGAAAGACTCGAACCTCCATGGTCTATCACCTTTCAAAAGCAAGATATCGTAAAATGCGTTAGCAACAAAGCTGAATCGCACCTACTGGAAAAAGTTGGGTTTAGAACCGTTGAAATACCTGCTTACCAGCCACCCACGTGGACACCACGTGAAGCCCTTCATCTAATAAGACGAGATCAGCATCTTTACCCACCGCGATAGATCCCTTTCGATGAATGAGTCCCAGTTCGCGGGCAGGGACTGTCGACGCCATGTAGGCTGCATCACACAAATGGACACCAACTTGCCGAACCATGTTGCGAACCGCCGCATCCATCGTCAGCGTACTGCCCGCGAGATGACCGTCATCCTTCAGCGTCGCGACGCCTTTTTCCACCACCACGTCGAGTAGTCCCAGCTTATACGCGCCATCTGGCATCCCTGCGGCCGCCATGGCGTCCGTGATGAGCACCAGCTGCTCGCGACCTTTGAGCCGATACACCAGTTTCATCACGTCCACGTCGACATGATGGCCATCCGCAATCAACTCACATACCACATCTTCGGACAAAAGCGCCGCACCAACCGTACCACCTTCGCGATGATGAAGGCCACGCATCGCGTTAAACAAGTGTGTCGCGTGTGTTGCACCCGCCGCAACACCTGCAAGCGTCTCGGCTGACGTAGCATCCGTGTGTCCAATCGACGAAATAACCCCCTGCTCAGCCAGCCAACGAATAGTATCCAGCGCCCCCGCGCACTCAGGCGCAATGGTCACCTTTTTCAACAGTCCAGGGCCCGTAACGGCAGTCAACCGCTTCAGTGCTTCAATCGAAGGGGGGATGACAAAATCGGGATTCTGTGCCCCGCAGCGCTTCGGTGAAATGAAGGGACCTTCCAAGTGCACCCCAAGAATCTGCGCACCGGCCGTTTTGTCCTGCGCCGCTTTCACGGCTGCCAAAGCCTGCTCCAACTGACCCATCGGGGCCGTTAACGTCGTCGGCAACCAGCCAGTGGTCCCGCGTGTAGCATGAAACCGACCGATGCACTCTAAGGCCTTGACCGTTCCGTCCATGACCTCAGCGCCACTGCCGCCGTGGACGTGAACATCGATAAAACCAGGCAACAACCACTGGCCCTGTGCATCGATATGTACTTCACCATTTTTGCCAGGGGTAGGGCGCGTACAAGCGTCACCCATGTCGAGAATCCTGCCTTCTTCGACGCGAACCCAACCGCCTTCCGTCACGCTTTGCTCCAGGATAATTCGGGCATTTTCAATGACAAAGGATGAATCATGTGCTGCCATCCCCTTCACCTACCCCTCCTGCGGAATCACTTTCATCAACCAACTCTTTCCAGCCTCTACGTGCGCTGCGGAGGATTTATGCAATGCCTGAACGCGTTGCATGTTCGTCACTATCACAGGGGTCACCAGGCTTTTCGCAGTTCCTGTCAGCTTGTCGAGTTGCAGCCGTACAAGCGGCGTTCCAACCTCTACTTTGGCCCCCTGCTCAACCAATTTGGTGAATCCCTCACCTTTGAGTTCCACAGTATCGATGCCAATATGAATTAACAGTTCCAACCCCTGAGCCGTCGTAATACCAACTGCATGACCGGTCGGGAACAGTTGTGTCACAGTTCCTTGTACAGGTGCAACCACCGTCTCCGACGACGGCCGTATGGCCAATCCATCCCCGACCATCCGCTGTGCAAACACAGGGTCCTCAACATCCTCCAGCGGCACCATTTCGCCATCAATCGGCGCATAAATCGTAACTTCCTTCGCGGATTGAGCGTCGTCCGATGGTGTCCGTCGAAATAAGTTTTTAAACATGATACATCCCTCGCTAGCGGAATCTGTTGATTTCGTCTGATGAGTATTCAATCTGGTCACTGGCATTTAATCTGATGGTATCAAGATTGTTCGCAGAAGTGCGAGACTCCTGCGAACCCAGTTACAATTTTCCCTAATCGTCTAGCCCCTCAATCAATTCAACCAGCCTATCCACAGCCGCGACTTCATCTGGCCCTTCCCCGCGAATCGTAATGTCAGTCCCTTGGGTGATAGCCATCGACATAATACCGAGGATGCTCTTGGCGTCTACCTCGGCGCCATCCTTGACCAAGGTAATCCGGCTAGCAAATGCCGATGCTTCTGTCACAAACCGCGATGCTGGACGGGCGTGTAAACCGCTTGCGTTTTTCACCGTAACGGATTTCTGATACATAGCCTCTCCCCCTGATGGTGTATTGTCGGTTGAATTAGAGGCCTTACATGAACTGCTTCATCTCTTCCGCTAACATATCGGCAATCGTGCCAACCACCACTTGTGCATGATGTTGATTGAATCGAATGACGCCACTAGAACCAAGTTGCTTGAGCCGCGCTTCATCAAACTGTTCGCTATCCTTGACGTTGAGGCGCAGGCGCGTCGTACAGGCCTCGACTTCCAACACGTTCTCTTTGCCACCCAGCGCGTCCAGATACGCTTTCGCCTTACCTTCCATCGTATTGAGGTCGACTGTGGACGCCTGCGCTTGTTCACTTGCCGCGGCCACATGTGGCGAGCCTGTTTGATTCGTCACACCGTTGTCAGCGCTCGCAGCTGCAGGCAAATCTGCCGGACCGTCGGTCGCCACTTGCATTTCATCAAAGATGAAGCCTGCACCCGGTATTGATCCGCCACCGTTATCGACCTCCCGCCCAGGCGTTTTGATGTCAAAAATTTTGATGCTGAAATAAAACACCACGAAGTACACGATGCCAAACGCGATTCCAATTGGAATGAGCCAGTACCCATGTGTCGCGTAATTGCGGTTTAGTACGTAGTCGATGAGCCCCGCCGAGAAGTTAAATCCGTCGCGGATGCCCAGCGCGTAACAGACCGCCAGACTGACACCTGTTAACAACGCATGAACCGCGTACAGCGCTGGCGCCAAAAACATAAACGAAAACTCGATGGGTTCCGTCACCCCTGTGAGGAATGACGTCAGTGCCGCAGCGCCCATGATGCCTAACACAACACGGCGGCGCTCCGGCTTTGCAGCAGCCACCATGGCGAGTGCAGCACTCGGCAGACCAAACATCATAATCGGGAACATTCCGGCCATAAAGCCGCCTGCGCTCGGGTCTCCAGCGAAAAAGCGCGTCATGTCGCCGGTCTTGCCATGCCAAGATCCGTAGACAAACCAAATATATGAGTTGACCACGTGATGCAATCCAAATGGGATGAGCAAACGGTTGAGCACGCCGTAAATGCCGGCGCCGAACGCGCCGAGATCACCAATCCAGGTACCGAGATCATTGATACCCGTCTGCACATATGGCCAGACATAGCCAAAGATCAGCGCCAACAATAGGGACAATATCGTGATAATCACCACGGCAAGTCCTTTGCTGCCGCCCATAAACCGAGTCCACACCGCGTCTTTGCGTCGACTCACTGCATTGAAGATAACACCCGTGATAATACCTGCGAGAATACCACCCAACGCATCCAAATTAATCGTGCTATTGATGGCCTGCGCGCCATCGGTCAAAATTTCATACGAGATAAATCCAGCCAACCCGGCAAACCCATGGTTGTTTTTAGCGAAACCAACTGCGACACCTATCGCAAACAAAATCGGCAAAAAGTTAAACACCGCATTGCCGGCAGCTGCCATAAACGGGATATTCAACGTATCCGGCTGCCCTAAGCGAAGTAACAAGCCTGCCGCAGGTAAGACGGCGATAGGCAACATCAACGCCTTACCGACCCTTTGTAACTGACCTAACATCATTCTCCCCTCCTTAATAACCACTTACATAGCATTAGTGCCAAATGTGCCCCAAAACAAAAGCAACCAATAGACACGCGCCAGCTGTCACAATCGGTACAAATCGCCGTCCGCCAAAGAACGCGAGAACCGCTGGGAGCTTCGTGCGATGATAGCGGTTGTACATATACCCTGCCAATACACCAGCAATGAGACCCGCCACCAACACAATAGAACCTTTGTCGCCAATGTCGATGGTCTTCGAGAGTGCGCTTGCCCCTTGAATAATCACCTCATAACCCAGAAATGCGGCGAGGGCTGCGGCACCTTGGTTTTCTTTCGCCATGCCTATCGAAATACCAACCGCGAGGATAATTGCATAATTAGAGAGAACCGCGTAACCAACAGCCTGAATAAACGGTACCCCAGTGGCCGAAGGTTCTCCAATCCAATACAGAATTGCGCCGATGGCGAACACCACAGCCATGACGCCGACCACTTTGCCGAACCCCAGTTTTGCCTCCATAGAAATCCTCCTTTGCGTCAAAATTCGCCGTCCTGCGCGACCGAACACACGAAAAAAGGCAGACACGAGCCATCACAGCTCATGCCTGCCTTTAATCACGCAGTAACACGCTAATTGATATATAGCATAGAAAAAATAGTTGTGCAAGTATTTGCATTTATCAGTGATGATGCTACATGATGCTAACGGCTGTGGCGGCGGGTATAGATGATACTCGCCGGACAAACAAGCATACGTCAAGATAAAAAGCGATCAACGTGCAGCGTTAGATAAGCGATTTCATCCGTGGGAAAATGAATCTTTAGTTTCGATTCAATCACCTGCGTCACACGCCGAGCAATTGCGAAACTCTCCGGCATCTTTTCCATGATAGTATCTGCGAGCGGGTTTTGAATGGGTTCATCTCTCAGAATACGCTGAATGGCAAAACGCAAATGAATCATCATCCGCACGTAATTTAACTGCGATCTTGGCAACGTCTTGCCAAGTAACCTCTCCAATTCCTTCACGGCTAACGTAACCGCGTCCGTCAAACGAACCGTTTCCCGAACTTTTCGAGCGTGACTCGCCGAATGCAGATGCAATGTGAGAAATCCCACTTCCTCAATTGGAATGCCAATTTGAAATCTCTCTTCAATCCACTGCGCCCCTGTCTTGGCAACCGCAAAAGCTCTTGGATAAAGCATTTGGATTTCCTCGATGAATGGGTTTTCAATGTTAATACCGCCACGCAGTCTATTCAATGCAAAGCCAATATGGTCAGCCAGGGCTACGTGGATATGTTCGTGCAATTCCCTGCCCAACGCTTTTGCTGCGTATGCGATAATCTCTTCGGCAATGCCAATTACAGGTTCCGGAACAACGGAGAACAATTGCTCAAAGTGCTGTTGATTCTCCTCGTGGACCAGCGTGAATCGCTTCTCAATCCTCGCGTCTGTTGGCGAAAACGGGCTGCCTCGGCGCGCTCCAAAGCCAATGCCACGACCAATTACAATTTGCTCGTCCTGGTTGTTCGCGCGCAAAATCAGGACGTTATTGTTCAACACGCGTTCAATGACATACGCCTCCACAACTGCCCCCACTAAATATCACCCCAGTTGATCTCGCTTTTCTGAAGTATATGGGCAACGAAGAACGTTTTTCAACATACTCACTTACTAACAACCAGAATTTCTAGCTGAAAGTGCCTCATTTGCCGTTTCATATCTTATAATCAAACCTCAAAGGGGGGGTGCCACCGTGAAAGCGATACTCATCGGAATTCTTGCTTCTTTTTTCTTCGCGGTCACGTTCGTGGTCAACAAACTCATGAGTGACGCAGGTGGCAGTTGGCTGTGGAGCGCCTCGCTGCGCTATCTGTTTATGCTCCCCATTCTACTTATCCTCGTCTTCGCGCGTAAGCGGCAGCGCGCACTCTGGTCGGAGATGCGCCGGCATCCATGGCAATGGGGATGGTGGAGCTTTGTCGGGTTTGGGCTGTTCTACGCGCCACTGTGTTTCAGCGCGGCATATAGCCCTGCGTGGTTAGTCGCGGGCACATGGCAGTTCACCATCATCGCGGGCTCCCTTGTCGTTCCCCTGTTTCGCGAACGGCGCTTGACGCCACAGGGAGTCATCTACGTGCGACGGCGAATTCCGATGAAAGGTATGGGGATGTCCCTGATCATTCTTGTCGGCATCGCGGCAATGGAATGGTCGCAATCCACAAGAGTCCCCCTATCATCATTTCTCTTAGGTACACTCCCCATCTTGCTCGCAACGTTTGCATATCCACTCGGCAATCGCAAAATGATGGAGCTTTGTGAGGGTAGACTAGACGCGTACCAACGAACGCTTGGCATGACTATCGCCAGCCTTCCACTGTGGTTGATACTGGCGATTTACGAGACCTGTACCGATGGGCTCCCAAGCGTAAATCAAACCTTGCAATCTGTTGTCGTGGCCGTATTTTCAGGGGTCATTGCCACCGTTTTATTTTTCACGGCAACCGACATGGCGAAGGGAAACGTGCAACAGTTAGCGGTCGTGGAGGCCACGCAGTCGGGGGAAGTCGTCTTTACAATCGTCGGCGAACGGCTCTTAATTCCAGGAACCTCGATATCGGTGGGCGGTTTTGTCGGCCTAGCGCTGGTTGTCTTGGGCATGATTCTCCACAGTTTACGGTCGTCGCGAACGAAGTCTTCTCCACACGAAAAAACGATAGAAATTTCATCTTAAACAACAAGGTGCCTGACTTCCCTTTCCCCGGCTCGCAATCTGCGAACCGGGTTCGGCCAATGGTCAATACCGATGTCACGACTGATGCGTTTTGTCCACCCAAATGTGCGCAAATGGATCCTCTTCGAGATTGCGGTTGATATAGTATCCGTGAATCCACGGCTGCACAGCGTACGAATACTTACCGTAATACAAGGGAACCAATGTCGCATCTTGCATCGCCTGTACGGTCACCTGTTGGTACAAGTTCGCACGTTGTGTTTGGTTCGTATCCGTCTCAGCCTGATTCAACCACTCATCCACACGCGGATTGGAATACATCGTCGAATTATTCGCTGGCTGCTCCTTCGAGTTCAACAACGTATATAAAAAGTCAGACGCATCTGGATACGTTTGATTCCAATCGATTAGAAATGACGGCTGATTACCTTTGGCATTGAGCGTCAAAAACGTAGCCCAACTATCTTCGTGAACATTCAAATCAATCCCGACAGCCTTTAAATCGCTCTGAATCTGATTGACGATTTTTAAGGTAGCCGCGTCGTTACTACAGTAGAAATCCACGTGAAGCGGCAAGGACACGCCGGAGGCTTTGAGCAACTGTTTCGCCTTTGTAGGGTTATACGTGTAATTGACGTTTGCAGGCAAATCGTTCACGTGACCAAAGACACCAGGGGGTGTGGGCTGGTTTGCGACGGAACCTTGATTGTCTAACAGTTTGACAATAAAGGGTTTATTGATGGCATATTCCACAGCCTGACGCACTTTGACGTTCGTAAAAGGCTTCTGCTGGACATTCAATCCCATATACCAGATGGTGCCGGCAGAAGAGGTGACGATATCTTTTTTCAAGTTTGGATTTGAAATAAACCCCTGGTAAGATGATGCTGGAATCCCGCGCGTGTTAAACCCAAGCAAAGCTGTCTCACCACGCTCAAAACGCATCGCCTCCAGCTGTTCGTTGTTGTTATACGTAAATGTAATTTGATTTAGATACGGAAGTTGGTTGCCAGACGCATCTTTTTGAAAATAATGCGGATTTTTCGTCAGGACGACCGTATTGTGATTATTGCTCTTCATTTCAAAGGCACCGGTCCCCATCGGTTTGTTTAAACCAAAATCCGCATCCCCCACTTTTTGAATCCACGTCGGGTCAATTCCAACAAAAAAGTGCATCGCCAAAATATTCAAGAAAAAGGGTTCAGGTTTAGTCAGGGTAATTTTTAAAGTATACGGATCTGGCGCGCTGACACCTCGAATGGTACTCGCCGTTCCATCGTGATAAGCGGTTGAACCTGCGATGATAGGATCAATTAACGATTCACCGGGCGAGCCAATCTTTTTGTTTAGAATGCGCTCCAGCTCTGCGATGTAACTATCAGCTGTCAACTTGTCGCCATTCCAAAACGTAATACCCTTTTGCAAATGGAATGTGTAGGTTTTCCCATCAGGCGAGACTTCCCAGGACTTCGCCGCATCACCGACAATCTGATTCGTCGTCCCTTTGTATGTCACCAACTGATCATACATCGACTGGACAAACTCGTCGGATAAAATATCCTCAGCGATGGCTGGATCGATTGAATGGATATCGTCACTCATATCGACGTCGATTTGACCACCGGTAATCGGTGTTTGTTGTTGACTCGCTCCCGATTGCCCCTTCTGTTGCGCACCCTCCTGCGCCTGATTTCCCGGATTCGTGCCGCATCCCGCGAGTAAGAACGCAACTGTCGCGACAGCTCCCAATAAGGTAGAGCTTTGTCTTTGCCAAGCGTGCATGTGCAATCCCCCATTGCCTCTTGTCTTGAATACCTTTACCCAATCACGGACTGTGCGCATAAGACGTTTTATTGGCTCGCCACTGTTCAAACTCTTCCCGCACAGCTTGTAAAGCTTGTGGATTTACAGCGAGATCATAAGCGGTCATCGCCAACGCCTTCGCGGCTTGGTTCAATGCGATTAATCCGGCCTCGGACGCAGCGGCGTCACGAAACGCCGGCGTATGATTGGATACGTCCCCAATCCGGATATACGGATGAATCGTGGCAGTCACTTGACCGACGTTGCCGATATCGGAAGAGCCAAGGCCTGCACGAGCAGGCAGATCAGACACCTCAAGGCCCAATGAGACGAGATTCTCTTTAAATAGCGCTGCGAGCGCCCGATTGTTGTTGCGCTCGGCATAAACCAACCCTTCCTCGATTTCGCATCGCGCACCGACCGCATCTGCACTGTGGCGGACAGCCGCGTACACCTTTTCCCGAACTGTTTCGAGTTCTTCGACTGTGATGGCGCGCAAAATAAACTTTGCTTCACAAAATTCCGGAACGACATTTGGGGCAGCCCCCCCCTTAGTAATAATGCCGTGAATTTTGACATCGCTCTTCAAGAACTGCCGAAGTGCGTTAATCGCGACGAACGATTGAATCACAGCATCTAGTGCGCTGATGCCTTCCTCCGGCGCGGAGGAAGCGTGGGCCTGACGGCCGTAAAATTTAAAGGTGGTGTCGACACAGGCGAGTGATCCACGGTTGACCGTCGTGAGGTTTCGCGGGTGACAAAGCATCGCGGCATCCACATCGTCAAATACACCCGCGTTGCACATGATAATCTTTCCCCCACCATCTTCTTCGGCGGGTGTACCAATGACCGCAATGCGAGCCGGTAAATCTGGACAAGCGTCGCGTAGTGCCAACGCGGCGCCCACTGCTGCAGTTCCAATTAAATTGTGTCCACAAGCGTGCCCCATTTCCGGAAGCGCATCATACTCGGCTAATAGGGCAATCACGGGTTTGTCGCTCGGCCCCCACGTCGCCCGGAAGGCTGTCTCAAGACCCGCAACCCCTGTCTCTATCTCAAACCCAGCCTCGGCAAGGGGTTCTAGCAACCACTGCATCGCCTGATGCTCCTGAAAACTCAGCTCAGGATGCTGGTGTATATTCAATGCCAAAGTGCGAAGTAGTCCATCACGTGCATCTACAGCCTGTTCCACGCAGGACTTCAAGGAAATGTGTGGTTCACCCAATCCGTCTGCACCTTCTCTCATCAAATGACAACATTCGTGTATGGTTGTATATTAATCCTGTAAAATGTATAAGTAAAATTAATGTTTTTTTCTCTAAATACAAAAACAAATTTATATTCAGAGAAAACAGGATACAAAGAGACCTATCATTCACTATCTGCTACTTCATATGAAAAGTTCTTCATAAAATCTATGAATTTACCAACCATCGTATATTTTAGCGCCGCTTCGCGATAAAACATCCAGGTGCCTCGTTTGACTATACCACCATCTTTGCGAACGAGGTCAATGTGCTTCAAACCATCCCGGCGGTGGACAAAATCACTAGGTACAATTGCGTAGCCAAACACATGCTTGACCATCTCCTTGCACGTTTCAAAACTGTCAACTTGCATGCTGATGCGAGGGGGCACGTGAAATCGTTCGTACCACCAATCATCAATCATTTGTGCTAAGGATGAATGCGCGTAACTCGCAAGGTTATTCGTAAGGACAGGCGCTTTGTAGCTGATTTGTGGAAGATTTGGCAAATCGTCGAGATGGACTTCCGATTTTGAAATCATACAAATCCGCTCTTCACTCAGCAGATATTTCGCTTCCGGCCAGTGAAAATCTCCGCGGACGACACCTACATGGATATCGTCGTGAAGTAGCAGTTCATAGATCTCTTCACTCCACCCGGTCGTCACGTTGATATGGACTTTGGGAAAGTCAGCATGATAACCACGCAAAATTTTCGGCAAATTGTGCAAACCAAAATAACTAGACACGCCAACGCGCAGATTGCCCTGCACTTCATGGCTCATATTTGCAATCTTGTCTTTCGTCTGCTGTAGTTCCGACAGCATCTTCTGGGCATAATGAACCAGGTATTCCCCTTCTGGCGTAAACCCAATGCCTTTGCCGTTTCGAAACATCATGGCTGCGCCAAATTCTTGCTCAAGTCGGCGCAAACGATAAGTCACCGCGGGCTGCGTTATATATAAACGGTCGGCCGCGCGAGTTAGGTTCTTCTCCTGCCACAAACACTGCAGGATACGACAGTCTTTTTCGTCCAAACGGCGTCCCTCCTTTGAGCAACATCACGCATCCTGCGACGTCCTCCCCTGCATATACTATCCAATCTTCTGAAATATCCCGTTCGGCAAAACCAGTATAGCACGCACATAAGACTATCAAACTACCCACCCCAACATCACCGCGACCAATAAAAAAGCCACCCCACAGGATACCTGTCAGGGTGACCTTTCACATGTTCCCATATCCATGTCCACGCGACGCGACAATCACGACTACTGTCGCAGGTGCAGCCTTGTCCACAGACGTTCCCGATACCGCACGACAATCAGGCGGATGACCACAACCACGAAGAGTGTTGTTAACAATGGAATGGGTTGTGCAAACCCACGCCCACCGATGAATACCAGAAATCCCACCAGCACGGTCAGAATCGCATGAACTTCCTCGCGGAGCGCGACGGGCTTGCGCAAAGCCAACACATCCCGGATGACACCGCCCCCAATCCCTGTGAACAAGGCGGCCATCACGGTAGTGCCAAGGTGATGTGCATACTGTTCCGCATAGAGTGCCCCTTGCAGCGAAAACGAAGCTAGGCCAATCGAGTCGAAGAAAATCCCCCACTTTTTCCAATGGCGAATCCACTTTGTCGACAAGATACACAACACAGCCAATGTGCACAACACCAAGAGCAATGTTTGACGATCCCACAACCGCGTCACAGGTACCCCGATGACCGTATTGCGGATGACACTGCCTCCGAAAGAGGTCGTCAGTCCTAAGATAAACACGCCGATAATCCGATACTTCGCCTGAAGTGCGACAAACGCCCCACTCGCTGCATAGGCACAGGTTCCTATTCCGTGCACGATAAGCCATCCTAGGCTTTCCACTGCACTGCCTCCCAAACTGGCGTTTCAGCCATCCAAACTGTTGTCTCCATCGTGGAGCGCCAAAGAGACTACAGCTTCTGTCCCATTCCCTCCGCAAGGCCCAGCATCAGGGCCAATGTGCGGTTGATATCTGGGTTGCGAACCGCTTTGGCAAGCTGGAAAACACCCACACGTTCACCGGAGGCGAGTTTCGCCTGGCCATGTTCAAGCCCGGTGACCATCGCATCCGTCAACTTGCCCAATTGCTCTGCGTCCAGCTTGCTGACCATGCCTAAGGCCGTCATCGCATTTTTGATGGTATTGAGAACAGACGGCTTCAGCACCTGTTCAAGTACAATCGAAGCGACCTTCTCCTTCGAATTTAGGAGGGCGTGCAACATTTCGAGCACGCCGCTGTCATGCAAGTCCTGCACAAGCACCAATAAACTTTTGATGGCGTCACTGTGCGCAGCGAAGACCGCCTGCAGTTCTTGCGTCACCTCCATCGATTGTTCCTCATGTGAAGGTTCCACCCGATTAATGCTGGTTGTGGGTTTCGCCATGGGCGACCACCTCCTGTGCTTTCTCCTCGACCGGCACATAACCCTCACGATTCCACTTGCGCCATACTTCGACGCCTTGTTGCGGGTTGCGTTTGCCAAACCGCGGATTGTTCCTCGGCAGTGGTGAGCGCCCTTTGGCTTTCAGCACTTCCATGCGGACATATGTCTCTTTGTACGCGGGTGTATCCGTCCGCACGTCCGTTGCAGGTCCCGTCAGCAAGTTGACTGCCGCAAATTCACTCGTCGAGTTCATCGGCAGATACAATTCATTACCATGCACCCTATCGGTGACCACCACGTTGACCTTGACCTGACCATACGGAGATTCCAGCCGTACGAGCGAGCCGTCCACCAATCCCCGCTGCTGCGCCAATTCTGGGGACACTTCAACAAACGTGTCCGGCACCTTCGAGCGCAAGCCTTCCGACTTGTCGGTCATGTTGCCCTCGTGGAAGTGTTCCAAGAGACGACCGTTATTCAGGTGTAAATCGTATTGTTTGGCAGGAGGTACCGGCGGGATCCAATTTGCCGGAACCAGGCGCGCCTTGCCATCTGGATGTGCAAACCCATCCGTGTACAACAGCGGTGTATCCGTTCCATCCGGTGCAACTGGCCACAAGAGGCTGTTGTAACCTTCCAGGCGGTCGTACGAAACCCCAGCGAAAATCGGCGCAAGCGATGCCGCTTCGGCCATAATCTCGCTCGGATGTTGATAGTTCCAGTTGGCGCCCAGGCGATTTGCAATGGCCATGATAATTTGCCAGTCCGGCTTCGATTCGCCGAGCGGCTCAAACACCTGATACAGACGTTGAATCCGGCGTTCCGTGTTGCTAAACGTACCTTCCTTTTCAAGGCTCGGGCTCGCTGGCAACACGACGTCCGCAAATTGTGCTGTCTTGCTCAAAAACACGTCCTGCACCACGAAGAAATCCAACTGACTGAGCGCCTCGTGAACGTGATTGGAGTTCGTGTCGACCCAGGCCATATCCTCGCCCATCAGGTACATCCCACGGAGTTTCCCTTCCAAAATGGCATTTAACATGAACTGATTGTCCATGCCTGGCTTCGCTGGCAACGTCGTTCCCCACGCCGCTTCGAACTTTTTACGCGCAGCTTCGTTCGTCACCAACTGATACCCCGGCAACCAATTTGGCAACGTGCCAAAGTCACAGGCACCTTGCACATTGTTATGTCCACGCAACGGGAACGCACCAGCGCCCGGGCGTGCAAAGTTCCCGGTAACCAGCAACAAATCGCTAATGGCGCCACTTGTCTCACTGCCGCCGCGCTGTTGCGTGACACCCATCGCCCACAATACAGCGACGCCATCCGCTTCATGAATCATCTTGGCCATGTCAATCAGCTGATCTTTGCGAATTCCCGTAACTTGTTCTGCGTAATCCAGCGTGTAGCGCTCGAGAGACTTCACGTACTCGTCAAATCCTACAACTTTCTCATTGAGGAACGACACGTCGTGCCATTGTTGGTCAATAATATATTTTGTCAGCGCTGAGAGCCAAACGTGATCTGTACCCGGGTTGGGCCGAACAAATAGATCTGCGCGCTCTGCCATCTCGTGCTTGCGCAAGTCGACCACCATCAACTTCTGACCGTTCAGTTTGTGCGCACGTTTCACGCGCGTCGCCAATACCGGGTGTGCCTCGGCAGGGTTGGCACCGACGATGATGACCAAACCGGCGCTTGCGATATCCTTGATGGTCCCTGCGTCACCGCCAATGCCAACCGTGCGCATCAAGCCATCCGTCGCTGGCGACTGGCAATACCGGGAGCAGTTGTCGATATTGTTCGTACCAATAACTGCGCGTGCCAATTTCTGCATCAAGTAGTTTTCTTCATTGGTCACCTTTGATGACGAAATGAAACCAAGGGCATCCGCACCGTACGTCTCTTTAATTTCGCTGAGCTTGCGCCCGATAAGATCCAGCGCCTCTTCCCAAGACGCCTCATAGAACGAATCCCCGCGACGAATCAATGGCTTCGTCAAACGCTCTTCACTATTGACGAAATCCCAGCCAAATTTACCTTTGACACAAGTGGAAACACCGTTGACTGGCGCGTCTTCGTTCGGCTCCACCTTGAGAATTTCGCGTCCCTTGGTCCACACGTCAAACGAGCAGCCGACGCCGCAGAACGTACAGACCGTCTTCGTCTTGCGAATGCGCTGTTCGCGCATCGCCGACTCGACTTCAGAAATCGCAAAAATACCGCCGTATCCCGGCTCGACTTCCTTAATCAAATCAATCATTGGATTTAAGACATCGCCCGGGATGCCTGACAGAAACCCTGCGTTGCCAAGCATCGACTTCTCCATCAACGCATTAGTTGGACAAACAGAAACACAATGCCCACAAGACACGCAGGACGACTCGTTGATGGCCACGTCGTCATCCCAAATCACGCGCGGCATCTCCCGTTCCCAGTCAATCGATAGCGTCTCGTTGACCTGCAAGTCCTGGCACGCTTCGACACAGCGACCGCACAGAATACACTGATCTGGGTCGTACCGATAGAACGGATTGGACATATCCTTGTCGTAGCCTTTCGGCCGGTAAGGATATGCTTGGTGCTCGATTTTCATCAATTCCGCCGTGTTATGTAGCACGCAGTTGCCGTTGTTGTTGTCACACACCGTGCAATACAACATGTGATTCTCAAGAATTCTATCCATCCCCTCCGTGCGCGCGGCGCGGGCGAGATCTGTCTCTGTCTGTACCTTCATCCCAGGCATCACTTCGGTGGCGCAGGCACGCACCAACTTGCCGTCGACTTCGACCATACACGTGTCGCACGTCTGAATTGCACCCAAGTTTGAGTGATAACACACGTGCGGGTGTTCTATCCCATTGTCCAACATCGTCTGAAGAATGGTTTGACCCTCGTAGCCGTCATATGCCACTCCGTCGATATGAACAGGGAACTGAACGCGCAAAGTACTACGACTCATTCCAATACCCCCTGTAAAAAAATAAAAACTCCACCAAAACCAGGAGCCCTGTTGCAGGGAAACTGGTTTTAGTGGAGTAGTTTGAAGCACATCTTGTACTTTTGCACCAATCCACAACATTTCAGTTGCGCCTAACATTTTAACAGAATCAATTCAAACCGTCGAGTCCGAGTGGTTTATCAAATACGTATACTGTGATGGCTGTGTCGAGGTCGACATCAAAATCACAGAACAGCGTAACGAGGCGCGCCCCGACCACATTTTCTACTTCGGTCCGCAATTCTTCGTCTTTGTAGATCTCCTTGATAAACGTGGTGCGCAATTCGCGCACGATTCGCCGCCCGTCTTCCGTGCGAACCGCGAATTTCTCAACACTCGTCAAATTGCCTTTCAGTTCACAGACGGCCCAAGGGCCGACAAATCGCGTGGTGATTTGCTCCGGCCCTTTACCAACGTGCTTTTTGCGGATCTCTCGCACCAAATTGCTAAATGTATGTGCGACTTTTGCTGTATTCATGAGACCGAATTGGACCTCCTCCAAGTACACCCTGACCCACGTGCCCTTTTGACCTTACGAGACGCCGTAAGAGGTGGGGTGCAATTCGACACCCGGATTCTTGTCGAGCACGAGACGAATGGTAAACTCGTTCGGGAATAACATCACGAACCGGTCATCGTGATCTTTGACGACGATAATCGCCTGACGGTCGTAGTTTAATTGTTCGACTGGAACTGGCGACACCAACCAGCGCGCGAACGAATAGGGCAGATTGTGCAGTTCGACTTCGGCGCCGTACTCCGCCTTCATTCGGTGTTGGAACACCTCAAACTGCAGCTGCCCGACTGCGCCCAGCACCATGTCCTCGGTGCGATTCGCCTGCCGAAAAACTTGAATTGCACCCTCTTCGGACAGTTGTTCCATCCCTTTGTGAAACTGCTTGTACTTCAGCGTGTTCTTCACGTAAACCCGAGCAAAGTGCTCCGGTGAGAACTGCGGAAGTTTCTCAAATTGAAACTTGTCTGCCTCGCACAAGGTGTCCCCAATGCGAAACAGCCCCGGGTCGAAAATGCCCAGAATGTCTCCTGGGTACGCCTCATCGATAATCTCGCGGCCCTGACCGAAGAACTGTTGCGGCTGCGCGAGGCTTACTTTCTTTCCGGTCCGCACGTGATTGACCGTCATCCCGCGCTCAAACCGGCCAGAGCAGACCCGAATAAAAGCGACTCTGTCGCGGTGTGCTGGATTCATGTTCGCCTGGATTTTGAAGACAAAGCCAGAGAACGGCGCATCCGTCGTGACCACCCGGCCATCGTCCGTGGGGCGTGGGCCTGGGGGTGGGGCGAGATCGATAAACTGATTGAGAAACGTCTCGACGCCAAAATTGGCGATGGCGCTGCCAAAGAACACCGGCGTCAGCTTACCACGCTGCACGAGTTCAGTGTCAAACGGGTCTCCCGCGATGTCGAGCAACATCACTTCCTCTTTGAGTTGCTCGTGCAAGGCGGGTCCCAATGCCTCGCGCAACGCTTCGTCCTCGATATCGTCCACCTGAATCTGCTCTGTTTCGGTGCCCCGGTCCGTAAAGCGTTCAAAGCGGTTATCCGGACGATTGTAAATGCCCTGGAACTCCTGCCCCATGCCAATCGGCCAATTCATTGGGCAGGAGCGGATGCCAAGAACCTCCTCCAATTCTTCGAGGAGCGCAAGCGGATCTTTCCCTTGACGGTCCAGCTTATTGATAAATGTAAAAATCGGAATCCCGCGCATGCGACAGACCTCAAACAGTTTGATAGTCTGGGGCTCAACGCCTTTCGCAGCGTCAATCAGCATCACGGCACTGTCCGCCGCAGTCAGCGTCCGGTACGTATCCTCACTGAAATCCTCGTGCCCGGGCGTATCGAGGATGTTGATGCGGCGATTGCGGTAGGAAAACTGCAACACGGTCGACGTGACGGAAATCCCTCTCTGCTTCTCAATTTCCATCCAGTCGGAGGTCGCGTGCCGCCTCGCCTTTTTCCCTTTTACCGCACCGGCTTCGCGAATCGCGCCACCAAATAATAACAACTTCTCAGTCAGCGTCGTCTTCCCCGCGTCCGGGTGCGAAATAATTGCAAATGTGCGGCGTTCTGCAGGTACTCCCTGCGCCTTCGTCGATTCTGTCGACACTCGTGCCACTCCTGTATCGTTAATGTTCACCACATCAGTGTACCACGAGCACCAAGTTTCGGTATGTCCATCCTGGCGCGTAAAGCTTTCCAGGTCCCGACGTCAGGCGTCTTGCGCGTCCACCGTGGCGTCGTCCAGCGCAATCGTTTGGGCGACGCGGCCTGCACGCGCACCTTCAAAAACGACGTCGACGCAGGTGCCAGGTTTACCACGCACCCCCCATTCGACGTAGCCGCGCTGCCCGCCCGGCGGAGTCCACATACTTGAACTGCCATAACCATCGAGTTGCCCAATCGTCGTCGGCGACTCACCTGCAATCACTTCGACATCGCCCTCAATCGCTGCACGCACCCCGCACAGTGACAACTCACGCCCTTTGTCCGTGCTCGACGTCGGCAGGAACCCCGCATTGGAAACCTCGGCAACCACGCGAAAAACCCCGGGCGCCGTTTGCACAACCTGGATAGAAGGGATAATGAGCTGGGGCGTCGACAGCCCAAGACCGGTCAAAAATGCGCTGACGTTTGTACACTCCTCTTCCAACAAGTGCAGCGGCGGATTTTGCACGAGAAATTTCGGATTCAACCCACCAATCTCCACCATTCCGAAATCGGGATGCTCAAACGGTGTCCACGGAAAGACCGCGTCAGGTCCACCCTCGCGCGTCGCCCACGCATAAAGTTTGCGCTCATCTTCCGTGCGTTCCTCCGGACTCAATCTCATCAGGTGACGCACGCCAAATTCACCATATCCCCGCGCGCCGGCCCGCCGGCACAAATCCCAGATCTCCACGGTGAAGCCAAGGATGCCGAAGTGATCGTACAACCAATCGTCTGCCGCCCCGGGCATCAGCACTTTCTCGTGACCTGTCGCAAATTTCTCATAGTTCGATCCGGCAAAATACCCGCTCACCCGCGCCCCCATCTCGGCTACCCTACTGAACAGATGGCGGTCGGTCTGCGATAGCACCGTATCGTCCCCAGTCGATGGCTGACGCAAAATGACACCGCCCGACGTATGTAAGGCCGCGTAGGCCGCAATGTTTGGGTGCTGATGAATAAAATCCGCGAGACTCCGCAATTCCGGCTCGGACAAGGGGTAGGGACCGGCACCTGGCTGACCACTCTCTCCGGCCCAGCGAATGGGGAAGTTCCGGTTAAAATCCATTGTCGCCCGGCGCGCCGGGTGCGCTTTGGCGAATTGAGGAAGCCCCCCGGTCTTTGCCAGCTTGTCAATCCGGCCTTCCTCGAAGACGTGATAGTACTTGCCCCCCATTTCCCCCGGCCGACGCGGGCGCATCACCCGTGGATCCACCTCGTCAATAACATATCCGCCATCAACTGCCGGAACGCGCATCTGCAGGATATACCCATCGCCGTTTACGTCTTCGGCGACAAAACCGTCCCGCGGTTCCGTGTAAGGATACAGATGAGGGCTGGAACGAAACCGAAGCGGCGTGGTCAAGTACAACTCCGCACCATCGAGCGCAATGCGCGGTACGAGGTAGACTGTATGCTGATGGAGCAGCGCTGTGGCCTGCGCATCCTCACCGTCATGTGCAAGACACCAGGAAATCCAGTACATCGCGACCGAGTTCGCCGACACCTCGCCCGCGTGTATATTCGCGTCAACCAAGACAGCCGATTTGTGCGCCGCTGCCCCTGTCGCTTTGTTCGTCAAGGTGACTGCCGCAATATCGCGCCCTTCGCGGCTTTGCCCAATCACTTCCACGTCCATCAGATTCGGGTAGGCTGCCTCCAGCCTGCGCAGTTCATCCCACATTTCTCGATATGTCCAATATTTTGCCTGCATCGCGTCCGTCACCCTCCAGTATCAGTAACAGTGATTGTTTCCGGATTCGCCAATATGTACCCTACGTGAGCCGAATAGCTCCATCTTAACGCACTGTTTGAAAAATCGGTAAACGATTTTGCGAGGGACGTGAGGGACGTATGCGGGAGACTATGGCGGGGCTGGGGCTGATGAGGATAGTGCAGATTTTCTGCCTTATTCGCGGCATACGGCCAATGGGCGGCTTTTCAGTTGAAACGTCTATTAGGACATGCACCGCAGGCGAGCGCCGAGCCACAGCCAGCCAGCGCCCCCGCAGCACACCGTCGTCAGTCCATGTGGCCGGTGCGCGACTGTCGCAAAATGTCCAAGGCCGCTTTGTAAGATGTAGGCACCTGCGCCACACCGCCGCTTGCCTTCTGCCGCTGCGCCGACCATTCCAAGCGTTTGGCGGCGCCCTCTGTGACAAGCGGATCACACCCCAATTCGGCGACAGTCTCAGCAGCCTCCCGCAACTCATGCGCCCGCCGTTCGCCGTGTTGCATGTTGCGCACGACGAGATAATTCGCCAACTCAGACACGGTCATATGTCCGAACGATGCGTCGGCGGACGCTAAGACTTCGTCTGCCACACCGGCAGCGTCAGCCGCCAAGAGCGCCTCCAAAAACAGCGCTTCCATGCCTTTGACAATGACGCTGCGGCACATCTTAATTGCAGCCGCACTGCCAATCGCGCCGTCTATCACGTCTATCTGCATTCCATAGGGAACCATCGCCTGCTTCAAAGGCGCTGCCCCAGGCCCATCGGCCAACATCGGCACTTTGTGACGCAACGGTGGAACTGCGGACATCACGGCAACACAGGTGAAACGCGCCCCGGTATTCGCAAGAACCTGGGCGATGTCCCGCTTGACCTTCGGCGAACAAGAGTTCAGGTCAGCGTATACTGCATCCGCGCGCAAATAGGGCGCAGCCAATCTCGCCACGTCCAATGCAGAACTCGGCGTGACCAGTGAAAATACGATATCCGCCTGCCGCCCCACACCCTCCGGGTCATCCTGCAAGGCGACACCGATTTGACGCGCGCGTTCTTCCAGTGATTCGTTGCGAAATGCGTCGTACGCGACAATATTCTCTACCCCGGCCTCGCGCAGCCCCGCGGCGATTGCCCGCGCGGCTTCACCAAACCCCATAAACCCGATAATCATGACGTACACCTCCGTGCCAGAAGCGTCGTGATAAACAAAAATCCAGAGGCGCCTAAGCCATACGAAGACGGCCGATAGCGCCACATGGACGACACCTCAATAAACATCACAGACCGAGAAATGCGCTTGCCGCGGCATCACTGCTCTTTGCTGGGGGCCACGTCTTTAAATCAAACGGGTAGTCAGAACCCGGCAAAACTCTGTCGTCCCCGACCAGTTTTCGCAAGTACATGAGCGCTTCCTCGTGCCACAGCACATTATCGTAAAAGAACCTTTGCAAATACGCCTCAGGCCTATCTGTAAGCAGTGAGGAAACCTGTGGCCATACTTCGTAACCCTGGTTTAGACGGCCAATCTGATAGGGCAAAAAGCCCCCGCCATGTGCGAGCAAAATACGCGCATTAGGGAATTTATCGAGTATGCCGCCAAGGATTAAATCGAGCGCACAAACCGTCGTCTCCCACGGAACACCAATCAAGTTGGGCATCATCCGCCGTTGAATTCGCGGATCTGTGTTGAGCAGCGGGTGGATGAACACGATGGCGCGCGCCGCGTCGGCTGCTTCCCAAAACGGTGTAAAACGCTCATCACTGAGCAGTTGCCCGGCATGCCCCGGTCCGATAATGGCACCCTTCAAGCCCTGCGAAACCGCTCGCTCGAGGACACGAGCTGCGGTTTCTGGGTGATTGAGCGGCACCGTTGCCAACCCGGACAAAATTTTGGCATTTGCGACAACAAAACGGCTGAGTTCATCGTTGTACAGCTCGGCGACCTCAGTCGTCAATTCGTGCGGAAAATCGTAAAGAAACAGTTGCGGAATGGGCGAGACAAGCGTATGCGTAACACCTGCCGTACGCTGTTCCTCAAGATATAACTCACGCGCGTAAAATGCGCGTTTTAACTCGAACGACCATTTGCCGTCGATGGCGAGAAAGGGCTCCTTCCCCACGCCACGCTGTTCCCATGTCGCGCGAACGAGATGGGCATTTTCCTTCAGCCATGACAACACAGTCTCCGGAACAAAATGAGAATGTACATCGAACAAGGCATTCACCTCAAAATTTTTCAAAAAACGAAATTAGTTCGATTCATCCGCTTTCGAAATGCCGCCGACGCTCCAATGTTCCTTCGGCATCTCATAAATCAACACGCGCACCGTTTCTGGCGGTACGCCTAGCGTGCGCACCACCGCATCCGTCACTTCTTTCATAGCTGCCTTTTTCGCCTCTTTGGAACGACCTTCTAAAATACTCATCTGAATCAACGGCATGTAAAACCCTCCCGTTAGGCGTGAACTGACAGTTCGATGTCGCCCATTCCCTCAAATTCGACTGATATCGTATCTTGGTCATAGATATAAATGGCCTCTGTAATCCCGCCCGTAAGGACGACCATTCCTGGCTCAATCGCCTTGCCAATCCGACTCAACATGTGCACCTGTTCGATAATCGAGCGGACAGGATGGCCCAGTACGGCTGCACCGGCGCCAGTCTGCGCCACCTCGCCATTGCGGCACATGACAACCCCAAGCTTGTCAAGTTGAAATTGATAAGGTGAAAACGCCTGATCAGCCACATAAAACTTCGCACTCGACGCGTTGTCCGCAATCACATCGACCAATGTGAATGAGAAGTTTTTGTAGCGGCTGTCGATGACTTCGACTGCAGGCATCACGCATTCCGTTGCAAGCCAGACGTCCCGCGGCGTAATTCGCGTGCCCTCCAGTCTGTGTTTGAACACGAAGGCAATTTCCGGCTCCACGCGCGGGTGAATCAATCCCTTTAGGGATATCTCCGGATTTGTCAGTTCCATCGACTCGAGCAAATGGCCAAAAATCGCTTCATCCACGCCCACCGACTGTTGCTTTGCTTTACTGGTCAGACCCATCTTCCAGCCAATCAGCCTGTCACCTTGGTTCGTGTACTTCTGAATCGTCAGTTGTTGAATGGCATATGCATCATCGACCGTGAGGCCATCGTAACGAAGGGTAATCTTGTCTAGCTCCCGTGCAGTCATTTGGTGTTGATAGATTTCATCAGCAATGGCCCGCAATCCCACAAAAGTGCCCTCCCTTGTGCTTGTCATACCCACTTCTGCAACCACATTGTGCCCATCGTCGGCTTAGTGCGTCGCCGCCGCTTTTCCATGCGCAATCTCAAACGCCACGTCGACAATCATGTCCTCCTGACCGCCAACGACCTTGCGGCGCCCGAGTTCGACGAGCACGTCGCGCGTGTCGACAGAGAACTGTTCCGCTGCGCGCTGCGCGTGAAGCAAAAAGCTAGAGTAAACGCCGGCGTAGCCCAGTGTCAAACTCGTCCTATCCGTGATAATCGGACGATGCATCCGCGGGCGAACGACATCTTCCGCAGCGTCCATGACCGGATACAATTGGACCCCCGTGTCAATTCCGTATTTTTCGCAAGCTGCGACGAACACTTCCAGCGGCGTGTTGCCAGCGCCGGCACCAAGACCGCCAAGGCTTGCATCGATACGGAATGCGCCTTCTTCGACCGCCGCGATGGAATTCGCCACCGAAACGCCGAGGTTGTTATGTGCATGGAAACCAACCTGCACATCATCTGGCAAGGCGTTGCGCAGTGCGGATACTTTGGCGCGCACCTCGTCCATCAACATCGCACCCGCTGAATCCACAATGTACACCGCGTGTGCCCCGTATGAGGCCATTTTGTTCGCCTCTTCCACCAGCCGTTCACTCGGCGTCATATGGGACATCATCAGAAACCCAACTGTATCCAGTCCTAACTTGCGCGCCTCTTCGATGTGCTGCGCGGAAATATCGGCTTCCGTCGAGTGGGTGGCGACGCGTACCGCCTGTATGCCACACTCCACAGCGCGCTTTAAGTCTTCGACAGTGCCAATCCCCGGAAGCAACAACGCCGCCACTTTTGACTGCGAAACGACACCACAAACCGCACGAAGGTAATCAGTTTCCGTCTCCTTGGAAAATCCATACTGAACGGAACTACCGCCCAGACCATCGCCATGTGTCGCTTCAATCAAAGCTACACCCGTACCATCCAATGCTGACGCGATAGCCGATGCATCCTCCACGCTAAACTGGTGTCGCACAGCGTGCATTCCATCGCGCAAGGTGACGTCGGTGAGTTCAATGCGGTACTTGTACGCCATCGTCTCTCTCCTCCTCAGTTCTTCAGCGCCAGCTTGTGCTTCGCAAATTCTTCGCCGAACTTGACGGCAGCGGCGGTCATGATGTCAAGATTGCCTGCATAGACGGGCAAATAATCGCCAAGTCCCTCCACCTCGATGGAGACACTCACAAGATTGTCTTTAAAAATCGGATCCCGATTCAGCCGATAACCCGGAACATAGGTCTGAACGTGTTTGACCATCTCCGCAATCGACGCCCGGACGCGATCATAAATTTCATCGTTCGCTTCATCCATCATGCAATAAATCGTATCGCGCATGAGAATCGGCGGATCGGCTGGATTGAGAATGATAATCGCCTTGCCCTTTCTGGCTCCACCAATGACCTCAATCGCCCGGGAAGTCGTCTCTGTAAACTCGTCAATATTGGCACGTGTACCAGGGCCCGCACTCTTACTCGAAATGGTCGCAACAATTTCACCGTAAGACACGCCGACGACCCGGCTCACCGCGTGGACAATCGGAACCGTCGCCTGGCCGCCGCAAGTGACCATGTTGACATTTTCCGAATCCAGGTGCTCCTGTAAATTGACCGCTGCGATAACATACGGGCCACGCGCGGCAGGTGTCAAGTCAATCGCCTGAATGCCCGCCTCCCGCAACAACTTGGCGTGCCGAACGTGTGCCTTGGCACTCGTCGCATCGAACACCATATCCGGGCGCGCGCCCTGTGCAAGCACAGTCGCCAGCCCCTCCCACGATGTCTCCAAACCTGCCCGCTTCGCGCGGCGCAACCCATCTGATTCAGGGTCAATCCCAATCATCCAGCGCGGTTCAATCCACTCGCTGCGCTGCAATTTAATCATTAAGTCCGTTCCAATATTGCCCGAACCGACAATCGCCGCAGTCAGTTTCTGCATGTTCCGGCACCTCCAAGTAATCTCCTGCACACTAGTTGGCCTGCATCGTAAATTCCACGCGCCCCAAGGGTCCAAATGACAGCGACACCCTATCCCCCGCTCGAACATTCACGGCTCGACTAACTGCACCAGACAGGATAATGTCGCCCTTTTTCAACGTCGTCCCCAAAGACGACAACTTATTCGCAAGCCAAGCCACAGCCCGCGCCGGATTGCCGATGACCGCTGCACCCGCGCCGGTCTCGACAATTTCGCCGTTGATTTTCAAAATCGCACCTGCAGTCGTCAGATTCGCCTGGTCAACCGCGGTAACCGTGTCACTCAGGACAAAGCAGCCCGACGACGCGTTGTCGGCAATCGTATCCGCGAGCTTGATTTTCCAATCGGCAATGCGGCTATCGATGATCTCCACCGCTGGCAGCACAAATCGCGTCGCCTGCAACACATCCTGAACGCCGATTTGGGGTCCGTCGAGATCAGCCTGGAGGACAAATGCCAACTCCGGTTCGACACGCGGCTGAATCAGCGGATAGTCAACCACATCGCCCGATTGATAGTGCATAGAGGCAAACAAGTGTCCAAAATCCGGCTCATTGACGCCGAGCATCGCCTGCATCGGCTTGCTCGTCAGGCCAATTTTGTGACCGACGACGCGGTCCCCTTGCCCTCGCTTTTTTTCTACGTTCAACAATTGAATTTCATACGCCAAATCTATCGCCATATCGGACACTTCGTCGGTCAGTGGCGGAATCACAGTCAAATCTTTTTCAGCCCGGTACAGTCTGTCGGCAAATTCACGAATCTGGGTGTCGACCATCCATTGTCCTCCTTTACAGTTTGATACAGACGTTTTTCAGTTCGGAGAAGAATTCGAAGCTGTGCACACCACCCTCGCGGCCGATGCCACTCTGCTTCATACCGCCAAATGGCGTGCGCAAATCGCGCAAGAACCAGGTGTTCACCCAGATAATACCCGCCTCAATTTCGCCTGCAACACGATGCGCGCGCTTCAAGTTCGACGTCCAAATCGTCGCCCCTAAACCATAGCTCGTATCGTTCGCCGCTTCGATAACCTCATCTTCGGTGTCAAACGGTTGAATCGTGACCACCGGGCCAAATACCTCTTGCCGCGTAATTTCACACGACGAGTCGACATCGACGATAATCGTCGGCTCATAGAACGCGCCCTTACTCAGATGTTCCGGCCGCTTGCCACCCGTCAGAACGCGGCCCCCTTCTTGAATCGCGCGCTGTACAAACCCCTCGACCCGGTCCCTGTGTTCTTCCGAGACCAGCGCGCCGATGTTGGTCTTCGGATCTAGTGGATCTCCGACGACCAGTGCCTTTGTCTTTTCCACCAAGCGTTCGACGAAAGTGTCGTACAGCGGGCGTTCCACGTAAATTCGCGAACCGCACAGGCAAACTTCACCTTGGTTGACGAAGCTAGAGCGGATAGTGGTCTCCAACGCGTCTTCGAGGTCACAGTCGGCGAAGATAATGTTCGGATTTTTTCCACCGAGCTCCAACGACAGCCCCTTCAACGTAGACGAAGCGGCCTTCATCACCGCTTTTCCCGTGGTGGTCTCCCCTGTCAGTGAAATCAAGTCCACATCCGGGTGCTCCGTCAACGCCGAACCCGCAGCATCCGGGCCAAATCCGTGCACGACGTTCAAAACGCCGTCTGGCAAGCCAGCCTGCTTACAAATTTCCGCCAATTTCGTGGCCGTCATCGGCGTCAATTCAGCCGGTTTAATGACGCACGTATCGCCTGCCGCAAGGCAAGGCGCTACCTTCCAAGTCAGCAAAAACAACGGTAGATTCCACGGCGAGATGAGCCCCGCGACGCCAACCGGTCGGCGCAACGCATAGTTCAATGCGACACCTTCCATCTCAAACGCCTCCGTGCTCATCCCTTTCACGAAGTCGGCAAAGAACCGAAAATTATAAGCAGAGCGCGGAATATCAAGACTCTTAGACAACGACAAGGGCTTGCCAGTATCCGTCGTCTCCAGCAGAGCCAGTTCATCGAGGTTCTGCTCGATAAGATCAGCGATTTTATGAAGAATCACCGACCGGTCCGCCGCCGACGTCTTTCCCCACGTTTTAAAAGCACGGCGCGCGGCGGCGACGGCCCTGTCGATTTCTACTTTTGTCCCCTCCGCGACGACGCCAATCTTCTCCCCAGTTGCCGGATTGATATTGTCAAATGTGCGATGATCAACCGATTCACAAAATTCTCCGTCGATAAAGTGCAAGACTCTTTCCATGTCATTTCCCTCGCAATCCGAGTTCATCTCAATCAAACACTTCGTATTAAGAAGTACAATCCGCTCTATAACGCCATTAACCCGCGTACCGAATCGTCAGCACCGGATTGCCTGATCCCGATGAAGGACCATACCCATGCAATTCCCCTTTAAACTTGTGTTGCAAGACACCAAGCAGCACAGCGACGTGACGTCCACCCGACTCAACCCCCGCCGCACGGACGTAAGAGGGCAGCATCGACACAGCGGAATCCCGGTCCCCGTTCACGAGGTAATTGCAAAATTCCCGGTCAAGTGCCTGTTCCGTGATATTCGGCCACAATTCCGGCGTGCGTCCGAGGTTATGTGCCAATGCGCCACTCGCCAAAAAGACGACGCGCAGCGGCGATTCTTCAAAGACTTGCCCGATGATGCGTCCCCACTCAATCGACTCTTCAATCGAGGCCGCCCAACAAACAGATAAGTCGACAACCGGCGTCTCCTTGCGCTTCAACAGATAACGCAGCGGAACCACTGTCCCGTAGTCCCAGATATACGTGGGATCATCAATGCCTACGACAGACATGCCCGCCTCTTTTCCAGCTTGAACCAACTGACGTCCAAGCTCTGGATGGCCGACATAGTCGTACGGGACGTCCGTAATTAAATCTGGACACTCCACAGCGGTTAAAATCCCTTGATGTCTTGGGGTGATGTCGACATAATGGAAGAAGCTAGACATCCAATGGCAAGAAATCAAAACAACGACGTCGGGGTTTACCTGGTCAATCAAATCCGCACATTTGACCATCGCTTCGACCATCGGTTTCTGAAACTCCGGAATTCTTTCGCGATGGCAAATTCTTGGCGTGTGCGGCGTAATCATGGCAAGTTCAAGGCTCATGGGACTTCCTCCCTTCAATCTCGTTCAAATGCACATTTAACCCTATCAAAACGTTACACGATGATAGGTTGAACAACGTGATTGCATCGTCTTAATTGCATCGTAACACGATCGCAAGCGGTTTCACTATGTCAGCGTTTCTCTATGCGGAACACGGCCGCATACAACCCAAACTTTTCTTCGGAATGGAGGAAACACAATGATGCAAGAGCAGCAGGCGAACGACTACCGCACCCTATCCTCCCTGAAAAACGCCTTACTAGCGCTCAAATGTTTCACTGCTGATGAACCCGAACTTGGAATCACCCAAATCGCTCAGGCCCTCGGGCTATCGAAAAGTACGGTTCACCGCATCATGACCACTCTTGCCGAAGAGGGATTTGTGCGGCGCGACGAACAAACGCACCGTTACCGCCTTGGATTGTCTGTGTTGAGCTTGAGTGGCATCATCATGTCCAACTTGGAAATCTACCGCGAAGGCCAGCACCTGCTCGAAGAATTCGTCAGCCGCTTTGATGAAACAGTCCACCTAGCTGTCCTCGAAGACTATTCCACGGTCTACGTGAGCAAACTCGAATGCAAACATCCTGTGAAGATTCTCACACACCTTGGGAAAAAGAATCCCCTGCACTGCACCAGTTCCGGCAAGACGATTTTGGCGTTCCAAAGCGACGACATGATTGAAGAAGTGATTCGCCGCGGACTCCCACAGATGACGCCAAACACCATCACCCATGCGGAAGAACTCAAAGCGGCACTGGAAAACATTCGGACAACCGGCTATGCCATCAGTCGCAGCGAGCTTCGCGAAGGCGTCCACTCGGTCGCGGTACCCGTGCGCGATTACACCCGGCAAGTCATCGGCGCCGTCACGGTCGTCGGACCGGCCAGTCGACTCACGGACGGGAAGATGAAAGCCATTGCGCGAACCTTACAATCGATTGGCAAGGAGATATCCAATCGTCTCGGCTATTACGAACGGCGCCAGTCGATTGGCAATCCAACGTAATTTTCCGCGATACTCGCGAGCCCGACGGGAGAAGATGTCACATAATCGAGTTCAGCCAGTTGAATCTGGCGCTGAAACGGCGAGTAGTTGGCGTGACGGTGCAATAGTGCCGTCATGTAGTTGGAAAATCGTTCAGCCTTCCAGACTCGCCGCAGGCAAATCTCTGAATACGCCTGCAACCACGCTGCATTCCCCTGCTTGTAATACGCTTCAAGCCCCTTAGCCAACACCACGACGTCAGACACGGCGAGGTTTAAGCCCTTGGCTCCCGTGGGCGGTACAATATGCGCGGCGTCGCCGGCGAGAAACAGCCGCCCGTACTGCATCGGGTCACAGACGAAACTGCGCATCCCGACGATGTTCTTTTGAATAATTGGCCCCTCAATCAGCGTCCAACCATCGTCGGTCTCCAGCCGCCGGTGCAGTTCAGACCATATCCGCTCGTCCGACCAATTGCCCAGGTCGTCATGCGCGTCCACCTGTAAATAGATTCGCTGAATTTCGGGTGAACGCGTGCTGACCAAGGCAAACCCCCGGTCGTGGTGCGCATAAATCAACTCCGGTGAAGACGGCGGCGCCTCCGCCAAAATGCCAAGCCAACTCATCGGAAACACTTCGTTATACTCCGTGCGAGCGTGCTGCGGAATGTGTTGTCTACTCGGCCCGTGGAAACCATCACAGCCAGCGATAAAATCGCAAACAAGCTCTTCCAGTTCCCCATCTTTGTCCCGTCGAAACTGAACGCGCGGCGATTCGGTATCGACGTCCAACAGACGGACATCGCCCACATTAAACAAGATCTCACCACCAGTGGCAATGCGGGCTGAGATCAAATCCTTCAACACTTCATGCTGGGCGTAAATCGTTACCCGCTTGCCACCCGTGAGTTCATTCAGGTTGATACGATGTCCCTTGCGATGAAACCGAAACTCAATGCCGTCGTGTACCTGACCAAGCCGGTTCATCCTGTCCGCCACGCCAAGTTCACGCATCAAATCGGCCGTCCCCTGCTCCAGAACGCCTGCCCGGATAGTTTCTTCAATCTCGGCGCGCGTACGTGACTCGAGAATCACCGACTCAATCCCCTTGCTGTGCAGTAACTGTGCCAACATCAGGCCAGCGGGTCCGGCTCCAATAATTGCGACTTGTGTTCGCATCTTCAACGACCTCCCGCGAATGCCTGCCTCAATCGGCAGATAAGTTATAGAAAGCGTTACCAAACCCATCATAAGGAAATCTGACGGGAGAAAGAAGTGAACTGTTTCTACATCCGGAACACCCGTATAAAACCATTCAATCCAATCTCCCAATACGGTACACCCGTCGTCAGATTAGGTTACGTATGTGTGATGGCCGTGGCGGGATCGACCAGTTTGCCAGGGTTCATCAGGTACTGCGGATCGATAGCCGCCCGAATCGCCTGCATGACCGCCAATGCGTCCCCGTGCTCCTTCTGTTGATACTTGCGTTTGCCCAGTCCGACGCCGTGCTCGCCGGTGCAAGTGCCGCCAAGTGACAACGCGGTATACACGAGTTGCTCATTAAACGCGTCTGCACGCGCCAAATCGTCTGGATTCCCCCTATCCACAGCCATCGACACGTGGAAATTGCCATCGCCAACATGGCCCACTATCGCGCCGCGCACCCCGGTTTGGGCCAACAGCTCCTTCGCGCGCAATACAGCCTCCGGCAATTTCGAGACAGGTACGCAGACATCTGTCGACATGTGGCCGAAGCCAGGATACTGATGCATAAATGCGTAGAGCGCATGATGACGAGCGGCCCACATGGCCTGACGGGCCTTTTCATCCATCACGAACTCAAAAGACGTGCACCCCTCATCCTCAATCACTTCTTTCGCCACTTCGACGTCCGCCTCCACGTGGCGGCGATTGCCGTGGAACTCGAGAAACAGCGTCGGCAGCGTTGGAAAATCGGAGCCACTGTATTGGTTCACCGCGGCAATGTACGGCCCGTCGACTAACTCCATCCGCACCACAGGAATTCCAGCGCCAACAATCGCGGTGGCCGCGCGGACACAATGTTCCACATCGGAAAAGACGGCACGCGCCGCCACCGTTTGTTCGGGAATGCCCCACACCCGCAGCCACAACTCCGTGATAACGCCAAGTGTCCCCTCGGAGCCGACGAACAAACTCGTGATGTTGTAACCAGACGAAGACTTAGGCGCTAAAGAACTCGTTTGAATCACCTTGCCGGTTGGCAAGACCACCTCCAACGCGCGCACGTTGTCGCGCATCGCGCCATAGCGTACGGTCGTTGTGCCACTTGCGTTGGTCGCAGCCATGCCACCCAGTGAAGCGTTGGAACCAGGATCAACCGGGAAGAACAGGCCGTATCGCCCTAACCGCTCGTTGAGTTCATCTTTTAACACGCCCGGCTGCACGCGAACGAGAAAGTCGTCCGGGCGCACCTCGAGTACCTGATTCATGCGCATCATGTCCAGGGAAATACCACCAGACACAGGGATGACATGCCCTTCTAAACTTGATCCGGCTCCGAACGGAACCACCGCAACCCCCTGGCGAGCCGCATAGGAGATAACGGCGACGACATCCTCAGTCGACTCCGGAAAGACGACTACGTCTGGCAAAACCGGCGTGTGATACGATTCGTCGTGACTGTGTTGTTCGAGAATACTTTCACTATCTGAAACTTGGTCTGCACGCAGGATGGCCCGCAGGTCTTCTTTTAACCGATTCATACGCCAACACCTCTCTTTGAAGCGACTACGGCCAAATCTTCGACAGGGTTGCGCAATACACCGATTCCGTCGATAGAAATTTCGATTAAATCGCCGTGCGCCAACGTGAATTCGTCCGGCGGTACAATGCCCGTGCCCGTCATGAGAACTGTACCGTCGGGAATTGGATTGTCGCGGCACAAATAATCAACCAACTCGTCAATGCTGCGCCGGAATTGCGAAAACGAAACCGCCCCCTGAAACGCGGTACCCGCCCCCCGCGAAATTTCCAACTCTATCTGCCAATCCTGCGGCCGCTGTGTACCATCGTTCCAGAGCAAACCTGGCCCAAATGCGCAACTCTTCGCAAACACCTTCGCCTGTGGCAGATACAGTGGATTTTCACCTTCGATGTCGCGCGAACTCATGTCGTTTCCCACGGTCCAACCCACGATGTCACCCGCGGCCGACAATACCACGCACAGTTCTGGCTCAGGTACCATCCACTTCGAATCCGATCTCAACGCAACCGCATGGCCAGGTGCGACGACGCGCTCACTCGTCGCCTTGAAAAACAGTTCCGGTCGACTCGCTGTATAAACGTGATCGTACACGCTGTCTTTAAACTGCGTCTCCAAGTTTCGCGCCTGGCGGCTGCGTTCGTACGTGACGCCGGAAGCCCAGACCTCTGGCGCAGCGACAGGAGGCAGGAGGTACCCCTCACGCTCCAGTGCCGCAAATTCCAGCGGCGTGCCAACGGCCAACCGTTGCCGGGCCTCCTGTACGGTAACGCCCAAGGCTCGAAGGGCGTGCCACATCGGCATGGGATCCGTCCACGCGGGCACCTGCTCCGTGATACTATACGCGTAATTGCCATCGAGCAGGCCGAGATGGACGCGCTGGTGTTCTGGATGTTGAAAGCGAATAGTCCTCACATGAATTCCTCCCTACAATGTCCAATTGATAATACGTGCCAAGTTGCCGATTCAGTCGTGAATCTCTCTGCGCACGACGCCAAAAACTCATAAGCCAAGCGCTTTTTTGCCTGCCGCCAACACCTCCAGAATTCGGTCGACATCGTAAATGGCACCTTTCCACGCCCCACCGCTCACGTCCTGCAGCGCAGCCCACAGCCTGGTGTCATCTGGAAGATCTTCGTCCCGCATGAGACCTGGGTGCGGCAGACGCTCTGCGAGAATCTTCACACCCTCCGCTGCGGAAAAACGCCGGTCTCCCTGACCGACAAAATTCACGCTGCCGGTCAACTGATTGCGGTCAATCACAATCTCCACGATGTCGCCGTCGCGCAACTTGCCAATCGGTCCCCCCGCCAATGCCTCTGGCCCAACGTGGCCAATGCACGCCCCTGTCGAGACACCGGAGAAGCGCGCATCCGTGACGAGCGCCACTTGTTTGCCAAACGGCAGATGTTTGAGTGCCGACGTGAGCTGATACGTCTCCTCCATTCCCGTTCCCGAAGGCCCTCGCCCAATCAAGACGAGCACGTCGCCGGCTACAATATCCCCGCGCTTAATCGCCGCAATCGCCAATCGCTCCGATGTAAACACCCGTGCAGGGCCCGTCTGCCGATAGACACCGTCGGCGTCGACAACAGAAATGTCAATCGCAGTCGATTTAATGACGGCGCCTTCTGGTGCCAAATTGCCGGACGGAAAGGTCACCGTCGACGTCAAGCCGCGTTGGCGGGCCACATCCGGATGCATAATGACATCGTCTGGTTCAATCCCGTACGCCGCTAATTGTTGGCGAACGCGCTGACGGCGCTCCGAATCGGCCCACCAATCGAGCACGTCGTCAAGCGTCGTGCCCGCAACTGTCTTCACGCGCGTATCCAACAACCCCCGCTTGCGCAAATGCAACATCACTTCCGGCACGCCACCTGCCAAAAAGACGTACACAGTCGGATAGTCGACAGGCCCATTGGGCAAGACGCTCACCAGCCGCGGCACATCGCGATTGACCTGCCGCCAATCTGCGACCGTCGGTAGGCGCAACCCAGCTGCATGCGCGATGGCAGGAATATGTAACAGCAAGTTCGTCGATCCGCCGAACGCCGCATGCACAACCATCGCATTTCGCACGGCTTCGTCGGTCAAAATCTCCTGCATCCCCCAGCCGATTTGCTGCAAATTCAACAACGCCCGCGCAGACTGACGCGCCATCTCTTTCCAAATCGGTTGACCAGACGGGGCGAGCGCTGAATGGACAAGCGCCATCCCCAATCCCTCCGCGACGACCTGCGACGTAGCCGCCGTCCCAAGAAACTGACACCCTCCCCCGGGGCTGGCGCACGCCTTGCACCCCATCTCAGCGGCGTACTCGAGACTGATTTCACCATGCGCATAGCGGGCGCCTATCGTCTGCACCTTCCCGGCGTCCTCCCCCGCTTCCGGCGCGAGCGTCACCCCGCCGGGTACAAGGATACCTGGGAGTTTCCCGAGACTGGCCAGCGCCATCATCGTCGCCGGCAGCCCCTTGTCACACGTTGCCACACCCATCACGGCCTTCCGGGTCGGCAACGAGCGAATGAGTCTTCGCATCACCAGCGCTGCATCGTTTCGATAGGGTAACGAGTCAAACATGCCAGCCGTGCCTTGGGAGCGCCCATCACAGGGGTCACTCACGTAAGCGGCATACGGGACGGCACCGAGTTTGCGAAACTCGCGGGCAGCCGCCTCCAATAACAGACCAATTTCCCAATGCCCAGTGTGATAGCCAAGCGCCTCCGGCGTTCCATCCGAATTGCGGATACCGCCTTGCGTACTAATCATCAAAACATGCTTGCCAAGAACCCGTTGGGGATCCCACCCCATCCCCACGCTCTGCGTCAAACCGAACAAATCGCCACTCGGCCAGTTGCGAAGCATTTCCGAATTCAGTGGCAACGACCCTTGTGGCCCTGGCGCATGGGTGGGGATATCGTACAAACTTGCATCATCCGTATCCGCCTGAAACAACATTTTCCAATCCCATTTCTCAGTCATGACAACGCACTTCCTTCTCTAGGACTTGTCACGCGAAAATGCCCTCGTCGACATCCTCCGAACCGCTGCCATTCCGATGCCGCCCTTTCCGGACGAAGAGCATCAACCCGCCAGAGAGCAACATCGCGATGGCCATCAACAGAAACGACGCCTGCGGCGAACCGGTACTGCCGTTCAGCAAACCAACGACATATGTGCCGATAAATGATCCTAATGCCCCCATGCTATTGACGAGCGCCATCGCACCACCCGCGACATTTCGCGGCAAGATTTCCGTAATGACAGCAAAAAACGGACCATATGGCGCGTATAGTGCCGCCCCCGCGATGACGAGCAGGATATAGGAAACAAGAAAATGCTGTGTGCCAATCTGATAGGATACGTAGAGCAACACGCCGCCAAGCATCAAACAAGGCCAAACAGCCGCTTTCCGGCGCAGCGTTTTATCGGAGACGTAAGAAATCCCAATCATCGCAAAAATAGCTAACAAATAAGGCAGCGCAGAGAGCCATCCTGTCGCCGCAATTCCCTCGTGCGACATCTGTTTCAAAATCGATGGTAGCCACATAATGAAGCCATAAATGCCGATACTCCAGAAAAAGTACACCCCTATCAGCGACAGCACGTTACCGGACTTCGCCGCCACCCACAAATTCGGAACGGGCTGCAATTCCGTCTGCTCCATCTGCAACACGTGCGCAATATCCCGCTTCTCCTGCTCCGTCAACCAGCTTGCGTGCTGCGGATTGTCCTTCACAGTCAACCACCAGATACCGCCCCAAACAATCGCCACAAGCCCTTCAATGATGAACATCCATTGCCACCCAAAAAACTGCACAAGATAGCCTGAGGCAATCGACATCCACAAGACCGTAGCAGGATTTCCCAAGATGAGTATCGTGTTCGCACGCGACCGCTCGCGCTTGCCAAACCAGTTGCTAATCAATATCAACAGCGCCGGAAAGACAGCGCTTTCAACAATGCCGAGCAAAAACCTGTCGATCAACAACAACGGAACACTCGTCACGACGCCAGTTGCCGCCGCCAGAATTCCCCACAATACCATCGACCAGAACAAAAGTTTCTTGGCACTTTTCTTCTCCGCGTAATTTGCGCCTGGAATTTGAAAGAAAAAATACCCCAAAAAGAACAGTGCGCCGATTAACGACGTAATGCCCGATGTGATATGGAGACTTTCGGTCATTCCCCCCGCTGCGCCAAATCCAAAATTTGACCTATCGACATAAGCAAAACTATACGTGATAAAGATAATCGGCATCAGGCGCCACCAACGCGAAGATGCCAGCTTTGTGGCTTGCGCCATTGCGAGATCCCTCCTGTATCGTTGCCTATCCGGGTAACCCTTGGTTCCTATTCAGTAGCGTTCTCCTGCAGCCATGCCTCACCATGCTCATACCACAAAAACATCACATGGTCCGTAAATGTTTTTTGAATCTCATCAAGATTCCGAGTTCGCAACACCTGAATGAGTTCTTCATGCTGCTCGACAGCCGATTTGTGCTGCTCCGTAAAATACGTTGGATGCATGAACGAGATAAATCGGCGGACATGGCCACTGAGCATCCGCCAGATTCGACGGTACGTCTCCACGTTGCTCCACTCGATAATTCGCCCATGAAACCGCACGTCCAGTCCAGACTGCACGCGATAATCCCCATCAACCTCTGCCATCTCATCGACAATCGCCTGCAACTCCGCAATCTGCCGGTCTGTCAACGTTGGAACAACCAATTTCAGCACCATCATTTCAATCTGCGTTCGCAGCAGGAAGACATGATAGATCTCACGAAGCACAAACTCCGATACATACGTTCCCTTGTACAGTACGGAACGAACGAGTCCCTCTTCTTCCAGACCCCTCAGCGCCTCCCGCACAGGTACCTGACTAATGCCAAACAGCCGTGCCAACTTGGTCTCCACAATCCGCTCACCTGGCTGTAGCTCCCCCGTGATGATGGCCTCTCGGATTCGCTCCTTGACTTCACCCTTGAACGAATTCATAGTAAGCGTTTTCAAATTTCCGTCCGACAATTCACTCTCCCCCCTTCCGCAACGATATTTCAACCTATGCGCCCGCGAACCGATATATGATTCATTATATATAATATATTCTGTGTTTACAGTACATTTTGGGTGGTGGGAGCAGCTGTTCAATTGTTCACGCCTGTTCACGCCAATTCATGAGGCCACAATCTTTGACATTTTAGCTGTTGAAAACTGGCCTTAGTTTATTAGGACGCCCGTGCCGCGCGCGGCCGCCCAGCACAGGTTGGTGCCAACCGGAATATTCCCAGAGGTTGATCCGTCAGCGCAAAGAAACTTCAGTGCCTTCGTGCCCCCCCTGTACTGCCGCTATTCAATACAATAGGCACCTCCCATCGTGGCCCAGTTGGTGCCTTCACGCACCACAGTCATTCGCCACGTATCGGAGGTGCCAAACGCCTGTGCCAGATGCGACTGCCTCAACTACCTAGCCCCCGCACCTAGCATGTGCCAACGCGCGGCCGGGGGGATCACAGACCCCGGCGCGCAAATCATGTCACGACACGCGTCCCCGTGTCGTCAGTGGGAAATCAAGCCATGTGGATCCAACACGAACTTGCGCGCGACACCGTCGTTGAATTCTTGGTAGCCGCTAGGGGCCTGATCGAGTGAGATGACGGTCGCATTAACCGCCTTCGCAATGGACGCCCGCCCGCTCAAAATGGCATTCATCAGTTGGCGGTGATAGCGCATCACAGGCGTCTGACCTGTAGTGAAGGAATGTGCCTTAGCCCATCCCAGCCCAATTCGGATTTTCAGCGAACCGACTTTGGCGTCCTCATCTTTCGCTCCAGGGTCTCCCGTGACATACAACCCTGGTATCCCCAACCGGCCGCCGGCCCTCGTCACTTGCATCATCGTGTTGAGCACCGTCGCAGGCGCCTCTTCGTGTTGGTGACCATGACCGTGTGCTTCGAAGCCGACGCAGTCAATCGCGCAGTCCACTTCTGGTACGCCAAGAATCTGCTCGATTTGCTCACCCAAGTCGTCGTGCTCGCTTAAGTTTACCGTCTCGCAACCGAAACTTCGCGCCTGCGCCAGGCGCTGCTCATTCAAATCCCCCACAATCACCACCGACGCGCCCAAAAGTTGAGCGGAGTGCGCCGCAGCCAATCCAACCGGCCCAGCACCCGCGACGTAAACAGTAGACCCAATCGTTACGCCCGCTGTCACTGCGCCGTGAAAGCCCGTCGGGAAGATGTCGGATAGCATGGTTAAGTCGAGAATTTTCTCCATCGCCTGATCTTTGTCGGGGAACTTCAGCAATTGAAAATCGGCGTAAGGCACCATCACGTACTCCGCTTGGCCGCCAACCCAGCCGCCCATGTCGACATAGCCATAGGCAGACCCCGGTCTGTCAGGGTTCACATGGAGGCAAATGTGGGTATCGCCGCGCTTGCAATTATCGCAGCGCCCACAGGCGATATTAAACGGAACCGACACCAAGTCACCCTTGTGAATGAATTCGACATCGCGTCCGACCTCAATGACCTCGCCCGTGATCTCATGTCCAAGCACCAAGCCCTCGGGAGCCGTGGTTCTGCCGCGAACCATATGCTGGTCACTACCGCAGATGTTCGTCGACACGACCTTCAGAATCACGCCGTGCTCACATTTGCGCCCCACGTTCAGCGGATTCACCCCTGGGCCATCTTTCAGTACCAGTTCCGGATAGTCAATCGTTTCAACGGCAACACGCGAGGGTCCCTTGTATACAACTGCTCGATTTCCTCCCATAGTTACACCCCTTCAAATCAGATGAAGATGCTCAAGTTCAACATGGAGAGAACGGTTTGATCCGGATAGATGGTTCGTTCGACAAGTTGCAGGCGATTGTTCACACGCCGAATGATGTCTATCCGCTCGCCAAACATCTGCTCGACGTCCGCCCGATCTCGAATACTCCTCATAATCAGAAAATAACTATGAACCTTTGCCTCGTCTTCGGAAGTCCCTGGTTCCACAACGATATTGGAGACAAAATGGCGTGTGCGCGAATGTGGATTTTCAGCCCACGCCGACGTCGTCCGAAAACGTTGTACGCGGGTAGTGAGGCTGCGTTTCGTCTCATCAAAGAATGTCATGTCGTTGACAATATCGTCTGGTTCGTCAAAATCCCTCGTCACGCGCACGGGCATTCGATAGGATAAACTATCGTCCAATAGCTCAAGCCATTCTTCATACCGGCGCGTGTCGAGTAGCGACGCTTCCGTATAAAGAAATTGGCAAATATCGTCGTAGGTCATCGACTTCATCTCCCCTCTTTGGAAATCGCTCACCGCACATTCGCAGGGATATCGGCTGTTGCAAGCAGTTGATCAACCCAGTGTTCATAAAACGCCCGCGATATCGCATCCAAATAGCAAGTCGGATAAGCCACACCTGGCCCTGGCCAAGATTCATCTGGTTCAACTCGGTCGAGCCCCATAAGGTAATTCAGGACATTGTTGTAATGAATATCTTTATCCTGCGCCATCTCCCCTTGGCTGGCCTCCGCGACCCTCGTCCAAATTTCCGCATCATCCTGCTCCAGGGTTCCTGATGGTCCAAAAGATCCAATATAACTTAAGTACGACGCTTCCTTAAAGGCCTCCGGCGCCTCTTTATCAACCATAAACCAGGAGGTGACTTCAATTTTCGTCGGACTTACGGGCCGCCATACACGGAAATTCACAAACGATGTCAGCGGTTCATCCGGCCCGCCCGTACCGTGCATCGGGCTGACGAAGGACAAATTTGGGAAGCAGTTTCCGACGATAATCATCGTATTTTCGAACACTTCCAATTGCTCAGCACTCAAATTTCGCGCAAACATAGGCCACATGTCTTCGGGTAAACCTTGGTAAGGGGGAACTTTCGCGCCACCCAGCGCCGTCACCATATTAATTCCGTGCCCGTTGTCGAGGACAATTTGATGTCCGTAACTGGCATACATCGGGTCTTTCGGGCTAATCCCCAACTCCACAGTCGACCGATGTGACATCGCGGTATGATAGGGATCTCCCCCGAAGTTATCCGCGCTAATTTTCCAGTTGGTATTGATAATCCACTTTTGTGGTACACCGCGTACTTCCATCCCGGCGTCGCTTCGGCCGAGCATGATGTCAAAATACCACTTCATGTCTCCCAAAAACGTTTCGAGTGGTTCCGCATGCGCATCCAAGGAACCGAAAATCATCCCCTGATAACTTTCTACTCTGGGAATCTTACGAAGCGACCACTGACTTCTGTCCATTTCCTCCCCGTACACTTTGTTACCAGCAATAATCCCAATCAAATCACCGCTTAAATTGAACGTCCAACCGTGATACGGGCAAGTAAACGTTTTCTTGTTTCCGAAATCAGCAGTACACAACTTCGTACCGCGATGTGCGCACGAATTTAAATACGCTTGAATCTGACCATTTTGATCTCGCAACAGTAAAACGGGGTCATGCACTATCCAACGCGTGACATAGTCGCCTGGTTTCTCAATCTCAGACTCGTGTCCAAGAAAATTCCACGTCTTTGCAAAGATACTTTTGACCTCGGCCTTAAAGATTTCCGAATCTGTAAAAGCCCACTGTGGTAACAAGCCGCGCCGGATTTTGTCCTTCACGCCTTCCAGCATACTGGTATCCAATCCCGCTTGATTCGCCAACTTCATTCGCCTCCATGTTGACGTGTTTAATTCACGATTCCCCGATACTCGCGCACACAAAGTAATGTAACCGCTATCACGACATTACCGTACCATCGCTTTTGACTTTGTGATACGTGTCGGTTCCTCTATGCGGAACGGTCTGTTGTTTTTTCCCTCTCTACATGCTAAGCAATTGCGGCAAACGTCAAAATCTCATCATTTCACCTCGACGGGTACTCCGGCCTCCGGGTTCAACTTATTCCCCACCCGTCTTGGCGCAGTCTCTCGAATGCCGAACCCGACGAGGAAGACAAGAAATGATCCTGCAGCCGAAATCCACATCGGTGCAGTCAATCCGTAGTGATCAGCCGCAATTCCGGCAATCGTCGGCACCGTAGTGCCTCCAAAGATCTCACCAATCATCATCATCAACCCGATGGTAGAAGCTGCGAACACGGCTGGAACCGACTCGCTCGGAATGATGGACATCACCACCGGCGAATACCCTTGGCCAATCGCCAAAACAAACAACAAAATCATAATCGGCACAACACCGACGTGGACTTCAGCAAGAACCAGGGGAGCGAGCGTGGCCAGTAGCCCCGCGATAATCAGGGACGGTTTGCGTCCAATCCGATCCGAAATGAATGGAACAATGAACCCCCAAATCCATGACCCAAACCCGAACGCACTCATAGCCCAACTCATTTGCGTCGGACTGATTTTATCGACCTCTGTCATCAAAATCGGCGCGAACGTGGTAAACGTAATCAGCCATGTAATAAAGCCGATAGAACAAATCAGACACAACCACGTGTTTCGGTTCTGAAAGATAATCTTATATTCAGCCCATGTGAGTCTTTTGTGGGAGAATTCTGTATCTTGTTTCGAAATTTTTGGCTCTCGCATGTATTTCGCGACAATCGCAGCCAGAATCAGCGCCGGAATCGCTAATAGATAAAACGCTGCTCGCCAGTTAAACGCTGTCGCAAGCGACACGACGATGAGCGGCGCAACGGCGCTCCCCAACAGACCACTCGCGCTTTGCACAAAACCAATGTTAAATCCCTGGCGACTTGCGGTAGACGACGCCTTGACCGCGCTAGCCCCAATCGGAAAGACCGGCCCTTCCGATAACCCCATCAAACCGCGTGCCAAAATCATACCCAGGAATGATCCGACAACACCGGACAAAACCGACGCTAACCCAAAAACAATGATGAAAATAACTAGAACTCGTTTACGGCTCCCAATGATGTCAGAAAAGCTGGAAAAGATCCAAGCGGACACGCCCCAGCACACTGACAAAGCAGACGCGAACATACCCACCTGTGCGTTGTTTAAATGCAGCGCCGGGATGATGAACGGCGATAGAAATGTGATACTTTGCCTATCCATAAAGACGAGTCCAAATGCAAAAAACATCATCAAAATGATGCCATTTTGATAAGACCAAAACTGCGACTTTTTCTCCATATTTCACCCTCCCACCAGCTTTAAGAAAGCGTTTTCAAACAAACGAGATGACAGCCCCGCTCATTTGCGAGTTGAATCAATCACAGCCGTAATCTCAACCTGCACCAACGCTCCGTTGCGCAACTGGCTCACCGTTGAATGCCGTGCGGGCCGGCTCGCCGGATCAGGGAACATCTTTACCCACTCTTCGTTCACCAAGTCGCGGTATTGCTCGTCTGCGAGATACACGGTCATCTTGCCAATGTCATCAGGACTACCTCCTGCGTTCTGCATAAAACTACGCACGTGCTGAAAAACCAACTGCACTTGGCGCTTTGGGTCAGGCGGAATGGAGCCCGTGGACGGATCAATCCCTGCAATCGCTGAAGAGAACACAAATGGTCCAATTTTTGCACCCTGTGGAATCGGTGTCTTTCCATGTGTAACGCCGTCAATTTCTAGACTCCTGCGTTGACTCATCCACATACACCTCAATTTCCTCAAAATAAAATAAATAGATGGATAATAATGACTCCCGTTCAATATAATTGAGAGTTAATCCAATTATATTGAACCGCCATCTTTCGGTCAACACAATTGTTAACAATTATACGGACGAAACCGTCGATGATACGTTAGAAGGCAGTCGGTAAACTTGGCTCATCCTCAGACACCGCTTTGAGATTACCTCTGTGATGCCACCAACTGCTGCCCGGGGTGACTCCAGTAATACCCTTGATGCACCGCTATCCCTAAATCCATATACATATCCGCCTGCGCTCTCGTCTCAAGCCCCTCACCAATCACTCGAATGCCTTGCGCACGCGCCCAGCGCGTCATCGCGTACAACAGATCTCGACTTTCCGGATGCGTTTCCGCAATACCGACCCACGCTCTATCCAGCTTCACCCAGTTGGGCATAACATTCACCAATCTAATGACGTCTTGTTCACCCGCACCAAAGTCATCCTGCGCCAATTCAATCAACGGAAATTCTAATTGAAGTTCATACCAATGGTTCAAATCAATCTCCTGTTGTCCATGATGGTGCTCGAGGATTTCAAAGACACAAATAACATCAGGGTGCTGTTGGTAAAATTTCGACAGCCAGGCCTGCATTCTACCCGTGTCGCTCAAGCTCGCCACGTATACATTGAGAAACAATCTGACGCCTTTGGGCCAGGATACCTCCTCCAACCGCTCCAGCAAACTGTCGAGACAATCCCAGTCCGCCTGTGAATAAAACCGCAACTTTTCCGCAATCCGAAAAAATGTTTCTGGCGAAATATCCTGTTCTCCCCATTTTGGCCTCGCCAATGCCTCATAACCGACGACCTCTTCCGTAGCCGCATCAAATATCGGTTGAAACACCCAATCGATATGACCATGCCAGCGGATATATTCGCGATTCATGACTTCGGGAAACTGGGCATGATGCAAGTCTTGAACCAAGCCCCAGTACCCGACAATTTGCCCAGAGAGCGTCACCGGGAACAACTCGGCAACTTCCCACCACTCGCCCCCATCTTTGCGCCGATTTAACAAGCAACCGCTCCATGGTCGGCCATGTGACAGATTGTTCCACATACTTTCATAGACTCTTCGCGGGGTTTTTCCTGAGCGGCTAATGCTCGGTTTATTTCCTTGAAGTTCCTCCCGGTTGCGGCCAACCAAATTCGCATACGCCTGGTTGGCGACAATTATCTGTCCGCGCGCATCCGTCAGCACAAACGGATAATATGCGTCAGCCCACAACGACTGTGCAATATTCGTGAGCCAATACAAATTGGCATCCACGTTCGCCGCAATCGACATACATGGTTCTGTCGTGTCACTGTAGCCCCTCGCTTTGAGAACGCAGTTCTTGCCAGATCTCTTTGCAGTCAGCAGTGCCTTGTCTGCCTCATTCGCAGTCGCTTCGTTAAACTCCCCTTGCGCCCACCCCATTGAAACACCGATATCGAGCATTGCACCGCCTTGCAAAACGGCATAGCTACCAGAGGTTGCCGCTTGATGTAACCGCCGGACGACCTCGTCCCCCGAAGTCCCCGGTTCCATCGGCAAGAAAATTTTAAATTCATCTCCACCAAATCGTGCAATCGCGTCCTCTGTGCGCAACTTGGCCCGTATCCGACTCACAAACTCCCGCAGTACGCTATCGCCAACTTCATGTCCCCATGTATCGTTGATCCACTTGAAGTTGTCGAGGTCACAAAAAATTACAATTCCATACGTGACCCCATGGCGGCGCAAATCGTTTATCCAAGTGGTCAATCCGCGGCGCGTGAGGGCGCCAGTCAACACATCGTGCTGTACAGCGTGATGCGTTTCCCGGACGAACTGATCATGTTGGTTGCGAAAATTTACGTACATCCCCGACATGACACCTGTCAGTAAAGCCACAACAGTAGAACCAACCCCACGATGGAAAATCAACCAAAACAGACCATCACCCAAGACGCACAGCGAGGTCGCATACAACATGCCTACCATCGAATTCCAGCGTGTCAAGATTGGCGAGATAATCGCAATGAGCAAACACAAAAGGCCCACACTTATCCACACTTGCGGCCGAACCCCGTCGTACCAAAGTTCTTCCAACAAAAACGAAGCGACCGTCGTGACGACAAATGCAGACAACTTCCACGTTCTCGCATGTAAGACATACACCGTCGCATATAGAATACCGAAGATACCAGCGGATACATCCACGTGAAACAGTCCACCATCCAACGCAAATCCAAGTGGAAGCAAGATGAAAATAAACCATGGCTCTGCCGCGGGATAAACGCGATATACTGCCAATTGCGCAAATTCACGTGTCGAAAACACCTGTGCGGACAACAGCCACGTTTGTAAAATCCATCCCACAAATGCGCTCCCCATGCCCATCCCCCTTGTCCACTGCAACATACCATGCGTGGCCATATGCCGACGCAAAGCGCTCTACGAATTGAGATTAGCAACCAGAGAACAACGTGTAATGACCCGTTTGGACTATTTATCCCTACCAATTGTCTCTAGTCCGTTTGTGCCGGACTCGTCGTGTATTTGTCGGAAAGCTTGTGCAGTGCAGTCCACGTCCACAGTATGGTTTTACACCTGAGTATCAGCCAATCATTGTAACCTAACTGATCCCTTCTTAGCTGTTTAAATTTCTGGAACCACTATACATACCAAGAGGTATACACATAGGATGCGCCGCACCGGGAGAAGCAAAAAATTCAATCAGAAAATTTATATATAAAATGGCTGTAATAAATAAAGAAATTTAACGTCAGAATTTTACAAAAATAATCACAGCCCTCTTACTCGGGCTGTGATGGCATAGCATCATGATTACACTATATGAAATCTCACGCATCACGTAATAATATCTTCGAGTTCCATACCTGGTTTAATCTTGCGTGTACCGAACCCACACGCACAAGCAATCCAGCTAGCAATACCTAACCAAATAAAGGTCGCGTATTCGACGCCAATGGTGTGAACCATCCACTGCGACGTGAGGCCCGCCAACAGAAGGGCTGCCCAGTTCGCAAACGACATGAGCGATGCGCCTGTTCCTCTCGCACGCGTCGGGAAGTTCTCCAGCATATATGGGATATAGACGCCCATGTGCCCAACCGTAAAGAAGTAATATGCCGCCCACCAAAAGGCCATTTGTCCGGGTGAATGGGTGCCAAATGCAAAGAACACACCGGCAATCCCACCCAAGAATAGCCAAATTAATGCAATACTGCGACGCCCAAATCGATTTCCGAGGTACGCCGCGGCCAAGTACCCAAAAGCCCCGACACCCGTTCCCCAAGCGTTGATGGTCCACGTATTGGATAACGTAAAGCCGTGTGCCGCTGAAATGGTTGGAAGAAAGTAAGCGACAGCATACAAGCCGTAATTGTAAACGAATTGCCAAACCCATAATAGGATAGTCGTCTTGCGGAGGTCTGAGTTAAACAACTGGCGATACGTAAACTGAACTGCCTCCTGTTGATTCACCTCGTATTGAGCGCTTACATGTTCCTCCTCAAGGCTACCAGTCTTCTTAACTTTGGCCCGCAGTCGTTTCAAGTCATTAAACCGATCGCTCTCTTTGACAAAAATGCGAGTTAGCAAAATCAGAAACACTGGAATCAGTCCTGCCCAGAATACGCCTCTCCAACCCCAGGCCGGCGCAAGACGAGCCACAACAACCGAAGTCAGAAACCATCCTACAGGCCATCCTACCTGCGCGACACCAGTCCACCACCCCCGTGAGTGGCTGGGCGTTCCTTCAGTCACCATCACCTGCCCAATCATCCACTCCGAGGCGTTACCAGCCATGGTGAAGCAACGCGCGATAAGCAGGGAGATAAAACCGCCGGACAAAGCACTCAACGCACTGCCCAGTGCGGTAAACACAATTGTCCACTGAAAAATGACCTTTCTCCCAAGATAATCAGATAAAGGACCGGCAATCAACGTGGCAATACATCCGGCAATCGCCATCGATGCGGTGATAGCTCCAATCGTCCAGGCAGCTAAATGCAAACTCTTTTGAATCAGCGGATAGACATTACTGAAAAATGACCCATCCATATTCACCATCGTCCAACCTAAAAACGACGTCAAAGTGACTAAGAAAGCGTTTTTATCAAGGCCAAATAACGTCGGCCTACTGGTTATCTCGGGAAACTCCTTCTGCGTCCGTACACTCCCCAAAACTCTCGCCCCCTACTCCTAGGACATGGATTGATGATTCGAACTCGTCGATTCAACTACTACCTTTGAAACCTCATTATCTGCTAACGTAATTTCAACAATATGCAAACCTTCACTAGAAACCCGAGCGGGAAATACCTCTACCAACCGCTCTTCATGAACCGGAATGATGCGCCGAGGATCTCTATCAACCAAATTCATCATCTTATCCGTCGTGAGCAAGAGATTAACTTGGCTTCCCGAGGCAAGTCCGACCGGTACATACACGCCGTCCTTGTCTCGGCCTTCAATATTTTCGAAAACGTATGCCAAGTCTCCAGCCAAAATCCACGCATCTGATCCCTCTCCGTTGCGTACGCGAATAAACTGTGATCCAAACGTATGCGTATCCGGCGCCGCGAACAAATCAATGTTCGGCAGTACGTTCTCTAGGTCGCCATTGACCAATACTAATCTGCCTTCCACCGCCAACTGCGTCGCGCGCAGCATATCACCCGGATCCATCGCGCCTTGCAACCACTCGAACTGTTTGGGTAACGCCAGCGCCCACAACCACTTCGTAAACTCCTGCTCCTGAATGTAAAACCGAGCATTCGGAAAATCTTCCACATTTCCAAAGTGATCAAAATGTGCGTGCGTCACCAACACCGTATCTACCTCTTCTGGTTGAATGCCGACTTCTTTCAATACAGTCTTCGGATCCCGCCAATTGATCACGCCAAAGCGCTCTGCCAATACTTTTCCGTATTCCTTATAGTTGTAGCCTACGTCAACCATAATGGTGTGACCGTTGCCCTTGATCACCGCGTAGCAATAAGGTAGCTTGATAGTTCCTTCATTATGCGCACCATAAAGGACGCCGCCTTTCGCGTAATCTGGAACGTAAGCATATTCCAGAACCCAAATGGAGTAATCCTGCATCCATTATTCCTCCCATTCTCACTGATGTGCACAAGCGCAACTCGTGTTAAGAGACACCATTTCAAATGCCGGCGAGAACGACGCCGCACGCCTCAGCTGTTGATGGGCGTACTGGAGGCGCATCAACAGCTTGTGAATCGCCTGATGCTTCGCTGCCACACTCTTTTGTTGCACCCATTCGACCAATTCACGATGAACAGACTGTAAATTCATACACACATTGACACACACACGTCGAAAATCTTCTAAGCGCCCTCTGTGTGAAACCTGAGACAAGTGTTCAAGGGTCTCAGCCAACCAGTTTCCCGTCTCCTTTAGAACCGTCAACAATTGTGTGGCTTCCGTCATCGTTTTGAACTGAACCAACATCAACACGCCAGACAGCGATTGCATAGAACGTTTTAGCTCGTGAAAATCTATCTGCATTTCCACAAGATACTTACTATCGAAGTCTCCGGTCATCCACTGACTATCGACATGAAATGTCTTTGCGCCATTCACGTCGCATATTCACCCCTATCTCTTACCGTGTTACGCATCACCAATTCACCTGGTATGTTTGTAATTTCCGGCTCTGGAGCAGTCCCTTCAATTTCGCGAATTAGCCGGTCGACCGTCGCCTCGACCATTTCACTGACGGGTTGACGTACGGTCGTGAGTGAATACGCTTTCCAAGCTGCCAGAGAAATGTCATCGAACCCAACAACTGAAACGTCATCTGGTATTTGAATCCCAAGGTGGCGAGCAGCGTCGAGAACCCCTAATGCCATGATGTCGTTTGCGCAAAAAATCCCGTCTGGAGGAAGATCAGTCTGAAATAGGTTCAATGCCGCATTGTATCCGCCCTCGTACGTGTAATCTCCCGGCACGACGATTGGTTCGGCATACGAATGCCGTTGCAAGACTTTACGAAACCCTGTTTCCCGATCCCGACTAGTGGATGTATTGGGATCTCCCGCCACATAACCAAGTCTTCGGTGTCCAGTACCGATGAGCAGTTCGGCGACGACTTCTCCTCCGCGCACATTGTCACACGTCACGGCAGAACAACGCGCGTTTTGCATATAGCGATTGAAGAGAACCACCGGAAACCCATAGTCGGTCAAACGAGTTACCATCGCCGAGGACAACTGCGCCGCTACGGCGATGACCCCTTCGGTGTGATACTCGATGAACGGGGTAATATCGTCGCTGTCAACGTCATTTCCCGCCGAATGGACAAACAGTACATAAAATCCTCTGTCTCTCAATGCGTTTGTAAACCGTTCAATAACATCTGGATAAAACGGGTTTTTGATATCGGATGTAATCAGCCCTATCATCCGCGACTTTCCCGTAATCAGTCCACGTGCGATACCATTTGGCCGATACCCCAACTCTCTTGCGGTTTTTAAGATGAGTTCCCGCTTTTCCGGTGACACAGAGCCATTCCCTAGTGCACGAGAAACCGTAGATTGATGAATTCCGAGCACTCGTGCGATATCGGAAGCGGTAACCCGCTTTCGTCCCGCTCCCCTATCGCCGAATTGACCATCTGAATAATTACCTTTCACACTATCACCACATTGTCAGGTTTATTGGCTGACTGCGGTGACCTTCCCATAACGCCGGACTCGTAACAGAGCCTGTTCCCGATGGCCAGCGAAGTTTTCTAAGTCACACAGTCGCGCCGCATATTCTCCGATGTAGGCACTGGCTTGTGGTGTACATTCTTGATACGTACACGTTTTAATAAACTTGCCGACCCAGAGGCCTCCAGTATACCTGGCAGCTCCTTTGGTTGGAAGCGTATGGTTGGTTCCGATAACCTTGTCGCCATAGGCCACATTCGTTTCTGGTCCAAGGAAAAGTGCCCCATAGTTTGTCAGGTGTTCGAGGAAGTAACGAGGATTCTTTGTCAACACCTCGACATGCTCATATGCGAGCTTGTCGGCCTCAATCACGGCCTCCTCAATACTATCCACTAGGATGATAGCACCATTGTCAGCCCACGCCTTCCCGGCGACATCTGCCGTTTCTAATGTCTCCAGTTGCCTATCAATTTCTACAAGCGTTTCTTTCGCGAGTTGCTCCGAGGTCGTAATCAGCACAGCAGGCGACGTTGGTCCGTGTTCTGATTGCCCAAGCAAATCACAGGCGACCATTTCTGCATCCGCGGAGTCGTCCGCAATCACGAGAATTTCAGTTGGGCCCGCCAACAAGTCAATGCCTACTCGTCCGTACAATTGTCGTTTTGCTTCGGCGACAAACGCGTTGCCAGGCCCGACAATCATATCAACTGGCGCAATCGACTCTGTGCCTAACGCCATTGCAGCGACCGCTTGGACGCCACCGAGAATATAAATCTCGTCTGCACCCGCCAACGCCATCGCAGCCACCGTGGCCGCTGGAATCTCTCCTTGAATCGGCGGTGTGCAGGCAATCACGCGCTGTACCCCAGCTACTTTCGCGGTCAACACGCTCATATGCGCGGAAGCCACCATCGGATACCGTCCCCCGGGAATGTAGCACCCCACACTGTTAACCGGAATGTTTTTATGCCCGAGCGTCACGCCTGGGAGTGTCTCAATCTCCAAGTCACGCAGCGCAGCACGTTGCGCTTCGGCGAACCGCCGGATTTGCGCTTGGGCAAATTTGATATCCTCCAATGTTGTTTCTGGCACACTGCTTATCATCGCTTTAATGTCTTCAGTGGAAAGGCGAAATGTCTCCGGCTCCCACTTGTCAAACTTGGCGGACAATTCACGCACAGCAGCATCCCCGCGGTTCTCAATGTCACTCAAAATACCACTTACGGTTTGCGATACTTGATGGTCTGCCTGTTTCATTTCGTCCTTCGTCTTACCTTGCTTTAAAAACCTAACCACGACGCTCACCCTTTCAAGAAATCGCTATCAACAGCAACTCACAACACCTGCATACGAATGCAAAAAACTTACATGCTTGCATTCGTATGCACCACCCGAGAAAAGGGCTACATTACTTTGCATTCGTATGCAAAGGAAAAACAAACACAGATGCCACTTGATGACTCGATGAAATCAAGTCGTTCAATTACTTAACCACATCTTAATTTTCTGAGCTTCGATAGTCAACCGCTTTCATCAAAGATTTTTTCGTCACACCGCTAAATCTTCCATCAAAACCTGCCCAGCGCTCAGAACTGCAACCATTACAAAAGAAAATCACCAACCACGATTGGCCTATCAAAATCGGGGAGGGGCAAATCTGTAGCCACAGACTGCCCCTCCCCTTATATCTAGATCATTTATGCGAAATGGCCAACGTTTAACGGAATCCCAATACGGGATGTGGTACATATGGCTCTTCCAGCTTTGCGATTTCCTCAGGTGTGAGCGTAATAGACAACGAAGCAACCGCATCATCCAAATGGTGCATTTTGGTCGCCCCGACGATAGGTGCCGTCACCGGTGACTTCTGGAGTACCCACGCCAACGCGATTTGCGCACGCGGAACCCCACGGTTTGCGGCGACTTCTGCAACCCGCTCTACGACTTTCTTGTCCGCTTCTGCAGTCGTCGCATACAATGACTTGCCAAATTCATCCGTTTCTGAACGGGCACTCGTCTCATCCCAATCTCGTGTCAACCGCCCACGTGCGAGAGGGCTCCAAGGAATCAAGCCAATCCCCTCCGCCTCACACAACGGAAGCATCTCGCGTTCCTCTTCGCGATAAAGGAGGTTTAAGTAATTCTGCATCGATACGAACCGAGTCCAGCCATGCTTCTCAGCCGTATAGAGCGCTTTGAGGAACTGCCACGCATACATCGAAGAAGCGCCAATATAACGCGCCTTGCCGGCCTTGACTACATCATGAAGAGCCTCCATCGTCTCTTCAATCGGCGTGTCATAGTCCCAGCGATGAATCTGGTAGAGATCAACATAATCAGTTCCTAAGCGCTTCAAACTATTATCAATCTCGGTCATAATGGCCTTGCGCGATAGCCCAGCGCCATTCGGTCCCGGTCGCATGCGACCATGTACCTTCGTGGCAATGACAACTTCGTCCCTGCTTGCATAGTCTTTCAGTGCTCGTCCGACAATTTCCTCACTAGTGCCATCCGAGTAGACATTCGCCGTATCGAAAAAGTTGATGCCCAATTCAAGCGCGCGCTTGATAAACGGGCGAGCGTCTTCCTCGTTCAAAGACCAGCTGTGGTTTCCGCGTTCTGGGACGCCATAGCTCATACATCCCAAGCATATGCGCGACACTTCCAAACCAGTGGTGCCAAGCCTCACGTAGTCCATTTTGTCATTCCTTCCTCTAGTGGTTGGTATCTACCTACGATTGTACGCCTATTTGTCCCGCAATGCACACGGCGGCACCACAGCTGTGTCCATGCTTGCCACACCTCAAAAATTGAGGTCGAAATCAATCAATTCTGGTGCTTCAACCGAATAGACTTCAGCTCCCTCAATACCTCTTCCGTTCATCGCCGCTGGCAAAGAGAGACCAGAATAGCGTCCGAGCAACCAAAATAACACACCAGACAGTGCTACAATGATAGAGTCCCACGGAGCCGGCACGATACCTTTTCCACCAAACGTACCAAGAAACGACATCAGCGGAATGAACACCATTGCCAAGACCAACCAAATGCCAGCCCGGACGTGGCGCCACGGCCATTTTTGACGCCGAAAAGCGATGAAATAAAAAACGATTCCGATTGCAAAGAAAAGCATCACCCGACCCGTGACAGGCCAGCCCACCCAATACATGATCAGACACGATACCGCACTCGCGACGGGCGCCGTTAAATTTAATAGCGGCACTTTAAACGGTCTTTCCTGATTCGGCACCGTGCGCCTTAACACGCTCACTGTAGCGGGCACGACGAGATTCGTGAAGACAGCACACGTCACCACGACACTAATCAAAGACTGCCAACTCGGAAACGGGAGAAGAAAGATGATTCCGATAATTGAATTCACAATAATCGATACCACCGGAACGCCCCGCTTTGGGTCAATTTGAGCCAAACGCTTCGGGGCAAAGCCCTGCAGTCCCATGGCGTAGAGAATTCGTGCGACCACCGCCGTGCCCGTCAACGCCGTACCAGAAGGTGAAATAATCGCATCTGCGTATAAAATGTACGAAACCCAAACCAAATTCACGGAGACGAGCAGCTCGACAAATGGCGCATTAAAATTCAAGTTCCCCCAGCCAGCCATCAGGAGATGACTCGGTATTGCGCCAATAAAAGCGACTTGAAGGAAAAGATAAAGCGCCATCGACACGCCGACGACGGCGAGAATGGCCACTGGGATTTGTCGCCTCGGGTTCTTGGCCTCGGCGGCCAACTGAATAGGGCCCGTAGAGCCGAGATAAGAGTAGATAATGCCCGATGTAGCTAACGCGACAAAAATACCCTTCATGCCCGTTGGCAATAACCCACCACTCGCGACAGACGTGAAATTCGCAGGATGAAAACTGGTGGCAAGTAAAATAATAATGGTTCCCCCAGGGACAATTAACTTAACCACAGTAAGCGGCGTATTGATTCTCGCAAACCAGCGAATTCCCAAGATGTTGACGTACGCGAAGAGAATGACGAGAAAAGCGGCCACAGCCATACCTAGCGGACTCATCCGCTGGCCACTGTACAATGTAGGCCAATAAGAACTCGCATATTGAATCACAGCCGCAGCCTCTGTCGCTGCCCCAGCTGCACCCGGAATCCAACTGCCCCAAGCGACTAAAAAACCGACCAAGCTACCGTGTGAGTATAAGGGATAGCGCATTGCACCCCCCGCTCGCGGAAACATGCCCACCAACTCTGAATTCGGCAAGGTACTGAGGAGAATGGCGATGCCACCCAATGCCCAAGCGATAAGTGATCCTGCTCCCGAAACTTTAGCCGCGTTATATGCGCCAAATAACCAACCAGACCCAACGACCCCGCTGAGCGAAACCATCATCAAATCCCGAAACGACAAGGCTCGCCGATATCCAGTGACATCGGGATCAACCGCTGGCTGATACTGCTTGACCGGATCCATAAAGCATCTCTCCTCAATAAGTGATAAACAGCGGAGGTCACGACATAATGTTAGGTTTTCTAACGAATAATTGAGAATTTGCGCCAGAAATGTTAGGGTTCCAAGTGTGTTTAACGGAAATATACAGAATAATCCGACCATATTCAAGGCAAGTTTTCTTACATATCTGATTTTTGTCATTAAATCTTACGTATAGCATTGTCGCACCGCTGTTCCAGCGATACAATCATCGTATTGTTGTCACTTCTGAACGCTATGTTTGATTGGATATGAATGAGGAACATCTTTTTTGGAGGGGATTAAAGCAAATGTCCATTCCACATTCAAAACTACAGCACCATGAACGGTTTGCACAGCGGACAAAAGTGCAAGCGGGAATTGCCGCCTTTGATTTCTCCGGGCGGACAGTGGACACTTCCGACGTCATCGCATTGAACTACGGGCTTCCAGATGGCGAGTTCTTTCAAATACCCGAGTTGACCGAAGCGGCAACCAAGGCGCTTCAAGTCGATGCAGCGCGCGTGCTCCAATACGGCGGTGGTTCAGGTTCCAAGCGGATTCTTGAATACCTCGCCGTACAAAAAACGACCTCTTGGAACATCGCGATAGACCCGAATGACATCCTGATTACCAGCGGTTCCTCGCAAGGAATTGACTTAATTGCACGTCTCTTCTTAAATCCAGGGGACGAAGTGTGGTTTGAGGAACCGTCCTATTTTGGCGCCATTCATATCTTCGCGCTAAACGGCGCGATAGAACGCAGTTTTCCGATGGACGAAGAGGGTCTGTTGGTGGATGCCGTCGAACAGGAATTAAAAAACCGCAAAGCAACCGGGCAAACCATGCCAAAACTCTTTTATGTCATCCCCAATTTTCAAAACCCTACGGGACTTACAATGAGCTTCGCACGACGCGTCAAATTAGCCGAGCTGGCGGCCAACTACGGCTTTTACATTGTGGAGGACGACGCCTACGGGGAATTGGGCTTTGACGACATCTCCATCCCATCCATCAAAGCCATTGCACCAGAGCACACCTTGTACCTATCCACCTTTTCCAAGACCATTGCCCCTGGTCTGCGGATTGGCTATATCGTCGCGCCACACGTGATTATCCAAGCTCTACAAAAGGTCAAGGCGGAAGGGGGAACAAGTGGTTTCGTGCAAGAGGTACTTGCGAACTTTTTAGAATCCGTCGATTTTTCTGCCCACCTGAAGAAAGTACGTACAGCGTACCGATTGCGCCGCGATGCCATGGTCGAGACGCTTGCAGCGCATTTTCCGAAAGAGGTCACATGGACAAATCCATCAGGAGGCTTCTTCGTCTGGGTGACGATGCCGCCTTACGTCGATGTCGCGAAACTTTGGGAATATGCCATCGAAGAACGCGTCAGCTTTGTCGGCGGCGCACCGTTTTATGTATCAGAAGGAAGCGGTGCCCAACAAATGCGGCTCAGCTTTTCATTCTATTCGCCAAATGTGGTTCACGACGGGATGGTTCGCCTAGCCAAATCGCTACGCAACTATTTAAACGACACACCACAGGTCAGACCCTCGTGACCTAAAAACTGCCTTTTAACGTGGCCATCTTGACTGTTCCAACGAGGGCTCCCGTTGGAACAGTCGGCCGCCACTCACACAGCTACGGTCGCCTCTTCAATTCGCTCATTCAGTTCGTCGCGGTACCGCGCCGCTTCTGCCTCGCTCCATCCATACCAGACCGACATGAAGGAAAGTACAGGTTCCTTCCATCGCCGCACAAAGTCAATGTCGAAATAGAGGCTGCCTGTACGCCGCACGAAAAAGTCCGATGGCGTCACCACCGCCTCATACTCCAAGCCGTACACCAACGCCGCATAGACTTCAGGCGACAACGAAGCGGCATCCGCGTCGTCCTCATGGCGTCGCAAGATGTCATAGACGATATCGATATTGGTGCCATATCGATGTGCCAATTGATTGGCTCGCGCTTCGCTTAGCCCTAAACTTACACCTTCTCTTGTCTTCTCCTGTAGAAACGGCTGGAAATTGGCTGATCCGCCAAACTTGCCACCTGAGTACTCGATACCCTCTGTCGTACACGCCGCAAACGGTCGGCCGGTCTCCTGGCTCAGTTCTGCTGCAACCATGGTCACAACCTTGTCAGCCATCTTCCGATACCCCGTCAACTTTCCTCCAGCAATCGTAAACAGACCACTCTTCGAGCGAAAGACCTCGTCTTTACGGGAGATTTCCGAAGGGTCTTTGCCCTCTTCGTGAATCAGCGGACGTACCCCCGCCCAGCTAGACTCTACGTCCTTTGCAGTCAACTTCACCGTTGGGAACATGAAATTGACACAATCAATGAGATAATCACGATCAGCTTTGGTCATCCGCGGATGAATCAAATCTCCCTGATAATTGGTATCGGTCGTGCCAATATAGGTCTTGCCGTCACGCGGAATGGCGAACACCATGCGACCATCCGGTACATCGAAGTAGACGGAGTTATGTAGCGGAAAGCGCGCGCCATCCACCACAATATGAACGCCCTTTGTATGATGGAGCGTCTTTCCCGTTTTCGATCCGTCCAATTCCCGCAACTCATCCACCCAAGGCCCAGTCGCATTGACAATCTTTCTAGCGCGAATCTCATACGCCTCGTTCGTGAGCAAATCGAGCGCGCGAACGCCAACCACCTTACCGTCTTCGTAAATTAAATTGGTTGCCTTTGTATAATTTAACGCCGTTGCACCGCGCGCAATCGCTTCTTTGATAATCTCCAAGGTCAGCCGAGCGTCATCCGTCCGGTACTCCACATAGTACCCGGCGCCTTTCAACCCTTCTGTCCGCAACAGCGGCTCTTTTGCCAACGTCTGTTGTGCGTCGAGCATTTTCCGCCGCTCACTTCGCTTCACCCCGGCTAAAATATCGTAGATAAAAATTCCAAACGAACTGCTGAGCATACCATAAGTTCCACCCTTAATAATAGGAAGCAGCATCCAGACGGGCGTGGTGATATGCGGGCCGTTCTCATACACAATCGCGCGTTCCTTTCCCACTTCTGCGACCAATCCAACCTCGAACTGTTTGAGATAACGAAGACCTCCGTGAACCAGTTTGGTCGAACGATTCGAAGTTCCCGAGGCGAAATCCTGCATTTCGATAAGCCCCATCTTCATTCCCCGTACATGTGCGTCAAGCAGAATACCGGCGCCCGTAATCCCGCCTCCGATGACCAATACATCTAGTTGATGTCGACGGATATCCCCCACCATTTCCGACCGCGACCTCATCGAGAATCGGCGATTCATGTCATTCCCCCCATAAAGCAAGAAAACCACAGACTTTATGCCAACTGTGCATAAAGCCCATGGTTTTCTCCTCATCTCATAACCAATCACTATGAACTTGTATCCCGCAGAGCGTAACCCATACGAGTGACTATTTAAAAGAACGTGTTGCATTCACTGCCTTTACCCAGCCATTATATAACGCTGCACGCGTACTGTCATCCATTTTGGCCTCAAACGTCTGTGAAACAGCAGCGTTGCGTTCAATCTCATCTTTGTCTTTCCAAAAGCCAACAGCCAAACCTGCAAGATACGCGGCCCCCAAAGCAGTCGTCTCCAGGACAGCTGGTCGCTCGACAGGCACGCCAAGGATGTCACTTTGAAACTGCATCAAAAAATCGTTCGCCGCCGCGCCGCCGTCCACACGCAACTTTTGTAGCGAAATCGCTGAATCCTCCTCCATGGCATGAATGACGTCCTTTGTCTGATACGCCAAGGACTCCAGCGCGGCGCGGATAAAATGTTCTTTTTTCGTCGCACGCGTCAAACCAAAGATAGCACCTCTGGCGTCGCTGTCCCAATACGGTGTGCCCAAGCCGACAAACGCCGGTACCAAATACACGCCCTCCGTTGAGTCCACCTTCGTCGCATACGACTCACTCTCCGGCGCTGTACGCACCATGCGCAATCCATCGCGCAACCACTGAATCGCCGATCCCGCTACAAAAATGCTCCCTTCGAGCGCATACTCCACGCGCCCGTCTATCCCCCAGGCAATCGTCGTCAACAGACCATTTGCCGATTTGACAGCTTTTTCACCCGTGTTCATCAGCATAAAACAGCCTGTTCCGTAGGTGTTTTTGGCCATTCCGGGTTGAAAACATGCCTGCCCAAACAGTGCAGCCTGCTGATCCCCCGCAATACCCGAAATGGGTATCGCCTCGCCATAAAACAAAGACGGCTCGGTGTATGCATAGATTTCCGACGAGGAGCACACTTCGGGCAACATAGCCGGAGGCACCGCTAATATCTCCAGCAACTCGTCATCCCACGAAAGGTCGAATATGTTATACATCAAGGTTCGGGAAGCATTTGTGTAATCCGTGACATGTCGCTTTCCGCCCGACAACTTCCAGATAAGCCACGAATCAATCGTGCCAAAGAGCAAATCGCCGTTCGCAGCCCGCGCTCGTGCCCCCTCCACATGGTCTAAAATCCATTTCACCTTGGTACCCGAGAAGTACGCATCAATCAACAACCCCGTCTTGTCTCGAAACAGCGACTCATATCCCTGCTGTTTTAAATCCTCGCAAATCTTCGAAGTTTGCCGAGACTGCCACACAATCGCGTTGTACACCGGCAGCCCCGTATGCTGATCCCACACGACGGCGGTTTCACGCTGATTGGTAATGCCGATGGCGGCGATTTGCTGTGCAGAGACGTCATGCGACGCCAATAGTTCGGAGATGACGCTCTGGACGGATCCCCAAATCTCCATCGCATCGTGCTCAACCCAACCATTTTGCGGAAAAATCTGTGTAAACTCCTTCTGTGACATCGCCACAATACGACCTGATTTATCAAATAATATCGCCCGTGAACTCGTGGTCCCCTGATCAATCGCCATCACGTATTCTTCACTCATGCAAACCCCTCCATAGATAAACACAATTTGTCTGCGCCAAGACACGCGAATGCGTGTATCTGTTACGCCTCAAGACGCTTTGGAGTGATGCCAGATGCTTTCACTCGCGCCGGATTCCCTGGCATAAACGGGCGCAAGACGTAGGTATACAGAGCCCCGGCCACAATTGCCCCAACAATCGGCGCAACCATCGGTACCCACCAAAAATCCCCAGGTCCTGGAAACGCATTTTGCCCCCAGCCCATCATCCAAGCGAACAGCCGTGGGCCAAAGTCACGGGCCGGATTCAGTGCCCATGCCTCCAACTGACCGCCAAAACCGCCCACCATCGCCACGAGCAAACCAACAATCAGCGGCGTGATATTGCCTTGTGGCGTATTCGTGTTGTACGTATCGCTCAATGCCAAAATGCCAATCACCAACGCCCCTGTCAGGATGATTTCATCAACAAAGGCATGCCCAGTGGTAATACCCGCACTTGGATGTGTGAAAAAGATCCCGGACGTCGTCAATCCCGTGGTGGCAGCCCTGGTGGCGTGATGCGCCGCGTTATACGCATTGATTGCTGGACTGAACAACGTGTACGTCAGCCCGGCACCCAGGAAGGCCCCAATGCCTTGTGACACAACAAAACCGGGCACCTTTTTCCACGAAAAACCGCCGTACATGGCAAAGCCGACGGTAACCGCAGGATTGAGGTGAGCGCCCGAAATAGCGCCCACGAGATAAACCGCCATCGTCACACCCAGTCCCCAGAGAATACAAATTCCCCAGTAGTCACCCGAAAACGAGTTGTACAGGACAGCCATAGCGGCAACACCATCACCAACCATAATCATGAACGCTGTCCCAATGATTTCAGCAATGCACTCGCCTAAGAAAGAATTTCTCATCCAAACGCCCCCTCGCCATTTCTAAACTGTGTTGTTGTTTCGAATGAATTGCTGTTCGAATGAAAATTAAAAAACCGCAAGACGCTCAAATCACTGACGGATCTGGACATCTTACGGTTCTCCAATTCTCATACCGCTCTTAACTTTTAGGTAAGCGCATTCATATCTTGGCCTTACTGTAATCCCTTTCACGTTTCTCGTCAACCGTCAATCTTTACCGACCACAAATCCTTATGCGAGGTGGTCACCCCAGCCGCCCCTGCGTCCAATACAGATTGAATATCCGAGCGGGATCGAATAAATCCACCAGCTAATATCGGCAATTGTGTCGCCCGCCGCACCTCGCGAATAATATCTGGCAATACACCTGGCAAGACCTCGATGTAATCCGGTTTCGAATTCGTCAACACCCGATAACTAGTATCGAGACTTTGCGAATCTATCAAAAAAATCCTTTGAATCGCCAATACGCGATTTTTCTTCGCCGTCGTAATCACACTGGAATGAGTTGAAATGAGTCCCGCTGGCTTCAACATTTGACAAAGAAACTGAGCGGCGGACTCATCGTGCTTTAGACCCTGAATTAAGTCCGCGTGGAGAATCAGTTTTTTATTGTGCTGCTTGGCTGTGCGAATGAGACTGGGCAACTGTGTCAGATGACTTTCCAGCAGCACGATATAAGTGAAATCGCGCGTCAACAATTGCTCAAAGTCCTTCATGTGTTTCACTGCCGGAATTATCCGCTGATTCTCAAAATGCACGTTTCATTCCCCTTACATGACAATAAGTCTCAACATTGCAACACTAGTGGTACATGTGCCTCTACCGACTGACCATATCACTCGATTGACGTCACATCAACCGACCACCCAGGTGCACCCAATTCAGTGATTGCCATTTCATGTGATTGCTTTTAAGATAGGGATATGAAAGGGCTTTCCGTCGCATATGATGACACAAAGTCCATTCCCCGGCGTGTACATCAGTCGATGAAGGGGCGCAGTGTTTCCTCCCTGCACGGAGTGAAATCGTTGCGTCCCTTTTTCCTTCCTTTTCTATTGTAAATGTCCCAGATTTCACGTTTGGAGGTGCATCCATGAAAAAACTCATGAACGAGGTAGGTCACTATGTCGATGAAATGCTCGACGGGATAGTCCTTGCGCACCCTGAACTGCGACGACTCCCTGGCACAACCGTGTTAGTTCGGGCAAAAAAGGCGGACAAAGTCGCTCTCGTGAGTGGCGGTGGCAGCGGACACGAACCTGCACATGGCGGATTCGTCGGTCCTGGCATGCTAGACGCGGCCGTTGCCGGGGAAATGTTTACCTCACCGACGCCAGACCAGATTTTGGAGGCGATTCGCGCTGTCCATGGGGATCAAGGGGTGCTATTGATTGTCAAGAATTACACGGGCGACGTGATGAACTTCGAGATGGCGGCCGAAATGGCCACGATGGAAGGGATTCACGTTGAACAAGTGGTTGTCGACGACGACGTCGCTGTCCAAAACAGTACACATACCATCGGTCGCCGTGGCATCGCAGGAACCGTGTTTGTGCATAAAATCGCTGGCGCCGCCGCAGAGGCTGGATATCCCTTGGAAACTGTCGCTCAAATTGCCAAGCGCACTATCGCCAACGTCCACAGTATGGGTGTGGCACTAAGTCCTTGCACCGTACCCGCTAGCGGTCAGCCGAGTTTCCAGTTGGCGGACGACGAAATCGAAATTGGCATTGGCATTCACGGTGAACCAGGGGTTCGGCGCGAGCCCATCCGGCCAGCAGATGACGTGGTTGACACCTTGCTCGACACCATTCTCGAAAACGCCGCAATCCAGGCGGGCGATGACGTCGCTGTACTCGTCAACGGGCTCGGTGCGACACCGCTCAGCGAACTGTACATCGCAAACCGACGCATCGCCAAAAGGCTTGCCGAACAAAGCGTGAACATCCAACAGACGCGCGTAGGCGAATACATGACCTCTCTTGAAATGGCGGGCTTCTCGATATCGCTGTTGAAACTGGACCATGAACTCACCAAGTTGTTGAACGCACCAGCCACAACAATAGCCTGGCGGAGCTGACGAGGAGGTTTCTGACATGCTCACGACAAGTGCCTTTGTCGCATTCATCCAAGCGTACACCAACCGACTCGACGAATTACAACCACTTCTCGACCAACTAGACAATCAAATTGGCGATGGAGATCATGGTACGAACATGACCCGCGGATTTCATGCGGCCAACGAACGCCTTACGTCAACACCCACAGATGATCTCGGTGCCCTCAGTCAAACCGTAGCCATGACGCTGTTATCGAGTGTCGGCGGTGCGTCCGGTCCGCTCTACGCCACCGTTTTCCTACGCTTCTCTGCGCAGTGGAAGGGTCAGTCACAAGTCGACGCGAAAGAGATCACCGAAGCCATCGTACAAGCTCGGGATGGTTTAGTAGTCCGCGGCAAGGCGCACGTTGGCGAAAAGACCATGATTGACGTCTGGTCTCCTGCAGCACAGACCCTACAGGAGAATCCCACGGTGTCAGGCCTGCTGAAAGCGGCAACAGTAGCCGCCGAGGCCGCAGTCGGCACACGTGAACTTGTCGCAGGAAAAGGTCGAGCCGCCTACTTAGGCGAACGCAGCCGCGGCACCTGCGACCCCGGGAGCGTCTCCAGCGCCGTGTTTTTTGAGGAATTCGCAAACGTCATCGTAGGAGGTGTAGAGAAAACGCCATGGCCAACATTAGTCTCCTGATTGTCTCGCATAGTCGTGATCTTGGCGCGGGCCTCGTCACGTTGCTTGGCCAACTCGCAGGTCCCGAAGTAGATCTCCGCCACGCGGCGGGGCTTGGTGACAATATTGGCACAGACGCCACCTTTATCATGAAGCAACTGGCCCATTGCCCACACGACAACGAAATCCTCATCTTTTTCGATCTCGGCAGCGCCCTCATGAACACGCAGATGGCACTCGAACTCGTCGATGAAGATGTTCAAACCCGCGCGCACATCGTCGACGCACCGCTCGTCGAGGGCGCAATTGCTGCGGCCGTTTCAGCACGGGCTGGTATGCCAGTAGAACAAATCATACAACATGCCCGCGAGGCGAAATGGATGGAAAAGATCCCAAAGGAGGCGTAAGATTTTAGTGATACGGCAGCCGCCTCGAGGGCAAGTCAAAGTCCGTCATCAACGGAGTGAACGACAATGAAGTTAACTACAACGAAGTTAGCTACAACGAAGTTAATGATTGCAGAAAAGCCCTCCGTCGCCCGTGATATCGCAGGCGTCATCGGTGGCTTCAAACGCCACGACGGCTACCTAGAGACCAACACACACATCATTACCTGGGCACTTGGACACTTAGTGACGCTCGCCGACGCACACGACTACGATGCGAAATATAAGACATGGCGCATGGAAGATTTGCCGATTGTCCCACGCCCATTTCGTCTAAAAGTCATTGAAAAGACCAAAGCGCAATATCAAATCGTCGCATCGCTCCTCAAGCGCGCCGAAGAAGTCGTTGTCGCCACCGACGCGGGTCGCGAAGGCCAATTAATTTACGAGCTGATTGCGCTGTCTGCCGGGTACAAAGGACCGACGAAGCGCCTGTGGCTATCCTCGATGACGCCAACAGCGATACGAGACGCGCTTAAGCAGTTAAAGGACAACCGCGTCTATCAGCATCTCTTTTTCGCCGGATTTGCACGCGCGCAGGCAGATTGGCTCACTGGCATCAACGCGACGCGCGCCATGACGACACAGGCGGGAACCTTGTTGCCCATCGGACGCGTACAAACCCCTACGCTGGCCATGATTGTCCAACGAGATTCAGCCATTGAGCAGTTTACACCGCAACCATTTTTTGAATTACAAGCGCAGTTCGTTCACGCCAATGGCTCGTACAAGGGGACTTGGATGAACCGCAAACGCGAAACGCGAATTGATCAGCGCGAGGCCGCCCATCGCCTACTGGAGAAACTGTGCGGACAATCTGGAACGATTCACGATGTCGAAGAAAAAATCGTCCACGAACAGCCACCGCAACTATTCGATTTGACGTCGCTGCAACGAACGGCCAACCAGAAGTACGGTTTTACAGCGGAACGGACACTACAATTAGCACAGTCGCTCTACGAAAAACACAAGGTACTGACCTACCCACGCACAGACAGCCGTTACCTGTCGGACGATATTGTCCCGACTTTGCGGCGACGATTACTAGCCGCAAGCACGCAATTCCCATATTTGCGGGCGTGGCTTCCAGCACAAATCCGGACTGCCAAACGCGTCGTCAACGCGACGAAAGTGACCGACCATCATGCAATTCTTCCGACAGAGCAGCCAGTCTCCTCTGCGCTTCGCCCGGACGAGCAAAAGATTTATGAGCTGGTTAGCAAGCAGACGTTGGCGGCGCTCTTGGAACCTGCGGAGTGGGCGACGACCACCATTGTGACAGCAATCATGGATGAACTGTTCAAAACGAACGGACGCGTCCTCGTGAAACCCGGCTGGAAGGCGGTTTTTCCTGCCCATCACGACACGCGCGCGACTGCTCCGACAGACGAGCCCGAGACGGAACCCACACTACCTGCCGTCACAAACGGAGACTCCGTCCAGGTGGCGGGCATCCACGTGGCAGAAAAGGAGACGAAACCGCCCGCTCATTTCACAGAGGCCTCCCTGCTGTCCGCCATGGAAAAGGCTGGACGAGAAGTCAACGACGAAATTCTGGCCGAGGCGCTGAAAGCGCGCGGGCTGGGGACGCCGGCAACGCGGGCTGCTGTGCTAGAGAAACTTAAGCGGGATGGGTACATCCAAGTGGTAAAGAAGCAACTCATCGCAACGGAGAAGGGAAAATCATTAATCGGATCCATTCGCGTGGACGCGTTAAAATCGCCAGAGTTAACCGGGGACTGGGAACACCGACTCGCGCAAATTGAAGCTGGACACTACGACGTTCGTCAATTCATCCACGAAATTACCGAGTTTACGCATAGCGTCGTCGAATCGATTGGGCAATTTACGGTTCATGTCGTACCGGACGCGCAAACTGCCTCCGCCTCCCTCGGGCAGTGCCCACTATGTGGAGGACAAGTCGTCGAAACCAAAAAATCGTTCGCGTGCGCAAACTGGAAGTCACATGGATGCGCATTTTGCGTTTGGAAGCAAATTTCGGGCCACAACATGAGTGCAGCGCAGGTGAAAGATTTGCTTCACAAAAAGCGCACCCGACCCCTGAAGTTCAAAAGTAAAGCGGGCAAGCCGTTTCAAGCACGAATTCTATTAAACCCAGATGGCACCACGACGTTCGAATTTCTAAACGAAACGGATTGCAGCGCGACGAGGAGCAAGCGCCCCAGTGCAAAATCCGTACCTAGAAGATAGATTCGTATCGTGGTGGCGCGTAAGCTCCACCGTCCCGTTGTGCCGCAATGACGCACGCCAACCGTAGGAGGCTCAGATTTGTGTCAAAAGCCCTGCTATTTTCGCTAATTTGGATGCTGACTGGCAATCCCATTCTCGCCGTCATCGTGATTCTTGTACTTTACTATGTCATTGACCAACGTTATTTTGGTTTTTTACCGAGCGTCGTCAAGCCATTTCGAAGATGGTCTAGAATGACCAACCTGCGACGTGTCTTGTCTTTCAATCCACATGACATGTCCGCTCGCTACGAATTGGCGCGTATCTACATGGAACGACGTCGATTCAAACACGCTCTCGCGCTATTACAACAACTATCTGCATCCATGCAAAGTGAACCCGCTGTCCTCGCGGACACCGGTGTTTGTCAACTAGGGCTCGGACGCTTGGATATCGGTGAACAACTGATTACAAATGCAACCGCGAAAAATCCAAACGTTCACTATGGGGAGCCTTACCTCAAACTGGCAGAAGCCCTAGCGCCCGTCCAGCCATCCAAGGCGCTATCCTATCTGTCTAAATTTCAGGAAAGAAATGAATCGTCCTGTGAAGCTCATTACCAATTCGGGCGCCTACAAAAGCGCCTCGGCAATCAGGCGCAAGCGAAAGAAGCATGGCGACAATGCCTCCGGAACTACCGGACGTTGCCGAAGTTCCGCAAGCGGCGGGACAGGCGTTGGGCACTGCTCGCACTCATTCGCCAAATGACTGGCTAAAGACCTCGAAAAACAAAAAAATCACATATAAGAACTTCGTTGCCCTAACAAACAGTGAACCAACCCACGAGGAGTTGGTTCACACCATTCGCTGCTGTATCGATGTTGCTCAATACCGAGCACGACCACCAGAGAATCAGGAAAATATTACCGTTTTACAGGCACTGCGCTGTGACGCCCTGGAGCGACCCGGTTGCGCAAATCAATTTCAATCTGTTCAAGGCTGCGGCCCTTCGTCTCATTGACTTTCAGTGCCACAAAGATAAGCGCCAGCACGCCCATCACGCCAAATGCGATAAACAAAGTACTGATGCCAAATGCGCTGAGCAACGACGGGAATGTCAAGGAAACGGCCAGATTGGCAAACCAGTTGACCACCGCGCCGACACCGACGCCAAGTCCGCGAATGCTCAACGGGAAAATCTCGGACAACATCACCCACATGACCGGACCCCAGCTGATAGAGAAGAAACAAATATAGGCGGCCAAGCAAATGAGTGTAGTCCAACCCGCAGCGGCAGTTGAGCCTGACAGCGCGTTCATAAAACCGAGCACAAATAGTGACAACGCCATACCGATACTTCCGATAATCAACAGGGGTTTACGACCCACTTTATCAATCAAGCGTGTGGCGATAATCGTCATAATCACCTGGACTGTACCGATACCGACCGTCCCTAGAATTGCGGCGGAGTTTCCGAGACCCACTTCTTTAAACGTTGTCGGTGCGTAGTAGATAACCGTATTACAACCGATAATTTGCTGAAATACAGCCAGTCCAATGGCGACCCACAACGCCGGACGCACCCACCGGCTCATAAGGTCGTTCCACCCACCCTGCTCTTGTTCATTCGTCTCTTTGATTTGGCGAACTTCCTCGTCCACACCAATACCTTTACGAAGATGATTTAACACTTGCCGAGCTTCCTGCTCTCTGCCCTTCATCAACAACCAACGCGGGCTTTCTGGTAAGAACAGCATACCGAAAAAGAGAATGAACCCAGGTACAAACGCCAATCCCAACATCCAACGCCAATCGCCACTTGGGCTGAAAATGTAGTTAATAATATACGCCAGCAAAATACCGATAACAATCATCAGCTGGTTTAAACTCGACAGAGAACCGCGCGCAGCCGTCGGTGCCATTTCGGACAAATAAGTCGGCACGAGCGTCGAAGCGCTTCCAACAGCAAGTCCCAAAACAATCCGGAACAAAATCAAAACTCCAGCATTAGGTGAAAGCGCGGAACCGATGGCGCCTATACAGAAAATCACGGCACCGGCGAGAACCACCTTTTTACGCCCTAATTTGTCCGTCAACGTACCGCTGATAGCCGCACCAATCATGGCCCCTACAAGAATAGAGCTCACGACAACGCCTTCTGTAAATGAAGTCAGATGTAAATCTTGTTCAACAAATAGAATTGCACCAGAGATGACACCGGTATCATAGCCAAAAAGCAATCCACCAAGGGCGCCAAAGAAGTAAATTAACGTGTTGTTCACTCTAAAGTTCATCTGAAGTCAACTCCTTCTTCGTCAAGAACGGTTTCACAGAACAACCACTTGACGATTCCAACAGAATCTCACCATATCTGGTGTCTCTTTTTAGCATTGCAAAAACATGTAATCTGAAGGCGGTTGCATCTGCTGCAAAACTTGATTACTGGGTTTTCTGCATGCGCTTGCATCTGCATGCGCCAAGCACCAGGCGATTCTGTTGCCGCCCATCAGGGCGGCAACAGCTCATCTCAACTTACAGGACGACTACACTACCAAGTTGCCATCTCTTGAAAATGCGGCTTTAACGCTTCGTATAACGACACGTACAGCTTGTACGCCTTTTCGTACACCGGGAAGTGAGACGGCTCTGGACGAATCCCTTCATCCGTCTGAATAAGGGTGTCACAAGCCTCTTGGACGCTCTCAAATGCGCCTGTTCCTACACCTGCGAGCAGAGCTGCGCCAAATGCCGGCCCCTGATTGGATTGCACGGCGTACACGGGTTGCTGGAACACGTCGGCTTGAATCGACTTCCACAAATGGCTGCGCGCGCCACCGCCGGATACGCGAATCTGCTCTACCGGCAAATTCAGCCCCTCAATCAGCTTCAAGCAATCTTGCAGGCTAAAGGTGACACCTTCAAGAATGGCACGGATGAAGTGCGCCCGCTGATGGCGACCAGTCATTCCAAAGAAGACGCCGCGCGCGAGCGGATCGAGATGCGGCGTACGCTCCCCCATCAGATACGGCAGATACACGAGTCCTTCGCTACCCGGTGCGATTTGTTCTGCTTCCATTGTCAAAAGCTCATACGTATCGCGACCAATGAGCTGTGCGGTCATCTGCTCGAGCTGGGTGAACTCGTTGCGGAACCACTGGAGTGAGCCGCCGGCAGCCTGCGTCACCCCCATAACGTGCCAAGCACCTGGCACCGCGTGGCAAAACGTGTGCAAGCGACCCAGGGGATCTTTGACAATGCCTTCTGCATACGCAAATACGACACCTGATGTGCCAATCGTGCTCGAGACGACACCCGAGCGGACAATACCGTTGCCGACAGCACCTGCGGCCTGATCTCCAGCGCCTGCCACCACACGCGTGCCCACTGCCAGACCTGTTTGGTTTGCAGCTTCGGCGGTGATTTTTCCAGTCACTTCCACAGATTCATAGACCGCTGGCAGCCAGGTTGTCGGAACCGATAGCGCGTCGCACATCATCTTCGACCACTGCCGATGCTCCACATCCAACAGCAACGTGCCGGATGCATCAGACACATCCGTTGCAAACTCACCCGTCAGGCGATAACGAATGTAATCCTTTGGCAGCAGAACCTTGTCGATTTGTGCGTAGTTATCCGGTTCATGGTTGGCTACCCACAGCAACTTCGTCGCCGTAAAGTTGGTCAGCGGCGGATTCGCCACGAGGCGAATCGTCTCATCCGTGCCAATCTCGCGTTCAATCCAATCGCACTCCGCTTGTGTCCGCTGATCACTCCACAATATCGCGGGTCGAATCACGCGCCCGGTTTCGTCCAACAAGACCAAACTATGCATTTGTCCAGTAAGCCCAATCCCCTGCACGAACGCCGCGGGGACGCCGGACTTATCCAGCACATCCCGCAGCGCGAGGCAAGTATTCTGCCACCAAACCTCAGGGTCCTGTTCCACGAACAATGGCCGTGGCTGCTGATAACTATATTCGCGCGTGGACTCCGCAAGCGTTCGGCCAGTCTCGTCGATGAGGACGACTTTCACCCCAGAAGTCCCCACGTCAATGCCGATAAATCCCTTGCCACGATGATCTGCCATAGCCGTCATTCCACTTCTAGTAAATATTGATTCAGCTTCGCGAGCAACAACTCTTGGCGACCAGACGTCATGACGGTGACCGGCTTATCAATGATGTAGTCCTCCAAGGACTTCAAGGTCGCTTTGCCACTCACAATGTCTAGGCCAATTCCGCTCTGATAGCTCTTGTAGCGCTCCTCGATAAATTGGTCAAACACTTTGTCCTCGACGAGCTTTGCAGCTACCTTGAGCCCGCGTGCAAACGTATCCATGCCGACGACGTGTCCATAGAACAAATCGATTGGGGTCATGGACGCACGGCGAACCTTGGCGTCAAAGTTCAAGCCGCCAGAGTGCAACCCACCATTCTTGAGTATCTGATACATCGCGAGCGTCGCGCTGTACATATCCGTTGGAAACTCGTCCGTATCCCAGCCAAGTAGGGGATCACCCTGGTTCGCATCGACAGATCCGAGCATGCCGTGGATGCGGCTGACGTACAGCTCGTGCTCAAACGTATGCCCTGCCAGCGTCGCGTGGTTTGCTTCCAAGTTCAATTTGAAGCGTTTATCCAAGTCATACGTTTTCAAGAATGCAATGGCGCTTGCTGCGTCAAAATCGTACTGGTGCTTGGTCGGTTCTTTTGGTTTTGGCTCAATCAGGAATTGACCTTTGAACCCGATTTCATCCGCATAATCGCAAGCCATGTGGAACAGGCGAGCCTGATTGTCGAGTTCCAGTTTCATATCCGTGTTGAGAAGGGTTTCATAGCCTTCACGGCCACCCCAGAACACGTAGTTTTCAGCGCCCAGTTCCAGTGCGACTTCCAATCCCTTCTTCACCTGCGCAGCCGCATAGGCGAACACATCCGCTTCTGGCGATGTCCCAGCACCATGAGCAAAACGCGGGTTTGAGAACATATTCTGTGTGTTCCACAAAAGCTTCTTGCCGCTGGATTTCATGTACTCGCGAATCATCGAGACGATGACATCGAGATTTTTGTTGGTCTCGCGAAGCGTATCGCCTTCCGGCGCAATATCGCGGTCATGGAAACAAAAATAATTGACGCCCATCTTTTCGAAGAATTCAAACGCCGCTTCCACCCGTTTTTTCGCCAAATCCAAACCGCTATATCCGTCCCATGGGCGAATCATATTCGGAAGCCCAAACAGGTCACTGCCGGACAGCGTAAAGGTGTGCCAATAGCTGACCGCAAAGCGCAAATGTTCTTCCATCGTCTTGCCCAAGACAACCTCACTCGGGTTGTAGTGTTTGAATGCCAATGGATTCTTCGACTTGCGTCCCTCGTACTGAATTCGCTTTACTTCTGGAAAATAAGCCATGTCCATCACCTTTCAAGAGCGGCAAATCATCAAACTGAATGATGACCGTCAAGAATTATTTCATTCCGAACAATGCTCATGTTGTAAATAAACCCCTGAGCAAACACATTTAGTTTGTTCACTCAACATACTTAGAATATAGCAGATGAGAAACGAGAATTCAAACTGTAATCGCCAACATCTTACGCTTTCTTTGGAAAAATGAATAATATATGGATATTTCTCACGAGCTCATCCCACCACAAATAACTGGTTGTTGCACTGTCGGCCATTTGTTGATATCGTCTCGTGTGTAAACAGAATAGCGCTCGTATAATCGTGGGAATATGGCCCACAAGTTTCTACCAGGCGACCGAGAATTGCCTGACTACGAGTGGAAGCGCATCTAGGGTTCCGCACCGTTTTTCGGTGGACTGGTCCAAGCGATGCGACGCACGACGTGCGTACACCATAGGGAGAAAAGCCCAGATGGACAGGTTTCACTTGGAAGCGAGTATCCAAGATATCTGTCCAACTGGGCTTTTCTCGGTTTCGGAAGGAGTCAACCATGTGAAAGAATTGCAGGCGTATATCCGTAGAGAAGGTGTTGTACTGTCCGAACATGTGCTTAAGGTCAACTCCTTTTTGAACCACCAAGTCAATCCTTCGCTGGTCATGTCGATTGGCGAACAGTTTGCGACACGGTTCCGCGGCGAAGACATCACAAAGGTGATGACAGTTGAAGCAAGTGGTATCCACTTCGCGTTCGCCACCGCCCTGTCCATGGGGGTTCCTTTTATATACGCGAAAAAGACGAAGGCCATTACACAGGACAACGGGGTATATACCGCATCCACCTACTCGTTCACGCGCCAGCAAACGTATCAAATCACTGTATCCAAAGAGTTTTTGTCGCACGCCGATAGGGTGCTTATCATCGACGACATTCTTGCAGAAGGTGCCAGTGTAAAGGGGTTGCGGGAAATCATCGACGCCGCAGGTGCCAAATTGATGGGGGTTGGTGTCGTCATTGAAAAGAGCTTTCAAAGCGGACGCAAAGCTTTGGATGAAGCAGGCATCCCCGTGCACGCGCTAGCTCGAATCGCCGCGATGTCACCCGACGAAGGCATCACGTTTCTCGAAGATTGATAGAGGGCTTGATAAAGGAGGACATAGCGTGCTAAACAGACGAAGTATATTCGCATTGGGATTGCAACACGTACTGGCGATGTACGCCGGCTCAATGGTGGTGCCCCTGATTATTGGCGGATCTTTAAAATTGAACGCATCACAAATGGCCTATCTCATCGCCGCCGACATGTTTACTTGCGGCATTGCGACTTTGATACAAGTCATCGGATCACGCTCTATCGGCATTCGCCTCCCTGTCGTCTTAGGTTGTACGTTTACTGCAGTTGGACCGATTGTCGCCATTGGCCATACGACCAACCTGCCAACCATTTTCGGTTCGATTATCATCGCCGGCATTCTCGTCTTTCTATGTGCGCCGTTGTTCGGCAAACTACTTCAGTTTTTTCCGCCGATTGTCACCGGTTCAGTGGTCACCATTATCGGTTTGTCCCTGATTCCCGTCGCGATGGACGATGCAGCAGGCGGTTCTGGCAGCCCTGACTTTGGCGATGCACAAAACCTATTGCTGGCTCTAGGGACACTCGTCTGCATCGTCGTGATGAATCGTTTCTTTAAAGGGTTTCTCCGCTCGATTTCTGTGCTTTTAGGGCTCATCATTGGCACCGTCGCCGCCTACGCACTCGGCATGGTCAACTTCAGCTCTGTCGCATCCGCTTCCTGGGTAAACGTCGTTCATCCACTGTATTTTGGCAAGCCGCACCTCAACATTGCGGCCATCATCACGATGTTTATTGTCTGTGTCGTCAGCATGGTGGAATCGACCGGCGTCTATTACGCACTTGGCAAAATCACTGGCAAAGAAATCGGACGTGAGGACATCGTCAAAGGATTGCGGGCGGAGGGTATCGCGATTGTCCTTGGTGGCTTGTTCAACACGTTTCCGTACACAGCCTTTTCGCAGAACGTCGGCCTGGTCTCCATGACGCGAGTAAAAAATCGCAGTGTCATCGTGGCTGCAGGCTGTATCTTGCTCGTCCTTGGCCTATTGCCAAAAATCGCCGCACTTGTCACCGTGATTCCGTCCGCCGTCTTGGGCGGTGCAATGATCGCGATGTTCGGAATGGTCATCGCCTATGGCATGCACATGTTAGGGAACGTCGACCTCCGGAGTAACGAAAATCTATTGGTTATCGCATGCAGCGTCTCCATTGGCCTAGGCTGTGCTATCGTACCGAATATGTTTGCTCATCTGCCCAATACGTTAAACATGCTCTTGCAAAGTGGCATTGTACCGGGCACCATCACGGCGGTGGCGATGAACTTGTTCCTAAACTACTTTGGTGAACGTATCACATCTCGTGAAAAGGTAGAAACAGAAAGCGTCCATACAGACAACGCGGTTTCATCTATGTAACAATCCATAGATGTGACGTAAATAAGCCTCGCGATATCCTTAAAGAAGAAGGCGTGCGATTAGCGACGTTCATGTAATGTCGCTAATCGCACGCCGATTTCACCGATTTCTTGTCGCTCCCGCCATCACTCTGGACTGGTTCCACCTCAAAACGTCGACGTTGTACATCTGCTTCGAGTAGGTGCGAAGCTCGCTCAATCACTTGCTCCACAAACTGCACTCTCCCCGCCATGATACGAATGACCACACCTGCGCCTGTCAAATAAGACACACCGACTTGCGCCTTGGCAGGGTCAATTGACTCGACAACTTGGTGTAAAGCGTTCTCCATACGACGCCCCACCCCCACCAAGATGACATTGCCAAGCACCGGGAACTCGCTAGACCAAATGTGGCCTCGCGAAAGTGAATGTCGCCCAATTTGGATGCAATCGCGTAAAACGAAACCATCCGCCCGAAACAGCCGCGTCGTCAGGGATACCAAATTGCAATCTAGATTAGTAGCTCCCTGTGACGATTCAGCCGTGAGAACATCGGCCACGATGGCCCTTGCACCATCCTCTACATACATATCAGTGACCGAGGTATACGTGCAGTGTGAATACGGAATCACAACATTGGGACGCATCGTCAAGTAACTCTCAGAACCTAGCGTAATGATGGTTCGCTGGGTTGCACCCACAGCACCAGGCAATAACTTCGCATAAGATTGAAACCCGACAACGGCCATAGCACCCGAGCCAAGCGTCAAACGCTGTTCGTAATCATCCCCGTCTATCACTCCAGGACCGAGGTGAATCAATTGAACTTCCGGACAGGTACCTTCGCACCGATATACAGGTCGACTCGTCCGTAAGAGTCCCAGGAACTGTTGTCGCTCGACAATGGTGCGCTCGCCTCGACGACAAAATTCAACTGCCACGCTACCGGTAATTCCAGTCTCATCAGGGGCCGACAAGCATCGCGTTGTACTCAATCCACTGCACCACCTCGTCGAGCCCTTCACCCAATAACAGGTTCGTAAAGAGAAACGGCCTCGCCCCACGCATTCGCGCCGTGTCACGCGCCATCACGTCCAAATTTGCGCCTACGAACGGGGCGAGATCCGTTTTATTGATGATAAGTAAGTCCGACTTGCAGATGCCCGGGCCACCTTTGCGCGGAATTTTTTCCCCTTGCGCAACATCGATGATATAAATCGTAAAATCCGCCAACTCAGGACTGAATGTGGCCGCCAAATTGTCCCCACCACTCTCAACAAACACGAGTTCTAAGTCCGGAAACCGTCCCTCCAAATCGTCTATCGCCTGTAAATTCATCGTCGCATCCTCGCGAATCGCCGTATGCGGACATCCGCCCGTCTCCACACCAATAATCCGCGCTTCCTCTAAAATTCCATTCTTCACGAGAAACTCCGCATCTTCTCGGGTAAAGATGTCGTTGGTAACGACCGCCATCTCATATGCGCCATAAAACGTTCGCGTCAGGCGTTCGACGAGCGCCGTCTTCCCCGCGCCTACAGGACCACCAATGCCAATACGCACCGCATTCATGGAAAATCACTCCCTAGGACATGAACAGTCGCCCATTCAAGCGTTTGTGGTTCATTTGCGCAATTTCCCAACGCACAGCCGATGAAGAAATGTCCTCTGGCGTACGTCCAGTAAAATCGGGAGCTTCTTGCATCCAGCGTCGCGCCGTCGCGAGAATTTGCTGCCCGACTGTCTGACCAATCGGAATGGCCCGCACACCTGCCGCGACCAGACTCGACAGTGCACTATAGAGCACCGCCGCCGTACTTAACGACTGCTCGATGCCTATTTCAGCCGCTGCGACAGCCAACGCAATGCCGTGTGTCGTTTCGACTTCGCCCGCGCACACACGTTGCCAATACCACTCTGTGATACCCCCCGGAACGAGCCCATATAAAACTTGTAAAGAACGCTTTCCAATTTGGAGCGAACCGCGTTTCGCCTGCTCCGCAATCAACGATGACGACACCACGTCGGCAAGACGAATCACGCCAGCGCCATCTCTTGCGTGGGCATATTCCCATGCAAGATGTGCCGCTAAACCGTCAAATGGTATCAACTGCAAATCAAACCAACTCTTCAGTGCAGATTGAAACGTCGCTGCATCGTGAACGACCCCTGTCTCAATCAATGTTTCTAAGCCAAACGAATGGGAAAACGCGCCGTTGGGGAAATTCCCGTCGCAAATCTGAAGCATGAAAGACAATTGTTGAGCATTCATTCCCATCCGCCTTTAGTGCATGTGAGGCGCAAAAATGTGGAGAAACGGTTGTTCCAGCGTACGCAAGACACGCGCGCATTCAATGTCCATCCCTTGAAATAGCGATTCCAACAACGGGTGATAAACGACGAGAATTTCGTTCTCATAGATTTGAATCGGGATGTGGCGATTCCCTAACTGATGCCCCACCTGCGCAATCTGCTCAAAACTCGCGGGATAAATCGCCAAGACCCACTCCGGTTCCACGCGAACGACAACAATCACGCCGCCGTCCTCCAGCAAGACGTCCCCCGGGCGCAATATCGTATTGCGCGGTAACGACACCTTCATTTCACGCCCGGCAACCGTCCGCTTGCGAAACACCCGCCGAGCTAAATCGTCGCTTTCCAAGCGCAATTCATCACACGGATGATTCGGAAAGTCGGTTTCGCGGCCCACAATCGCTGTGACCTTCACAAGCTAGACCTCCATCAAAATAGAAAATACCGCTGCGCCAGCGGCAGTACCTCCGCTGGTTCACACGTCAACCACTCGCCGTCTGCTGTCACGCGATAAGTAAGTGGATCAACCTCGATGGCCGGCCGCGCGTCGTTGTGCACCATCGATTGCTTGCTGATATTACGACATTGACAAACAGGGACAACCCGTTTGTTCAACCCATACTGTTGCACGATACCCAGCGTCAGCGACGCCTGCGAGACAAATGTCAAAGACGTCGCATAACGCGCCTTGCCAAGTTGGCCAAACATCGGTCGGTAAAACGTCGGTTGCGGCGTCGGAATCGATGCGTTGGGATCTCCCATATTAGCTAACACAATGGCCCCTCCCTTGAGCACAAGCTCCGGTTTGACGCCAAAAAACGCTGGCGACCAGAGGACGAGATCAGCCAATTTCCCCACCTCCACAGACCCGACATACTGGGAGATACCGTGCGTAATAGCTGGATTGATAGTGTATTTCGCGACATAGCGCTTCACACGCGCGTTGTCTGCCCGCGCATCCTCTGTGAGTGGGCCGCGCTGGCGCTTCATCTTATCCGCTGTCTGCCAGGTGCGAATGATGACCTCACCCACGCGTCCCATCGCCTGAGAATCTGAACTCATCATGCTAAAGACGCCCAAGTCGTGGAGAATATCCTCCGCCCCAATGGTCTCCGGCCGAATCCGCGAATCGGCAAATGCGATGTCCTCAGGAATATTCGGGTCTAAGTGGTGACAGACCATAAGCATGTCGAGGTGCTCATCAACCGTATTCTTGGTATACGGCCGCGTCGGATTGGTCGATGACGGGAGGACATTTAGCATGGACGCAATTCGGATAATATCCGGCGCATGTCCGCCACAGCCCCCTCCGTGTGGTACGTGTGAATCGTTCGACCATTGATAGCCGTAATCGTGTCCTGAACAAAGCCGCCCTCGTTCAACGTATCCGTATGAATCGCCACTTGAACATCATAGGCATCCGCCACCTGCAAACAGATATCAATAGCGTACGGCGTGCTACCCCAATCCTCATGTAACTTGAGTCCAATCGCCCCAGCTTCGATTTGCTCAGCCAGTGCGCGATGCCCAGATGCGTTCCCCTTCCCTTCCCCAGATAACCGATGTTCACCGGCAATGCCTCGGCGGCCTCCAACATTCGCCGCAAATGCCACGCCCCAGGTGTCACTGTTGTCGCCAATGTCCCCGTCGCTGGACCTGTTCCGCCACCAAGCATCGTCGTAATGCCGCTTTGCAGCGCAACATCCACCTGCTGCGGGCTGATAAAGTGAATATGGCTGTCGATACCTCCCGCAGTCACAATGGTGTTTTCCCCCGCGATGACCTCCGTACTTGCACCAATGACCATCCCGTTTGTGACACCGTCCATCGTCAATGGATTCCCGGCTTTGCCAACGCCCGCGATGTACCCGTCTTTGATACCAATATCCGCCTTCACAATGCCCCACGTGTCAAGAATCACCGCATTCGTAATGACAGTATCCAACACGTCCTCAGATCTCGTCGCATACGGGTGCTGGCCCATGCCATCGCGAATCGTCTTGCCACCGCCAAATTTCACAAGCCCAACTTCTAAGGCGACCCCTGGCTCAAAGCGAATCGCTGTGCCAGACGGAACATCCAACCGATAGCCTTGGGTTCCATCGCGCTGAAATTCGAGTGCTGTGTTGACCTCGTAGAAATGATAGTGTGATCCGACTTGAATAGGCCGGTCACCTGTATTGCGAACAACGCGCGTGGTCCGCTGGCGTCCGGACAGCAACGCGATTCCATCCCTATCCGCCGCGTCAACCATCGTCTCGCCCGGCGTAAATGAACCATCCTCCACGCGAATCGGCGTGTGCACCGTGACCAACTTTGTTCCATCTGGGAAAGTAGCTTCTACCTGCACATCACGAATCATCTGGGCCACCCCGGGCATCACGTCGTCAGCAGACAACACGTGGCGCGCTGATTCCATCAACTCGGCCACTGTTCGGCCAGCCCGCGCTTCCTCCGCGACATACGACGACAACAAAGCGACAACCTCTGGATAATTGAGCTTCAATCCGCGTGCACGCCGCTGTTTTGCCAATTCAGCGGCAACAAAAATCAACAATTTATCTCGCTCTTGCATCGTTAAATGCATGCGTAAACCCTCCTACAACAGCGTCGGCAGCATCGACGCGTATCCCAACGTAAAGGTGACCCCCATCACTAGGCTGTAGGTCACCGTCAATAAGCCCACCTATAAAAACCGATAAACAGCAACCGCCATCGACTCATCACCACCCACTCACCGCGATTGCGGATAAATGAGATGATTAAGAAAATTGCTAGAATGAACAGCGTAATCCCGACAAATCGCTCCATCACGCCATCCATCCAATGCGGCAAGGTCCACCCGAGTAAAGTCGCGAGCGCACCAAATGCAATAATCACGACCTCATGCCCTGCGGCGTACCAAAGTGCGAGAATAAAGCCACGCCGTTTGTCCGATCCCCCGCCTACCAAATCAGTGATAGCCGCGATGTGATCCCAGTCAATCCCATGCCGAAATCCGAGTACGCCCGCCAATAAGATGAGTCCCACTAGCGTCGCATGACTCACAAGCGGACCTCCTATTTCTGTAATATGTTTAGCTTACGCATGCATTTTGGAGAAAACAAGAAGTTATGTCAATGAAGTTCACGAAAAAAATAAAAAATTCTGTATATTTGATTCGGAGGGAGCGGATAGACGCCATACTGTACATCATTCAGCTACGCTATCTAAACGATAAAATGAGGGGCATTCGCCCCCCCGCTTCATCGTTTTATCGCAAATGATGTGAATTACTTCGCCGCTTTCGCAGCCTCTAAAGCAGCTTCATAATTCGGATGTTCGCCCGCTGCGGGCACGTATTGCACGTAGACAATCTTGTCACTGGAGTCGACCACGAAAACGGCACGACTCTCAAGGCGATACTCCTTGATGTGGGTCCCATAAGCATCACCAAAGCCCATCGTACGATGATCAGACAACGTCATCACGCGGTCGACCCCTGCTGCACCACACCAACGCTTCTGAGCGAATGGCAAATCGGCACTCACGGTCAATACCATCACATGGTCACCAAGTTTACTCGCCTCCTCATTGAATCGGCGGGTTTGTGCATCACAAACGCCCGTATCCAACGAAGGCACTACGCTGATAATCCGGATTTTTCCCTTGCTGTCCGCCAAGCTGACCTCGGACAAGTCATTTGCTACCAACCGGAAATCCGGCGCGGGATCCCCCACCTTCAGTTCAGGACCAATCAACGTAACTGGCTTGTCCGGAAACAAAAATGCGCCTTCTCGCTCATGTGCCACAGGTATTTCCTCCTCTTCACAACACTGGTCTGCTCCCCTGTAGGTCTACAAAATCACGGACACGAAGTCAAGGGACACGCCGCATCCACACTCTATTATAGTCTTTGTCAGCTGCTGACGACGGTATCGCTCGCCGCAAGTGGATTGACCGTCACCTGACCGTCACCCGAAATAATAATGTGACTGGCCATCGTGGGTGTCGACAGCGTTTTGACCAGCGTGGATTCACCGTCTGTATCCTGCCGGTAGACCGCCGTCACCAAGCCGTCCTGATTGATTTTTCCGTAGTACAGCACGTTGCCAATCACGTTAATCAACGCCGCGTCCGACTGGACAATTTGCGAATCGACATCGTACTCAGGACTGGTGCTGGTCGTCGTACTCGATTGATCTAGGCGAACCACATCCCAAGTACCCCCCTGATTGACCTCGGCGTACAAATGGTCGCCTGTCTGTGATAATGCGATATTCTTGATATACCCGTCACTAAACGGAACACTCTGGACGTTCTCCATCGTCCCAATATGATACAACGCGCTGGACGTACTCGTGTTGACCAGAACAAACACGTCGTTCGTCTGTTGACTATAGGTGACTTTGGTAATTGCCGCATCCGCTGCAAGTGCTGTGAATTCCGGTACACTAGCCGCAGTCACATCTGCCTGCTGGCCGTTGGAGATATAGAACGTGTTCAGTTCCAAATCACCAGGTGCCTTTTGTTCACCCACAAAAATCTCTTCGTCACCAAGCCAACAAAGGTACTGAACGGGATACAAATCGCCAGCCTCACTGACCTGTTTGCCCGTATCCAGGTCTTCCACATGCACGACATACGAGCCATCTGAGGCTGTATCGACATAAGTCACATACTCACCACCCGGTGACACCGTGACACCTTGATAGGTACTCTTCAATTGCTGAATGCGCGCCTTCTCCGCCGCAGACAACATTACAGGCTCGTCTAAAATATCTTGAATCGCCTGCGCCGTCCCAGCCTGCTCTGACTTAAACAACGTGTTGTAGTGATTTAAATACAACACCTGAAAAATGGTCAGCACAACCACAAAGCCCAGGAACAACCGGCCCCACTTTCGTTTCTTGCGCACTCCTACTGCCCCCTGCTTTCCGGCATGACCACAATCGATGTCGCGACACTGCGCGCGCCGGTCAAATCCACCGGTGTATTGACGAGCTTATCGTGATACACCATCGTCGTCGAAGAACCACCGTCGAGATCGACTGCAGTAACCGCATGATATTTCAGCATAATCGCCGTAATATCCGCCATAGACGCACCCAGGTGCCCATACTGTCCACGCCCATCGGTGACGACGAGAATCACTTTCCCGTCAGCCGTTTGGCCAATTGCCGTACGCGGGTTATAACCTTGATCAGGAACCTGTACGGGTTGTCCGTTCAAGACAAGAACCGGACCAAAACTCAAAGCTTCTTGCACATTTTTCTCACGCAAATCGGCCAATGAGTAATTACCTGCGATTAGTTGGCCACCGCTAGTGAAGGCAATTTCCGCGTGTTTGCCGGTTGAACCCGCCCCAGTAATGACTTTGCCATCGTGCATCGTGATACCCAATGGGTACGCACCAGTTCCCTGTTCGTTCGCGTCAGAGAAGGCCCCCCCATTGACGCCAGCGACAGCGCCCGTATCCTCGACCATTTGCAGCACTGTTTCTCCGCGCTTACCGAGGTATCGCGTGGTGGCGACCTTAATCCGCTTTGGGTCGTCGACAATCATGATGTGCGCAGTGAACGTCTGACCGTTGTACGTCTCCAATTGGATTGAACCGTCGTTGTTATCAAAGTTTTGCGTTCGAATTTCGTCAATCGGCGTCGTCTCCGACACCATTCCGCCGTCCGCCAAGGCATGTGCCGCAATCACGGAATTTGGAAGCGTAAATAGTGACAAAGGTCGCAACAGGTATCCATGCCTCGTCTCGTCGAACGTGTCAATGACGTAATTGCGAAGCGATTGAAACGGCCCATGGAATACCCATAGCGACGTAGATACACAGAAATAAATAAAGCAGACAAAAAAGAACACGGCCCAGCGCAGTGCCGGTTTGCCTTTTGGAACTTCCGGTTCCTGCTTACGTGTGCCTGGCGGTTGATACCTTCCATGGTACATACTGAGCTTTCACACCCACTTGTCGTTTGATATCAATACTATAACATGCATCGCGATATCGGTCTCCCGGCACCATGAACGCACATGTATCCCCACCCTGCGACCACCCAAAGAACAAAAAAATTGAGCGTTTGCGACTCCGCCCTATCGCGCCAAGTCTCAAACGCCCGCTCATCCATGCTGATTACGACAACCACCCCTTCCCAGTTCCTATTCTTTACGGCTGCGGCAATTGGGCAGCCACTTCCGGATGCTCGACAAACGCCTTACGCAGCTCTTTTGTATCCTCTATCCAGTCTGCGCCTTCTGGCAGCAGTACACCGCCAGAGCGGTTGCGATACACCTCGGGATGGTCGACACCAGGTGGCACAATCTGCTGTTCCGCCAATGCCCGAGCCGCGGCCAACAGCCGCCGGCGCACGCGAATCACCATCACGTCAGAACTCGCGAGGCGTTCCTGCGTCCGGTCATAAATCCCACCCATACTTTCTTGCATGGCTCTATCTTGCGACGCAAGATACCGAATGCCCGAGTAACTGTCTGGTTGCCGCTGCAATTCGCGATCAATCAGATAATCATTTTCCGCATTCACAGCCGGTCGGAAGCGCCCAAACCAATCAGTCGTCCGCGGTAACATCGGAACTTGCAGATCTGGGTACTTTTCGCTATTCCCTTGGATTGGGAGCCGAGACGGCCGCCCGCTCTCCATTTTGTCCTTGCGAAGCATGACAAACGACATGGTGTGCGTGTCATCCATCGGGACCCACGCGTTCATAATCACGCTGTGGCCAAGAACACCCTCCGGCGGCTGGGTGTAAAACGGAAAATTAAAGTGGGCGATGCGCCAATACACGTAGCCAGGCTTTGCTGGCCGATAGGCGCCGTACATGGCCCCATAGTCGGTATCGACAACAGAGTAACGGGGCGCTCTATCCTTCACGGTATAATGCAGGAACGTACCCTCCTGAACATCCTCGGGTTGAATCGCGCCAAAGTGTAAGAATCCCGTATGACTTGTGTCAATCTCGCCCTCCACTGCCTGCAGCCAGTTAGATTCAACATAACTTGGGATAATGACGTACTCTCCCTCTGGGAGCATATTCACCTCGATATCTGGCAACGGCGGCGGCGTCTCCCGCGGCCCCATATAGGTCCACACCAATCCTCCGCGCTCGACACAAGGGTAAGCCACGGCCTTGACTTTATTTTTGAAATCGCTTTCAGGCGGCTCGTTCGGCATGTCGATACAACGGCCTTCTACATCAAACTGCCAGCCATGATAGACACATCGCAGGCCACATTCGCTATTGCGCCCAAAAAACAAGCTTGCCCCACGGTGTGGACAGTGATTTTGAATGAGACCCACACGCCCCAGACTGTCGCGGAAGCCAATCAGTTTTTCCCCAAGTAGCATGACGCGAACGGGATCACAGTCAGGTCCAGGCAATTCTGAGGATAACATCGCTGGAATCCAATATTGTCGCATCAGGTTCCCCATCGGGGTGCCTGGTCCAACGCGGCTGATGAATTCGTTATCTTCCTTACTCAACATACAAATACGCTCCCTTCGAATCACTCAATGTTCACTCACTCAATTTTCATCGGCGACTCTGCAGCAGGTGTGGGACTTGGCATCTCCAACAGTTCTTCAGCTTGCGGAAGCATTTCAAAGTCAACCGTCTCCGGACCCACTTTCGCGCCAAACCAGGTGAGCAGGCCTGCCACCACAGTCAGTATCATAACGGTGTATTGATATGGCATGACTTTTCCTAGCCCCAGTAGATAAAAACTATAGAATCCTGGTATCACGCTGGTCAGTGTGGAAATGGCACTAAATCCGGTGGTTCGGGTGTGAAATGGATAACGCTCCGCGGTATATGTCAAGACCATTCCGGAAAACGGCGCGATGGTGAGGATAATCATGAAGAATCCCAGAATCCCCACCGCTGCAAACCCCGACTTGGCACCTGCTGCATGAATCGTCAAATAATACAGAATTGTGCATACAACGAAAATCCAGGCTCCGCCGAATAACAGCATTCGTCTCCGACCGACTCGCTGACTAAGGGCACCCAACACAACGCCAAACACGACAATGCCGATGTTCCCATATAACATGAGGCTATCAACCGCCTGGGCCGGCTGATGAAGAATGTTGATGAGCAATGATGGAACAAAGGAAACAGCCGCCTGCACTGCGAACAAATACCCGCTGTACAACATGAACATCTGGCCAAAGGTCTTGAGGTTCGACGTAGCGAATACCTCTTTTAGGGGCCTATTCTTAGTTATCGTGTCGCCATCTTGCTGCTCCGCCTCGCCTGCAAACAACGCGAGCTCACTGATGCGCGCGATAAAAATTAACAAGATGATCCCTAGAACCACACCCACCAAAAATGGAATTCGCCATCCCCATTGCGTGAATGCTTCTGGAGATAATTTCGAATTGAGAATCAATTGAACAGCGCTTAACAAGATGACGCCTGTGGTTGGTGCAACGCCAAGCAGCCCACCGACGAGACCACGCCATCGCTTTGGCGTTCGTTCTAGCGCAAGAGGCACGGACCCGCCGAGCCCAGCCGCCGAAAAAGCGCCATTTGCCAGGCGCAAAAAGAGGAAAATGCCAATGGCAGCATACCCCCACGCCGCATAGCCAGGCATGATAGCCAATAAAAAGGTACCAATGGTAAACCCAACCGATGTGACAATGACCAAGCGTTTTCGCCCAATCCTGTCGCCGATGGGGCCAATGACCAACCCACCAATAGGCTGTGCCACCATGGAGATGGCAAATGCAATGTTAATCAGTGTCACCTGTACTTCCGGTGACAAAGTAGGTGGTTCAAAATACCCCATTGCGGTGGGGAGGACCAAAACAGGCAAAAACAGGTCGTACGTATTGAGCATTCCGGCCAGCCAACCAACGAGGATGCTTCGTCTCTTCTCTGGGGTAAATCGTCCACCGAAGATTCCCGCTTCCGGCACAGTAGACATAAACGTTCCCCTTCCTATCACGGACTCCCAACCAGTCCGTCACAAATTACGCCTCCAGTGGTGGTCGCGGCACCGGAACGGCCTCACCGCGTGCAAGTTTTTCGACAATATAGGCTACGCGAGCAGCTTCCGCCCTTTCTACAGCTTCCACGGCGGATGAAGCCTCCGCAAAGCACCCGGGCAACTCAGGAAATTCAGCATGACGAACCCATCGTCCATCCTCACATTCCCTCGACCAAACCTGCAAAATATATGGGATTGCTAAGTACTCCTCAACCGTCATCAAACACTCATCCTTCCACATGTGTCACCCTTTGTTCCCATACCCTACACAGGTGTTTCGTTTGGCATGTCGATACAATTGCCATGAATGTCAGACTATCAACCATGGTAAATGGTAAATGGTAAACGGCAAGCGGCAAGCGGCAAGCGCAGCGAATCCCCCCTCCCTACAATCGCGCAGACATAATTGTCAACAATTTTATTCAGGAAGTGCCACAACACATCCCGCAGTTCGACACACATCGCTGATCCAGCCAAGCTTTTGATAGCGCTTTCATGAAACCAGGAATCCTTCGGATGACGTCATCCTGATAGATCCATATGCTATCGTTAGACAAAAGATTCCGAACTTAAATAAAATATTTGCGACCTTTCACCTCCTCATGGCAAACTTCTCTTCCATTTTGCTAACATTTCGTTTATAGTACGACCCACCAATGCCGACGAGGAGGGCCCCTACATGACCAGCATGCTATCAACAGACCATTTAATTTACGCGATGTCACCAAACAACGCGCCCGTAACGCATGTCGCGGACGGTGACACGGTCATCATCCAAACGTGTGACTGCTTTGAGAATCAAATTACCAGCGAAGACCGGGATTTCGGAACGCTTGACTGGGAGCGCATCAACCCAGCTACAGGTCCCATCTACATCAACGGCGCCGAGCCCGGCGATTTACTCGTCGTACATATTCAGAAAATTGACTTAGCGAAACGGGGGGTAATGACCACAGGCCCCAACCTCGGCGTGCTCGGGGACGAACTGAGCCAAAATGCGATACGCATGATTCCCATCCATAACGGCAAAGCCATTTTTTCCGACACGATTGAATTACCCATCCACCCGATGATTGGCGTGATTGGAACTGCACCGGCGGTCGATAGTATCCCATGTGGCACTCCAGGCGACCATGGCGGCAACATGGACTGTAAGTGCATCACAGAAGGTGCTCGCCTGATCTTGCCAGTGAACGTCCCAGGTGCCTTATTCGCACTTGGCGACCTACACGCTGCGATGGGCGATGGAGAAGTCGCCGTCTGTGGCATTGAAATTGCAGCCACCGTCCAAGTTCAATTCCATGTGCAAAAAGGTAAACATTGGCCAACGCCCATGCTGGTCAACGACGAGCAAATTATGACGATTGCCTCGGAAACATTGTTGGATGATGCAGCAACGCGCGCCGTCAAAAACATGGTTCATTTTCTCGAAGAGACTTGCGGAGTGGACAAGGCGGAAGCGACGTTTCTGCTCAGTGCAGCGGGCGATTTGCGTGTGTGCCAAGTCGTCGATCCGCTAAAAACCGCCCGCTTTGAACTCCCCCGTTGGATAGCGGAGCAATATGGCTTTACGTTCACGTATTAACTGAAACCTGCCCCCAACAGTTGTATATGTGGCCGACGCGCTTTCGGGAAACGCCGTCGGCCAAAGCGACTTCCTGCTACATCCCCAGTAGAGCGAGACGCTACAGTTCCAATGAAATACGTTTACGGCGCAGGGACGTCGGAATGTGCAGTTGTTCCCGGTATTTGGCTACCGTCCGACGAGAAACGGAGATTCCTTGTGCCTTCATCGCCTGCGCGATATCTGCATCCGAGAGGGGAGAATCCGGTTGTTCTGACGCAATCAAGGACTGTATCGCGGATTTCACCGCCTGCGCTGACACAGCAGAATCGTCACCGCGAATTTCGGAGTTGAAAAAGTACTTGAATTCAAGTACCCCTTGTGGCGTATCCATGTATTTCCCGCGTACCGCGCGGCTGACGGTCGACTCGTGCAATTCAACCCGCTCGGCAACTTGCCGCAACGTCAACGGCTTCAATGCACGGGGCCCGCACTCAAAAAAGCTCGATTGAATATCGACAATTGCTTGCGCGACTTTTAGTAAAGTCTCCATGCGTCGCTCCAGACACTGGGTGATCCACTCGATAGATTCGACTTGACGGCGCAAGAATTGCTGTATCTCCGGATGCTGCTTATCTTCCATTAACTTCTGATAGTTTCGATTGACGAAGACGCGACCACGAGCAGCTGCCACATCATATACCTGATAAACATCGCCCACACGCCGCACGACCACTTCAGGCACAATATATTGCGGTGGTGTATCATCGAGCATCAACCCAGGACGCGGGTTCAAATTCCGTAAATCGTCCACTGCCTGCTGAATCGCTTCTGGTGACGACTTTAATTCCTTCACAATCGCCACCAGGCGCCCGCGAGCGACATCCTCCAAATGCTTCTCAATAATTGCTGCAACCAGCGCTCGTCGTGAAACCGACACCAGTTCCAATTGCAACCGCAAGCATTCTCGTAAATCCCTCGCGCCAATCCCTAACGGCTCCACACATTGAAGTGCCTGAATAGCCCGTCGCACCTGATATAGCGAAGCATGACACAAGCCCTGCAACTCTTCTTCTGACTCGCGCAAGTAACCATACTCGTCCAATAACCCGATTAAAAATAGGCAAATCCGTCGGATCACGTCCGGCAACTGCATCATCCGAATTTGCTCTGCCAACTTTTCCTCTCTGCTTTGGGTACTTTTGATGCGCTGGTCAAACGACGACAAAGACGAACTTTCTGTACTCCCCCGCTGTTTGCGCGTGCTGACGACGGATGACCAAGGTAGTTCGCCCATTTTGTACGGCGATTCGTATTCCAATAGCGGATTCTCCAACATCGCCTCTTGCATGAAGGCGTCCAATTCCTCCGCCGTCCATTGCAATGTGTCTAGTGCTTGCTTCATCTGCGCTGTCATCACAAGCCGCTGTGTCTGTTCCTGGACTAAACCATAGTCAACCTGCACCGGAGTCCTCCCCCTTCCGTTAAAATGTACCTACAATTCACAAATACCTCAACAAATATGTCAGAGAAATTGACACATAAAATGAAATACATCATAGCGAAAATCGTTCGTACTGTAGATTCATTATATTCCACGAATAGAATCGGGGCAGACTGAAATCATACGAAATGTTCGCTTGAAAGGTCTGCCTGATTACGATACGATAAATCCCGGTTTTTCCACTATGATTTATGCGTTTTCATATCCGGACAAACCAGCTAGGGAAAGGTGGGAGAAATAGACGTGGAAGAAAACTTAAAACGTGTCCTCCGTACGCCTGAGGTTCTGTTTATTGGTATTAACGGCGTCATCGGCGGTGGCATTTTCTTGTTACCTGGTCAGGTTGCAGGCCTTGCTGGTAATAAATCAATGCTCGCTTACTTACTCGCGGGCATCATCGCTATTTTCATTGGCTTGTCCTTTTCTGAAGCCAGCAGTATGTTTACGACGACAGGCGGTTCGTTCGTGTACGCCGAACGAGCCATGGGCAAAACCGTCGCCTTCACAGTCGGATGGATGAGCTGGCTCACGTTCATCATCGGTTGGGCTTCACTGTCAAACGGTTTGATCAGTTACCTTGCCGCCTTGGCGCCAGGGGTTACACCGTATAAAGATCTCATCATCATTGTCCTCGTGGGGCTGCTTTGTTTGTTAAACACGTTTGGAGTTCGGCGAGGGTCAATGACAGTGCTGTTCTTCTCCATCGTAAAGCTGCTTCCGCTTGCGCTACTCATTATCATGGGCCTGTTCTTTGTCACACATCCTGCATCTCCTGCAGGCAGATTTGGTACGCCGAAGGACTTCGGACAAGCCGTTCTTGTGCTGATCTTTGCCTACGGCGGCTTTGAGATGGCCACCATTCCACAAGGCGAAATGGTAAATCCTCGCAAATCCGTGGCCATTGGCGTCATCGGCACACTTGTTGGCGTGACGCTGTTTTATATGTTAATTCAAGTTGCGGCACAACGGCTCGATCCCGCTCTTTCAGCATCCACTGCCCCTCTAGCAGACGCGGGCCGTGCCATGTTTGTGGGAGGCGCCACGATCATGACAATCGGTGCAGTCCTTTCCATCTTCGGCACGAAGAGTGGCATCGCGTTGTCGTCACCGCGTATTGTGTACGCACTATCGTTCAACCGCTCGTTGCCCGGCGTGTTCGCAAAGATTTCACCACGATTCCAAACACCAGTCGTGGCGATTTGGACCACAGGCGTTTTGGTCATGATTCTCGCCTGCACAGGCACGTTTCAACATCTTGTCTTACTAAACGTCGCAGCTCGCTTGTACGAGTACTTGCTGGTCTGCATTGCGGTCATCGTTTTACGCGTCCGTGCCAAAGATGCGCATCGGCCGTTCAAACTGCCACTTGGAATGACAATTCCAGTCATCGCCGCAGCGCTCTGTGTGTGGCTCCTCTGCCAAGAATCTGACAGCCAGCTCCTCGCTGCTTTCATCGCGCTGGTGATTGGTTTAATTCTATACGCCATCAGCCGTGCAACGCAGCGAAAAACGAATTGATTTATCTCGCCAAAAACCACCACGTTGAACGTGGTGGTTTTTGTTGTAAGTCTCGAATCACGATTCCACCCGCGCCTCCGTGATCGCTTTCGTCTCAAGCGGTTTTCAACATTTTCATACTATCATGGACAAATACGCCACAATGGAGGAGATAAAACGTTGGGAAAGCGTCACCTATATGAAATCGATCTCATGCGCGCATTCATCATGCTCGCCGTCTTATCCGTACACACAACATCATTTTTTCTGTCAATGAGTAAACACATGGCAAACACAGATTTGTCGCCTACGTTCTTGACCATCGGGGCACTTCTGACATCCCTGCATTTTACGCGCGAATCGTTTATGTTCATCACAGGCCTGGTCCTGTTCATCACGTACTACCGACGTCCATTTCGCACCATCGAGTTCTGGAAAAAGCGATTTTTCCTCATCGCCGTGCCATACATCGTATGGACGCTCAGCTACATTGTCTTCAAAGGCTTAAATCAACCAACCAACGATTACTGGGCCCCAGCGACATTGTGGCATGACGTTTTGCATTCACTCATGACAGGCAATCAATACTACCTGTACTACGTCCTATTGACCATGCAACTCTATCTCGTCTTTCCCATCATGTTACAGTGTCTGCGCAAACTCGAACGCTACCACCTGCACATCCTACTCGCAAGCTTTGTGTTACAACTGTTGCTGATGGCGGCATGCAAATTCGTCCTGCCACACGTCCACTATGCGAAGTTGCCGACCGTGATGGCCAATGCGGATCGCTATCGCAGTGAAATTTTCCTGACCTATCAGTTCTGGTTCGTGGCAGGAGGCATCCTCGCCTGTCACTACGACAACGTGTGCGCGTTCATCAAACGCCACAGCCGACTCGTCCTGATTGCGTTATGCTGTGCCGTTCCAATCGTTTGGGCCCACTACTTGTTCGACCGACTGATACTACACGAAGTCGAAAGCATCTCGGAAGCCGTACTCCAACCGATTATGGTTCCCTATAGCCTACTCGTCACAGCCAGCCTGTGGTACACAGGAATGCGCTGGTCAGTTCGCCGCCTTGAGGCCCGCTGGCAGCCGTTCAGTCGATTTGTACAGTTGGCCGCAAACACCTCTTTTGGCATCTTTCTCATCCAGCCGTTCCCGATTGTCTACATGGAGAAGGCGATTCATCATCTCGATCACGCCGGCATCCCCACCTGGCTACACTACAGCCTTTGGCCCTTCTGCATCCTATTTGTCTACTTCACTGGGATGTTCTTCGCCCACTGGCTTTCAAAAATACCCTATTTGGCGTACCTCGTGGGCCGCAAACACCAACCTTCAATGCACAAATCCACCTTCGCCTAACCGCTGTCCCGCTTACGCTTTCTCCAAGAAGACCTTCGTGCCCCGCCCCGCTGGCAGCGCCGGTTCGACCACCAAACGCCGGTGCATGCGCTGGCGGAGTTCCGGCACGTGGCTGATGAGACCAATGGACATGCGCTCCAGATGAAGTTTTTCCAAGGAGGAGATGACCACGTCGAGCAGATCGGGATCAAGCGTGCCAAACCCCTCGTCCAAAAAGAAAAATTCGAGCGGATGCTGACCGCGTAACTGGATATGCGCCGACAACGCGAGTGCCAATGACAGTGACGTCAAGAACGTCTCGCCCCCGGACAGCGTGGAAACCGGTCGCAAGACGCCGCCATTATGCTGGTCGCGCATCAGAAAACTCCCATCCTCAGTCAAAGTGAGTGCATAGCGCCCCCGTGTGAGTGCACCCAGCCGTTCAGACGCTTGGCGCGCCACGTGCTCCATCTGATCCCGCGCCACATATTGAACAAATCCGTTGCCCCGCAACGTCGATTGCAATGCCGACAGGCGCGTCGCCATCCCCTCAAGCGCCACCCGTTGCTCTTCAAGTTCCTGCCAGCGCTGCTGCCGGCGCGCGATGTCTTGCAGGCGTTCCAGGCGGGACCCATGTGTTTGTAGCGCTGTCTTGTACGCCGCTTCCGCAGCTTCTGCATCCGCTTGGACACTGTGCCAAGCTTCTTCGTCCAGCGAGCGACCGTTCAAGCGCGCCTCTATGTCAGCGAGGCGACTCGTCGATTCGCGCACGGCCTCGTCATACGCCAGTACTTTGTCCGCCATCGCCTGTGCCTCGGTCTCCTCTAACCGGGCGTCCGCCACAGCGTCGATGGTGGCAAACGCACTCTGCGCAAGTGCGGCTTGCAACTTGTCCTGCGCCATCTCGGCCGCTTTGCTCTGCGATTCGAATTCGGCCTCTGCCCGGGTCACAGCCTGTTTTGCCGCCTGGGCTCGGTCGGTCGCCGCCTCAAATTCCACCGAAGCTCGTTCGCTTGCCGCCTGTAACTCCGCAAGCGCCACCGCTAGCTGTTGCTTTGCCTCAGCCACAGACGCGCCACCCGTGTACTGAGCCAATTGTGCCGCACGCGCCGCCACAGCTTCCTCGAGTTGTTCCATGCGCAAACTGTGTTCGCGAACCGCCAACTCTCTCTGTTGCACGTTTGCTTGCGCTTGTTGCAGACGAGTTTGTGCCGCCTCCAATTGCACCGTGAGGTGCGCAATGACACGCTGAGCCTCTGCCGCAGCGCGGTCATCTTCGTCCAATTGACGAAGGCGTGCCGCGACGAGCGTTTCGGTTTTTGCGATGTCATCGTCGACCCGCGATTCCATCGAAAGCATGGCCATCCTCTTTTCGAGGACATCCTTCGCCCGCTCGCATGCAGCAACCGCTTTTTCAAGCACTGCCTGCTCCCGCAATTCCTCTTTTTCTGCTGCCTTTTGTGCAGCTTGTGCAACGGCCAATTGCTGCCCCAATTGCAGACGCCGCTTATCCACTTCCTGCTGTCGCCCAGCCAAGCGACGTTGCTCGTCATCCCACAGGGCTAGCGCGTCCGCTGCCTGCACCAAGGCCGCGTCCAAATCCACGAGAAATTGCGCCCAAGACTCCGTGTCCGCAGGTTGACTGCCTGCCTTGAACTTGAACAGCACATCAGCTGGCGGCCAACACATCTGTAACGCTTCCCAGGCAGAGGCCCATTGCGCCTGCTTCCTGTCCACCTCTTCGCGAAGCATCTGAACCGTCGTCTGTCGCTGCACACACGCCGTCTCCGCCGCCCGTGCTGCCGCATCCGCCTGACGCCAAGCCGCATCTGCGCGATGGAGCGCTGCATCATCGTCTATTGTCCACTCCACTACGTCCGTCTCGTCGACCGACTGCCCGACCGCAGGATTCGGGTGATGCAACGCGCCACAGACAGGGCACGCTTCCCCGCCCCTTAACCGCGCCGCCAGCTGGCGAATCAGCGCTGTTTCACTAATAGATACGCTTCGCTGACGGGCCTCTTCCAGGTCGCGGTAGACCTGGGCCAATTGTTCAGCCGTCTCGCGCTGTGCGGTCAGTTCGCCCAATTGGCTTTCGTAATCCCGGTACGCCGCCTGAAGACGCTTCTGTAAATCAGCGAGTTCTTGCTCCACCGCTTTCGCGCTCGCGAGGCGCGACTGCGTTTGTCCCAACCAGGTCCTTGCGACAGATAGATCTTCTGCGGTGTATTCCGGAGCCCGCTCGCAGAGTGCCTCTGCAACATTTCGTAATTGCTGCGCCTCTCCGTGCACCTGCTCGTCGATAGCCGCGACCGATGTGTAATTTGCAATGGCGGACCGTAACTCAGCCTGCCGTGCAGCGTACGCTTCACGCGCGTGACGAACGCTCGCTTGTCGCTCCTTCCAACCCACAAACGCCTCGCGCAATTGCATCAATTGCTGTCTCGTCTCCGGTTGAACCGTATGTTTTTCGCGACTGGCTTCCGCCTGCATCCTGTCCGCCGCCAACCGCTCTACAGCCTGCAGAGCTGCAGACTGCTCAGAGAGCGCCGTCGCGTGCGCTGAAAGCGCAGCGTCACTCGCCGTTTTGACGGCGGCGAGCTCTGCCTTGAGTGTCAACCACTCTGCTTCGATGTCCTCAGCATCGCGAAGCCGCCCTTTCTTCGCAAGCAACTCCGGCTCCAAGGCATCCCGCCGCGCTTGTTCACGCTGCCGTCGCAACGAAGCCTCAGAGAGCGCCGCTTGCGCCTCTTCTGCCAAGTCCAATTGTGCCGCCAAACGTTTATGCGCCTCTTTTGCCGCAGCACAATCCGCCTGCCACGCTTCAACGAGCGGCCAAACGCGATTCGCCTCTGCACTGCGGGCAAGTGCCTTCCGAATCACGGCCATCTCGTCTGCCAACTGCGCCAATTCTTCTCGCGCTTTGATGGCAGCTTCGCGCTCCGTCATCAAGTGGCGTACCTCATCCGCAACTTTTAGACGAGCATTTGCCTCCACGCGCGCGTGCTCTGCCTGCTGTAACTCGGCGGATGCTTCCTGAACCGCCACCTGCGCTGCATCCAGCGCCGCCTGCGACGCATCTCCGAGCCCCGCTTGATTGGCGACGACAACCTGATAATCCGCCTCTACCTGTTTTGCCCGCGCATTGACTTTGTCGAAAAGCGCTTTTCCGTATTGCTCCAAGCCGAATAACCGCTCGGTCATGGCGTTCCGTTCCGATCCGGTCAGCTGCAAAAACTCGGCAAACTTCCCCTGCGGCAGCACAACTGCCCGCGTAAAATCGCTTTGCTCCAGGCCTAAGATGGAACGAATGGCCTGCGTGACGGGATTCTTTCCTTCAGCCACCACAACGAGACCGTCCTCGTCGCTCTCCGCTATCTCCTCCAACTGCAACAAGCGGCTGGCCTGGTGTTCTACCGAAAACCCCTGTCCTCGCTTATACGCCCGCTCCACCCGGTAGCGCCTACGCTTGTTCCCCGCACCAATCGCGAACTCAAACGAGACCTCCAGCCGTTTCTCAGCGTGGTTGAGAATCGCTTGGGTATTGCGCCCCGCTCGCCCAACATCGCCATATAGCGCCAAGGTGATAGCGTCGAGAATCGTCGACTTCCCACTGCCCGTGGGGCCGAAGATACCAAACATGCCCGTCTCCGTCAGGGCCGCAAAATCAATCTCCTGCCGCTCCCGAAAACTGTGTAATCCCGCAATCGATAAACGAATCGGCTTCATGCAGTTTCCTCCCCAGACACCTTGTCGACGGATGACTCGTCCAAATCAGCCAAGTCGGCGTCCGTCTCCACTTCCGCCACCATCTCCAAAAACAGTTCTACAAGTGCATCATCCGGCGAAACGCCGTGTTTTTCCTCGAAGAAGCGACTGAAATGCTCTGCAATGGAGCGCGTCTGGATGCTATCCGACGAATCGTCGGTGAGTGATTTCACAGCGACAGGTAGCACCGGGCGAATGTGGACGAATCCCGCATGTACCTCTCGGAGGCGATGAATCTCCTCCAGTTGTAACCCAGTCTGCACGTGCACTTCGAGATCAATCCAAGCGTTTGCATCACGTCCTTGTTCCACCCACTGCAACACTTGGTTCACCCCTTCTGTCGCTCGCCAACGCACGAGCGGCTTGCCGCTTCGAAGCGGTACCTCGCGCCATTCCACTGGTTTCCCCGGCACCGCGTCGACGATAACAACCGACTTCGTCTGTCCGGCTTCCGAGAAGCTGTATGCCAGCGGTGAGCCCGCATATCGCATTGGCATACCCGCCAAAGCGACACCTTGTGGACGGTGCAAATGCCCGAGAGCCACATATTGTGCACGAGCGGGAAAACTATCCGGCTCCACCGCATAGGCACCCCCGATTTGAATTTGCACCTCCGAATCAGACTCCAGGCCCCCACGCACATAGACGTGGCTCATCGCCAAATTCACCGTGTCCTCGCGAAACTGCTCCGATAGGGCATGAAAAAAACTCTGTATCCGTCGGTTGTAACTCTCCTGCAATTCCCGCTCATCCAACGTGCGCCCCAAAACTTCGTTCAATCTCGCCTCCGATGGATACGGCACTGCAGCAATCACCGCTCGTTCTGAGCATCCAGGAATCGCCAACTCTACAAAACCAACGCCTGCACGCACCCGACAGACTTGACCTTTGATAACCGGTGTAGGTGCCAGTTCATCCTTCGGGAGACCCATCAAGGTAATCCCCAACTTGTCCGCCAATGGCCTCGCCGCAGCGATGCGGTCAGCATTGTCGTGGTTGCCCGCAATCACGACAACCCCACGTGCGCCACCCGCCGACAGCCCATCCAGCGCCCGGTAGAACAACTCTTCCGCTTGAGCGCTGGGATTCACCGTCTGATAGACGTCGCCAGCCATGAGGACGAGGTCGACCTGTTCCGCCGCACACAACGCTATCAGTTCATCGACAAACTGACGTTGCTCCGCGATTCTATCGCGCCCCTCCAACGTCTTGCCAAAATGCCAGTCGGCCGTATGTAAAATGCGCATCCGTTCTCCCCATCCCGTCACAAGTCTTCACTTGACCCCAGTCTACCATCGGATGACACGATGCAGTAGCCTGAAGTCGCTGGGATTCTGGGGGGTGACGGCCGGGTTGGCATAAGACAAATTACCTGCACTATCTCTTTTGTTTTCCGCAGATTCTGCAAATTTAGCAGATGCTCTAATAAGCCATCCGTCCGCGATGTACCATCGAGATAAGATGAGAGAAAGTAGAATTGCGACAACCGAAAAACAAAGACCTATCAAAAACCGCCATAAGATCGCTTTGAAGCGTCCTTTCACCGAGTTCCCCCTTACATGATTCGATGTGCATCTTTCATACAAAAATGAATATATTTTCCGAAAAACCTAGACGCCTATAAATATGACACAAACATTCTATTATCCACCAATCAACCACATCCCCTAACCCCTTCCCCGCGACGCATCCTGTGCTAAACTGTGATTATGAAGTTGAAGTCGATTCAACCAAGAGGGTGATTGTGGTGAAGCCTTCTACATTGCTAGAGCAACTCCCCGAACTACTGCTGGATTGGATTCCACCAACCGCCTCCGTCGCCATTGCATGCGGGCAAAAGTACGTAGCCTATCATCCCGGTGCAGTCGATTTGCGAATCGCGCCAGGTGAAAGTGTGCGCCCTGGGAGTATTGCCCATCTCGTTTTCTCATATCAGCACCGAGTCGAATCCGAAGTGGACGCAGATGTCTTCGGTGTCCCTTATTATGGGTTGGGCTACCCACTCCAATCTGAACAAGGTGTCGAGTCGGCTGTTGCGGTCATTTTACCGCCGAAACGTAAAGGTGGACGCCAACCGTTGTCGTACGTAGTCGGAAAGACGGGCCAAGTGTGGCGCCCCATTCCCGTTCAAGACATCGCGTACTTCGAAAGTTATGAGAAGAAAACCTGGTTTTATACGAAAGATGGAAGATTTAGTACAGAACATACACTGCGCGCCCTAGAACAGCATCTCCCAAATGAACACTTTCTGCGTATTCACCGCTCTTACATGATTCATATTGGATACATTGACTCCATCGAGCGAGATGACCGGTCAAACCTGAACCTCGTGATGGCAGTGCCGAACAAAACGCGTCTTTCCGTGGCACAGACGTACGTTCGCCGCGTTCGAACACAGCTCGGATTCTAAGCGAGGCAGTCCCTCGCGCGTTCGCACCGGCTCTATCCCTGACCATGCAAGTCAGCTTGAATAATCGTTATTTGTCGCGCGATATCTCGTTCTGTCGCAGATTCAGGCACGAATGCTCGAGAGTGCGTATACTTATTTCCAGAGAAACCGCTTTCGTACTTCGTGTGAGGTGATTGAGATGCTTGAGCAGCGGATTCGGCACACGGGTCTTCGTTCTCGAATTGTCAGTGCAGAAGAGGCGCAACAATACGTGAAAGACGGGATGACCATCGCAGTCAGCGGATTCACGAAATCCGGCGACGCGAAAGCGGTGCTGCAGGCACTCGCGAAACGAGTGGAACAAACCGGGGACAAGCTGCGCATCAATCTCTATTCTGGTGCGTCCTTGGGTGAAACCGATACAATTCTTTGCGAGCAGCAAATCATCGCTCGCCGCTTACCCTATCAATCAGAACCACGTTTACGCAAAAGTATCAACCTTGGTGAAGTTCAGTACACAGACCAACATCTGAGTCACACAGCAGAGCTTTTGCGCAGTGGCTGCCTTGGCGATATCGACCTCGCTATCATAGAAGCGACGGCCATCACTGAAACGGGCGGTATCATTCCAACTTCTTCAGTCGGGAACAGTCCCATTTTCGTCCAACGCGCCAAACGCGTCATTGTCGAAATCAATGTAAATACGCCGATAGAATTCGAAGGTTTACACGACATCTACCTTCCGAAGGACCGGCCAAATCGGATGCCCATTCCAATCACCAAGGTCTCAGATAGGATTGGGACCCCGGACATCCCTTGCAACCCCGACAAAATTATCGGCATCGTCCTGTCGCGACATACAGATACACCTTCGAATATCGTACCAGCTGACAGCGATACCCAGCGGATGGCTGAATATATTCTAGATTTTTTCGAACATGAAGTTCGCCACGGCCGATTGCCGCACAATCTCGCTCCGCTGCAGAGCGGTGTCGGATCCGTTTCAAATGCAGTACTCAGCGGCCTGTGTAACGCGCCATTTGAAAACCTGGAGATCTATACAGAGGTCATGCAAGACGCCGTCTTTGAACTTTTTCAAAGTGGGAAGGTCGCATTTGCGTCCGCGTCGTCCTTTACGTTGTCAAAGTCAATGACTGAGCACGTCAATACGTCCTTATCCAAATATCGCGACAAAATCGTTTTGCGTCCACAGGAAATTTCGAACCATCCAGAAGTCGTGCGCCGGCTTGGCGTGATTGCCATCAACACGGCACTCGAAGTGGACATCTATGGCAACGTCAACTCCACTCACGTCGGCGGAACACACATGATGAACGGCATCGGCGGATCCGGTGACTTCGCACGAAATGCCGCACTGACGATTTTTGTAACGAAGTCCATTGCCAAAGATGGGCGGATCTCGAGTATCGTTCCGTTTGTCACCCATGTCGATCACAGCGAGCACGACGTCGACATCGTGGTTACGGAGCAGGGAATTGCGGATTTGCGAGGACGAACCCCGCGTGAACGCGCGGCGATCATAATTGAAAAACTTGCCCACCCGTTCTACAAAGACGAGCTCCTCTACTACTTTCATCGCGCACTCGCATATGGTGGGCACACACCGCACATCTTGGAGGAAGCGTTAAGCTGGCACAAGCGCTTCGCGGACACCGGTGATATGCGGCAATTTAGAGGGCTTGCAGACGTCGTTGGGCGAAATCGGAGAATCAGTTCCCATACAGGAAGAACTATCAAAGGAATGTCACGACCATTGTAATTCGCCTGCACCGTTCCATCTCCAGAAGTAGTAAAAGGCCACGAAAGGCTGTGCCTTTCGTGGCCTTTTACTGGGCGCGTGCGCACATATACAAAGGCACGCGCCTTCAACTGAGATTCGACATTTCCCGAGCAATATCCCCGACATCTGGTACATTTCGATTCGATTTCATTGATAGCGCTTACATGATTGTGTTATATTGTCAGTAAGCGCATGTAGATGCCCCGTATTGACCAATCATTCGGAGATGATGAGCGACGTGCAAATTACAGAGTTGCTATCGGTTGACCCGAAGACAAAGAAGATCCACCTGAATGACAAACGCATTGTCCTGATGGAGACTGACGCACTTGGCGAATTGCGTAAGGATTTAATATCGGCCCTTGGCGTAGACCGCGCAAAGGGATTCTTACTTCGCTACGGTTGGAATTGTGGCGTAAATTACGCGCGCATCTTTAAGTCGTTCATGCCGGCGAACTCGGATACAGATTGGCTCTACGCAGGGTCGGAAATTCACGCCATCACTGGGGATGTATCCGTGGATATCGAAAAACTTCACTTCGACCCGGATACGAAAGCGTACTGCGCCGAAGGTTACTGGCATGATTCATATGAAGCTGAGCAGCATCTGAAGCACTATGGGCTGCAACACGACCCCGTCTGCTTCACGCTCGTCGGTTACGCAGGCGGCTATGTGAGTGAACACCTCGGCCGAACTGTGATTTTTAGGGAAATCGAGTGCGTCGGCAAAGGCGATCCACATTGTCATTGGATAGCAAAACCAGCAGAGGATTGGGGCGAAGCAATTCAAGACGAACTGCCCTACTACGAGGAGGAAAACTTAGCACAGGAGTTAGACAGGGCCTACATCCGCATTGAACGTCAAAACGAACGATTTCAAAAAGTTCTGCTCGTCGACGAGCAATTGTCCAGTGCCCTCCTTCACCGGAAAGGCCTGCCGTCCATCATTCGTGTACTCGGAAAGCAATTGGGTTGTACAGTCGTGATTGAGGATAAAGACTTTCACCTATTTGAGTCATACGGTCCGTACAAAGAACACGACTTTGCTCATTTTTTGCGCAATGCGGATGAACAAATGGGCATGCTACTCAATCGGCTCATAAAACAAAAGAGAACCATCGAGCTTTCTGTACCCGAAGCGTACGGTTGGCCACATCAGCGACTCCTCTCCCCGATAATCGTCGACCACGAGATCTGGGGATATCTTTCATTACTTAAACCCAGTGGGGCGTATTCGGAAATCGATATCATGTCTCTCGAACGTGCTGCAACCATTTGTGCGATACAACTCCTCAACGAACGCGTTTCTCTCGAAACGGAGCAACGAATCAAAGGAGAGTTTTTAGATGCCATTCTGACCGGCGATGGGCGCATAGAACATTTATCCAGACAGCTGAATGTACTTGGATATCCATTAAATCAGCCACATTACGTACTCGTCTTCCAATTTGCGCCACTCGCGGCCTCTACATATGCACGTGCCAATCGAGATATGGATGAGATTAAACGAGCGCTTTCGTCCGTAATCTCCAGACAATTCAAACAAACGGAGTCTACGCCGCTCATATCCAGCAAGTTAGATCAAATCGTCGCGCTCTTTCCAACCCGGATGAAAAATATGAAATATCTCACTCCCCAACACATGGCTCAAATCATTGTCGAAACATTCTTCAAGCAATATCAGGATGTCCATCTCACCGTGGGTATCAGTTCCACATGCGAGGGCATCGAGGACTATCGAAGAGGATACGAAGAAGCCAAAAAGGCCATTCAACTTTCTGATTTTCATCATTCCACATCCAGCGTGGTGTCCTTCTCAGATTTGGGATTCATCCCCCATATCGCTAGTGGGGACAACTTTGACGATATGGTTCAATTCTCCTATCACCTACTGAACAAGCTCATTCAATACGACACACAAAATCGCTCTGAACTCATCAAGACAATGCATTCCTATCTCGAGTGCCAAGGAAACGTGCTCAAGACATCCCGCATGATGAACATGTCACCCGGTTCTATCAAGTACCGTCTAAAACGCATTGAAGAAATCAGCCATATTGATTTAACCGCCTCAAGTGCGTTCTTTGATGCGCGTCTAGCATTGAAGATTCTCCAGTACGCAGGAAAAATCGAACTATAATGCCTATGTTACAGCAGGGGCGGTCATCCTCCTTACCGCCCCTGCTAAAACGAGCTTTACAAGTTTATCCGTCCGTTATAAAAACAGAGATCGGTTGATTGGCAGCTGGTTTTTTTCACAAAAGCTCAAATAGTGATCGACAAACCAAAACACATCAACTGTCTCGATGATACGCTCATCGTCATCGAGGAACTCCAGTGCGCCGTTCAGTTGAAAGACCGTCTTCATCCCGTTCTCCGAAACCAAGGTATGGCAGCGTCCTGGGCTTTCACGAATATAATCGCCGGGGGTTGCAATCCAATCATATTCGAGATAACGCCAACTTCCTTCGAGGACATAGCCGTTCACAGGCCCGCGGTGACGGTGCCTACCTAGCTTCCCGCCAGCCTCCACCCATAAAACATTCGTGGCGCTGTTATTACGGATATCAAATGTCAAATGGCGAATCCACACGTTCTCCAAAAATGGAACCCAAGGGGACGCCTCTTCTGATGAAGCAATGTAGCCCTCTGGCAATGCGAATTCATCGCGTCGTTTATCTAACCTCTTCTCAACCAACACATAATTCTCCATACTTTGACCTCCTTTGCTCACTCATATGTTAGCGCTTACATACAATACATCATAACGGTGAATTCGCCGAGTTCCTATAGCCATATTGGTCAATTTACTCTTCCGAATTCACCTTGTTTGCGAGTGCGCAAAAGTTCTCATCACGTGCCACAACGCATATACTTACCAAGTCCAATCAGGATAACCCACCGTGCAAAGAACGGTTTATCGCGTTCAATACAGCAACGGCCGTCTCTAAGTCCCCTTCTTTAAATGTGTGCGCAACGGACCCTAAGCGCGCTATCATCGAATCACGGGTGCTTCTCAAACACATGCGGCCGTGTGCGGTTAAAGAAACATAGACAATTCTTCTATCTATCAAATCCCTATCCCGCCGAATATATCCCTTTTGCTCGAGAACATCACAAACCCCTGTAATGGTACTTGGGCTTAACTTCAGTGCCGCGGACAAGTCCGTCAGACGCATGCGCTCAACCTCATCCAATTCCTTTAGGACAAGTAACTGATTACATGAAGGCAAGCCAGCGACCTTCATCGGGGATAGGCCTTGGGTCAAAAGAATTTGGTAGGCCAAATCCGCAAACAATTGATTGCGAAGCGTTTCCTGTGTGTCCGTCATCGTTCATATATCCCCCGTCTATTATGATTCGTGAGATTGGCGAATCATCTCAAGCAGACTCCGAACTTCGTGATAGTTATAGGAACGAATGTGTATCGTAGAAATGACATCGCCCCGCAAGTCTCTCAAAATGTACTCTCTGCCAAGCAAGCTCGTACGATGACCTGTTGACGATGGGTAAAGCGCCAGTTGATCGATAGGCCACTGCTGTTCTTTGTAGTGAACCCATTGGTCATCAAACGCCAAATAGTCGTCCTTTGAAGTCAACGCGATCTTCTGTGCCGCTTCCATTCCAGTTTCCTCCACCCATTTGATCCCTCCGTATCAACGGGACCAACCTCTATCTCCCACTTCCCTAATCCCGTTCGATAAAAGTTGTCGCGACAAGTATGTGCTAAAAAGAAGGATCAAGCTAGATTTTTTGTCACTGTATCAAGCACTTTCAAACAAGTGTCAAGCTCACTTGCGCTGACCCCCTGCAGTGCCTCCTCAGTGGTTTTACGATATTGCACATATAAATCATGCTGTATGTTTTTCCCTTCCTCGGTGAGGAAGATTAAATTCGTTCGCCGATCTTCCGGATGCGGAAGACGTTTAATCAAGTTCCGCTTAATCATGTTGTTGATTAACCTCGATACCGAGGGTTCATCCTTACCGGTCAGCGCCGCAATCTGCCCTTGTGTAAGACCATCCTCTTTCCACAGACGAATCATGATTCGGAATTGTTCATAGGTAATGGACAAATCATTTTCCTTAAAGTTCCGATTCAGTCGATTAATGAGGAAACGGGACGCGGTAGCAAGTCGATAACTCAACGATTGCGCAATCAGACGGTTTTCATCTTGCACGCCATACTCCCCCTTCCCATCAACGTATTATGCGCCCATAAGCTTGTTTATGCAAGTATCCCCGGTCCTGGCGCACGGAGAAGGACCCGATATCACCACGGACGACGAATTATCGTCACCGTGGCAAAAGAGTCCATTGCGAAGACGGCAGCTGGCTCGACACGCCGTTGGCGTGACTTTTGAGTATTTTGTCGAGGACGAGGCGCTCCAGCCTGACAAAATGATGATCCCGCTCACGCGGCCTAGGGAGATTCACAGGCACCTCGAACGCAATCTGTCCGTTCTCAATGAGAATCACCCTATCCGCCAAGGCGATGGCTTCACTCACGTCATGTGTGACGAGCATGGCCGTAAACTTTTGTATCGACCAGATTTCTTCAATTAATTGCTGCATTTCAATGCGCGTCAACGCGTCCAAAGCGCCCAGTGGTTCGTCGAGCAGCAACATTCTCGGGTCTGACGCAAGCGCTCGTGCCAACGCGACGCGCTGACGCTGCCCTCCGGAAAGAACACTGGGCCAATCGCGCGCACGAGTCTCCAACCCCACGCGATGGAGCGCCGACACCGCTTTGTCCCTCTCCTCTTTACCGAGGCCTATAGCCACATTATCGATAACCTTTAACCACGGCAATAAACGCGATTCCTGAAACATGACTCGAATATCTGGGTGAATCCCAGATATTCGTTCATGGTCAACCAAAATTTCCCCCGCTGTTGGCGGCTCTAGCCCAGAAATCAATCTCAACAGAGTACTCTTTCCACAGCCACTGCGCCCGACGACCGCTACGAATTCCCCTGGGGAGATATCAAGTTGGACACCTTGAAGAACCGTTTTCTTTCCATATTGTTTACTCACCTGCTGCATCGATAACTGCAGACCGAATGAGGCAGACATCCTATTCCCTCCATTTCGTTAGTGATTCGACAGATAATTCGGATGCCACCTCAGGAAACGGCGCTCCATCGTGGTTGCTATCCAATCTGAAATTTTGCCAAGTAGCGCATATAACACGATGCCTAATACGACCACGTTCATTTGCATGAACTCTTCCGCATTCATCGCCATATAACCAATGCCCGAGTTCTCCGATATCGTCTCCGCAACAATCAGTGTCATCCACATCACACCCAAAGCGTATCGGATACCAACCAATATCGACGGTAAAGCCCCCGGCAATATAACTTTCCAAAACAGCTTTAGCCAAGGGAGTCGATACACCTTAGCCATCTCAATCAAGTCAGAATCCACCGACTTGATTCCAAAGAACGTGTTCACGTAAATAGGGAACACAGAACCCAGTGCAACAAGAAATATTTTGGCTTCCTCGCCGACACCAAACCACACAATGACCAATGGTATCAGTGCCAAATGCGGAATCGTACGCAACATCTGGATTGACGTGTCCGTCAATCTTTGTGAGATCCGATAGAGTCCATTCAACAACCCAAGAACGAATCCCACCGAACCTCCGATGAGAAAGCCTGCCAGTGCCCGCTCTGTACTCGACCAAATGTACTGCCACAGGATACCCTGTTTACCCAGTTGAATACCTGCCTCAACGACTGCCACAGGCGTTGGCAAAATGCGTGTGGAAATCAATCCGGATTGCCCTAAAATCTGCCACACAATAACAACGAGGGCGGGCACTGTAAAAGGAAGCATCGCGTTGAGTGACTTTCTCACAGACATCCCCCTTGCTTAGGCCTTATTCTCCACGTTTGCTGGAGGTATTTCATTGGCAACCATTTCTCCAAATGGACTGATGAAAGACGGCTCTTTGCCTTGCCTTGATGCTTGTTGTAGGTTCAACTTCGGAAATAAAAGTTCGGCAACGCGATAGGATTCCTCTAAATGCGGGTAGCCCGACAGGATGAAAGTCTCAATGCCAAGTTCCTCGTATTCCCGCATGCGCTCTGCAATCACATCTGGTGTTCCAACCAACGCAGTGCCGGCGCCGCCCCGAACAAGCCCGACACCAGCCCATAGATTGGGACTGATTTCGAGATTTGAGCGCTCTCCCCGGTGCAATTCACTCATTCGGCGCTGACCGACAGAATCCATTCGCGAAAATACTTTCTGTGCCTCTTCGATAGTTTTGTCGTCTACATATTGAATGAGCTTTTCAGCGTCCGCCCACGCTTCGTCTTCGGTTTCCCGAACGATAATATGCATGCGAATACCGAACCGAACGTCACGCCCTGCCTGTTGTGCGAGTTCCCGAACGCGTTCAATTTTTTCCTTCACCTGTGCTGGCGGTTCTCCCCAGGTCAGATACACATCCACATGCTTCGCTGCAATCTTTTGGCCAATATCAGACGAGCCACCAAAATACAGCGGAGGATACGGCTTCTGTACAGGAGGATACAGTAGTTTTGCAGCATTGACGCGCAAATGATCTCCATCGTAATCCACCGTTTCCCCTTCCATCACGCGTCGCCAGATCGAGAGGAATTCGTCGGTCACGTGATACCGTTCATCGTGATTCAAAAATAATCCATCTGCTTCTTGCTCTAAAGGATCCCCGCCCGTCACCACGTTTATCAATAACCGCCCCCCCGATAACCGGTCGAATGTAGACGCCATCCGCGCAGCAACAGTTGGCGACATCAGGCCTGGGCGAATCGCAACAAGGAACTTCAACCGCTCCGTCGCCGGAATGAGTGAGGAAGCGACAATCCAAGCATCCTCACAGGAGCGCCCGGTCGGCAATAACACGCCACTATAACCAAGTGAGTCCACCGCCTGGGCAATTTGCCGCATATACGAATAATCTACCGCCCGAGCCCCAGTTGTTGTGCCGAGATAACGACTGTCACCATGGGTCGGAATAAACCAAAATACCTGCATATTAATTTGTCCCCTTTCCAACATTTCCTGACCAAACATCGTCCTTGACCGTAATTGCGTTTGGAATCAGGCCTAATTTGTAGAACAGATTTGCGATATTCTGCTGTTCATCGACAACATCATTGGTGATAGGCTCCACACCGTAAGCCCGCCGATTTAACGAGGTTTCTAAGGCTTTTACGCGAATATCCATCTTCGGTGCTAAAAACTTGGCAGCTTGAACCTTGTTGTTTTTCACCCATGTATCCGTCTGCTGCAATGCGTTGAGATAGTCTTGAACGATGTCCGGGTGACTTTGTGCAAATGTCTTTGTCGCGAAATAGAATTGATAGTTGTTTGTGACACCACTGCCACTGGCTATCTCTGTGGATTTTGTCGCATCTTGTGCGGAAGCCAAATACGGATCCCAAATTGCCCATGCAGAAACCTTGCCCGATTGAAACGCAGCCCGTGCATCAGCCGGTGTAAGATAATCGGGCGTAATGTCCTGAAAAGTCAATCCGGCCTTTTGTAATTGCTGCACCAACATGTACTCGACGTTAGAACCTTTGTTTATCGCCACTGTCTTTCCCTTTAAATCTTTGACGCTTTTGATGCCCGATTGAGATGAAACCAAAATGGCCTCCGCCTCCGGGCTTGCTGGTTCATGCGCCAAATAGACGAGCGGTGTCCCCGCAGATTGAGCAAAAATCGGCGGCGTATCACCGGTCTCACCGAGATCTATCGCTCCGGCGTTCATCGCTTGCAGTAACTGCGGTCCACCCGGAAACTGAATCCACTGGACTTTGTATCCGAGTTTTTTTAGTTGTTTATCCAAAATCCCTCTATCCATCATCACTCCGGACGTTCCGTACAATTGATAACCAATTCGAATCGTCCCTTTGTCCGCTGCAGATGTTGTTGCCCCCGTACCCGTGTTGCCCGTCGCGCTCGAATTTCCGCAACCGGAAACCGCGAACACGGTGGCGGCAACAGCAAAACCAAGTACACCTTTGTACCATCCTGTCACGAACGATTCCCCCCTACATACAGCTGCTCATTTGTCTGATTCGGGAGCATTCGATTCAACAGCTCCTCCATGCTGCTGTCGAATCGTTTCTTCAGGTCCCCTTGCACGCTAATGCCCCCTTGCCCATCCTCGGACACCTGGTTATCCAAGCAATAGATACCCGGTAGAATGGTGCGCGCGCCAAGTGCGCACAGAATCGGTTTTAGCGCATAATCAATCACGAGTAAGTGTGCTGGTGAACCGCCAACGACGAGCGGGTACATGATTTTCGACGTAAAGATTCCCTGGGGCAACATGTCGAGGTAAATCTTCAATAATCCTGTGTACGCTGCCTTATACACCGGTGTCGCAACCACCACTGCGTCTGATTCCTCAATCTGCTGAATGCTGTCTCGAATCGCGTCACTTTCGAAATTGGCGTATACCAAGTCATCAGACGAAAAATCTCGAACAAATATTCGATTGATCTGTACATGATTTGCTTGTAATTTCGTTTCCAAGTAACGGATAAATTTTTCTGTCCTTGAGTTTTTGGAGGGGCTGCCACTGATAATTGTAATTTTCGCCATCCCACACACTCCTCTGATATGAAAGAAGAATCGAAAAATGGACACAAGTGAATTTCATTACCATCTTGAACGTCCCAAATCTCGTGAAATCACGGACGCCTTCTTTCCCCATCCACTCGTTCATTGTGGGATGTCAGAGGAAACCTTTGTTTTTCAACCCGGTCAATTTGCGTAACCTGTGCTCCATGAACCGTGATATTGACTGAACCATATTCCAACCCGTCCAGAGCACGCAGAATACGCTGAATCACATCGTCCGGCAACGTGCTACGCTGTTTCATGGTGATAGTCCCCCCATACAGGTAGTTCACAATCAGCGAATCATGATTCCGACACAGGCACCTATCGGTATCGGGTCTAGCTCGACTTGCGTATCTCAATGTGGTACGGATTTACTTCTGACTCGGTAGACATGGGTCGTTCTTCAAACAATTTGAAATCCGTCAGCTCATAAGCTACGTTTCGCCCGATTTCAAGCAGGTAATCTTGTTCTTTCGGCACATAAACATGGAGCCGTAGCTCATTCGTTGCGATGTCGACGCCATAAAAATCACCCTTGTAAGACACGCGGACGATCTCGCCTGTGACATCATCATCGGACATAATCTCGCGAATTCTAATATCCTTTGGGCGAATGACAACATGCACGTTCGTCCCATCGGGTTTATCCGGTACATCGACAGATATCTCTCCAATTGCAACGCGATGATCTACCGTCTTCCCATAAATGTGGTTGGCTTCGCCGACAAAATTGGCAACAAACAAGCTGTTCGGCGCTTCATACACCTCTTTTGGCGTTCCAAATTGTTCGATTTTCCCACGATTCATGACGAGCACCCTATCGGCAATTTCCAGTGCCTCTTCTTGATCATGCGTCACAAAAATACTCGTAATGCCGATATCGTCATGGACGTCACGCACCCATTGCCGAAGTTCCCGCCGAACTTTTGTATCTATCGCAGCAAACGGTTCATCTAACAATAAAATCTTGGGTTTCGGAGCAAGCGCTCTAGCGAGGGCCACACGTTGTGCCTGACCACCAGACAATTGTTGGGGATACCGATTTTCTAGTCCTTCCAAGCGAACGTATTGCAACAATTCCATAACCCGCATATGAATGTGCTTCTTACTTTGCTTTTGTACCTTCAAACCAAACGCGATGTTTTCATACACAGTCATATGTTTAAACAACGCATAATTTTGAAAGACGACACCCACCTTACGCTTTTGAGGAGGCAGCCCGTCAACCACCTTTCCTCCAATCAGCACTTCACCGGCAGACTGCTTCTCGAGCCCGGCGATGATTCGCAAAAGTGTGGTCTTTCCACTTCCACTCGGCCCAAGAAACCCTATCATCTCACCCTCCTTTACCTGCAAACTGACACCGTCCAGCGCGAGCGCCTCTCCGGTGTACGACTTTGCGATGCGTCGCAGTTCAATACTCATACGAGATGCCTCCCTTGCCTTTTTTTAATCAACTGCAGAATCATCAAAATGACGAAGGAGGTCGCCGCCAGAACGAGTGAAACCGCATATGCCGCCTGTAAGTCGCTATTGACGGTCTCTTGATAAACGTATAGTGTGGCGGATTGCGTCAACATAATCACAGCACCCGAGACCACCAGTACAGCACCAAATTCGCCGAGTGCCCTAGCTAGCGTAAGCACTAGTCCATACGCTAGACTCCATTTCATTCCGGGCAGTGTAACGCGCCAAAATGTCGTCCATGCAGATGCGCCAAGCGTCACCGCGGCCTCCTCTTGGGCAAAGCCCTTTTCACGTAGAACAGGTACCAATTCCCGGACGACAAACGGAAATGTAACAAACAGCGTCGCAAGCACCATACCAGGCATCGCATAAATGATTTTTATATGCGCAGATGCGAACACCCCCCCAATCCACGTTCTTGGACCATAAACCAAAATGAGCGCGAGACCCGCAATCACTGGAGAAACGGCAAATGGCAAATCTACAATGGCGTTTATCACCTGCCACCCACGCGCATGACGTCTCGCGATGACAAGTGCGGCGAGAACACCAAATACCCCATTAATGACTACGGTGAGACCGGTAATCTCGAACGTCAATTTAAGGGAAAATAACGCTTCAGGGTTCGCAAGCTGTCGGACAAACGCACCTGCCCCATCCCGAAACGCACCAACGATTAGGCCGAGCACTGGGAGAACAATGAGAATCGCGAACCATACATAAACAAACCCATATAGTCCAATTTTTCGCACCGTGTTACCTCCCTAGCTCCAACTCTCTAAGCCGTACTCGTTTGTTCTGATTTCTGGTGAATCGCCTCGTGGCAAACAATTGATACAACAGTGCGAAAAACGAGATAGCAAGCAATACGACAGATACACTTGCCGCGCCCTGTGAATCATAGTTCTCAAGCAAGCCGTACAGATAATACGCCGAGACTTGCGTATGCATGGGGATGTTCCCAGCGACCATCACCACCGCTCCAAACTCGGAAAGCGCACGACTGAAGCATAGAGAACAACCAGTGGTGATACCCGGCCACATCACAGGTAGCAAAATACTACGAAAGACTCTCGTCTGCTGTGCTCCCAATGTCCATGCCGCTTCCTCCATCCGAGGATCTAACTCTTCCAAGAGGGGTTGTACAGAACGGATGGTATAAGGGAATGTCACAATGACCATTGCCAATAAAATAGCGAGTGGAGAATAGATGATTTTAACGCCGTGTGCCGCTAGCCACGCTCCCAAAGGAGAAGTAGGCCCATATAGGAAAATCAGCATCAATCCACTCACTGTCGTCGGGATGGCAAATGGCAAATCCACAATGGCGTTAAGCAACCGCCTCCCGGGCAACCGAAACCGGACGAGCACAAAGGCCACAATGGTGCCTGTAATCCCGTTGATTACTGCAGTGAACAGCGCCATTCGCACGGTCAATCCCAGTGCAGCAAGGCCAATAGGTTGCGTGATTGCACTCAGAAACTTGTCTGCACCGTGTGAAAAAGCCTGTGTAAAAATCGCCCCAGTCGGCAGGACTATCAATAACAACAGGTACCCTGATATGGTGATAAAAGCGAGTCGCGCGCGTATCTGCCGAATCATCTGCTCTCAAGCACCTGAGTCCAAATTCCATTGCTAGAATAGAGTGTGTTATTGATGGTCGACCAACCCCCTAATTGCTTGACGGTAAATAGGTCGGACGGCGTCTTAAATTGCTTTTTCGACTGTGCCTGTAACTGTGGAATCACTGGACGGAATCCCGCCTCCATGAATATCTTCTGTGCAGTTGGACCCTCCAACCAATTGACAAAAGCCTCCGCCACTTGACGTGTACCATCGGCATCTACATTTTTGTCGACGACGGCAATCGGGTTTTCAATCAACATGGTCGAGCTTGGAAGCACTTCAGAAAAAGATTTCAGATTGTGACTCGATTCCAATATCTCGTTTTCATAGCTGACGACCGCATCCCCTGTTCCGTTGGTAAAGGTGGTCATCGAAGCTTCCCCTGACTTATCTAGAGATTCAACATTTTTCAAAATAGACTCAAGCAATGACTTGGCTTGAGCAGCATTCCCATGCCGAAGCGTTGAATAGTAGATAGCGTTGATATCCCACTTCGCTCCACCGGATGACGATGGATTTGGTAAATCAACCACAACCCCAGGTTTTGCAAGGTCAGCCCACGTCTCAATGTGCTTGGGGTTGCCTTTGCGCACCCCTATCGCTACCACTGAGTCAGTTACCATGCCCCCCGTAGGCGTATCTTTCCAATTGTGTGTGATCAGGCCTGCCTGCTGAATCTTATCGATATCCGCCTCCAACGAAAGGGCTGCTACATCTGCCGGCAAGCCATTCGCAATCGCTTGTGCCTCAGAACCGGAACCTTGAAACGAAGCGTTAAATTTCACCGTTTGCCCGGTTTTTTGCTTCCAATATTTTTGGAAGGCAGGAAACAACTGATTTTCATACACATTTTGCGTCACACTATATGAGCCAAAATTGAGTGTCACGGTCTTTCCAGTACTCGAAGAACCCAATCCCGCACTCGATGCATTGACCGCTGATGATGTGCTTGCCGAACCGCTATGTTCCGTACCACATCCGACAGTGCAAAGCGTACCAACCAGTGCAACACCGATGACCCCAAGTTTTTTCATTCAATTTTCAGCCCCAATCAAAACCGACTATATCCATAGACTTTGTTCGTCTTCTGACAAACACTATATGGAGGCTTGAACGGTGAGTCAACGACAAACACATATAAACCCGATAAATAAAATCGGGTTTATATGATGTCATAACAAGTTCAATAAAAAACAGCCACAAGGGCTGCTAACCTTCTTGATTGTAGAATTTAATGGATGGGGCCACCAGTACGCGTCAGATTGATATGATATTGATAACGACTGGATGGATAGCGTACCTCGGAAAACTCAACCGGCGTCCCAGTATCATCCGAAGTCACGCGACGGATAACCAAAATCGGCTCGTCCAGGCCGGCGCCTAGTTCTTGTACGTCGTCATAGGTCGAGCGCTCGGCGGAAATTTTCTGGCTACCATGCGCAATTTTCACACCATGCTGCTCGAAAAAACCATAGATGTGGTTGTGAAATTGAGACTGCTCTTTCAGTTCGTCAAACGTCACATTCCTCGGGACTAAGAGATACGACATTTCCCGAAAAATGGGTACCTCCGATACCGAGGCAATGCGACAGATTTTCACGACACTGGTACCCTCTTCAACATTGAGCTGAATCGCAATCTTTTCGGAACAACCAACTGTCTCAATGCTCTTAACATATACATCCACATCATTTCCAGCCAACCGAAGCTCTTCCGCAAAGCCCTGCAGTCTCGAAACAGCCTGTGTATTTCGCGCCGACTTTGTAACAAATGTTCCAACACCCTGACGTCTTTCCAGGTACCCCATAGACACCAAATCGGACAGTGCTTGCCGAACCGTTATGCGACTCACGCCATGTTCCTTCGCCAACTCGGCTTCTGATGGAATTCGTTCACCTGGATGCCAACGATTCCTTTGAAGATCATGAATCAAATCACTTTTCAACTGATGATATAAAGGTACACTCGTCTTCATACTGCTTCGCCATCCCTAGGCAAACGATTTAAATAAACTGAAATGGTTATAACACGTCATGACAATAACCAATAACACAAATGTACAATAAAACTCATCGGAATTATATATTTTTCTTTGGGGGCCCACGGTTCATCTCTTCAGCACTCGCCACTGAGTATTTCACGGCCCATCAAAAAACTCACGAACCAGAACGTTCGTGAGCTAAAATGTATATATGAACCAACCTCCAAGTGGCCATGAGACTACATTTCCAGCCCATAGTGCTCACGAAGTGTGGTACCCGTGTACTCCGTTCGAAACAAACCGCGCCGCTGTAGCTCAGGAACCACGTATTCGACAAAATCCTCTAACCCCCCAGCCATCAACTGAGGCATTACGTTAAACCCATCCGCTGCGCCTTCGACGAACCAGGCCTCCATATAATCCGCTATTTGAGTCGGTGTTCCGGCAATGGTCTTATGTCCACGCCCGCCAGCCAACCGAAGTAGCAACTGTCGAATGGTCAACTGTTCCGAACGAGCCATATCGACAATCAACTGGGTTCGACTGCGATGTCCTTCTACATGCTGAGGATTGACAAAGTCCGGGAGCGGTTCATCCAGCGAGCATCCAGACAAATCATAGCCGACGCGGTTAGACAACTGATGCAGACTGTGTTCCGGTGTGGTCAAAGCGTGTAAAGCCTCCTCCTTTTCCCGCGCCTCCGATTCTGTGGCCCCTATCACCGTGCACACGCCTGGGAGTACTTTGACACCTTCAAGATCACGCCCAGCCCGTCGAACCCGCGCTTTGAGATCTGTGTAAAACGCCTTGGCATCCGCAAACGACTGTTGTGCCGTAAAGACGGCCTCCGCATATCGTGCCGCGAACGCCTTGCCATCTTCGGATGAGCCAGCCTGTACCAAAAGCGGTCTTCCTTGTGGTGAACGAGGGATATTTAAGGGACCGCGCACCGAATAGTGCTCGCCACGATAATTGAGTTCGCGCACCTGAGTGGCATCCACAAAAACACCTGATTCCTGATCGCGTATTAACGCGCGTTCGGTCCAACTGTCCCACAGCTGAGTGGCCACATCAACGAATTCCGTTGCGCGTTCATAGCGTTTCGCATGTGTCAGAATCGCATCGTAGCCAAAGTTCTGGGCTTCCGCATCCGTCCCGGAAGTGACAATGTTCCATCCGGCCCGCCCGTGGCTCAGATGGTCGAGAGAGGCCAATCTTCTCGCTAAATTAAACGGTTCATTAAATGTCGTTGAAACGGTGCCGATGAGTCCAATGCGGCTAGTCACCACGGCCAACGCTGAGAGCAATGTCAGCGGTTCAAATCCCGCCACAGCCCCATGTACCACAGCCTGGGGCGACGTCGACAACCGATCAGCCAAAAAGATAGAATCAAATTTTGCATTTTCCGCAAGTTCAGCGAGCCGACGGTAATGACGAAAATCTAGTGAGTTGTCGACGTTCGTCGCAGGGTGACGCCACGCTGACTCGTGATGACCAAACGGTGTCAAGAACAAATTCAGGTGCATTTGTCTTTCAGTCGTCATGCCCATCTCTCCCCTTCACCCTATATAATTGTCGCGCCAACGAAGAAGTCTCCGCTCCAGCAAACGGACGAATGAATCCGAAAGCTTCCCTATCAAAGCAAAGATAATCAAGCCGACAAAGACGACATCCGTTTGCGAAAACTGTTGTGCATTTAAAATTAAGTAACCGACGCCAGAACTTGATCCGAGCATCTCAGCAACCACTAATCCTAGCCACGACACGCCAATCGCCAATCTCAACCCTAGCAGCACATTTGGCAAGGCAGCGGGCAACATCAGTTTCGTGAATTGCTGAACCCGGTTAAATTGCAACACCCTAGCCACCTCAAAGAGTTTTGCGTCAACGCTGCGGATACCCATGAACGTATTCATATACATTGGGAAAAACGCACCTGTGGCAATGAGCACGTCCTTTGACCATTCGCCAAGGCCAAGCCATAGGATGAAGAGCGGTGTAATCGCGAGATGAGGAACGGTTCTCAGCATTTGTACAGAGGGATCGACAACATCTTCAAAGCGTTTGTACAGACCAGCAAATGCCCCTGTGACAAGACCTAAACCTGCTCCGAGCAAGAACCCGAAGACCACCCGAATGAGGCTTATCTTCAAGTCCGAAATCAATACTCCGGAGCGAGTCAATTGCCAGAAGGCGACTGCGATTTCCAGCGGTGACGGGAGAATGGCGGGTATCACAAGTTGTAGACTACATACCGCCTGCCAAATCACAAGCACGACGATAGGCAAATATGACCCGACAAAGGGCAGCCGTTTCCTCCCGACGTGAGCGATAGCCATCGGCGTTACGCTCGTACGGCGGTTCACATTTTGAATATCCTTCGCTGTTTCCACGTGAATTGGATGCACCAGATATCCCTCCTCACTACGGACTTTGCTTCGCGACTTGCTCGATATATTGGTTATCTACGACTTTCGAAACGTCCAATTTGGTATTCAGCGCCCCTTGCTGATAGAGAAAATCTGCGGTTTGTTGCTGTTCCTTTACCACTTCATCGGTGACTGGGGCGTTTTCATCGTCTTCATTCTCGAGCATTTGCCGAATGACGGATGGACTCAGATGCGTGGAATTTGCGTAGAGCTGTATGGCCTCATCCATGTGCGCTTTTTGATAATCAAGTGCCTGCTGATAAACTTGGAGAAATCGTACAACCAAATCGGGGTGTTGTTGCGCAAACTTGCTCCGGACAATCGTAAATCCCGGATCAGCCGACGCTAAGGATTGCTCGGTTGCGAGTTCCTCGGCGCCATGTAAGGAAACTTCCTCCGTAATGTAGGGATCCCATGTCGCCCAAGCATCTACTGCGTGCGACTCAAAGGCTGGCTGTGCCTCATTCGGCTGCAATTGAACAATGTGAATGTCTGAAGTGGTGAGTCCAGCCTTTGCGAGTGCTTTATATAGCAGGTTATAAGCGGAACTCCCTTGCGCGACTGCTACTTTTTTACCTTTTAAATCTTGCAAACTGTGCAATGGGCTGCCCTTTGGCACGAGTAGGGCATCCCCGTTTTTACCGCTACTATCCACCGCAATCTCCGTAAAATTCACATTCGCCGCTTGCCCAACCAGTACGGGCGTATTCCCCACTTGACCAAAATCGATATGATTGGAAGCAATGGCTGGAAAAAACGGAGGTCCACTGGTGAACTGTACCCACTTCACTTTTGCTCCGACACGAGCAAACGCCTGTTCAAACCACCCTTTCTTTTCCGCCAGGTACATCGGACCCATCAAGGACTGTGTCCCAATATTCACCGTGACGCCCGCATCCGCGGACGTCGGCTTTGCCTCATTCTGCCCACCCTTGAGACTTGTGTTCGTCGGTCCTGTACTCACGCCACACCCAGCGACAACCCCTGTCATCAACAGCGCCGCAACGCCGCACGCCCATTTATTCACAGCCCATCTTCCGGCCATCCTCATTGACCCCCTTCATCGTTTAAAGGCGCAGAGATGACGGCGTGTGCTTCCATCATGTGCGCCTCCAACTGATTAAGCACCTCGCGACGCAATTCGAGAAACGCCGTGCTCGAACGCTTTCGCGGGTATGGCAAATCGATGGGTACAATGGTCCGGATAGTCCCAGGTTTCGCACTCATCACGACCACCCGCTGTGCGAGTACAACCGCTTCGTCGATGTCATGTGTCACCAAAATGACGGTTGTCTGATTCTGAAGCCACACATCTAATAACACTTCTTGCATGTGCGCTCGCGTAAACGCGTCTAATGCCCCAAAAGGTTCATCCATCAAGAGAACTTTTGGATCACGAATAAACGCCCGCGCAATCGCCACCCGTTGTGCCATGCCACCCGACAATTGACGGGGGTAGGTCTTTGCAAAACCGTCCATATGGACTAAATGAATCATCTTATCGACTTTATCTCTGACCTCGCGATGTTTCAGTGACAAGTTCGCAGCGATATTCTCTTCGACCGTAAGCCACGGAAATAACCGATGTTCCTGAAAGATAAATCCCTTGTCAACACCTGACGCGCGCACGGGTTCCCCGTCGAGCGTCACATCCCCTTCATGTTGAGCATCGAGCCCTGCGATAATCTTGAGAAGTGTGCTCTTGCCGCATCCACTCGGACCGATGACCGTAACAAATTCCCCTTGGGGAATTTGCATGTCAATATCCCGTAACACGCTGAGCGCACCTTGTGACGAGATAAATGTTTTACTTAAATCGCGAATGACAAGCTCCTCTATTGCAGACACAGTCTTCCCCCCACATCCTTAAAATTGATTGATGATTCAGTGAATAACGACTTTCCGTATTGGGCCGCTCGATTGGAACGAAATTACTGTCACCCCCCTCCTTTGCGGTCACACAAAAAGGCCCCAATGGACTCCATGTTGAGTCGCACGGGACCTCCAGATGCCTGGTCGGTTTCAATCAACAGTAGCGAAATTGTCATTCCATAATCCTTATCGGATTAGTGTGATTACCATATCATCCAAACATTATTCTGTCAATAATTTTTTGAACATTTGATGCGTTACTCCTGAACGATTATGTCAACAATATTTCATGCGATTTTGTTTGGAAATCACAAATTGATTTCGCTATATTAGATCTGTAAGAAGGAGGGGCTGCATCTGGACACCAACACCAAGCAAAGCGTGCAATACGACGTCGTAGATCGCATTCGGGATGCCATTCTCAATGGTGAGTTCCTGCCGAATGAGCGATTGATTGAGGCAGATTTGATAGCCAAATACCAAGTCGGGCGGGCAGCGGTGCGCATGGCGCTAGCCGAGCTAGAAAAGGAATACCTGGTCGTGCGTGAGCCGAACCGCGGAGCTCGTGTACGCGCCATTAGCCTGGAAGAGGCGATTGAAATCACAGAAGTACGCGCATTGTTAGAGGTTTTAGTTGCACAAAAGGCAGCAGAGCGTGTCACCGCGCAACAAATGGATGAACTGCGCGCCATCATCGACCAAATGACTAAAGCTCAAGCGAACGCAGATCTGTCGCAATACTCCCAGTTGAACCGCACATTGCACAAACGATTGTACGACATCGCAGGACATGAAACGGCGAAACGGATGATTGTGAACTTGCGGGCCCAAATTGTGCGTTATCAGTTTCGCGCATCTTTGATGCCAGGTCGGACAGATGTCTCTCTTGCAGAACATCAAGGTATTGTTGACGCCGTATGCGCCAAAGATCCAGTTGCCGCTGGTGAAGCGATGCAAAAACACATGACGAGCGTCACAGAGACGCTGCGGAAAATGCCGAAGCAAGGATTGTATTGATCTGCACACCTGCACAAAAAACTTCGCTCGTGCATGGCGCAAGTTGAAATACACATAGACCTCATCACCTACCCTGGGAAATCCCTGCGCAGCGATTTCTCAGGGGGTACACACATGCACTGACTATGCAGTGACAGGTTCGCTGTCCGGCGATGACATATTTGATACCAAACCGTCCGCTTTGGCAATGACCTCATCAGTGGCTTTTCATTGTTCATCCGCTATCCTAAGGTCTAAGGCCTCTATCGCATCCGCCAACGCGCACCCAGTTCCTTCTGGCAAAAGCCCAACGCATAACAACGGATGCCCCCCATAGACGACTGTCCACAACCCCAAATTGCAGACAGCCATCAATGGCGACATCCGCTCAAATCAATCGGATAACCCTATGAAAAATCGAAATTTCCTGTCGAACCTCAATTGGAAACATAGTTGACGTTCAACGCTTTGAGCTTTTCCCGCAGTCCGTAAATATCCAACCCCAATTCCCCTTGCGCCAAACGATTTCTGACGTTTGCCTCTTTGTCCGTACGCGCCTGCGCAGCCTGTGCAACCTGTGCTGCTTCAGCCTTCGGTACCACCACGACGCCATCTCTATCGCCGACAATAACATCGCCTGGGTTTACGATACACCCCGCGCAAACCACGGGAATATTGACTGATCCCGCCGTCGCCTTGACCGTCCCCTTCGCCGAGATGGCTTTTGCCCACACGGGAAATCTCATTTCAGTCAGTTCAACCGTATCCCGCACGCCAGCGTCAATAATCAACCCCTGTGCCCCCTGCGCGCGCGCCGACACCCCGAGTAACTCGCCAAACATACCATCCGTCGACGCCGAAGTCACCGTAACCACTAGGACATCCCCAGGCCGGCAAACCTCCATGGCGGCGTGAATCATCAAATTGTCACCTGGGTGACAGGAAACCGTTACCGCCGTACCACAGACTTTTGCATCGTCATAGATAGGCCGAAGGTATGGATTCATCAACCCTCTTCGACCCATTGCCTCGTGCACCGTAGCCACGCCAAAGGCGCTTAGCGCCTGTACATCATCCGAATCTGCCCGCTCGATGTGGGTGACAATCACCGAACTCATGCAAACACCTTCCCAACATACGGATATATCCGTTGGTACGCTTCCCCGTATTGGATACTTGATCCGCTATTGCGCCCTGCCTGTACCCCTCGGCGCTTCGCCACATCCGTGTAGTACTCCCACAAATGTTCTTGTGCCTCCATACATTCCATCGCTTGACGCTTGCGCTCAAATACAGAGGTAATATCCAACAGGACATCCACCTGAAAATTGCACTGTTCCGGTTGGTGAGGTTCAAACAAATAAACCTGCGGTGCACCAATCACGGGTAAATCCGAAGGATAACCATGTGCTTGCGCCAAAATGCGACACTCCATGACCAATTCGGTGGTGCGAGGATGATCTGCATTGTACGGATCCGTCAGAGAATGCGTCAGAATCAACTCTGGTCGATACGCCCGAAATTCCTGTACGAGTGCATCTTGCAGGTCCTTCGTCACTTCCAGCGGATAGTCCCCTGCATCCAAGAAGCGCACTTCAGCGCCTAGAATTTCGGCTGCGCGCTGAGCCTCCGCGCGTCGAATTTGCTTGATTTCATCCAGCGTCTTCCCATCCTTCCACAGACGGGCGGACTCACCGCGCTCCCCATACGATAAGCAGAGGACGCGAACGCGATAACCGAGATCGTGATATAATGCAATGGCACCTCCTGCACGCCAAACAAAATCTGCGGAATGTGCACTAACAACCGTAATGGTCTTATTCGTATCGGCCATCTCTGGCTCCCCCTTTATCGTAAATCTTCTCCGCCCACACCTCTAATAGTGCCAACACGCACTCAAATGCGTTGCGGATGCCTGTGTAAAAATTGAATCAACTGTGTGTTAAACTGTTTGGGCGTTTCACTCGGGCAAAAATGACCGCCTGGTATTATGACCAATTCCGAATCGGGTATAAGCGACTGCATTTCTTTCCCCATACTAAGGTCGTTCACCTTGTCGTCTTCCCCCCAGATAATCAGGGTGGGTCGTTGAATGTAGGGCAACCGACGACGTAAATGGTACCTTGCCCGGTGCACGGGGTTGTTCATATGGTTCAAAATCTTCTGGTACGATTCAACGGCGCCTGGCAACTGCGTGCGCTGATACCAGCTATCCGCCAGCTCTACCTGACTCACCCCGTCCGCGTGCATCGTTTCCTTGATGTGTGCCAAAATCGCATCGCGCGTGGGCGGCACAAACGCGGTCATCGTCGAGAGTGTGCGCGTAGACATGCCACCACTTCCGACTAACGTCAGCGTCTCCACACGATTGGGGCTTTCATATCCGAGCAGTGCGGTCACCCACCCGCCCATTGAGTGCCCAACAATATGCGCAGTGGCTACGCCAATAGCATCTTGAAACTCTCGCACAAAATCGACGAGATAAGCGAAGGAATATTCAACATCCAGCCTATCGCCATTTCCCCACCCCACAAAATCAGGGGCAAATACATGATACTGGCGGCTCAAGTCAGCCATGTTGGCAATCCAGTAATCTCCACCGCTAAAAAAGCCAACTCCGTGCAGCAGAATCACTGGCTCTCCCTGCCCAGATTCCAAATAATGCGTCGTTCCATGACTCAAGGTGATTTTCCGTTCACGAATCGTCGCGCAATTCTCCAAAGCCCCACCTCCCTCGTGTAACTCGATGATCTACTGCCATACAGCAAACGTCATGCCGACGCCGGTCCCAGCTGGGGAACGATAACCGGAGACATATTCCAAATAATTTACATCCAGGTGTTCCAATGCGCCTGCCGCCACAACCCAGTTCAAAATTTCTCCAGAGGCCCCTTGCAGCCGCTCCCTTGGTAGCGTTTTCAAAAACTCCGCATTTTTATTTTTGAGCCCTTCAATCACGAGTTCATCCAATTTCTCATCCAAAGTAAAATGGCTAAGTCCACCGGAGCCGATTACAGCCACCCGCTTGTCTTCACCCCACGATTCAATCGCCCGGCGAAGTGCGCGGCCTAACTCATAACAACGCGCAGGAGTCGGCTGATTCGGCGGGTAGAAGCAATTGACAAACACAGGAACCATCGGAATGACGCGGTGCGTCACCAAACGTCGCCGCACAAACGTGTACGCATGACCTAACGAACGCTCCGCCAGTTGAGATTTACTCTGCGCAACATCGAATCCCTCGGTCATCATGCATTCGAGAATATGGTGGGCCAAATCACTTTGTACCGGGTAGTGATCTGTTTTGTCGGTCGTGTGCCATGCCCAAAGCACGGGTCTGAGTGACGGGTGCTCCTTTTCAGGAGGGTGTGGGAGGTCCTTCAACTCTGAGCCCCAAAACACGCCAAAGGTCGGCTTCACATCATCCCAGAACAACTCCTCCTGGTCATCGCCAACCACCACGATAATATCCGGATCTACATCCTGAATCACCTGATTGAGATGTTCGACGGCCACTTGACATGCCTCATATTTCTTTTGCCACACTTCAGGCTTCAACTGTTCCTGTATCGTCGCGGCAATTTCTCGCTCCCGTTGTTGAAAGGTATCACCAAGGTAGATTTTGTCTCGCTCGACGTGCATAGGCCACACATCTGCTGGACTACTCACTTGAGGGCTGTGCGATGAGCCTATCCCCAACACAATGTTCGCCACTATGTCCCCTCCCCGCGTAAACGGTACAGAAATCCAATTTTATGATGCATGAACTTCCTGGCAAAACGTATGAGTAAGCTGTGTGATATGAATTATATTCCGCCCTCGATTTTACGTCAACATAATTGTTAACAATTTTATTCACGCTCGACTCCTATATACGCATTCCACTTTGATAGGCCTCTAAAATACATCTTTCGACAGTTTTCACATATTCTTAACGTAAATTTTATAAAAGATTGCTATCATGTAGACCTCTCGTATCGTACCTGTCGACCGACAATGATGTGCGCTTCGACACCAGGTAAAAAGACGAATTTATGGCCGTGTGATTGGATGGAGTTGGACATGCGCAATTTAGATAGCAAATCATACTACATCAACCGTGAGCTCAGCTGGCTAGCATTTAACGAGCGCGTGCTTGCTGAAGCAATTCAGAAAGGCAATCCTCTGCTTGAACGGCTCAAATTCATATCCATCGCGGCTTCGAACCTAGATGAATTCTTCATGGTTCGCGTTGCTGGTCTGAAGGATCAAGTCAAAATAGGATCGAATCATCCTGAAAACAAGACGCAGATGACGCCAGTTCAGCAGTTGGTGGAAATATCCAAACGGGCTCACAATCACGTCGCCAAACTCTACGCAACTGCAAAATCGTGTATGCATGCGCTGAGTCGTCAGGGAATTAAAATGGTTCATCCCCACAGACTCTCACGGGAACAACGTGATTTTTTAGCACGTTACTTCTATGAACACATATTTCCGATCTTAACGCCCATCACCATTGATTCTACACGCCCCTTCCCCAAAGTGGCGAGTAGAACCATCAACTTCGCAGTGCTTCTGGAGGCGACAGATGGCGAAGACGATGTTGAGGACTTGTTTGCAGTCGTTCAAATGCCCTCGATGCTCCCTCGCTTCATTGCGTTGCCTGCAACAAGTGGGGAAAGAACATTTGTCATGCTCGAGGACGTCATCAAAGAACACATCGCGCTACTATTTGCAGATAGCACGGTCGTGGAAGCCGCTTGTTTTCGAATTACCCGGAACGCGGACATTACTTTGGACGAAGACGTTGAAGACATTCTGAAAGAGATTCAAAAGGAGTTGAAGAATCGTCGAAAAAAAGGAGATATCGTCCGCTTAGAAATTGAAGAAAATATGAGCCACACCATGCAAATGACGTTACGTGATTGGCTCACTATCATGGATGAGGACATCTATGCTGTCGATGGCCCAATCGACGCAACCTGTTTTGCTGAGCTCTATCACCTTCCCGACTGCGACCACCTTCGATACGCGCCGCTTGCACCGCAGATTCCACGAGATTTACTCGGTGTACAGGATATTTTTCAAGCGATTGCGCAGAAGGATATTATGCTATTTCATCCTTATGAGTCATTTGACCCAGTGGTTCAATTCATTCACCAGGCCGCCAACGATATCGACGTGTTCGCCATCAAACAGACACTCTACCGAGTAAGCGGAAACTCCCCCATTGTAAGTGCACTCAAGCGAGCCGCTGAAAATGGCAAACAGGTCACTGTGATTTTAGAACTAAAGGCACGTTTCGATGAAGCCAATAATATCGAATGGGCCAAGCGACTAGAGGAGTCCGGGTGCCACGTCATTTATGGTTTAGTCGGACTAAAAACCCATAGCAAAATTGCACTTGTGGTTCGCAAAGAAGGAGACCGACTCCGGCGATATGTCCATTTAGGTACAGGGAACTACAATGACACCACCGCACGCATCTATACAGACATCAGCATGTTTACCGCTAGAGAGGACATTGGCGACGATGCGACTGCATTCTTCAACTTTCTCACAGGGTGCAGAGAACCGTCGTCCGTACCCTCGTGGAAGCAAATTTGTACGGCACCACATGGACTCAAAGACAAATTTCTCGCGCTCATTCAAAATGAAATCAACCAAAGTACACCGGAAAAACCTGGTCGAATCATCGCAAAGATGAACTCATTGACCAATAAGGATATCATCAAGGCATTGTACCAGGCTTCTAACGCCGGCGTACAAATTGATTTGACTGTGCGAGGAATCTGCTGTCTACGGCCTGGACGGCCTGGTGTCAGTGAAAACATCCGAGTTTCGAGCATCATCGGACCACAACTAGAACACAGTCGAATTTTTTACTTTCAAAACGGAGGGGACGAACTCCTATATCTATCAAGTGCAGATTGGATGACACGAAATTTAGAAAATCGAGTTGAAATCCTATTTCCCGTCGTGCAGGAGAATTTGAAGGATCGATTAAAACACATCCTGAATATCCATCTTTCCGACAATGTCAATCGCTATATTTTAGCTAGTAGCGGATTGTACCGGAAAGTCAGACCCAAAGGCAGCGACATGCCGCTCGCAAGTCAACTATATTTCTACGAAGAAGCCTGTCGGCATGCCGCGAATTCACATGCCACATCCATTCCCTTTGTCCCCATAACACTTGAAACATAATTGTGAAGGGCGTCTCACATTGTCCTCAACAGACGCCCGTTTCCCATCACGAACAGGCAATTAGCCTGAATCGAATTCCAAATTGCTTGACGAATTCCTTTTCCATTGACATCAAGGAAGCACACATCCCAGATGAGGACGCTTCTGGACATACGATGGTTAATTCATTCTTGTGCTTGTCGAGACGAACCTCGCTAGCGTTTGTTTCATAAACTATCGCTTTTGCTAGTTGAATGATAAAATTCAGTTGTTTCAACGGCTTTTGCCCATTGCCGATAATCATTCGACTAATCTTCAACATTTCGTCTTGAGAAAACCCGTGTAGGTGCGAAGAACGAATAAGATAATCGCTGTGCCGTTTATAACGTTCCACATTCACAAGTGCACCCATCAACTCAAGAAGCGCAGCGGTTCGCAACAGTTCCTTATATTTCAGTCCCAATTTATGAACAGGCGCAAGTTGCTCAAATAGAGTCACCGCCGTATCGGCTACCGCATGCGCCGCATCTATTGGTATATCAAACAACCGCACCAGATTTTCGATACTATGCTCTTTCACGGAACATAACACTGGCGTTGTCCTGTTGCGGAAGAGATACTCATAGAAGAGCCCTTCCCGCAATCCGTTCCCATTGACGAAGAAGGCATTGGCTGACGTCAAACTGATTAACGCCCAAATGGCCGCAACACCAGCGTGAATGAGTTTCGCCCTGGAATCGGATAGTTTTCCTAACTTTTTACGCTCCTTTACCGTTTTCACTTTCATCTGTTCATAAATTTGCTCAATTACCGAGCTTTGCACCTCAACACCGTCCAGGCGGTTTACCTGACTGCGATGCATATGGTCGGAGATTTTCCCAATAGCACGCGCTGTACCACCTGTTCCAATGACCGGAAGGTCACTTAACTCCTTTAACCAAGGGATATTTTGCATTTGTTCCTTCATAAATTGAAAAACTGCCTCAGCTTGAACGGATGTCTCAACGCCTGAAAATTTTTTAGTCAGTGTGAGCGCCCCAAACGGCAGACTCACCGTATTGACGAGCTCCCGGTTGCACACGTGTGTGATTTCCGTACTGGCGCCACCAATGTCAACCAAAATGGCATCCTCGATGTCTGTCGTATTCATCACACCTAGGTAGGTATACCAAGCTTCCTCTTGGCCACTTAAACACCGGAAATGTATTCCAGTTTCTTCCTCTAAAATTCGCAAGACGTCCATTCCGTTCTCGGACTGTCGAATGGCGGCTGTCCCTGCAGCCACCCAATGCGCCACATTAAAAACTTCACCAGCATTGCGAAAAGCCCTTACAGTGACTACGGCTTGCTGAATGCCTGCAGAAGAAATTTGGCCCGTATCATCTATGTATTGCGCCAACTGTATGTTCTTTTTCATCCGAAAACACGGTCGATACCCTGCGTTCTCGCTAACCTCGTAAACGACCAAGCGCGCAGAGTTTGAGCCCAGGTCAATAATTCCGATTCGCATACTCAACACCACAATTTTGGGATTTTATAATCACTATGCTACATCTCACTCATCTTTAATCATCACGAAAGGCGTGATTGTACCATCATACATAAGTATTATTAATTTTTTGTTAACAACATTTTAATTCCATAAAAAAAGGTTGATGTCATCATCAACCGAAAATGGAGATATTCTCATTGACAAACGCACTAAGGCGATGAACCTAATTTTTCAAAGCATATCGTTGAACAGTGATGGCGTCATCTGTTTCCTCACCCACTGCATCTGGATTTGCGCGTAATCCGGAATCCCTTGATAAAGAGTCGTCAACGTCTCGTTCAACTCTTCGGCGTCAATGACTTTGGTATTCACCGTTATGCTTGTCGAAGCAACCTCGACCACCCGATACCGCAGACCAGAAAGAATGAAAGCTGTTTGAATGCAAACCCAATTCGAGGTCCGGGATGCTTGGCGATGCTTTGCACATGATTGTGACCATTAAAGCAAAACACTTGCTTCGATAACGAGGCCATCGCCGCTTCCATGTCATCAGAATTTTGCGCATACATCATAAGTTTCCGTAAACAAGGACAGATGGAGATACTGAACCGGCATAAAATTTGCACCAATCGGCCAGATTTGGCGCCTACTCCCTGCAGTTGCCCATCTGCTGGAGCCGGCCGCCCCTGACCACAGTTCCCAGCCATCGCACCCATGCGGCACGTCCGTCACCGCGCAACTGCTATGCGCGGCGCATGTAGGCGCGGACCGTCAACGGGGCAAAAATCGCGACGGCGACGGCGGCGCCAATCAGAGAAATTGCGAGGTCATTGCCGATGGTTCCTGTGTTGGCCAGGTTGCGAACCGCTGTGACAAGGTGTGAAATCGGATTGATGTTCACGAACCATTGGAGCCAATGAGGCATCGTCTTAACCGGCACAAACGCGTTCGACAGGAAGGTCAGTGGGAATAGAATAATCATCGAGATGCCTTGCACGCTGGAAGCGGTGCGCGCAATCACACCAAAGAAAGCAAAAATCCAACTGATTGCCCAAGCGCACACAATCACGAGAACAGCAGCAATCGCGACGTGCGAAAGACCACCGCCAGGTCGGTAACCCATGATGTACCCCATTGTGAACGTCAATACCGTCGCAATGGTATAACGGACTGTATCGGCCAAAAGCGCACCTGCCAATGGGGCAATGCGGGCAATGGGGAGTGACTTGAACCGGTCAAACACACCCTTATCCATATCCTCCCGCAATTGAACGCCCGTGACGACGGACGTCGTAATAACCGTCTGTACGAGAATACCCGGAATGATGACTGGCAGGTAGCTCTGCACATTTCCAGAGATGGCACCGCCAAAGATGTAAGTAAACATGAGCGTAAAGATAATCGGCTGAAACGTCACATCAAATAATTGCTCAGGTGTGCGCCGAATTTTCAGGATGCCTCGATAGGCCATCGTAAATGAGTTGCGCACGGATTGGCCAAAACTCGTGTGATTTCGCAATTGGCGTTGTGATACCGGTGTGATCGGTTGATTCATCCCTGGCTCACCTCCACATCCATCTCGTCGCTGGACGGCGATTCCGTCACGTTATCCCCAGTAAGGGTCAAGAACACCTCGTCCAGCGTCGGTTTTTGCACGCTCATCTCGCTTAAGCGAATCCCCGCCTCGCGAAGTGCAATGAGCAAATCGGTTACCTTGTCGGCATCCGCCATCGGCGCAGTGATTTTCCCAGCCTCCGGCGAAACGATGGACTGTACCCGCAGTACCTGTTCAACACAACGCCTGGCGCGCTCTATCGTCTGCGGCTCCTCCACGCGGAGTTGCAAGGATGACCTGCCAACCGACGCTTTCAGTTCATCCACCGTTCCCTCTGCGACCACGCCGCCATGATGAATCACGGCAATCCGATCCGCCAGTTGATCTGCCTCATCTAAGTATTGCGTGGTCAGTACAACGGTCGATCCGGTCTTCACCAACCTCCGAATCGTTTCCCACATCTGCGCGCGCGTCCGCGGATCAAGGCCCGTTGTCGGTTCATCTAAGAAAATGAGCGGAGGTTGAGCAATCAAACTCGCCGCCAAATCCAACCTGCGCCGCATGCCGCCGGAGAATTTCTTCAAGGGGCGCTTTGCAGCCTCCGTCAAACTGAATTCCTCTAACAACTCTGCCGCTTTGCGCCTTGCCTCCGTATGAGAGAGCCCGAGCAACCGGGAGAAGATAATTAGATTCTCCGTAGCGCTGAGCGTTTCGTCGACTGACGCATACTGCCCCGTCACACCAATCAATTGGCGCACGATTTGCGGCTCTTTGACCACGTCGTAACCGAAGATGGTGGCCGTTCCTGCATCTGGTCGCAACAGTGTCGCCAACATGCGGATGGTGGTGGTTTTACCTGCTCCATTGGGTCCAAGCACACCGTAAATCGTGCCCGCACGCACCTTTAAATCGACTCCATCGACTGCCCGGAAACCGCCAAATGTCTTCACTAACCCGCGTGCCTCAACAGCCCACGGCGCATCGACAGACTTTAACTGAATTGGGTTTTCACGCCCCATGTAACATGCCTCCTACCATGGAATAGAGAAAGCATAGCGCACGTGTATGAACAAAATATGAATGAGGCGCATGCGCATTAACTAAGACGTGGCAGGCGGACAATGAATGTCGTACCCGAACCGTACTGGCTTTCGACACGAATCTCTCCCTGGTGCAAATCAATGATTTTCTTCACAATCGTGAGTCCGAGTCCGCTTCCAGATTCCGTTCTCTGACGCGCTTTATCCGCCTTATAAAAGCGTTCAAAGACGCGTTGCTGCTCTTCCGCTCGAATCCCCATCCCGGTGTCTCGCACGTACACAGCCGTCCACCCCTCTTCCGGGCCAAGCGAAATGAAGATGGCGCCGCCCCGTTCGGTGAACTTGATGGCATTGGTCAATAAGTTCATCCAAACCTGATTGAGGAGATCTTTATCCGCGAATACGTTAGTCGTCTTGAGGGATAGTTCAATTTCAATACCCTTTTTCAACCACAATGGTTCCAACGTCAACACGACGTCGCGAATCTGTCTATCCAAACGAAAAGACTCTGAATGAAAAGGATGGGCGCCCGATTCGAGCGAGGTCAATTTTAGAAGGTTTTCACTAAGTCTCGACATCCGTTTGCTCTCTGTCTCAATCACGTTCAAGTAGTGTTGCCGATTTTCCGGGGTAACCGCTTCACTTTTCAGCGCCTCGACAAAACCTAAAATCGCCGTGAGCGGCGATTGAATTTCATGCGAAACATTGGAGATGAACTCCTGGCGCATCTGTTCCACCTGCGCAAGTTCCTGTGCCATATTGTTCAAACTGTTGACCAGTTGGCGAAACTCCCCTGGTCCCCCCATCTGGCCGACGTCAATCCGAACATTAAAGTCCCCTTTCGCCATCTGCCGAATGGCGTCTGTAAGAGACTGCCAAAACGCTTGTTGTCGAGGGACCGCAAAACGCGCCATGATAAACCCTGTCAAAAGGATCAACGCGATGGCGACGCCCACCATTGTCATGTGCGTCCAGTAAGGACCAGGTTCTCTCCCTAGCCGATGATAAAACCAGTTAGTAATCCAGTAGGCGAGCGAAAAAGCGACAAATACAACGACCCATATCAGAAAGACACGAAACACAATACGCCACGTATCGCGAATCCTGTGGGTCGTCGCTTGGTTCGTAACTTTCCTTTCTATTGCCTGTCCGTCCTGTCGAAGCCGCTGCCGTCGTCGCTTGTCTGTTCGTTGATTATCTCGTCTTCGCATTTATTCATCAACCTCAAAACGGTATCCGAGCCCGCGCACAGTTTTGATTCTGAATGAACACTCAGCTTCAGGAAACTTATCACGCAATCGTTTGATGTGCACATCGACCGTTCGTTCATCGCCATCAAAATCGTAGCCCCAAATGTCTTCAATTAGTTGATCCCGCGATAGTGTCCGCCCAGGGTAACTCGCCAATTTAAACAGTAGTTCGAATTCCTTCGGGGGCAGCACGAGGTGTTGCCCTCGAAATACAACATCCCTTGTTGTACCATCTAATCGCAACTCCCCGGCTTCGACCACATGTTCTGTGCTAATCCGGTAGCGCCTGAGCAGTGCATGTACCCGGGCGACAAGTTCTGCCGGATCAAACGGTTTGACCAGGTAATCATCCGCACCTAACTGCAAACCCTTCACCTTTTGCTGTGTTTCACCCAGTGCGGTCAGCATTAAAACGGGGATTGAAGAGTCCTCGCGAATCACCCGACACAACGCCCAACCATCGACATTCGGCATCATGATATCCAAGACCACCAAATCGACTTTCATCGTCCCCAGTAGAGATAGCGCCTGTTGACCATCGGTTGCCTCAACAATGTCAAACCCGTCTCGTTGTAAATGCAGGCCTACCAATTCCCGAATGTGCGCATCGTCGTCAACTACCAAAATTGTCGCCAAGTTACGCTTGAGTCCCCTTCCTTCGCGTTGACGGAACACCGAGCAATCGATATCGCTCGACCAAGCCAGATTATATCGACATTGTGTGAACAAAATATGAAGGAGACCTAACTGCGTAGCCGGTGACACGATATCCGAAGATGGGATGCGCACACGGGTTTCTCGAGTTCAAACGCTAAAAGCTCACCCGTGTCTGCTCCGCCATTTTCTCGTGCCAAACTGCCCTGGGCCAATAAATCGCCCCACCGTACCGAATCGATTGAACGCGCCCTTGCTCCGTATGAAAATGTACCAATTCTCCACCCGGTGCACCGCTACTGGTCTCAGCAATCCTGAACATCTCGTCTTCCACAAAGGCGAGCTTTTCCACCATCAACAACGGATCCCACCCGTATCCATGAACCGTCATCAACCCATCGCCCGTGGCAACAATCTTGATGCGCCCCCAGAGATTGGCATATGACCCTTCGAACATAGACCAAGTCTGCGCCGGTGCGGTTTCATCATGCTCCTCAAAGAAGCTGATGATGCGATAGATACCCGCCAAAATCCACCCAGCAGGTCCATCAATGGCATTGGTCAGTGCGGTCACAACCAAACCCGCCTTCGGATCTACCATCGTGTCCGTAATGCATCCAGGAAAACCGCCACTGTGACCAAAGGTCTGCCGCTCCCCATACCGGTGTAAAACAAACCCCAAGCCGTATTCCGTGTCACGTGGCCCGCCCGGCATCAGCATGGGCCACGCCGGCCGCTGCATCTCCTTTTTCGATTCATCGCTCAACAGCTTCCCAGAGCCCACCATCTGAGCAGTGAAATATGTACACAAATCCTCTGCAGTAGAACAAAATCCAGTGGCGGGCGACATCGCCCTCGTACTGACCTGCGCGATAGGCAGACGCTTCTTGGGTTCCCGTCGCGTATACCCCGTCACCAACTCCGCAGGCCTAGGTTGATTCAACTCGGGACGATATTCGGGAAATGTGTGCTCACGACCTAATGGACGAACGATGCGTTCAAGAACAAACTCGTTGTACGGCTGCCCTGATACTGCTTCAATCACCAGTCCCAAAAGGGTATAACCATAGTTCGTGTATTTTAATTGTGTGTTGTTGTCATAAATGAGTCCAGTCTCTGTCAACTCGCGGATGAACTGGTCGGTGTCCGGAAATGGGCGTTCAATGTTCCAATACTCACTATCCAGGCCATCGCGAATCACCCCGGCTCCGTGGGACAAAAGCTGCCGTAGCGTCACATTGTCCCAGCGGCTATCCTCATGATCTCGCAACCATGGGATATACTCCACCACGCGGTCATCAATGCGAAGGCACCCCGCTTCAGCCAACTGCATGATGGCAGTCGCCGTAAACGTTTTAGAGTGAGAGGCGATGCGAAATACATGGTCCGGTCTCATCGGAATCCCTCGCTCCACATCCGCATATCCATACGCCTCATTGATCAACATTTCACCTTTGTACGACACAGCAGCAACAAAACCAGGCACGTCTTCTTCCTCATAACGTTCAGCAAGCCACAATTTGATATAGCGAATCGCGTGGTCAAGCGCGTCTCGATTCATAGATGAACCTCCTCAAACGGGCGGATACCGAAATCTCGACAACCCGAATCGATAATATTTCTACATTAACACAATTGGAAATATGGAAGGACGCGGCCATCCCCCATCAAGTCAACCGATTTGTGCTAAAGTGGGTCTATACATCTCGTCAAGGGTAAGGAGTTCGTATCGTGAAATTCGTATCATGGAATGTCAACGGGTTACGATCCTGTGTCAATAAGGGATTTTATGCGTACTTTAACGAGACAAAAGCAGATATCTTTTGCGTTCAGGAAACAAAATTGCAGGAAGGGCAAATTCAGCTGGACCTCGGAGAAGAATATCACCAGTATTGGAACTACGCGCTCAAGAAGGGGTATTCCGGAACAGCCGTATTCACGAGGACAGAACCACTTTCGGTGCGCTATGGGCTAGAAGAAGACTCAGAGCCAGAAGGGCGCATCATTACACTGGAGTTCGCTGCCTTCTACCTCGTAACGGTATACACCCCCAATGCCAAACGGGACTTATCAAGACTCGAATATCGCTTGGAATGGGAAGATCGATTCCGGAACTACCTGTTGCAATTGGATGCACACAAACCTGTCGTCATTTGTGGAGATTTAAACGTCGCCCACCAGGAGATTGACCTAAAAAACGCCAAGGCAAATCGCGGTAACTCCGGTTTCACAGAAGAGGAGCGGGAGAAAATGACCATCCTCCTGGACGCCGGCTTTACAGACTCCTTTCGATATCTATATCCAGACAAAACGGATGCTTACTCCTGGTGGTCGAACATGCCAAGGGTGAGAGGGCGAAATGTGGGATGGAGAATCGACTATTTTCTCGTGTCGTCAAGATTGCGCCCCTTCATCGTCGACGCGCGAATCGATGCTCATATTTTCGGTAGCGATCACTGCCCTGTCGTATTGGAACTGGCAGATCTTGCGTAACTATCTTGTCGAGCTATCTTGAGACTTCTGCGTCTTCCGCAACCGTGGGCAAATGCTCCCCATCATTTCGCCCACTTCCAAATTTGCGGGCGACAAAAGCTGTGATAAATGGGACAAATATGGCCGTGAAGCCAGAACCAATCGTAAATCCGATAAACGGAATGACAATGGGGGAGTCCAGAGAGCAAAGGCCGGGAACTCTGGTGTTGATTACGCTTTCATGCCACCCTTAGCCCATCAAGATATCTCGATGATATAACCGATTGTCCTCCAATACCATAGAAATAATGCAAATCCAAGCCACCAATGTGTGCTTTTTCCTATCCCCCTTTCTATGGTAATATATATAATTATATGGTATATATATCTCTGTACGGAAAATCAAAAAAAGAAAGTAGTGATAATATTAGGAAAGAAAACCTTTCTATCAACAGCAGTTGCGGGATCAGCATTTCTGACAACACTATCCGGCTTAACGGGAACAGTATTTGCAGAAACAACCTCCAACTCCCCCACATCTGAATCACCGAACGTCATAATTGGACAAGCCGGTTATGTATTCCAAGACGTTACAACTGAGGAAAACAACAAATTTGTCGAACAAGCTCACAGTCCAGTGTACTACAATGGTTCATCATCTACCTCCCCCCTATAACTTTACCGAGACCTCAACATTTAGCGTCAGCGCATCCGCATCTGGTTCATTAAGTGCAGGATGGGGTCCTATTAATGGGGCAGTAGGATTTAATGCGGATACATCCCTTTCGGAATCATGGCAATATCAGGTAACAGTTAATGTACCTGCGAAGCACTATGGATGGTTTGATTATGGATATTATAGAGATGAATGGTATGGTGATTACGCATACCAAAATCAGTATGGAGAAATTACAAGTGATGACTGGATTACAGTTTACAGCCCGAGGTCACAAGAATATCAAAGTCATACCGCAGCGAGCGCTCCTTCCACTCCTTAATAAAAGGGTAATTATCACTTTATAATCCAAGATGCTGGGAGGTCAATATAATGACATCAACTGCTACTAGATCGATATTTGCCTCCCTCATCCTTTCTATGGCTGTTTTGAGCGGATGTTCGGATGGTAACGTTGTAGGGAATCACGCTGGAGCCTCGACCACCACTAGTACGCAGCAAAAGAGCGTGACTGTTGTATCCGCAACCAATAATCAAGTCGACTCTAAGCAATCTCGTACAGCGGAGAACTTAGTGCGCCATGCTCTGTCGTGGAAGTTATCGAATGGCCAAACGGTTTATGCACGAAATGCTCGTATTCCGTATGAGCTCATCATTGGAGATAATGGTGTAATTGCTATACAGGTCCCTGATGTCACAAGTTGCTACTATTATCTGTGTTACATTCATAGCATCAATGGAGTTTGGTCAATTTCTGGTGTAGTAGCAGCGCCTGTATTTAAACCGAAAGGTTCTAGTGGATTACCGGATCCGTATACCCAATTAATCGGATCGAAATTGGTCATAAACGGTATCGGAACCATGTATTCATTTTATGATAAGAATATATTTTTAACTATGGGTAATATTAAATTATCTAAAAGCGGAATCTTGCCAGCAGGGAAAAGAGTGATTTTACACTCTGGGAATACAGCTACCTTAAGTACCTTTGGGCATGCGTCAGAACTGTTTTACCCAGAAGGAAACAAATTAATTTGGATCGGTGGCAATATCTCTGACTCAGCTTTATTAAAGTTGGTTAATACGAAGGGATTAGATTTTTATGAATCATGATTTTAATCACAGAGTTTGACGCTCACTCTTAGACAAATAGGCCCGACTAAAGTACAGCACATTATAAGCACATTTCCTCCGTAAGCGCCCTCGGGGGGTGGGACTGCGAACGGAAAATACTACTTACGAACTGTTCAGGGGTGAGCGTCAAATAGAAAACACCTCGTAATGGCGCGAGTGGTGCGAGATATCTACCTGGCCAGTGGCGTAACGGACATGCGGAAATCCATTGACGGACTCGCAGTCCTTGTAAAGACCAGCTATCTAATGTCAAGCACTCTTTCGAGTTCTAAGAACCATGAAGGGAAGTGATTTTTAGGCGCATCTATATAAGCCTGTCAAAGACAGACGT
>NZ_JAFMTW010000069.1 GCF_017329615.1 Alicyclobacillus suci | reverse complement strand
CATGCTCGGTGCGAATCGCGCGATTGTCACAGCTGGGACGCCTTATTTGGGTGTGCGAATGTTCTCGTTTGCATTTACGATGTTCACCGTCGTGTTTTTCGCGTACATGCGCGCGGTTGGTGATACGCGGACGCCGATGATCATCTCCATCATTACGAATGGCTTGCTCATTGTCTTGACCTATTTCTTGACGTATGGCGTATTGGGTTGGCGCGGATTTGGTTTACAGGGCGCCGCCTGGAGTATGGTCATTACGGAGGGACTTGGATTCATTCTCAGTCTCATCGTCTATTACGGAGGGTATGCAAAGCGATTCGCGACGCGTACCTGGTATGGGATAGAGTGGTCGCGCATTCGGCTGCTCGCGAAGGAGAGTATCAAACTGAGCGTCATGGAGTTGTCAATGAGCCTTGGTATGCTTATTTTTACGATGTGTATCACGCGACTGGGCACGACAGCGGTGGCGGCAAACGAAATTGCGCTCAATATCTTATCGCTCGGGTTTATGCCAGCGAACGGATTCGGCGCTGCAGCGACTGTCATTGTTGGGCAGGACATCGGGGCGGGGGCTCCGGCACAGGCCAAAAAGGGCGGTTTGTTGACGGCGGCTGGCGGCCTGATTTTCATGGCGCTGTTCTCCATCTTTCTGTGGTTGTTTGCGCTGCCGGTCTCTAAGATTTATACGTCTGATCCGGCCGTGTATCTACTGTCCATCTCACTGATTCACATTGCGTCGTTCATCCAGCTGTTTGATGGCGCCAATATTATTTTTGCCGGCGGCCTGCGTGGCGTGGGAGATACGACCTATTTGTATCGCATGTCGTTGATTTCCAACTGGCTGGTGTTTATCCCACTGACGCTTATCTTGGTATGGGTCGTTCACTTGGGGCAAGTTGGTGCGTGGATTTCGCTCGCCACATTAATTGTCCTGCTGGGCGCGGGCAATGCAGTGCGCTATTTGACACTGGATTGGGGCTCGGTATCGGTGATTCGTTCGGGGCCAAGTGTCGATTAGGGTTAAGGAAGGGCAGCGCCCGGAGAAGGTGCGTTTTGCACATTTGCCGGGCGCTGTTTCTATTTACACGCGAGTGACTGGAAGTTTTTCATATGCAACGCGTGCCAACTGTCGCGACAAGCGCGTTACGCCTTGGCCAGTTCTTCGAAAAGTAGGCAGTATGCGCGTTGGATTCGCGCGAAGTTGTGTAAATCGTAGTGTTCGTTTGGAGCATGGGCGTGATCATTCCCAAGCGACGCGCCGAGCGTGATGGTCTCCACACCGAGCGCATCTTTTAGTAGGGCGGTCACCGGCACGGTACCGCCGCCGCGGACGCGTACGGGCGGTTTGTCCGACACGGCAGACAGTGCGCGCTCCAGTGCCAATAGTCCCTCGTGATGGCGCGGGATGACATATGGTTTGGCGTCTCCTGCAAACGTTTCGACTGTTACGTCGACCGCTTTTGGCGCATGCTGATTGATATGCGCGATGAGCAGCTGCCGGATTTTTTCAGGCGTCTGGTCGGGGACCAATCGGCAGGTGATTTTGGCTGTAGCTTCGCGCGGAATTACCGTTTTTGTCCCTTCGCCTTGATAACCACCGTAGATGCCGTTGATTTCCAGCGTGGGCCGCATCGTATTTCGCTCAACAGGGCTGTACGCCGGTTCTCCGAAAAAGTCCTTAATCCCGGTGTTTTCCTTATACACTTCAGGATGAAATGGGTATTGACTGAGCTCTTTTCGGTCGTCGTCGGTGATGGGGCGCACGTCGTCATAAAATCCATCTACCAAAATGTGGCCCTCGCTGTCGCGCATGGAGTCGAGTAGGGCGACAAGTGCATGAATGGCGTTTGGCGCCATGCCGCCGGCCCCTCCGGAGTGCAAATCTGTCTTGGCGCTTGTGACGTGAATTTCAATGGCTGTTAATCCGCGCCGTCCGACGTTCATGACGGGGGCTTCTTCCGATCCGACACCGCCGTCTGCACACACGACTATATCGCAAGCAAGCATATCACTGTTGGACTGGATGAATGGCTCCAACGATGGGCTTCCGATTTCCTCCTCGCCCTCGTAGAGAAATTTGATATTGATGGGGATTTCGCCCGTTGAGCGGAGCAGCGCTTCACAAGCGAGAATCGGCAACAGCACATTTCCTTTCATGTCTGAGGCACCCCGTGCGTAGACCGTGTGGTTTTCGATGTGTGGCTCGAACGGGGGATGGGCCCATTGTTCGAGCGGGTCAGCCGGTTGCACATCGAAATGTCCATAGATAAGCACCGTCGGACGTCCCTTTGCGTGCAGCCAGTCTGCATAGACGATGGGATGACCGCCTGTCTCCATGATTTGCACGTGTTCCATGCCAGCCTGCTGCAGCCGGTTGGCGGTCCAACGCGCGGCGCTCCGAACCTCTTCGCGGTAGGCGGAATCCGTTGAAATGCTAGGAATCCGCAGCAAGTCCACAAGTTCCTCGGTAAACCTGGTCTGATGTTCGTCCAAATAGCGTTGCCAATCTTCCATATCATCACTCCTTTTGGCAATTTGGTCACGGAATACTCAGTTGCTGAGTCTTTCCTCGGATGTAGGACACATGAGATAGTCTATGACGTCAATTCACCACAATTCTAGCAACTTCAAAGTGTCGGAGATAGGGGGTCGCTATTGCGGCAGGTGGACGAATTGTTCCAGGGTCGTCCAGACGGTTCCCGCATTATCCGCCAATGGGATGCCTTGAACGGTGACTGGCAGGACCGTTTGCCCCTGCTTTTCTGCAGTCACTTGATACTGTTGCCCAGTTGTCGTGATAAAGGTTAGCGTCGCCTTTGTGTCCAGGATTGACGCGGGTTGGTTTGGCGCGTTGCTCACGGCGGTCGTTGTCGCGCCTGATGGCGCACCCTCCACGCCTTCTGCCGCCACGTTCGTCAACCCGTTAATGGCTGCGACCAGTTTTTGAATGGTGGTGGCATCGGTAATCCTTATCGACGAATGGTCCGAATTTTCCTCTGAGTTGCCAGAAGCGGCGCTGTTAGCTGTGGATGATCCGGTTGCCGATCCGGCGACGGTCACGTCGACCTCAGAGATATTGGAAGGGAGATAGGTGTCCTGTGGCCTTGGAGGCAGGACGACATCCGTTACCCAGTAGTCGACCAGCGTTTGTCCATTGTCGATAGGTTCAAAGCTGACCGTGACGGAAAGTGGATCCACACTTTGTTGTGAGGTGGGCGCAAAAATCAGACTTTCGGAATAGGTTCCCGTTTTAAAGTTGCCCGTTTGCCCTGAGCCGACTTGATGATATCCCTGTGTGGGAAATGCCTGTTTGTACCACGCCTCGACGCTGTCCATGGGGGCTTGTATCGTATACTCGGCTGAGCCTGTCTGAACGTAATCTTCGACGGGTACGTCGTGATTTGCTTCAGGAAAAGCCTGTGTCGACGATTGGAGCGACGAAATGAAGGGCAGGGTGAGGGTCACTGGCGACGCAGGCGGGACGGGTGGCGTTGGCAATCCCTCATCTTGGGCGTCCACGTTTGCCAGGGTTAACGAGAACGTCGTATTGAGTGGATAAGGAACTGGGTTCGCGTTTGTGGTTTGAAATGGATTTGTAAAGGTCCAGGCAGATCCGTTCCAGGTGCTGGAGATTCCCAACGATTTGAATGTTTTCATCACGTAGTAGACTGGTAAATAATCCTCTGTGCTCTGTCCCTTTTGTTGAAGCACGGGTGCATATTGAACCGGTTTGAAATTGACTAAGGTGATAAACTGATTCTCTTTCGGTGCGTGGTAGGATAGCGTCTGTTCGCTGGGCGCCGTTGATCCCACTGGTAAGAGCAACTGCAGTTGGTTGACGCCGTTTATCCAATGGGCGTCAAAGCCGAGATTGCGCGCGATGGTTTCTACGTCCATTGCGGGCAGCCAACTAGTCTGTTTGCCTGTGACCGGGTCGGGTGCCACGATGGATGGGATGGATAAGACCTGTTTGCCGGAAATCGAGATGGGAATCTTGTGTTGCGTGGTTGCAGCGTGCACGGATGGTGTCATCAAGAACGGCGTGGCGGCCATCGCTGTGATAGCGAGTGGTAACAGTCGGCCGCGGGTGGTCATTGTGTGCATGTGGTTTCCCCCTTTAACGTAAATTGCTATTTTCTCCTTCTGTTATAACGTATGAGTGGTGGGGTACGTTACAAGTTTCCCGAAATTTAGAGAGAAAGCGGCGGGCAAACAAACGAAAACGCGGATTCCCCTGACTGCGTGCTAAAAAATGCCATTTTCTCATTTCCTAAAAATCCACTATGATTAAGGGGATATTGGGGTGGTAAGCAAGGTGAAAGAGATACCAATGCGTTTTTCCATACGAACCAAGACACTACTGGTCCTGGTGAGTGTGATGGTTATGATTCTCGTGCTCAGTAACGCGCTTTACTACTGGTCGACTCAGTCGATTCTCGAGCAGCGAATCACCGAGCAGAATCGCTTAGTTTCGCAACAGCTCAATTTAGAGATTGGTCAGGCTAGGCGCGGTGAAACCTATATCGACAATTTACTTGGGACAGAGTTGCGTATGGCGGCTATCGCGGCTGAGCACCAACTGAATCCTGATGCCGCGAAAGTGACTAACGCGCAATTGCGCACGGTGGCTAAAAATGTCGGTGTCAGCGAGATTACACTGTTTCAGCCGACAGTCGATGACATTGTCGGGGTGAAATCGTCAGATCCGAAAGAAGTGGGATTAAGTACGAAGCAGATGAATCTGTGGTACAAGGCTTTTCAAGATCTTTTAAAAGGAAAGCCGCAATTGTCGACATACGGTACGGCGATGAAAGACTTTTGGACAGGCCCGTTTGCGAATGCCACGTCTGATCCGACGAAGGTGGATAAGTGGGGGTATTATTATGACGGGTCAACCAATTATATTATTGATCCGTTTATTGAAAGCTCATCCCTCGAAGACTACGCCGATGACGTGGGGACGGATACGTTTATTCAGCAACTCCTCAAGTCAGAGCCCGCGATAGTCGGGCTGACCGTCTTGAATCAGAATTTCGGCACGAAACCGATTCAATATCGGTATAAACAGACGTCTTGGGTGGACGTGGCTAATCAACCTGTCATGTATGGCAAGTACACCTATCAAAATAGACCCCTTGACGTTGCAGAGAAAAATGCCGCGTTGCGGACGCAAAAAATCCAGACTGTGCTTGACGATGTCCACGGCCATAAGGTCGTGAAGACGTTTATGCCGGAGTCCCAGAGCGGCACAAAGTATGTCGTGGAAGTGGTGACGGATTACGGTACGATTACCCGCACGTTGCACAAGCAGTTGCACAACAGTTTAATGATTTCGCTTGTCCTATTGATTCTCATCGTGGTGATTGCGTATTTCGCGTCGAGTTTGTTGATTCGTCCGATTCGCGAGATTGCGGATAAGGTCAATCGGTTGGCTAATCACGATTTCAATGAGCCGGTCGTCGTTCGACGTAATGATGAAATTGGAGATCTGGCCAATCGTGTCAACGTCATGTCGAGAAGTTTGTACGATTACCTGCGAGAGTGTATTCGCCGAGAGCGGGGGCAGGGTGTCGATTATATGCGGTTGGTGACACAGGCGATGGTGCATGAGTTGAAGACGCCGCTGGTTGCGATGAAGTTTGCGCTTGATTTTCTGCCGAAAGTGGAGCCAGAACTGTCGGAGCGTGGCGTCGAATTGGTGCACCGCATGAAATTGGCTGGTCAGCATGCGGACAATGTCGTGCACGAATTTAACGAGTTTCTGAAGAATGGGCATGTCGTTTTTCAAAGCGTGCCGGTGGTCGATATTGTACGCGATGCACTCCGCATTGTTGGGCCGATTGCAGATAAGCACGGCGTGTCGACGCAGCTGCAGGTTGCCGAGGACGCTTACGACGTTACAGCATCGGTCGATAAAGAAAAGTTATGCATGGTACTCGTCAATCTTATGAAAAATGGGATTGAGGCAATTTCACCGGACGCGCTGCACAAAAGTGTCTGCGTTAAGTTACATGTTGTCGACAATTACATTCATCTCGATGTGCAAGATTCCGGAACCGGTATTCCGAAGGACGAGTGGGAGACTATCTTCACGCCGTTTCGTTCGTCTAAACAGAATGGGGTAGGACTAGGGCTCGCCTTTTGTGGGTTTATCGTGCTGGCACACGGTGGACATATTGGCGTCCAGGATAGTGATGAAACCGGCACGACGATACGGATTACACTGCCGATTGCGCATGAAACCCATTAATTGGATGGCGTGAATGGGATGAATTTGCATCGTGTAGCTCAGTCCGTCGACGCCGCGCCTTTGATGTGTGCAGGGGTGACGACGTTTGGGGCGTTGCGTAACAGTGCGGCTCGCGCGGACGCGATAAAGAGGCTTTGGCACTGAAACTTGGGGCCCATCGGTACATTGATACTCTGTCGGAGGATGAGGCAAAATGTCTGCAGGAAATGGGTGGTCCGCGGTCCGCGGTTGGACGGCAGGTCAAGCAAAGGATTCTGAGGAAACGATTCGTTTTAGCGTACTGACGATGTGAACGATCACTGTGGCGCTGACAGGCGGTGTCGATGGGCACCGCCTGTCAGTTGTGTGACCCTGTGCGGGTTAGGCGTCCTTTTCTTCGGCAATTGATTTTACGAATTTGTTGAAGTCTACTTCGATATCAGATTGAGGTAGACCGGCGATATGCACTTTGCCGTGCAGCCGTGTACTGACCATATGCGCGATTTGTAAATCCTCTAACCGCACACCTTCGGTGCGGCACAAACAGGCGGATAATTGGTTCTCCGTACGTTTATCGGCCTCCACGTGGATTTCCACATGGACTGGATAGACGCGGCCCGATTGCTTACTTTTGACCCGCGTGTCGCCCGCCCATGTGAACGATGCCCCATTCTGCTGAAAAGGTGCGGGATTCTCTCTGAGACATTTCTCTACAACCCACTTTTGCAACGCTGGTTTAGCCAACCCAATCACCTGCCCAAAAGAGTACCTAATTACGACACAACGACGTTAGGTGATTCTTCTCGTCTTTGTATCGTATCCACGAAAATGTGGCGTTATCACGACAATGTGTGCACTATGTGTGCCGATGGCGCGCGATTATGAGAATATCACAGGGGACAGAAATTGCGCAGCTTGACAAATGTCATTCATTGCCTGGACACAAAGCCCCCACACCGGGACACTGGGTACCGTAATTTCTATATGGCGAGTTGCGATAGACTAACTTTTCTGTCGACTAGGCGGTTATTGTGTCGATTTCCTGTTAGACTGAAGAGGTGTGTTTCATCGCGATGGATGGATTTGCAGTTGTGATGCCCGCTATGTTATCGGCACGGTCACCCTGGTGACTGTGTTTAAACCCTATGAAAAGGTGAATGCTCGTGCAAGATGCCAAGCTTAATTCGAATCCTCTGATTCGGTCTGTGATTCATACATCGTTTCGTACTGCTGTCCGCGATCTCGGTTTCCCCGAGATACCCAAGGACTCGTTTCAGCGAGAGATTTTACCGTATTTACGGGCCCCCGGAAGCCTCTTTGACGATAGCCCGGAAACGCTCGAAAAACTGTGGAACGCCATCCTTCGCGGCGAAGTCGTGGTGACGGAGATGGAAGGCGACACCATTGTGTTCTACGTGCGCGGGTCCGTCGGACAACGGGTGCTGGACGTGCGATTGGCGTGGCATGATTTACAATGGCACGTCACATCCGTGGTGTCGATGTACCATCGACCACTCCTGCGGTGGAATTGGTTTTACCGGATTGCATTTGCCGTATCCGTGGTTGTTGCTGGGATTATCGGTTATGCGGTTCACACCCCGCAATCGACTAGCAAATCTGTCTCGGCTTCGACTGGACAATGGGACAGCGCGACTACCGGTGTCGGCCAAGCCAAGACCACAGTGAATACAGCGACGAATCCGACCCCCTCAGCCGGACCACAGACTGGAAATGACACGAGCGCCGCGAGTGCGGCGAGTGACAATCCGACGTCTAGTTCGACGGGCAATTCCACTGGTGGCAGCGGCGCAGGTCATTCTACGTCATCGACTGCTTCTGCCTACACGTTCACATTGCGACCAGGGATGTCGATTCACGACTTGTCTGTTTTCTTACATGCGCATCAGTTGATACATGAGCCAGCGATACAGTTTGACATGGTACTCAAGAACGCAGGTTTAGATAGGACGATCCGCCCCGGGCGCTATACCTTTAAACCCGGGATGACGAAGAGCCAAATTCTGCACGTCATTCAGTCGGGCCCATCTAAATCTAAGTAGACGCGGTGAACACGCGGCTTACGGGTGAGTGGCGGCATCGGGCACGGGAGTGGGTGGGTGTGGCGCCGTTGAGCACGGGAGCCGGGAGCTGGAGCAACTTAGGTAGGATATGTGCCCGATTTTCGGATTTGCGAGGGATCTGATGGATTGAAGGCACGAGAAATACCTTATCTTCCTAGCGCATGCATAGTTCGCTATGATTTCACCGAACCGTCGCCTGTGGGATGTCGTCAAATTTTGAATTGACATGCAGGAAAACGTCAACTTATGTCGAAGATTAGGGACTTAAGAGAAGAAAATATAAGTCGGGTTTGAGAGGTCGAGAATGAACAGCAAGCTAAAAGGAATATCCGCAGGAATTTTGCTGATAGGTACGTTTGCACTTTCCGTCCCTTCTGCGAAGGCTGACACGTTATCACAAGACAATCAGAAGTTGCAGCAGTTGCAAGATGAGCAGTTGCAGGTGCAAAGTCAAATTAGTCAGTCCCAAATGAAAGCCGCGACGCTTAAGAATGCAATTGCAAGTTATGACAACGCCCTACATAGGGGCTGCTGAATGATCTATGCAACAACCTTGCTTATGTCGAAATCCGTTCCGAAGAGTTCATCGAGTATGAGCCAAAAAAGAAGCCGTAACCTCTT
>NZ_JAFMTW010000068.1 GCF_017329615.1 Alicyclobacillus suci | reverse complement strand
TTGGTCACTTGAAATCTTCTCGAAGGTTGGGGTGAAGTCCTTTTTCATGCCCTAAAAACCCTTGCCCTGCGGGAGTTTATAAATCTGCAAAACGCTCAAATACATGACGCAAAAAGAAAACCCGATTCTGAACGCCCGCATTGGACTTGATTTTCTGGAAGAAGAGTATGGACTGGTGGTATTCAAGAAATTACCGCGACATCTGGCCATCTGTGCGAGGGCAGTCAATGTGTTAACAGACTACCAACAGCACGGCATAATACTTTCGAAAGCGCGTCGCAAGGTGCATTTTTACCATCCACAGTTTCAGTCATTGTTTCAAGGCTACATCGATTACCGTAGGTTGGAAGGCTGCTCGGAGGATACACTGCAGTCTTACGCGATCTATTTGGACAGGTTTTCCGATTATCTCCATAATTGCGGGGTTAAGAACACTCGTGAACTGGATCATGGCTTGGTCCTTGGTTTTACTCAAACATTCACCAATTACTCTCCATCAGTCATTCATAACACCCTCTGTGCCCTGCGCACCTTTTTCCACTATTTGTTTCAGGAAGGATTGGCTACGGAGGATTTCGCCTACATTGTTCCAAGAGATAGTTACAGAAGCCGAACGAAGGTTCCTTCAGCCTACCCAAAAGAGGATGTAGACAAGCTGTTGAAATCCATCGATCGTGGAAATCCGAAAGGCAAACGCGATTATGCCGTGATCCTGCTTGCGGCCAGACTCGGATTACGTGCCCAAGACATATGTGACCTAGCCTTCGAAAATTTGAGATGGGAAACCAGCACCCTTGAGATCATACAGGGAAAAACAGAAAAGCCGGTTACCCTCCCTCTGTTGGAAGATGTGGGACTTGCCATTATTGACTACTTGAGATATGCACGACCTGACTGTACAACGACGAATGCCATTTTCCTTCGACTGATTCCTCCGATTGGCAAACTGGAAGCCCCCACACTGCATAGTATTGTCACTCACCATATGAGGAGATCTGGGATCAAGATTGAAGACGGCAAGAGGCACGGGCCACACGCGCATCGCCATAGTTTAGCGAGCGCAATGTTGGAAGAACAAACTCCTCTGCCTGTGATCTCGGAAATTCTGGGACATTCCAACACGACCTCCACCTCCGTCTACTTGAAAATAGATGTCCATCAACTTAGGAACTGTTCCCTTACGCCGCCACCGTTTGATTGGAACCACGGTGAGGAGGTGTTTTGATATGAACCATGGGGAATTTGAGGGCGAATTTAAAGACTTACTCCGCGATTACGTGAAAATGAAGAGAGACTTGGGTTACAAATTCGATACGACCTCTGCCAATCTCCGCAGATTTTCTGCTTTTTCATTGGATTACGACATTCAGAACAAGGCACTCACCAAGCCACTAGTGGAGGATTGGACGGCCAAGAGAAAAAATGAGTCTGTGAAAACATGGGAACATCGTGCGAGTGACTTGCGCCAATTTGCATTGTATCTACAGCATCGAGGCTATGATGCTTATATTCCGCCAGGAAAACGCAAGATCAGGAGGGGGGATTTTGTACCCTATATTTTCAGTTACAACGAAATCCAATGTTTTCTCCATGCATGTGACAGCATACCTGCTCACCCTCTGTCCAATAAACACACCAGTTTTCCATTATTGTTTCGACTATTGTATGGCTGTGGACTCCGGATTTCCGAGGCGATTCATTTGACCGTGTCCGATGTGGATCTGAACAGGGGCACTCTATTCATCCGGGCGTCGAAATTTAATAAAGACCGACTGGTTCCCTTGTCGGAGGAACTTTGGGACATGTTTAAGCGATATTCTCATCAATTTAATTGCCACGCGGAACCGAAACATCATTTTTTTAGAAACAAGAACGGAACCCCGTTAACCCACGATAACGTCTATAAGCAATTTCGGGAACTGCTATGGAGGGCAGGCATTTCCCATGGAGGAAAAGGGAAAGGACCTCGTCTGCACGACCTTAGACACACATTTTGTGTTCACACTCTAGCCAACCAAGTTCGCGAGGGAACGGACTTGTATTGTGCCCTCCCTGTTCTTTCTGCTTATCTTGGGCATACGTCTGTTGCGGCAACCCAGCACTATGTACGATTGACCGTAGAGGCTTATCCCGATTTGATTCAAATGGTTTCCAATACATGTGCTTACATCTTTCCGGAGGTGGAACGTGGGTGAAACCGACGGATTTTGCTTACTATTTAACCACATTTCTGTCCAAGTACCTTCCAGGCACGTTGGGGCTGAGCCCGAATACCGTCATGTCTTACAGGGATTCTTTCCATCTGCTGCTTGAGTTCTATTGTGGACAAAAAAAGAGAGCTGACAAATTGACACTGGGAGAGTTGAACAAACAATTGGTCGAAGACTACCTGGGGTGGTTGGAAAATGCACGCCATTGCAAAACCTCCACCCGCAATGTGCGGTTGGCCGCCATTCACGCATTTTGTCGATACCTCCAGATGGAATTTCCCGATTATATCTATTCGGCACAGCAAATCCTGGCCATCCCAATCAAAAAGACAACAAAGCCAGCTGTTGAACATTTGACACTGGACGCCATGAAATATTTGCTTGGGAGGCCCAACAGTAAAACCATGGAGGGTAGAAGGGATCTTGTTTTGTTAAGTCTGATGTATGACTCTGGGGCAAGAGTGCAAGAAATTGCTGACTTAAAAGTTTTCGACGTGAGAGCAACGGAACCCGCAACCGTCAAACTCACAGGAAAAGGGGGTAAAAGCAGAATCGTCCCCTTGATGAGACCCATGGAGCAACTCTTGAAACAGTATATAGACGAAAATGGTTGGACGGAGCCTTGTGCACGGGATTACCCATTATTCCAGAACCGATCGAAAAGCAAGTTAACTCGTGAGGGTATTGCTTATATCGTCAAAAAGTACGCGAGGGAAGCCATAAAAACGGCACCTCAACTTTTTCCAGATAAGTTCTCACCACACTGTTTTCGTCATAGCAAAGCGATTCATCTGCTACAGTCCGGGGTGAATCTTATCTACATTCGCGATTTTCTTGGACACGTAGACATCCAGACAACGGAGATTTACGCAAGGATTGATGGTGAAATGAAACGAAAGGCGTTAGAGAAAAGCGCAAATCACACTGTAACGGATAGGCTCCCAGAGTGGCAAAGGAATACGGGGCTGATGAACTGGCTAAAGGAGCTAGGCAAATAAGACGGGATCATAATGAGAAGTTGATTTGTAGGTAGGTTGCTTCATTCAACGAGCCTGACATTCAACTTCTCATTATCCCGGACTTCTCATTACCTTTCTAATGTGTAGCTGCACATTAGAAGGAAAAGATTGAGCGACCCATTCGCTATATCCGCGACAGCTTTTGGCCGACCGCGTTTGTGGATCTGGCAGATGTCAATCAGCAAGCAGTCATATGGCGAGATACCGTTGCGAACGTCCGCATCCATGGAACAACCCATGAGCGGCCGCAGTCTCGGTTCCCTGACGAAAACCTGCAGCGGCTGCCGGAACATCGGTATCTATTGGCGTATAGTGCATTGCGTAAGGTCCTCAACGACTGTCGAATCTCATGGAATGCCAGCCTGTATTCTGTGCCGTGGCAGTACGTGGGGAAAAACGTTCTAGTCCGCGCGTTTGAAACGGGCCGTCTACAAATTGAATATGGCGGTCAGGTTATCGCCGAGCATAGTCTCGTGGACAAGCATCAAGTCTCCGTCAACCCTGAGCACGTAAAAGGCATCCCCATGGATACGCCGAGGCATTCACGGGGCAAAGTCGCTGGTCTTCAAGTCGGACCCGACGTGGAACAACGGGATCTGGACGTGTATGAGCAAATCGCGTCAGGAGGGCAATTGCAATGAGCGAAGCATTGTTATTGGCCAAGACGGAAGAATCTTTGTTGGAACTGGGGCTAAAGAAGGCCGCGTCGATTCTCCCAGCCAGCCTGGAGTGGGCTGCGGGAAAACAGGCGACGTATGTCGAGTTTCTGTCTCGTTTGTTGGAGGCAGAGACGGAGGAGCGGTTCAACCGCTACCTCCATACTCGCCTCAGCCTAGCACACTTCCCGTATCACAAGACGTTGGCAGACTTCGATTTTACGTTTCAGCCGTCCATCGACGAACGACAAATCAGGGAATTAGCACAACTGTCGTTCGTGGAGGAGCGCAGTAACGTCATCCTCCTCGGTCCGCCCGGCGTGGGAAAGACGCATTTAGCTGTGGCACTGGGGATGGAGGCGTTGCAAAACCGAATGAGTGTGTATTTCGTCACCATGCAGCGGTTGGTCGCCGATTTACGAAAAGCGCATCAAGAGGGCCGCTTAGAAAAGCGATTGAAGGTGTACATCCAACCGAAGCTTCTCATCTGCGACGAGGTTGGTTATCTGCCACTGGACGCGCTGGATGCAGCAAACTTCTTTCGTCTGGTCTCTGAGCGGTATGAGCAAGGGGCGATGATTATCACATCCAATACGAGCTTCACCAACTGGGGAACCATGTTTGGGGATCAGGTGCTGGCATCGGCTCTACTTGATCGGTTGCTTCACCACGCGACAACGGTCAACATACGCGGGAACAGCTACCGGATGAAGGATAAACTCAAAGCAGGCGTAACCCATGCCCTGCAAGAGGAGGTGAGAGACTAACCGAACATATGTCCGGGGAATTTTACGCGATGATTTTGAGGAAATCAAAACTGATGTTTTTGGGGAAATCGACCCGATTTTTTTGAGGAATTAAATCCGATGTTGACATCATTGAAGTTTCAATGAAGGCTCATGCTTCGTTCGTGGACATTGCCAGTGCTTTAAGAGAAATTAAAGGCGATTTTGAGTCTGAAGGAGTAGCCATAAAGTTTGTGTTGGGCATGTTGTCGCAGATGTTGCAAAATAAGCAGAACTACTGGAGCAAGATAAACGAGATTACGTGGTTAAACTGAAATGGACCAAACGACTGGCACAGTTAGCACAAGCGCCAAATCTCCTCTGGCACTGCATCACAGAGAGCGATAGGGAAGACTGCGACGTCGCTTCCATCATGTATCAGGCAACTTCCTGGGACAAACCTCGTCGGGTCATCATTGTACGTCGCTTAGACATTGCCCCACAGGAGTGCTGTGTGCGGATTGGCTCTGGAAATACGAAGCGATTGCCACAACGTTTGACTGGAGCGGCGAGGATGTATGGCACTTCTACAATTATCGCGGCAACGCTGAGAATCACATCAAGGAAGCTAAATATGGATTCGCCGTCGACCAATTCTCCAGCAAGGATTTCGATGCCAACAAAGCGCTGCAGGGTCTAAAGCTACTGGCATATAATCTGCTCGTGCTATACAAGCACGTAGCGTTACAACCCGCACTATGCCAATGGACAGCCGGACGCCTTAGACGGAGACTTTTCCTTCTACCTGGCATTCTGGTTCGTCATGCACGCCAGTGGAGCATTCGTCTTCCGGAACGTGCAAAACACCTGTCATCGCAGATGCTTCAAACCGCCACGTAAGGGCTTTTCCCAATTACATAAGCGGAGTTCACAGCCCAGCTCTGGGGAGGGGGGAATGGTGCCCATCACTCAAGTGACGTACCATGATTTCATTGTATCGACAACATATCTACCAATTACTTGAATATCCATCCCTGTCGGTTGCTTCAATCGCAAAATCGTCGAAATCCTGGATAAATTTTTAATTCATATATAATAACAATTGATTGAAACTTTTCTCTTGCGAGAATAACTGGAAATGATTTATCATAAATACATGATCACTACAAATTGGAGAATAGAGGTTGGGTATTTTGTCAAAGTTCAATAATTTAACTCGGTATGAAGCTATAGGATTAAATCAAGATTACAATTTGGCAGATGGTCACGCTCATCAAGGTCAATCTAATACCCAAAAAACTATTGTTGGTGAGTTGCCCTCGATTTTTTGCGAATCTGAATTTACGAAACAGAAAGTCTTAGAGGAAGAATTTCAATACGAGTTTTATAAATTGGCTAATCAGTACTCGGCCATAAGTCATCCTAGAACCATGCTGTGTTATTCTGCGTCGCTCTCAACAGATCTAATCGCAACATACCTACAACAAAGAGGTATAACGGTTAGCTTACTGCAACCATGTTTCGATAATCTAGCTACAATCTTAAAAAGACGAAATGTCCAACTAACGCCTGTAGCAGAGGATGACCTTGCACCTCATAACCTAGAGCATACACTTAACAATTTAACAACAGATGCATTGTTCTTAACTTTACCAAATAATCCAACCGGATTTATGTTAAATCAAGAAGAAGTGGAAACCGTCATTGAATTGTGCAAAAGGAACGATAAATTATTGATTATTGACTGCACTTTTAGATTTTATCATCCTGATTCGCTTTGGGATCAATACAGGGCACTCGAGAAGTCCGGTGTCAGTTATTTTATGGTGGAAGACACCGGGAAAACATGGCCAACACAGGACTTGAAGTGCAGTATTCTCGCTGCGAGTGAGGATTTATACGAAGGTATCCTCGAGTTGCATAATGACATTCTTCTCAACGTATCTCCTTTTATTTTGAACTTACTAATTAAGTACGTGCGTGATACAGAAAAATATGGTCTTCAAACAACACTTTGGGACTTAATTGAGGCGAACAGAGCATACCTACGGAACTCGTTAGAAGATTCCATTCTCATCCCGTATTCTTCTCATTCGACAATTAGTGTGGAGTGGTTAAACATACAAAGCGAAAATGTCTCTAGTATCGAATTACTTGAGGCTATGCGTGCTTCGGGATTGGGAGTTCTTCCTGGAGACCATTTCTATTGGAACAACCCAGAAATAGGCGAGCGATATATCCGTATCGCCTTGGCACGGGATTCAGAAATGTTTAAAAAGGCCTGTGATCGATTATCGGATTTTTTGTCGACCCAGTATAACGTAGCGCTCGTAAGGTGATTGCATGAAGATTACTTACATTGACGAACCGACTTACCTCCCGACGTGGGTCATTACTAAGATGCGAGAATATGGGGAAGTTCAAGTATTTAGTGACCGTCCCGATAAGGTTGAAGCCATTAAAAGATTGTCTAATACAGATATAGCGATTGTAGAATGGACTTCTATTACACAAGACATGGTCCTTGAAATATCTAGATTAAAGTATTTAATCGCAATTACTACTAGCTATGACTACATAGACATCAATGCTCTCACACACCATGGCATTTTGGTATCAAATTGCCCAGTATACTCTAAACAATCAGTAGCTGAGCATGTATTTGCCCTGTTGTTTGCTATCAACCGAAAACTTATACAAGCTGACAATGCATGTAGACGCGGGTTAAGTCATTTGTATCATCCATTTCTCTGCTCTGAAATCCATGGAAAAACAATTGGATTGGTAGGTACAGGACAAATTGGTCAGGCAGTCGCGCACATTGCTAATGCTTTCCAATTGAAGGTATTGGGAACCAATAAATCCATGAAACCAGTGAAGGGAATCGAGCTCGTAGATATACAGGATCTCATGAAGAGAAGTGATATCGTTTCTCTCCATCTCCCAGCTAATCAAAGCACGATAGGTATAGTTACTGAACAGTTACTCAGCATGATGAGATCGGATGCATTTTTAATCAATACATGTAGAGGAAGATTAATAAATGAACCGGCGTTGTATGATGTGCTGAGGCAACATAGGATCAGAGGCGCAGGCCTTGATGATCTGACCAGTTATAAGGATAATCCTATCCTCAAACTAGATAATGTCGTCTTGACTCCTGGTAGTGCATGGTATTCCTATGAATCTAGAGAGCAGAATATGCGTGAATTGATACAAAATATTCATAGTTTTTTTACTGGGAAAGTAGTCAATCTTGTTTTTTAAGATTTTTAATGTCGTATTAATTATTTGAAAGGAGGAACATATATGGTTCATTCTTACATTGATGTATTTGAAAAGGCTGGGTCACCTGAATCTCTGAAGCCATTTATAAGATTTGAACAAGTATGGCCGGTTGAGAGCTTAGAGAGACACACTGAGATTCTTAAGTCATTTCACGATGAACGTACTCGCTACAGAAAACTTGATAATATGCCGCGTGAAGAACTGGACAGTTGGACCCTACGTCGTCTACAGTCTCTGGTTAAATTTTCTTATGAACATATATCCTACTACCGGAGGCTATATTCAAATGTTGGTTTTGAGCCCGGGGATTTAAAATCTCTCAGAGATTTTACTTTACTCCCCATAATACAAAAGGCCGATCTACATGAGATCTATAGAGAAGTAGTTAATAATCCGTGGGTAAAGATCAACCATAAGTCTCGTACTTCAGGTTCCACTGGAACTCCACTCTCTCTGATTAATGATACCGATCGACAAAAGCACTGGTTTGTTCACCGTATACAAATGTTTGAGAACATGATGCAGTCGCCCTTACAACCTGAGGACTGGATTTACTCGATATACTATGAACCATTTTTACTGACAAGTATTTTGGGGGACTATCCTACCTTTACAGTTGGTCTAGGGGCTTCTTACGAAGATTTAGCAGAGCATATCCGGACGTTAAAACCGAAAATTGTCACCGGTGTGGGTAGACATGTCTTAAAGGTTGCGGAATTACTTCCTGACGCCAAGGAACTCGGTATCCTAGCCTTTTCAACAAACAGTGAGACTTCTTCACCCGGTATCAGAAGAGACCTTTCGCTTAAACTTGGTGTTCCAATCCTGGACGAATACTCTTCTGAAGAACTTGGCATTATTGCTTGGGAAGAACGAGACGGAGGATATCTAGTAGCTGAAGATACAGTCCATCTTGAGTTGGTTCATTACCAAGACGACGATATGGAATCTGTTATTGGAACTGATCTATGGAACTTTGCTATGCCCCGTATCCGCTATGCCCAAAATGACTACGCTATTTGGAAAAAATCGGATCCAGAATATGGATTGAGGAGATTGGACCGCATTTTAGGACGCCAGGATATGATGATTATAAGCCCTACATATGGTCCGATAGATCCTGGAAAAATTCTCGAGATATTTGATCCCGGATTTCGACGATTAGGTGATTGAGATCATTGACCGGGGCATGTTTTCAAGTATTTGGTGGATTTGTTGGCGAACACGGCGAAATCATGGTACGGA
>NZ_JAFMTW010000067.1 GCF_017329615.1 Alicyclobacillus suci | reverse complement strand
ATCGAATCATCTCCTCAACCACCTCACCGTAGTGAGGCTATCATAGGGTGGGGGAATTTTCGATTGTTCCAGTGGGGTACTTTTAGGCTATCAAATACAGAAGCAGAGCACGGAGCAACGTACTCCAAGAAATCAAGCATGAAACTAGGGCACTACCCCATCCGGGTGAAACGGGATCGAGCGGGTGGTGCATGTAGCAAGGTGGACGGGGTAGTACCCGCAACCACAAGACATTGACTTGAGCAACAGTAGCCGGCACTGGAAATTCTCGAGCGACATTCAGCAGTTCCGGACCTGCTGGAAAATCTACTGCGAAGAACTTCAACGACTATGATACGAGGAGGTGTATCCATATGTCTAAAAGCATCTTAAAAAAGCTCGACAAATGGGCTTTCTTTGTAGCACTAGGATTAACGACACTTGCCGCCTTACTCGGCTTTGTGGTTGCTATATTGCCTGCAGTCGAAAAGGCCATTGGTGTACTGATGGTAAGCCTTTTAACGGTACTGTATAGCACACAGTTAAAGAGCTTCGCGAAATACTGTGAATACGAATTTGAGGCAAAAGTCCTCGATGGAATTTTGCAATCTATCGAGTCATTCACTCTGTTTGCCGTGTTTGGTCGCACTGTTGTAGAGCCACTCATCGTATCACCAGTCATTAGTGACCTGTTCCTTTTCAGTTTCATCACCGGTGGTCTTCGTATAGCCCTAAAGGTGATGGAGGACTACGGTATGAAAACAAAACAAAAGGTAACAGGCATAGCGTTTGCAATAGGGCTGATGACTGGTTACTGGTATGTGTTAGCTTGTGTTGCTCATGCACCAGTGGCTCTATATGACTTAACGGTCGCTTCGGTACCAGTTGTACTTTTAGTGATGAATCTTCGTGAGATTCCTGCTGTTAAGAAACTGCTAGAACGGCATTCTGGCTGAGGATTAGCTTGCAAATCTGATTGGGATGGCGGTGCCTCTCCGTATACGTTGTCCGAGGGGCCTCCTTCTGCGGTCGGACTTAATTCGAACATGGCCAGGTGGAGAAGACCACATACCAAGGGGGAGTCTCGCATATGCAGAACGAAGCTTATGAAGTGGAAAATCGTGAGAATCCAGAGAGTTGTGAGATATGCGGTGACTATACCTACACATATACGCGGGTAGCGGGGTTAGATATCGTTTGCCCAGCTTGTGCCAAACAAGTCGCCAACTTGGAGGCGTAATCCCTCAACTAGTAATGCTTAATAAGGTCTCATCGACAGAGCAATATACAACGAATAACTAATTAAGGAGGTGAACCCTCTGTCTGTATTTCCGGACAGGGGGTTTCACCCCATCCGGTCGGACAGTGGGAATTTGAATGGCAAGATACGAAAGTGATAGTCGCCTCGGTTTTTACGCTACGCCCGAAACAATGACGGAAAAGATTGTGAAGCGTCTTCGTTTTAAAGGGCCAGCACGCATTTTCGACCCGTGTTGTGGCAAAGGTATTGCACTTCAAACTGTTGGCAAACAAGCCCCAGTGGGTACGCTCACTTACGGCGTCGAGCTAGACCGAGCACGTGCAACTGAAGCTACGGAACGCTTGAACTTCGTAGTCGCCTCACCCTATGAGAAGGCGCGCGTAGACAAGGCTAGTATGTCTTTACTGTGGCTAAATCCGCCCTACGACAACCGCGGTGGGCAAGGTGGAAGTGAATCTCGCATCGAGCTTTCATTCCTGCGGGACACGGCGAAATATGTGGCTCCGGGTGGAGTACTTGTGTTCATCATTCCACGCACGACACTTTCAAAAGAGACAGTCAATGCGCTCGAACATCGATACACCAACCTAGCAGTATACCGTTTTGACGATGATGAGTATCAGGCTTACAAACAAGTCGTCATATTCGGTGTGAGACGCGAAAAGCCTTTACAGAGCACAAAAATGCTCACTTCTGAAGAACTTGAAACGCGTCGCCACTTACTCGCGGTCGGAAATGACTCCACAACACGAATTCCATATTTAGACAATATGGATAACCGTACTTGGATTATTCCGGCTTGCGACGTAAGTGACGACATCGAGTTTCGCGGAGATGTTCGTGATGAAGTCGAACTTCTACGAGACCTCGAGCTTTCTGACGGCTTCAAAGTAGCCGAGCATATGCTTCAAGGTTCGGTAGTCGATGCGAAGCTACAAAGACCGCTACTCCCGTATCGTCGAACACATCTTGCGACGCTTATCGCAGCCGGCGCATTAGATGGAGCCGTTGGCATAGGTGAACATCGCCATATGGTTATCGGCACGAGCCGAAAGGTAACGCACCGAGATATTACGTACGACGAACAAGGACGTGAAACCATCGTTGACACGGATGAGTGGGTAACGATTGTTCGGACTATTGAACCAGACGGAACCATCCGCGATTTGCAATAATACTTAGCAAGGGAGGTAGTCCCGGTGATGCACTATTCATCGGGGCGCCCCTGGTGGATATGCATACATTGGGATGGATACATGAAAATTCTTGAATATCAAAGCGATTTACACTGGTATGACGCTGCAGCACATCTTCTCATCACTCGGCCTATTCCAGGTAAGGAATATGAGGAGCTCATTGCAGCAAGCCTAATTGACATAGACCAGGTAACACGAGGCATAGCGGCACGCGCATTAAAAGGAGAGTTCCTACATGTGCGACCCGAACGTTACGCATCCATTGAGACACGTGTAAAGTGCGACAGGAACAACTACAGGTTGATTCATCGGCCGGTCGGAAAAACGACGCACACGCTCATACTGCACAAGTCTGCAGTTGATGAAATCATTGATAGTGACCGGGCACGGTCATTGATCCTACCGGACGGTGGAGACATCGCTACGTTGTTTGCAAAGCATTTTGCACACGACTTTAGCCTTCCGTACGTCGAGGAATGGGGACAACCCCTATGGGACGCCTGCGTTCAGCGCGAACTTGTAGAACCGCTCAATGTATGGTCGGATCCAAACGTTAAGTTTTGGAGAGACGTTCAAGCCTACCAACTTTCACCGGAATTAAACGAGGAACAAGCAAAGGAGATCCTTTCAAAACTACTGGCAAAACGGAAAATTGAACTTCCCCAAGGAATCACGGAAGCGCCGGCTCTCTCTGAAGTCTTAGGCGAATATAAAAAAGATGCAGAAGACGGCGATCAAGCTGAACTCATGACGTATCTGCAAACATTCGCAGGACATCTCGCAGCAACCATAGAGGAGATGGCCAAACCACTACATGACTTAGATAAACCGATTCACCCGGCGATCGCGACGATGAAACGTGTGCCCTTCTTAGCACAGGCACATGTCGCTCAGGCTGCGGTAAACGGTTTAAAGTCACAAAAAGGTGTAATCATCTCCAGCGATATGGGCACCGGCAAGTCAATTTCAAGCTTGGCGGTTTTAAATACACTGGCTGCCGTTAAAAACGAGGCACAATGTGTGGTTAATAGAGGCAAACGTTCGCTTAGTGTTTTAATGCTCGTCCCTGCGATAACGATCCCTAAATGGGTGGAAGACGAAATAAAGGCCACATTACACAATCCAATCATTACAGTTTTTAAGAACTGGAAAGACGTTGTACAGTGGCGGGACAAGCGGAAAAAACATCCTTTGCAAAACGGTCAAATCGAAATTATGCTGCTGGGCAGAGATACGAGCAAATTGGGCATGCCTAAAGCGCCATCTCTGATTTATAAACCACAGCATGTCTACACATTTCGTCCTTCGAGGTCAGAGTATCCTATGGCAAAGCCGATGCTTTCATTTGGAGAACAGGGTATTCGGTACTCTGTCGGTACAGCGGACCGCGGCCATGTCGTCAAACTTGAAGATGTTTGGTTATGCCCAGAATGTCACGCCGTGCAAACGAAAACCGACGAGGAGAGCATCAAGGAAGCGCGAGCCGCAAGCGGTGACAATGAATATGAAATGCTACTAGAGTTAAAGCTCGGCTTTCATGATCTAGCAAATGGTCGTCGGCCGTATGAAGCAACAGGAGTCGGAGATCGTGCCATTATGCATGATCAGTATCACTTCCATTCAAACCTTGGAAACTACCATTGTAGTGCGTGTAACGCAAATCTGATGCGTGATGTAAAGCCGGAAGTCGAAAAGGTGAGTAATTTAACAAAGCGGCGATTGCAACCTTCTTGGTTCATTCAGAGATACCTGAAGGGATACATTGACCTTCTGGTAGTGGACGAAGTACACGAGTATGCTGGCTTGAGCGGGCAAGGTGAAAGCCTTGGGGCTATCATTTCAGCCGCAAAGCGCGTACTTGCTCTCACGGGAACCCTGTCCAAAGGCACCGCGTCGAGCTTATTTTATCTGCTATGGCGACTTGTTCCTGGCCAGATGCTTAAATTGGGGTTTGATCACAAGTCACTTGGAAAGTTTGTGAGTCTTTATGGAGCTCAAGAACAACGTGGACGGTATTCAGAAGATGATGTTCAGGATGATGGGACATTCACACGCCGTAAAATAGTGATGAATCCACCAACCGAAATTCCTGGACTGTCACCGAAACTTTTTGCGAACTTGCTTTCTGACAAGACGATATTCCTAGAGCTTGGCGACCTCGGCCTTCCACTTGTAGAACTTGAAGAAAAGCCGGTGTTTGTGGACATGGATGAGGATCCACCGCATCGGTACCAGTATTCAAAGTTTCACAACGAACTCGAGTCCAAGATGAAAAAAGCATACATCGGAGGAAACAAACACGCCTATGCACGCTTTATCCCTTCGGTCGTCAATGCGGCAAATCAGCCACACAAGGAACAATATGTGCCTCTCAACGATGAGGGCATTGCCTGGATACCTACACATGATGAGAATGAGCTTAACGCAAAGGAACGGCGATTACTTGAGGATATCCGAGATGACCTTGTGCAAGGCCGTCGATGCGTCGTCTTTGTAAGATATTCTGGCAAGGAATATCAGCAGGATGAGCGCATTCATAAAATATTGACTCGAGAAGGGATTAGGTCTCGTTTATTAAAAGCAAGCGTCAAACCGCAGGATCGAGTCGCATGGATATCCAAAGCAGTCGAAGATGACATACAGGTTATCGTCTCAAATGTAACCTTGGTCCAGGTGGGTATCGATATGCTCGACTTCCCATCATTAAATTTCTTTCAACTGACCGATCAAATTAACACTTTACGACAAGCATCCAGGCGAGCCTGGAGGATTAAACAGTCGCAAAAATGTACTGCTCGTTTCTATATTACAAACGGATCGTATGAGATGGTCCAATTTCGTCGCATGATGAAAAGACGTCTTTCCGCTATGTTACTGGAGGGACGAGCAGATAAGTCTGATTTGGCGATGTTCGGGGAGAAAGACGAGTTATCGTCTTCAACATTTTCCATCGCAAGCTGTCTTGGAGACGTCAACGATCTCGAATCCAAGTGGCGAACGATAGCTGACAAGGATATTCCCCAGGGCGTCGTGATGCTGAAGGAGGACGAGTTTAAAGTCGAAATCTCCAAAGCTATGAAGCGATTGGCTGAGGAAACGAGACGAGCTGCTGGATTACAAGAGGTAGATATTATTCCTCTAACCAACACAGAAACCCAGCTCGATTTGTTCAACCTTCCAGATTTCGAAGAGTCGCAGGACACACCGAAACCACTTGTTGTACAGGAAGAGCCGATGACTGTCGGTGCGCTGCGTAAACAGATGGGGTTTGTGGTTAAAGCGAAAAAGAAAATGGTCAGTGATGACCAAATTCTCTTGTTCGCGCTGTAGCACTACAAAGTGCCCGCCATTTAGGCGGGCCTTTTTTGTTGACTGATAAAAGAAAAAACACTACTCTAAAAGAGAAATTAGAAAAACTTTCCCTCTTATGCGCTTGAATCCATTACGTGGAGAGCAGAGAGGAGCCTAGGAAGCTATTACATAGCGAACCGCAAGGTGAAACTAGGCAGCATGTCACTCGTCGGTACTCAGTCACTTGTCGCACACTCACGGTAATACCTCTTGTTCAGTTGCAGCAAGAATAGCTGAACTCACTATGTACGCCAGCAGATGCACTAGGACGTGCACGTGTACATAGGACAGGAGCTCACTTTCGCACTTACCCTCGGGTAAGTAGCGCCACCTTAACCTATTCGCAACACCAAACCTATGATCGGAATCTGCCTAAGTGGCAGTTGAAAGGCAATCGCATGACCCGTGTTGGTCACATGACCATCACGAAAGGTCTTTGTCGGTTGCCTTTTTTGCGTTCCGGTCTCCCCCTGCCGCCCAGGGTATCTTATTCACTCCCAAGGCGGCGGCGCCGGGAGTATCGGAGGGATCTTCATGTCTGAAGAACAAATGAAGAAATTAGATGTTTCTACTGAAACAGACCAAGACGAAGAGGCTCAATTAACAGGAGAGGCCTACTACGAAGCCGCTGTAGAAAGAGTAAAGGCACAAATGGTAGAGAATCAAAACAATCCTACCATAGAGGTGATTGGAGAATTCATTCTCAACCACCTAGCCTCAAACGCACGACACTCCAGAAATTTCATTGCGGAGGACAAAACCTTAGGGAAGTGCTTTGACACATTAATTCGTTATGCATCTCAATTCCGCACGAATAACACAGCCGTTCTATCAGATGAAAAGGTTTTTGCTGTCGTTTTGAACTACTACGGATGTTGGGAAGGCGAACCGTTCGACCTCCCTGAAGAACACCGATACACACCTCCTGTGAGAACGGCCGTTCAAACATCACCGATTCGAAATACTACTGCCGCTCGGCGGCCTTTAGGGCCCAAGTCGAAACCCGTGCCAGAAGAACAGTTGACCCTATTTGACATCTAATCCTGAAAAAATAGGAGGAAACTACATGGAATTTAATGAAGCAATTAAGCATTTCCCGAAGAAAATCAGCAAGAGTTTATGTAACTACGCACGTGACACGGTTTTCAAAGAAAGCCGCTACTTATTCGTATGGCGAGTGGGTAAGGTTCAAATGGCATACTGCACGCACTGTAAAGTCGAATATCCTCTCGGCCTAGGTGGAGCATATTTCAAGCATAACGAAAAGACGGATTGCTTAAATTGCCATTCTAAGTGTACTGTGAAGCAAAACGGCCGCGGCCGCTCACGCCTCGTCGACTACGCGTATATCGTCTGGTACGAGAAGTCCCGACTCAACAAAAATGTCGTCGTAGCGCGTGCATTTTACGCGCAACGGGACTACTCTGGCGACTATCGCGAAACGGAAACACAGTTTACGACATGCGCCTGGTATGTATTTGAGCCAGGGCGTGGTGGTACCGAGTTTCGCAACGAATGGAACGGTAAAACCCGCAAAATGCGTAATGTTGGATCTTACGTTGAACAACGCATGTACAATTACTACTTTGGAATTATTAAGCCGGCATTCTGTTCGACCGGGAGCATAAAACGAGCTGTAAAGGGGACGCCTCTGCAGTACAGTATGTGGCAAGAATACGATGACGAAACGTTTGACTTTGTTAAGTTTTTCAACATTGCGGCTAAGTACCCATGCGTAGAGTACTTAACCAAAATGGGTCTAAAAACCCTAGTTTCCGCAAAAATGCTGGGGCACCAAACATACAGAGCGATTTATTGGCGAGGAAAAAACCCACAGCAGGTCCTTCGCATGCCGAAGACAGATATTCTCCGGTTATTGGAGTTGCCGAATGTACTACCGAAAACCCTCCACAGCTATCATTTTTGGAGAAAGCAAGGTTTTGAAGTTACACCTGAACAAGCGTTTAGCCTTCAGGATATTACTGAAGACCGCATATGGCAGTACTTAACCGAAAAGAAGATAGCCGAACCAATCATGGTGGCTAAGTATATCTTGAAACAGATGAGGCGTGAAGACGCGCCAGAACGTTATTCCAGAGCGACCAGCGTACTCATTGACTGGCAAGATACTTTGCGTATGTCGAAAGAGCTTGGAATGGACCTGGGTGCACCACACGTCTTGTTCCCCACAAGTTTGCGACAAACTCACGATAAGCTGATGCAACGTGTAAAAATCAAACGGGATGAGGAAATCAATCGTCGGATTGCTTTACGTGTACAGGAACTTATGTGCTACGCGTATTCAGATGACCGCTTTTTCATTCGTCCAGCGAAAAGTAGCAATGAACTGTTTGAAGAAGGTAAGACCCTAAACCACTGTGTCGGAGGCTATTCCGACCAGTATGCATCTGGCATTTGTGATCTATATGTACTCAGAAGTGTTACAGAGCCAGAAAAACCTTTCGTAACAGTGGAAGTGTCGGATAATGCTATCCGGCAAGCCCGGGGGTACAAAAATTGTGACCCCCAACCGGAAGTAAAGGAGTTTTTAAAGCGTTTTGCTAGACTTCTGAAAAAAGAAAGCAAACAACGCAATAAGCCTAAGTCACGTGTGGCATAACGCGTCCTTGTTATTTAATGCATGTAATCCAAAAGGGGAGGTGTCCTTTCTGCCGGTATTCGGGACAGGAAGGTAGCCCTCCCCCGTTCCCGATTGCTTAACAGGCTGGGATCGACCATGAATAGATCCACCCAAGTTATTTGGGTGGTTTCTGTCTCTCACGAGTGACCTCTCTTTCTTTTGAGGTCGCTCGTGAAAATGATATTTTCACATCATGTAATATAATACAAAATTATACAACAAGGAGGATTTCGAGATAGAAATAGTGAATTGATAGACACAAAGATATTTTTTGTAAATATTTAGGTTTGTCTATAACTTCCAATTTGATATTGTTTAGTCCCTTATTTTTTAGACTCTAAACGTCCGATAATGAAACTTTATCGGACTAAACTTTAAAATGTAATAATTGGGGTTGGTTTATCAAAATGGATAAAAATTTAACAGTAGGTACACCCAGTACATATTTAGTTAAAAAAATAAAAAAAGGCGGTATTTCTTATTTTGCGGATAATTCTCCAAACACCGATATGGAACCAGAATTATCTGACGATGCAAAAGAATTTTTGAGCAACGCTAGGTCAGCGAATACCAAACGAGCATACACGTTTGACTTGTTTGATTTTTTTACCTGGTGTTTCAAAAATTCACTATGTCCATGTCCTGCCGCTCCCGAAACCATTTCAAACTACATTGCGTACCTAGCACGGAGGCGCAAATTTCGAGCAAGTACAATTGAACGACGCATGGCTGCAATTTCACAACTTCACAAGGCAAAGGACTATGAGTCCCCCACATCTCACTCACAAGTCCGCAACATTTGGAAAGGCATTAAACGCGATGAAAATGTTCAGGTTTCCCGTGTGGGAAAATCACCATTATTAATAGAAGAAATTCGTCGCATGGCGAGCCTTCTGATCAAAGAGGGTAACCTTAGAGCGCTGCGAGACCGCACACTAATCGTAATCGGGTTTGCAGGTGCATTTCGTCGGTCTGAATTGGTAGCTCTTAACGTCGAAGATGTAGATATCGTCCATGAAGGACTGATAATCACTATTCGAAAGAGCAAAACAGACCAAGAGGGGCATCAACGAAAAATACATCTTCCCTATGGATCCCACGTCGAAACATGCCCGGTACGAACATTTCAAGAATGGTTAAATAAAGCCGGAATCTCGACAGGCCCGATTTTTCGACGTGTCTATCGTAGAAAGAACGCATATCTAGTTTCCGGAGAACGCCTGTCAGATAAAGGTGTAGCACGTATTATAAAGGATACCGCTCAAAAAGTCGGACTTCCTCCAGCAAAGTACGCAGGCCATAGCCTTCGCTCTGGATTCATTACATCTGCTGCGAAAGGAGGAGCACGCGAAGATAAAATCATGGCGATCAGTGGACACAAAAGCATTTTAGTAATGCGTTCATATATAAGAGATGCCAATGGATTTGACCAGAATGCCGCGTCCTATGTTGGGTTATGACCTTTGAAACTTTTGTCAGACATTATATTATGCTACTGAACCAATTCATGTCTCAATAAAACTCAGAAGCATCATTTGAACCAAACATAACCATATTTATATGTTGAATGGAGATTAAAATTATGAAGCATTTTACTTATTGCCTAAAAGTTCGCTATCCAGAAGTCGACCAAATGGGGGTTGTTTACGACGGTAACTATATTCCCTGGCTTGAATTGGGACGATCAAGTACAATTACACATTTTGGGCTTACATATCGTGAATTAGAGGAATCCGGAGTATTGGTAGTCGTTACAAATCTCACTGTAGATTATAAGGTTCCGGCTAAATATGACGATACGATTTTGGTGGTCACAAAGTTAACAAGCCTAGAAGGAATCCGAATTTCATTTAATTGAGCGTTTTGCAGATTTATAAACTCCCGCAGGGCAAGGGTTTTTAGGGCATGAAAAAGGACTTCACCCCAACCTTCGAGAAGATTTCAAGTGACCAAA
>NZ_JAFMTW010000066.1 GCF_017329615.1 Alicyclobacillus suci | reverse complement strand
TTGTAAGAGGAACGAGGCAACTCAGTTGTGTGACTTTGTTGTGGATTACATCTCGACGTCGCATCCAAAACACTTCGGGCCAATGACTTTAACCTGCGACAGCCCGATATGCAAAGAGTGCGCGATCAGTTTTGCGGGGCATGACTTTTGTCCCACGTGCGCACCACTTTACGACTATGTGCAAAGGAATCACAAGATAGTTCGGAGCTTGAAAGGGTGAGATGGATGAGTGAAGTGCCAGATCAGATTGGTTCGGTTTTGAAATATTTAGACGAACAGCACAAAAGGCATTTGGAAAAGGATGCTCAGGAAAACGGTGACGGCATCATGGTGAGTTTGGAATATCTCACGGCGCTTGAAGAATTCGCGAGTGCATCCCTTCTGCCGATGGCTAAGTCAGAAGCGGGTATATCAGTGCCTGAAGCAACATGGCACGAGTTGATTGAAAAACTTCAACCGATTCACGACACATGGAGTCGCTGGGAAGACGAGGAATGGACCGAATGCAGTGGCTAAGTAACGTCGCCTGTTGCCAGCTTGAACGGTTTATCGCCAAGGGGATGCACGTAGAGGAGTGTAAAGCGGAATGGTACCGACGATGGAAACTACCGTGGCCGCTGTATAGGTCAAGTCGAGGGATTGAGGAGTGAGAAGGATGAGTGACTATTGGATGGTACGCCGTCAGCCCCACCTACGCTGACGGCACTGGCAGCCACAATCGCTGCCCTTCCCGAGACACGTTGACTAGTATATCCAGTCTCGGGTGCATAGTATGTCGAAGCACTGGGTCTGAAGATTATGAGTTTGGGTGAGACGGTGCAGTTGCTGAGTAACTGGGGACGTGGTGGGAACGACAAATCGGCTGCGAACCGAACTTAGAACTGCCGTTCCCACGACGTGTGAGATCATAGTCGGATTTTCAATTAATCGATACGGATAGCTGCCTAGAGCAAGCATCACGGTGGTCTCCAGGACAAGTCGAGGACGATATCGAGTGCGATGGAAAGCGAGGAGATAGGGATGAGAGTAACAGATGAACGGTTAGCAAAACTGATGGATGCGTTTAACAAATCTGAGGGGGTTGAATGGAATGAGCACGAAACCTTACCGAATGATTGGTGGTTTGCGCACTCATTAAAAATATCACGTGAAGCTATTCCTGACCTTATCGCAGACCTACAGGAAGCCAGGGCGGAGATTGAACGGTTACGTATGGAACGCAATCACGCACAAGGATATGTGGATGAACTCGCTGAGATGATGTTTGGAGAGGAAGGTGAATCCTAATGGCACAGTACGATTGGGCGACGATGACTCAACGGCAGAGGGATGCGTTGGTAGCTGAGCAGGTGATGGGGTACCAAGTGGTTAGCTACGACGGACTATTGGTCTCGTGGGACGGTGGAGACGACATATGGAGCGGGGTTAATCGAGGGGGTGTTCCAAGCTACACCACAGACATATCTGCAGCGTGGGAAGTGGTGGAACAACTACGTACTCGGTTCTACGTCGACATCGAATTATCAGAACCAGCATTGGGAGTGACGGTCGGTCTAAGTGATGCAGATGGTCAGGTGGAGTGCACAACTTGTGCTTCGGCACCCGAAGCAATCAGCCTCGCAGCGCTACGTGCAAAAGGAGTAGATGTGTGATGGAGCGAGTTGAACCAAACCTTGGTGGATGTTGGTTTTGTCATTCGGACAAAGGAGACGACTGGTTGTTTAGTTTTGAGTTTGATTGTTATGTTCATGTGTCATGTCTAAAGAAGGCACCTCTTGACGACCCCGAAGCCAATATTATGCGACACGAATTTGTGAATGAAAAACTCATCGAAGGTCTGTTCGTAGTCCGCCCTCTACCACCCATTCTGTTCAGGTTGGCAGATGTGATTGAACGGAAAATGGCATTGTCTAACATGCGGACGATATCCGATGGAAGGGACGCGGTCAGAGTGACAGACGCAGAATTACGTAAGTGTTTTGAGCGATTCCGTTGGGAATCTATTTATACAGGCGATGGCATGTTACGACTGTTGGACCGCTTGGACGCAGCCAATCAGACGATAGCAGAGAAGGATGCTGAGATCGAACGGTTGCGGAAGATTGAGGAAGCCGCATGGAACGCTATTGAAACTGTTCCGTTCGGAGCACATGACGTGTATCAGGCGGATACCCGCGCGATGGATAAACTGTATGCCGCGCTAGAACAGAACCGATCGGAACAGGAGGTAACAGAATGAACGGATACACCATCTTGACCATCGTAGGCTGCGTGATGATGGCTGCCTGTGGGATCTGTGGGTACATCGTAGGCAGCTGGAACGAGCGCCGATCAATCATAGAGCGCGGACGGGAGGATGCAAAGTGACTCGCCTAATCCTGCCGCTACCACCCAGCGTCAATCATGCCTATCGCAATTTCACCAAGGCCGGACGGCGCATGCGGGTACCGACATCCAAGGCTATGGCATTCAAACGTGAGGCGGCGTGGGAAGCAAAGGCGTGGATGATGGCGCGGCGTCAGCAGATGGTGCCGAACGGGACGAAGGTAGCGCTGAAAGTTTGGTACTACTGGGGTGACAGACGCCGGCACGACCAGGACAACCCGCTGAAACTGCTTCAGGACGCGCTGACGGGCGTGGTGTGGGAAGACGACAGGTGGGTTCTGCCTCAGGTGATGGACTTCCAAGTGGACAAGCAGAATCCGCGGTTGGAGATAGAGATTGAGGTAATCGAATAGTCCACAGCATATTCCCAACCTTCTGAAGGGGTGAAAAAGTGAAATCTGCAACGCAGATCATGTATGAGGGAGCCATGGCATCTACACCAATTGTGGTGCCAAGCGGCAAAAGTGTGAGTTATCAGCCGCTAGTCCCTGGCGACAAGGAAGGCAGTTGTTATTTATGCGGTGCATATGGGACTGGAACGGCAAAAAAGAAGGTCATTAAGGCGACGTTCACAGATCAATCTTGGGCAAAGAGTCCAACCAGTGATATGGTATGCGACTACTGCACATGGGCACTGTCTTATAAGTTTGATACACGCCTGTACTCATTTTATGGCACTGAGAGCAGCCTTGAGGCGTTGAGCCGCCAACGCATACGGGAAGTTTTGTTACAAGGCCCAAGCGCGGCTCCGTACATCATGATCATCGCCGTGAGCGGCCAGAAATGGTTGCACTTTAAGGCACAGGTAGGTATGTCGCTTAGTGACTGGGTACTGATGTTCGAGGAGCGCAAGATGCGGTTTCGTCCGCAAGAATTTTCCACACTTCTTGAACCCGTCGAGCGACTCTATCAAACCTTTACGAAAGACGAGATCGCCTCAGGTGAGTATCAGTCACATAAGATGATTGCGCACGGAATAGACAAGTGGGAAGCAGATGAAGAGTTGGTTAGTCCACATCGGGGATCGAGACTTTTGGAGCTGGTACTTTTCGTGGCGCAGAAGGGAGAAACTGGATGAGACAGATAGTTGAGAATCCGGTCTTTGTCACTCCACATGCACTATCCAGGTTCCGTGAGAGACTCGATCCAACATGGGATGACGATATGATCATCAGTTGGGCACAACATGTATGCAGTCGACTCCCAGATGACGTGGATTGGCGCGATGAAGCGCTGTTATACGCAGTGCAGTTCGCTGGCCAGCACGCCACAGTTGTGGTTGGACATGGCGAGAAAGAGTGGAAGTCAGTGATCACAGTGATCGGAGACCAAGAACGCCTATCGCGCCTGATGTCATGGCACGGCAGACGGTGGTGCAATAAAGATAGTCACCGCCTGCGTATCTTGCGACGTTTTGGATACTCTCCCGAGGAGTGTGCGCAGGTTATGCGCAAGCCTGTAGAAGATATTACAAAAAGATGGAGTTGAGCGTATGTATTATGGGTTTGATACATCAGACGAAAACGCAGCAGTTGGAGCTCTGTTGGTGTATGGGATATGGCGTTCGCGCGACACAAAACGATTCAAGATAAGCCCCACGGTGTGGGGGCAAGTCGAACAAGCTGTAAAGTCTAGCTCGAAACGGGCTATGGATCTGAACGACTTCATAGAACGTCTAAAACCTAAACTTCAGTGCGCGACGATCCAACCGCGATGGATGTGGGACGGGAGTGGAAACACCATCACGATGCATGCGGATCGGTCTACAGGCGAGATCATCCAGATCGAGGATAAAGGCAGAAGAGTGTTTTGGACGCAACTGTTGGAGGACGCAGACCACATTGTTGTGTTGGATAGGCTGTACAAGCGTACGTCACTGATTATCGCCTTGGTCAGAGATCGCCTAGAGCGCGAAAAACCACTAGAGGCACGCGGATTGATCAAAGAGGAGGATATCATAGATGCTGAAGTTTAAAGGACGGTTGGAGACAGTATTTACTCTTTTAGCGCCTCTCAGTCATATCGGAAAGTCACATGGGCCTGATAGTTACTTGGACACACAGGACATCTTAGACCCGGATGGCAAGCCTGTCGAGGTGTTTGTCTATCACGGAAACGCGTGGCGCGGTGCACTACGCGATGCTGGAGCGAAATATCTGCTCGATATATTAGGCGCCGGGTCTTCACTTCGCATCCCGCTGCAACTGTTTTATCTGTTGTTTTCAGGCGGATCCATCGGTGGGGATCAATCTATCGATATTGAGCAGGCCAAGCGCATTCGCGAGGGATTGCCGTTACTGTCTGTTTTCGGTGGTGGCGTAGGGAACCAGTTGTTGCCTGGGAAAATATCGGTCGGTGATGCATATCCGCTGAGTCGAGAGGTACAACACCTATTGCCCGAGTCGCTACGCAACGAGAGAGCGGTAAGCTGGCGGCAGATGACCACCGAACGGAGTCACAGTCGAAAGGATGACGCGAAAGATAACAACTTGTCCACATATCTACAGACGGATGAAGATGTACGTTTGCTGGAGGCGGAGCAGTCAGGTGGACAACTAGGATTGTTGGATGACCCGAAACCGAAAACAAAAGCCAAGTCCAAATCGGAAAAGGAAGATAAACCACAACAGATGCGGTATACGATGGAGTGTTTGAGCGCCGGTTCCCGATTGTGGCAACAAACATCTGTCCAAGCCCTGACGGAACTAGAGATGGGAGCGTTAGTATCCGCCATCCATGAGTGGGCATCTGCGCCATACATCGGCGGTCAAACCCGAATTGGCTTTGGACTCTGCGCGGCGGATATCACATGGAAACCTTTCGGCGGTGAGGAAGAAGTGTTTGTGAAAGTCCATCCAAGCTGCCTTGAGTTAGGCGAGACGGCCAAACAGAGCAAGGCTATGTATGATGATTTTTTGAGCCAGTATACCGCATATCTCAACGACAATCAGGAAGGGTTGGTGGGTCTCCTTGCAGCCGCTAAAGGTTGAGGCTTTCTTAACAGATGGACGTGTTGCGACAAGTGATTTATATCTCCCGTTGGATAGTATGTTGGCGTGGAGTTGGATATTCGAACACAGACCAGAACTTTTAGCCAAGACAACCAGCGGGCTAGAGGGTGAAATCTATCACCCACCGATCCCTTTGAAACGTATAGGTGATGACGATAACTGGTACTATGCGTGTTCATTTGCTTGCGGGAAACCGGTCGGAGAACGAACAAACTACTGGCACAAGCGCTTTGACGCACAACACGCAGAGACATATGCCGACTTTGAGGGGCGCCGAGAAAAAGTCAACACTTCAGCTGGCCGATATAAAAACTATCGGATGCCCGTGGTGACATATCTGATCGCTAAACTGACATGGTACTGCGTTGGAGATGCGCAAGAGATAGAGTACCTACTTTCCAATATCACACATATCGGGAAAAAACGTAGTCAAGGATATGGAGAGATCCGGGAGTGGACTGTCACACCGTCAGACGTAGATAAGTCCCATCTAAGACCCATCCCAAGTGATGCAGGAACAGATGTGCTGGCTATACGCCCTCCCTACTGGGAGCGCAGTAACCATATGTTAGTGACATGGCCAGAAGGTTGTGAAGAGTTAGCTTGTTTTGCTGAGAGGGGGTGATGTCCTTGGCTAAAAAGAGTTCAAAAGTTTCCCGTCGAAAATCCACTGTGGCAACCGTGACGTACAAAGATGGAGACGGCCCAAGTGCAGGTGGCGAACGATGAGACCTGATGAACGAGAGAGATACTTACTGCATGCCAGGAGCGCGGCGTATCATCGCCGCCTCCAGCGGGCAAACGAGGCGATAGCAGAGGCGCTCCAGATGTCAGAAAAACCTTATGTATCGTTTTCGGGTGGCAAAGATAGCACGGTTTTATTGGATCTCGTTCGTAGGCAAAAACCGGATATAGAGGCGGCGTTTTTTGACTCTGGTGCCGAGTTTCCGGATACTATCGCATTCATTGAACATTTGATCGATGATGGCTTGGATGTACAGTGGGTCGAGCCTGCTTACAACATGTTGGAGTTGTATGAGATGGTGGGGGCGTTCAGCGGCAAGAAGATGGTTCGACAACTCGCCAAGGGAGAAATGTCACGCATCCTCATAAAAGAGCCAGCGAAACTCCTGAGAGAGCAAGGATATGACCTTGCCTTTATCGGGTTGAGAGCGCAAGAGAGCAAGTTTCGGACCAAAAACTTTGGTGTTCGCGGCCACATCTACCACACCGCCTATGACGATCTATATCATGCGATACCGTTGGCAACCTGGCACCCTGTTGATATATGGGCCTATATCGTATCTGAAGATATACCATACAACGCTGTGTATGATAAAGAATGGCCTGGTGGTCGCGAAGCAATACGTGTCGGCGCTTATGCTGGTTCAACAGATGGCACGCTGTCACATGGCAGATGGGCTTTTGTGAAACGTCACTATCCGGATGTATGGCGAGAGTTTTGCAAAAAGTTTCCTGCGGCAACCAGATATGTGTGAGGTGATCGGATGAAAATCACAGATGACCAACAAACTCTGCCTATCGAGGCTGAACAGTTTACGGAGCGCGAAAAGTGGATTATCGCCCGCCTACGCGAGTACTACACCATCGACCGTGAGATCAGGGTGACAGAGGCTCATGCGCGAGGAGATAACTTGCCGATTGAGCCGTCGGTGACCGCGTCAGCGCCGCGTGATGATGACCCGATTGTCCGCAGAATCCTAAAACAGGACGTGTTGCCAACAGAGACTAAGAAAGTAGTCGATACTATCCAAACCTATGTATCGCCGGACGAATTTCGGTACGCGGCTACATACCGCGTGGTGCGTAGGTTGTCAGATATCAAGGATGCTGCAAGCGAGCATGAAAAGCACATCGATATGGCGATAAAGTTGCTGCGGGAGCGATACGGGGATCCAGAGGAATACCTGGAACTCACGGACACGGAACGTCTGGCAATCAAACGAGAGGCATATATCCAGGCCGCGCGCGAACGCCTGCCGATATTATCGAAACGGAAACGAATCATCAAAGAAACGCTAGATGATTTGCACCGATACTATCCAGAGTGGTGGACTATCCTATGGTACAAGTACGTGTTAGGTAAGTCGGAGAAAGAAACGCAGGAGAGAGCGGCCAGGAACGGTGTGCCTCTCACTCCACAGGAGTACAGAACAAGTCGCAGAGATGCACTACATCAGTTTGATAAGTGGGCAGTCGGCTTATGCTGACTGCCTTTTTATTAAAAGTTTAAAAAAATCTAAATGTGCGTTGACGTACATGTGTATGCATGATATAGTTATATCAACAGATGCGGTGACGCACACTAAGGAGGAGATACAAGATGACGAAGGCGGCAAAAGCAATGAAAAAGGCTTGGGAGATTTTTCGGCAGAAAGGAATCCGCACCATGGATGCTTGGAAAGCTGCTCTTCGTCAGGCTTGGGCCCTCGTGAAAGGAGCGACTAAGATGGTGGAGTTGGTAGGTTCGGAGAAACAGATTGCATGGGCCGAAAAGATTCGCGCAGAGATCGTCAGTGAACTGAAGCATTACATCCGAATCGCAACTCAGAATATCGCATCAGAGTCGTCACCCATCTTGTCTCCGATGAGAGCTTTGCAACACAGAGATAAGACGCCGATGCTGAAAGCAGCAAAAAAAGAGTTGGAATCTGTTCTTGAGCAAGTGGAAAGCGTAACATCCGCAAAATGGTTTATCGAACACCGCAATGGGATGTGGAAAGCTAGCTGTCATAAAGCACTCAGGAACGTATTCGCATAAGGAGAGATGAAGATGACCATTGTACAAAACTTTAAGGTCGTAAAAAGTGAGTGGGAAAATGAAAAGGGTGACTATTACTATACCATCACTGACGGTGTGCAGGAAAAAGGTGAGTTTGCAACCTTTGAAGAGGCGGATGCAGCCATGCTTAACATCATCACAAACTGGAGGAACGACCACTGATGAGTAACCGCGACGCCGCCTTCGGGCGGCTACTCGCCATCGCCAATGTGTTGAGTCAACTAGGAGCATCGATATGGCTCGATATCAAAAAGCCCCGGCCAAAGCGTTTGCTAAGATCCACGCCGCACTCATGGAGCATGCATACAAGTTTGGCCCCGATGAGTTGGCACTGCTGGATATGTTTGGTGAGATCCTGGCCGATATGAGCCCGGAGGACTTTACAGACGCACCACTGACTGGGCAGTATCTACACGCCTACTACACACAAAACAATCTGCTCGATAATGTTTTGTCAGCAGAGGAGGCAGCGGAGCGTTGGGGGCTGTCGCCAGGATATATAAAAAACCTGTGTGCAAGAGGTAAGGTTAAAGCAAAAAAGCTGGGTAAAACGTGGGCGATAGATGGCACGCAGCCTAATCCACGGACTAGTGGTGATGAGCAGATGGATGGGACGGATAATGCCTAGGCGGATCAATATCACTTAATATGAGGGAGTGTCGGTTATGGCAGTACCGATGAGGGATGTTGTTGAGAAACACGGAGATTTTGCGCACGGTGGCGATATAGAGTACGGTGTTAAGTCGTGGGAGCGCGCTGGTTTTACGCCGGAAGAAGCTGACGCATGGTTAGAGGCACGGTGTTTTGAGGCTGTCGATGCACGTAGGTTGGCCGATGCAGGGATAACGCCTGAGCAGGCCGCCCAGAGCGATGAAGAGATCGGCGGCTATGTTGATACTATCGGGTATAAAGTTGCTAACGGCGATTTGAGCGTGGAGCGGGCAAAAGAGGCTGTCAACGCGTGAGAACCGTTAAACTCAAACGAAAGCCGCTTGGTTACTGGTATAAAGAGCGAGTGGAAGCGGTCATCAAGGATAGGGTTTCAAAAGGATTATCAGTTTCCCCGAAAGATATGATACGAGAAGACAAAGGTGCCTACGTTGCTGCTTGGCGCACTCATGGGTCATGGGATAGAGCACTTATAGCCACTGGTGTAAGTCTTGATATATATGAACGGGCATATCATGACGAAGAAGCGTTCTCCGAATTTATTAGAGAGGCATATGAGGCCGGGGCCGATATATCGGACACAACGGTCAAGCACTATTTTTACCGGGAACATCGGTCAATAGTTAGCAAGTATAAAAGCTGGGCAAACTTTCTTGAATCCATCGGCATTTCACCGGACGAGGTTGATCGTTTCTCATGGGCGAAGGGAAGGTTGACTGAATATCTTAAAAAGGCGCAATCACTCGGCATAGATGTGCGGGCTCTGGTTAAGTTGGACACTCGCTTATACCATGCCATCGACGGACACTTTGGGTCTTTAGACGCAGCGTTATCGGAGATTGAATATATGTCAAATGCCACCAATAGACAACGTGCGTGGACACGCGAACTCATCCTAGATACTGCAAGTAAAGCGCTTGAATCGGGTATCACACTATCTTCCTTAGCAAAATACGATGAGGGTTGGCGTAAGGCCGTGTTGCGTGAATTTGGCGGTATGAGGCAGTTAACAGAATTCCTTGGCGTAGCGGTCGAAGAGAAAATACTGAAAAACTGCCTGAAACAACGCATGCAGGAACAAAAGATGTCCCAAAAAGAGTTGGCCAGGCGCATAGGCGTATCGCCAACGCTCATCAAAAGCTGGCAAGATGGAACATACAATCCGTCCTTGGGGAAGGCCATAGAAACAGCTAAGGAACTGGGATGTGCAGTCGAGGACATATGGTCAAAAAATCAACAGTAAAACAACAGTCGTTCAACAGTGACTCAACAGTAAACAGCCTAAAAACCAGTGTAATATGATATCAGGGACCACTAAGCAAAGACGCCTATCCATAGGGCGTCTTTTTTGTGTCCTCATAGTAAACCGCCGACGACCTCCATCAGCAGGAGGTGGTTGCGACGCAAGATCGGATTCGGTATGCACACGTCGGGCAACCCTCATCGCCCGGCGTTGGCGGTCTGAACAATCGGGCCGCGAACGCTGGTGATGAGCCAGTCCCTCCTGAGATGAGTAGTACGCCAGACTCGTTTCTGGCGCTGGGCACGCGAGTCACCCCCCATTTATACGAGCGAACGGATTGCCATCAAACTATCGCGTGTCCAACGGCAGGAACGAAAGCATCACAGTCGAGGGGACGACCAGATAACAGATAGCAGGGATTCACAACCGAGCCATACAACAAAAAATATTTTGGAGGTGTACACATGCACCCATGCCAAGCAGGTTATCCATGTACGTATTTACGCTTGATATCGCCAACTATGGGCAAGTGCATGTGTGTCACATGTCCGATGCGTCGCATTGCAAAAACAGAGCATCATCAAGAACTCGTGTATGACGCACTCACTGGCCGTGTCAC
>NZ_JAFMTW010000065.1 GCF_017329615.1 Alicyclobacillus suci | reverse complement strand
AGCCCCTCCTTCAAGAAATCCACATCACCATCTTCTAATCCGATCTTGCGAATGAGCTCCAAAAGTGCGATCTTGTCTGTAGAAGCCATCGATGTGCCTCCCTCTACTATTTGCTGGACACTTTTAGTAGATTGCACTCGATGGCTTTTTCGTCAAGATCTAGCCGTGGAATTTACACCACTACCTGAGACTCTAACCAAGGGGACGCTATGCATCTTTGAATAACCACCTTGGAGAATATGACCCCAATGAACTATGCAAAACTGAATAGTTATACGATTATGTATACACGATTCCGAGTAGTTCTTACTTGCATGTTCGCTATCCTACGTGCATCCACGTGAGGACTCAGTCGTCCTCGACGTACCTTCTAGGAACGCGAGGTGAAATAGAGCATAAAAGTTCATACGGAATCGTCTGCGCCAAATCTGCAAGTTCAGGAAGTGTCTGCTCGTCGTATATCGTGACGACTTCGCCAGCCTCAACGCCATCGACTTGACTCACATTGATCATCGTCTGATCCATACAAATCGTTCCTACAATCGGGCACTTGACTCCTCGCACGACTGCATAACCTCGATTGGATAAAGACCGATGATACCCGTCTGCATATCCGACAGGCAACGTAGCCACTTTCATCGTTTGCTTAGTGATAAAGGTCCTGCCATAACTGACGGAAGTTCCAGGAGGCACAACTTTACAATAGGCGATTCGGGTGTACATCGTTAGGGCCTGTCGTAAAGTTATCCGATCCCGGTTGACCTCTGACGAAGGATACACGCCATACAAACTTATACCGAGTCGCACCATGTTTAGGTAACTGTCCGGGAACTGAAGAATCGCTGCAGAATTTGCTGCATGAAGAATCAATGATTCGGCGTTGTTGAGACCCAACGTATTTCGGAGAGCACAAAATCGTTCATTCGCCTGTTGCAACTGCTGCATCGTGTACGTTTTGTCTGCTGAATCCGCCTGTGCGAAATGTGTGAAAGCACCATCAATATAGATACTAGGATGGGCGGATATCGCTTCCACTTCCATCGCCAGTTCATCGGCGGTACGTACACCCAGTCGACCCATACCTGTGTCTAGTTTGAGATGAACATGTAAGTCAATCGCTTGCCCACGTGGAAACTTTGCGACCAGTTCCTGCGCGTGCTGTAATCCAACGACAGTCAACACAATCCCCTGCCGAGCGGCGACGATTGCGTATTCCCCGGACACATACCCCAACACAAGTATGGGCCGTTCGATACCAGCCCCTCGCAGCGCAATAGCTTCGTCCAAGGTGGCGACGCCAAGGTAATTTGCCCCCGCCTCTATAGCAGCCTTTGCGACTGGGGACGCACCATGTCCATATGCATTCGCCTTGACGACCGCCATGATGAGCGTATCGAGCCCCACACACGCACGTACGGCACGAACATTATGCCGGATGGCATCAAGATTCACCTCTGCCCAGGTGTCGCGATAATGCTGTTCCTTCGTAAAATGGATCATAGTGCAATCCCCTTCCTCATCGCTTCATCAAGAAATCATCGATGTGAGGTCAGCAAATGGCATCGAAAGTGCTGCCGCAACAGAGGGATGCGTGATGTAACCCGCGACCGTGTTAACACCAGGACGAAGTGCCGCATTGTCCTGTGCAGCTTTCATCCAACCCTCCCTCGCAATCTGCAGCGCATATGGCAATGTTGCGTTCGTCAGTGCCAATGTGGATGACCGTGCCACAGCACCGGGTATATTCGCTACGGCATAGTGAATCACGCCATACTTCGTGTAAACCGGGTCTTCATGGGTTGTGATTTTATCAATGGTCTCGACCGATCCCCCTTGGTCAATAGCGACATCGACAATCACAGCCCTCTCCTTCATCGCCTGTACCATCGCCGTCGTCACCAATTTCGGTGCTTTCGCACCCGGAATTAGAACAGAGCTGATTAACAGATCAGCAGTTTGAACGGACGTAGCAATCTCGTCTTCGGTGGAGATAACGGTTTCTACGCGGCCATCGAATAAATCATCCAGGTACGCTAGGCGGTCGGCGCTCTTATCTAGAATCGTCACATGCGCCCCCATACCCACTGCAATTTTCGCTGCATTAGTACCAACGGTCCCGCCGCCAATGATGACGACATTCGCGGCACGCACGCCGGGGACGCCACCAAGCAACACACCTGATCCACCATAGTAATTCGTCAAGAACTGCGCGCCAATTTGCGGCGCCATGCGCCCAGCAATTTCACTCATTGGCGCCAACAGGGGCAAACTGCCATTTGCCGCTTGAACGGTCTCATAGCCAATCCCTACGGTTCCCTTCTCCACGAGTTGGCGCGCTAACTCCGGTTCCGCAGCAAGGTGCAGATAGGTAAACAAGATTAAATCCTTTCGGAAAAAGCGATACTCTGTCGGCTGTGGTTCCTTGACCTTCATCACCATATTTGCTTCCATCCAGGCCGCTTCGTGCGAAACTAAAGTTGCACCAGCTTGTGCATATTCCTCATCGCGAAATCCACAACCATAACCTGCACCCTGTTCAACCAACACGCGATGCCCCTGCTGCACGAGGAGTTTTGCACCCCCAGGCGTCAGTGAAACACGGTTTTCATTATTTTTAATTTCTTTCGGTACACCAATAATCATGGTATCCCCTCCCAATTCGGCAGTCTCAGCCCAATATCCGCAATGCATTGTAGTAGGCGACCTGCGCGATTTCCTGTTCAGAAAATCCACGTACAATCAACCTGTTTAAAAGCCCCGGCACATCTTCCACGCGCCACAATCCCTCAGTCCGTTCCGGAAACCCGTAGATATTCGGCAAGTAGTCCATGAAATCAAAGCCAAAAGCAACGTGCTCGATGCCAATTAGATTTGCAATGTAGATAAGGTGATCAATAAATCTATCCATGTCCGCCTTATCCTCATCAACAAATTTTGCGTACGAGTTCAGTCCAACAATTCCATCTCTACGGCCGATTTCTCGCAAATGACGGTCTGCAAGATTACGGGGATGGTCGCAAAGCGCACGGGCGTTCGAATGCGAAGCGATAACAATACCCGGCGCAGCATCGAGTACCTCCTCTGTCGAAAGATCGTCCAGATGGGACACATCAATCAGGATTTTGCTTTCCGCTAGACGTTCCACGACGTTTCGCCCAAACGTCGTTAATCCCGTGCGCCCGGTGGGATTGAAAAAAGTTCCAGGTCCACTCGCGATGGCATTCTGTTCGCCCCAGACCAAAATGGCGTGACGCAATCCTGCTTGGCGTAAGATACCCATCGATAATGCAAACTGTTCTTTCAGAGCCTCTTCTTCGTCCCTATACTGTGTCCCCTGAAGCCACCACTGTTCGACAAATGTCATCCCCTCGACACCTAAAACAACAGCAACCTTACCAGCCGCTACCACATTTTGAAGCGACTTTTGGTCTTTCACGATTTCCACGCAATCGCAACATTCATGAAAATCGGCCAGCAGCGCACCAAGCAGTTCAATCAGTCGATATGCGCTCCGTTGCCGATGCTCAGGTTCTACCCAGAGTACAAACACGACAGCTTTCACACCGCTCGCCCGCAAACGCGGATAATGGTGTGTTCGGAAAACGTTATGCTCACCCTGGGCCCTTCTACGTGCAATATCCGTGGGAATATCCGAGTGCAAATCGAAAACAGGCGTCATTTGATCACGCACACACCGCCCACCTTTCTATTGGCTCATTATAGAAGTGCACAACACATATATCAATATACTTAAATTATTGCAAACTAATTTTATTATAAAGAAATTTAAACGACTTGTCCGTTGACACAGATCGCCTGATAAATATAATGAATCATATATTCAGAAATTATAGTATATTGAATCGAAACACCTACATGAATTGCTTACATCGTCATGACACGAATGAAGGAGGGAATTGCGTGCATTCCGAAAAACACAATCAAGGAGAGTTCAAGCAAGTATTAAGTATGAAACAAGTTGTTGCAATTGCTATCGCAGCCATTTCCCCAACAACCTCGGTTTTCCTGGTATATGGAGAAGGACTGTCATCAGCGGGGACTGGCGTCTTTTGGGCATTTGTCATCGGTGCCTGTATTGCCATCTCGATGGCGTTCTGCTACGCAGAATTGGGTTCGGTTTTCCCCGGGGCCGGCGGTGCATATACAATTGTTCGCTGCGCATTAGGTAAACCATTTGGCTTTATTGCAGCACTCCTATTTCTCGTACTTGGTGTCGTGGTGACTGCAAGTATTCTCGTATCCTCGGCGACATATTTGAACTCACTCGTTCCACAAATTCCAGTCAACTGGGCCGCAGTTGTCATGATGGGCATTGTCACCTGGTTTTCCCTCGAACGCATTGGTGCAGCCAGTTGGGTCGCAATGGCGATGCTCATCATCGAACTGGCCGTCATTTTTGCGTTCATTGTAATTACATTCATTGGAGCACGCCACTCCGTCTCGTTTATCTTTCATCCAACCACAGTGAATGCACAGGGCCATCTAATCAATACAGGCATGGCCGGATTACTTGCAGCAGTCGTTCCCGCGCTCTTCGCATTCAATGGTTACGACTGGCCGCTTTACTTTGCTGAGGAAACGCATGAGCCTAAACGCGTGCTACCTCGTGCAGTCATGGTCGCCGTAATTGCCTCGGTCGTCACCGAATTATTAGGTGTCATCTCATCTACGCTCGCCATGCCTAGCCTCTCCGAGGCCATGAAATCAAGTGCCCCGTTAACTTATATTGCACAATCCAGTGCTGGTCATATTGGTGCTACCATCTTAATTATCGGTGTTGTCATTGCGATGTTTGACACCGGCCTAAGTGGCAATCTTGCTTATGCCCGAATTTATTTAGACACAGCTAGGCAAGACAATTGGCCGAGGCCTATCAATCGCTTTTTTGGCAGTATGAATCGCCACAATGTCCCAAAGTGGGGATTCGTTTTTCTTGGCATCGGCAACGCCATTTTGTGTTACTTCACTTCATTAAACAACTTGATTACGTTCACTGGTGTGATTATCGTCGTCATTTACTTACTCATCGCCACTTCGGCCTTGATTCATCGCTATAAAAACCGCTCAGCTGATCGGCCGTTTCGCATGCCACTCTGGCCAATTCCGCCTGTTATCGCCATTGTCGGTGTGATTCTCGCACTCACCCAACAAGGGCTGGGTGACTTACTCAAAACAGCTATCATCATCGCCATCGCCGTCATTTACTGGTTTGCGTACCTGCGGTGGAAGAAAGATGGCGTAGCATCCACTACTGACAAAACCGCCACGACGGTTCGTCACTAATCGTTTCATGATCCTAACCCCCATATCCTCCCTGAGAAATGAGTACATCGGCAATGAGCGTTGTACTCATTTTTCTCTCCCCCCAACCTGTTAAATATTTGCTATACTTTTATCACACACTATTTTGCCGTCTAAATTGAAAGGAATCGAGCGCTCCATGGAGTTTGACTACATAAAACTGCGAGACGTCAGACAGAAAAAAGGACTCACTATCAAGGATTTAGCAGAAGCATGTGGCGTTAGTCAAAGCCTCATCAGCCAGGTTGAACGTGGAAAGGTCACGCCAACACTCACAGTTTTTTGGAGAATATGCCAAAAGCTCGACATCCCTATGCATTATTTTTTCGAGAACCAGAAAGATGAAAGCATGGTTGTGCGCAAAGAACAGCGAAAAATCATCCAAATTTCTAATTCCAACGTTCGGTATCAGTTGTTGAGCCCAAACCTACAAGGTCAGATAGAATTTCTAATCGTTGAGATTGAGCCCGGTACGATTCATGATCCGGAAGGAATGGTCAGTCACGCAGGCGAAGAATGTGGTTTAGTTCTTGAAGGTGAACTGGACATACGACTTGGAAATCAGGAAATTCATCTCAGTGAAGGGGACAGCATCTGTTTCCCCTCTTCAACTCCTCATCGCTTTCGTAACCCTGGCCAAAAAACCTGCAGATCTGTGTGGGCGATGACGCCACCCAGTTTTTAAACCTAGGAATAGAAAGAGCCGACATCAAAATGGCTACCGTCCATTTTGACATCGACTCCTGAGTACATATGCTGTTATCAATCCGTCACAAACCTGCTTCGGCTTCTCCCGCAAACCCATTCGGGTTCTTTAATTGCCAGTTCCAAGCATCGGCACACATCTGCACGAGATTATACTTCGCCCGCCAGCCTAACTCGCGCTGCGCCTTGGACACATCCGCATAACTCACCGGTGCATCACCCGGGCGACGCGGGCCAATGCGCCACCGAATCTTGACCCCAGACGCCGCCTCGAAGGCGTGAACCACTTCAAGCACGCTGCTTCCAACACCCGTACCGAGATTGTAAATTTCAAAGCCAGGCTTGTCCACGAGGCTCTCCAGGGCTTTAACATGGCCTTCGGCGAGATCCATCACGTGGATATAGTCGCGAATGCACGTTCCATCTGGCGTTGGGTAATCATTGCCATGAATCGTCAACTCTGGCAATCGGCCAATCGCCACCTGCGTGACGTACGGGAGCAAGTTGCTCGGAACCCCGTTCGGGTCTTCGCCAATCAGCCCACTTCCATGCGCCCCAACTGGATTGAAATAGCGTAGTGCCGCCACACACCAGGCGCTGTCTGCCTCACAGAGATCTCGTAATACCTGCTCTAGCATCACTTTGGTCTGCCCATATGGATTAATGGCCGCAACGGGCATGTCCTCCGTAAAAGGAACATCATCACTCGTTCCATACACAGTTGCCGACGAGCTAAATACCATTTTGGTGACGCCAAATTTCTGCATCACCTCACACAAAATGACCGTCCCCGTAAAATTGTTGTGATAATATTTCAGCGGCTGTAAAACGGACTCCCCAACAGCCTTATACCCCGCAAAGTGGACGACGGCATCTAGCTTTTCCCGGGCAAATACGTCCTCGACTTCAGATTGATTCAACAAATCGACATTGTATATTGCAAAGTCCTTGCCACAAATCTCCGCAACACGGCGAAGAGCCTCCGGTTTACTATTCGCAAAGCTATCCAACACGACGATATCGTGTCCAGCGTCCAACAACGCAACACAGGTATGACTGCCAATATACCCAGCTCCACCCGTGATTAAAACTTTCATCGACGTCGCCTCGTTTCCTTCATGCGCAATTTGATACGCTATACACTTTATAACATAGGAGACGCACGCGTGGGGAATTTTGGGCCATTGGCCAATCATGGTATGTGGCAAAAAAAGAATCGTACTAAAAAATCGTACTAATGAAAATTTATAGGCTATCGAACCGCTCGTTCTGCTATAATGGAAAAAATACGTACTTGTTTTATCCCCTAGTATAACAAACGCTTACATTCACGCCATCGCGGGTTTTATGTATTTGGAACGGAGGGGCTATCATTTGAAGTTGCGTTGCGCCGTATTAGACGACTACCAACAAGTCGCAGCATCCATAACCGACTGGACACCTGTCACGGACAAAGTGGATATCACCACGTTCCACCATCACATCGACAACGAGGATGCACTAGTCGACACCATTCAAGATTTTGATATTGTGGTAGCGATGCGTGAACGCACACCGTTCTCAGCATCTATCTTCCGCCGCCTACCAAAACTCCAGTTGCTTGTAACCACTGGAATGCGCAATGCGGCCATCGACATCGCTGGCGCAAGCGCCCACAACGTGACGGTATGCGGAACAGAGGGGAGTTCCTTTGCCACAGGCGAGCTAACGTGGGCGCTTATCCTTGGACTTGCCAGACATATCGTGGAAGAAAATCAGACACTGCGCAGTGGCGGACGCTGGCAGAGCACAGTGGGCACAGATCTCCACGGCCGCACGCTCGGCGTCTTAGGTCTTGGCCGCATCGGAAGCCAAGTGGCACGCATCGGGCTGGCCTTTGGGATGCGCGTCGGCGCGTGGAGTCAAAACTTAACCGCCGAACGGGCAAAAGAAGTAGGTGTCGAGCTTATGCCGTCGAAAGAGGCATTACTGGAATCCAGCGATTTTGTTTCCATCCACCTCGTACTCAGCGACAGAACTAGAGGACTCATTGGACAGCGGGAGCTCTCGCTGATGAAACCGTCCGCTTACCTAATCAACACGTCCCGCGCCCCAATTGTTGACCAAAGTGCACTCATTGAATCACTGGAACATGGACGTATTGCTGGCGCGGGACTGGATGTATTCGAAGTAGAGCCACTGCCGCCCGACCACCGCTTACGCACATTGCCCAACATCCTAGCCACGCCCCACATCGGATATGTGAGCGAAGATACCTATCGCGCATGGTTTCGCCAGGTAGTCGAAGACATCGCAGCCTTCTTAGCTGGCTCACCTGTGCGGCGATTGAACTGAGATGGGGTGTGTTGTGCCGCTCGCGCATCGTGTTCACCACTTTCAGAAAACGGGGCAAAGAGGGATAATCCTAACTTTGCCCCACCCATCGTTTACTCAATATAGAAGATGTCCAGCGTCTTGACTGAACGCGCCTCTTGATCTCGAATGGCTTGAAGCCCATATTCCAAGTCACGTTTCTTAAGCGCTTCCAATTGTCTTGAATGCTCTTCATACGATAGCTTCATATTGCTCCCTTGCCCTATATTCAAAAAACTCAAGGGTTGAGATGATCTCCGAAGAGATTGATGCATTTCTGTAATAAATTGATTGTTGGCAATCGATAAAATATACGCGTGAAATTGCTCATTCAGCGCATAATAGCGAACCACATCATCGTTCTCCATGGCTTCACGTTGCTTCTCCAGTAAGTCCTCAAGAAACGCTATATTCTCTGGTGTAACATTATCTATTGCCTTTTTCATCGCTATCTCTTCCAAACGGAATGTCGCATCATACAACTGATGTATCTCTTGCTTTGAGAATTTTTTTACGACGAACCCCCGGTGTGGTTGGCGCTCTACTAACCTGTCCTTTTCAAGCATCAGCAAAGCTTCTCGGACAGGTGCCCGGCTCGTTTTAAATTCCTCAGCAATCGCCACTTCAACAAGGTGTTGATTAGGATGCAACATCCCCTTAGATATTCTGAGTGCCAATTCGTTAGCAATCTGAGAGGCAACTGTTGTCTTTTGCTCCAATAGCCTATCTCCCTCGAATGTTTTAGCCGTCAACTTACATTAACTGTATGCAGTAGGAAAATTCTAATCATCTATCATCAAGACCGATGGGAAGAGCTTTACCAAACGATGATAAATGTCCCCTTCCCAGTCTTCCCACTTTTCAATAGATTGTCTAGAACTTAATGTTACCCCCACAAATATTCCATGGCAATGACAGATGAGCAGACTTGTACAGGACACCGAAAAGAATCATACACGTAGGCTAACTATCTCTCTTTCATCAATGTAGCCCAAATCACACAAACAACCCGCAGCACGCGGTGCTGCGGGTTGTAAGTAAGGGGTTACATAAGCAAGGTATTCTTTTGTTATTTTACCCAATTTTAACCGCAATTCCCTCTAACCCCGGTCGAGCTACCGGAAACTGCTCCATCACCAATGGGTCATGTCCTGGAATCATAACACTTGACTCATCTTGTAGGCTACGAACCACTTCAAACGCCTGATACATCTCCGCCAAGTTATGAACAATAGAAAATGGGCGGTTTTCATCAATATTTCGATAAAAATGCGTCGCGTCAGACGCTAAGATCACACTACCTTGTTCTGTAGTGACCTTAACTACTTGCAAACCAGCAGAATGCCCCCCTGTTCGATACACGGTAATGCCAGGAAGAATTTCTTCTACACCATCAACAAAATGTAGGCGGCCTCTAAAGTTTTCGCGCACAAGATGAACGACGTCTTCCTCTTCCACGAGTCCTCTAAAAAATGGTTTTGATGCATATTTACCAGTCCAAAACCCCATCTCTGACTCTTGCACAAAAAATCTAGCATTCGGAAATTTATGCGCGTTACCCACGTGATCGTAATGCATATGCGTAATGACTACATAAGGGACTTCGTTCGGATCAATATCTAAGCATTTCAACGTATCAATTGGACAGCGAAAATAGTTTCGATTTCTGCGCTCACCCACTTCACGTGTAAATCCAACATCAATCACGACCACGTGCTCATTCGAAACGGCGACCCAGATATAATAACTCAGTGGCATTGGATTATCTTCATGTATATCATGATGTCCAAAGAAATTTTCGCTGCTTCTTGCCGCCCGTGTGGCATACTGTATAGCGTATACTTGATATTTCACAATGTAACCTCCTCACCGAGAATGCCTATCTTATTTTTTCTAAATTATTTAAGATGCAAAATTTGATCCAGTACGGGGTGAATATACTCTAAGAACAATGCTGGGTTTTCTGACATTGGAAAATGGCCAATATTCGCCATCTCAATAAATAATCCTCCCAGCGCTTTCGCAGCTTTCCTACCGCTATCAGGCGTACACGAGTAATCGTATTCTCCTGTCAACACCCATAATGGACATTTAGCTCTCCCCAATCGCCCTGCCACATTCGGCCAGTCCACGCTATAAAAGTAGGTATCACCTTGATAAACACCCGGTCCGCCCTGTGCATACTGCCATAAGGTCAAACGCTTCATGTCTTCCGGACTGTGTGGAGCCATTAAACCACTGACCCACGATTGCAAGAAGTGCCCTGCATGAACTTTGGGGTGGTTCGTCCACGGTACGTAGCGACCGCTTGTGTCAAATCCGCCCTCTAACGAAATTGCGGCACTAAATTCCTCGCCATATTCCGCAGCCAGATACAAAGTGATGGCGCCAGCCATTGAACTCCCCATGATGACAGGACGTTCAATTCCAAGAAGCTGAATAAAGTGGCGTACCCACTTCACATAAAGATCTGTGGTCAGTCGATAGTGGTGATTCCACCATTGCCCAAGATCAAGTCCAAAATGCTGTGTAAAATCCCCTCTTCGGAATGTGTCGCATCATGCTCACAATCTAGTCAACGGCTGATGGGCGTCACTTTCTTGTTGG
>NZ_JAFMTW010000064.1 GCF_017329615.1 Alicyclobacillus suci | reverse complement strand
TTCCTTCCCATTTTTGCAAGCGTTCTTGGACAGCGAATCCGTCAGTTCTCGGTCAACTTACACCGTCAGTTTTCGGACGTTATGCTATGTCAGTAACAATATATACTTCTCATCACGTTCACCAACATAAGAAAACTTCATTAATTCTTGAACAAATGCAAGCGGTTGTCGATACGTTAATTTCTTCGCGACAATTAAGTCATAAATAGATTGCAGCTCGTCTTCCGGCAAACCATTTAATTCATCAATAATTTTCCCTATCAACTCATCTCACTCCTAATAATCAGCCGTCTGCCATCACGAATCATTTGGGTTGCGTTTCATCTCCGACTACGATTTTTATGCCTACCGGTTTTCCACCCTTTCACTGCAATGGAGTACGACCCGAAGTATATCGCCAGTTATACCGGGTATCCTGAGGCCTCCCTTGTCGAGACTACGGGGGACGCGAATGCAATGTGCTTGAGGATGCATTGTAAACCATGGTTTTTCTCATGCACGTACCAAAATCACAATTCATGTTTATATTTTCCCCCTGTAGATGCAAATGTAAGACCGCTTCAGTCGTATCCGGAAAATAAAGTAATCAAAAAACACGTTTTCATCAGCGAAATAAAAAACCAAATTGGCGTACGAGCCCCACTGAATTAGACAGTAGGAGTCATTAGCCAATTTGGCGGTTACGGCGAACTCCATCGCCTATTTATTTCAATCGGAACATTACGTGAACATCGATCACTTCATCACACGAGTCATTCCTAGATCCGGTACATTTTCTGAACTTTAATATTTGTGCGGCACCTCCACATGCAAATGGCTCCTGCGAATACCTAAGGCATTCGCAGGAGCCATTATCCCAATAGGGCGGTTATGGCGAGCTCCATCGCCGATACGATTATGATTTTGAATGATAATCTAAAATTGAGCTACGTGCAATAGTTTTAATCAATCTCACCTCATCACAATTAGTCTGCCAAATGATGAATCAACGCCCGACGGATTGCATAGAGCGGCGATTCTTCTCGTCAGAGAAGTGGATTGACATGCTCACTCCCCCCACTCAAGGAACTCGAGCCGATTACCGAATGGGTCATCCATGTAGAAATCGATTCGCACTAGGCAATCGCTCGTCATCCTGGATGGGGATGCCACAGCTCGCAATCCGCTCCTTCAACGCCGTCCCCGTTTGCGCAGATCTCCGAGCTTCCCAATCTCCTCCATCCCCAGAATTTCTCCGAAGAAGTGACGTGCCACATCCTCGCACCCGGCTGGCCCAGCGAGTTGAACGTGATCAATACCGTAAAATGAATGCTCCATCTCACAGCCCCCTTCCATTTCCTTCAATGTAACGAAAACAGATTGAGCGAGGTATGGGGTATCATGTTTCCGAGTGGATGCATCATGACAAGGAATTCAAACTGCATGCTGTTCAATTGGTTCCGGAGAGTGGAAAGCCGGCGAGCCACGTAGCTCGTGAATTGGGTGTATCACAAAAGACGTTGTACGGCTGGATGTCAAAGTTCAAGGAGAACGGGCAATCGGATAAGCACCGAGGTCCCTTCTCCTACACTGCTACGAACGTGAATGGTTCCACCGTGAGACGTAATGAGTTGTTTGGCAATCGCCATACCAAGTCCAGTTCCAATTGTGGGGAGTTCTGTTGAGGTGCCTCTGTAATATCGATCAAATAAGTGCAAAACGGTCCATTCATCCATTCCAGCTCCATTGTCTCGAATTTTGATTTCAGCATGCTCCAGCTTGGTTTGCAAAAACACCTCTATTTTTGTGCCAGACGGATTATGCAACACTGCATTGGTTAACACATTCAACAGCGCTCTTTGCAACAGTTTCACATCCGCCATAATGTAAACGGCTTTTTCTGGTGCGTGAAATTCCCAAGTATCGGTTGGCTGAGAAGGTATGTTCATCGCATCCGCAACAGTACGGCGCAGCAATTCAACCAGGTCAATCCGCTCTGGGTTTAGCGGGATATCTGGCGCAGTATCCAACTTAAAAGCTATATTCAAATCGGCAATCAGTTCTTCCATATGATTCGCTTTCTCACGAATGATACGAACAAATTCATCCCTTTCTCCGTCTTCCCAGGTATGGTCTGGTGAAAGAAGCATATTCGCATACCCAGAAATAACGGACAAAGGTGTCTTCAAATCGTGTGTAATCCCAGCTGTCCATTCCTTTCTAAGACGCTCAAGATCTGCTCGCTTCCGCTCTGTTTCCTGAAGGTTCCACTCCAGTTTTTGTAGATTAGTGAATATCTCTCGATACATTCGAGGATAACGCATCGTCTGCTTTCTTCCGCTATCCATTTCAGGTTTAGTCACCGATTCATCATTCGCCAATCGCTGAATGTAATCAATCATCTGATATAGCGGTCGTGCAACATAAAACCCGTACAGCAGGCAATATCCAATATAAATTGCGCAGGTCATGATGACGACAAAGTGTTGGTACGCAGTTTGAGGGGGCGATTTCAATACGACAATGTAGAAAATAGGGGCCAAGGATAATGCGGTCAATAGCAAAACCTGATGCAAAACAAAGTGTATCGTAAAACGAATGATTAACTTCATGTCGTCTCACCGTCTTTTGGCGGCACGAATTTATATCCGATACTACGAAGGTTAATAATTCGTTTTGGCCTTTTTGGATCTTCCTCAATTTTTTTACGCAGACGCATAATGTGAATAGCGACTGTTTTTTCATCTCCCATACTGTCATAACCCCATATTTTCTCGTACAATTGCCCAGACGTAAACACGACATTTGGGTGCTCCGCGAGAAAACACAGCAATTCAAATTCTTTTGCCGGGCAATACACTTCTTTGTCGTTTATCCAGAGTTGCCCGGCTCGTTTATCGATAGATAACTTCCCATAGTGAATCATGCTTGGCGAAGGCATCTGGTCCTGATTTAAATGCAGTCTACGAATCTGTGCGCGAATTCGGGCCACAACCTCCAGTGGATTAAAGGGCTTCGTGATGTAATCATCACCGCCAATGCCAAACCCGGTCAACTTATCTAAATCTCCAGACCTTGCTGTCAAGAACAAAATCGGTGTACTGGTTAGCTGACGTATATCTTGACATAGACGGAAACCATTGGTATCAGGCAGCATAACATCAAGTACAATCAGATCATACTGATTGCGCCGAATCTGTTCCATGGCCTCCTGCCCATTCAATGCGCTATCAACATAGATAAACCCTTCCTTATTTAACATGGTCTTCAACATCCGGACAATGCCTGGTTCATCATCGACAATGAGTATGGCATCTTGATTGCGCATGTCCAATCATTCCTTCCAATCGTCCTACGCCATGTTACCCAGCAATATCACGCTTTACGAACACGAAACAACTGACGATGTTTAACATCACAATATAAGCAATAAGCACACCAACGGAAAACCCAATCGTCATATCTGAGCGCACAGGTAAGTGATTCAAGTACAAAGTCATATCACTGTTTGCAAACGGCAGATATTTCATCCACTCGAATTTCATTGTTAGATTAACCAAAGAATTGCCAATCAGCATGATAAACAACGAAATTCCGATAGAAAAGGCGCTGCTTCGTAACACCGTTGACGCAGCAAAAGCAATCGTTACATATAACATAAGGGGCACAAAACTAAGCCCAAACAACTTCACGGCCTGTGCAAGTATATTTTGCTGAACAACTGCCCCTTGAGCACTCAGAAACAAATCCGTGGCATGAATGTTCCCGAATCCATCCAGAACGGCATTCGTCGCGTATTCGACAAAGAACAGCAACCCAAGCATGAGCGTCGCAAACTGAACCGAAGCAATATACTTTGCAGCGAGTATTTTCAACCGACGATATGGGCGAATCAACAGAAGTTTGATAGTGCCTGATGAAAACTCCCCCGAGACAATATCTGACGCAATAATGATGGTAAAAATAATGACCGTTTCAATCAAGCCGGAATCAGTCATAACCACCTCTGCAGGCGAGTTGCTGACGGGTGGAACATCATGTTTCAAACGATAGCGAGCAATTTTTAATTTATTCTGCGCTTCCCGTCGCAACATTTCGTTTATGCTCGTATCCTTCAAACGGTTTTCATAGGGTTGAATCGCAGCGCGTGTTTCACTGCGCCATCCAATTGTCGAATGCTGGGTTTCGATTTTATATGCCACAGAAGCTCCGACAGATATGACAACCAATAGAACAAGAAGAATCCAAGTTCGGAAACGACGATAAATTTTCATATTTTCATTGATGATTAAACGAAGCATGGTTATTCCTCCGTGATTTCCAGAAATGTATCCTCAAGCGATGGTGTGAACGTCTGAATGCTGTATACTTGAATTCCCGATGCTATCAAGTGCGAATTCAGCCGTGGAATGTCCTTATGTGTAAGCATCGTTACCAATGTCCCTGGTTGGGTGCCGAGGATAACCGATTTACTTAGGGTACTGGCAATTTGTACCGCTTGTTCTATGTTCACCTCGTCGACTGTGACATACACTTGCAACAGCCGTTCACTAACCACCACCTCTTTCGTTTCTCTCGTGAGTACCAGTTTCCCACGTTGTAAAATGGCAATTCGGTCACATATCATTTCTATTTCTGAAAGCAAGTGGCTCGACACAAGCACAGCGACGTCCTCGTCCTGTGCCAACCTTCGGAGAAGATCTCTTAACTCACGAATACCTGCTGGATCGAGACCATTCGTTGGTTCATCCAAAATGAGGAAAGCGGGCTTGTGCAGCAACGCTTGGGCGATTCCCAAACGTTGTCGCATACCAAGGGAATAGGTTCGCACTTTATCGTGAATTTGATTTTCAAGGCCAACAATTTTCACGATCTCGTCAACACGAGACTCCGAAATTCCAGGCACCATGCGCGCATAGTGAATCAAGTTTCGATACCCCGATAAATACCGATACATATCTGGATTTTCGACAATAGCACCCACGCGACCAATCGCTTTTTCATACGCTCGGGTAATACTGTGTCCCTGAATTTTGATATCTCCCTGCGTAATGGAAATCAAACCGACCATCATTCGAATCGTCGTAGTTTTACCCGCTCCGTTGGGTCCTAACAAACCAAACACTTCGCCAGGATAAATGTCAAAAGAAAGCTGATTGACCAATACTCTTCCTCTGACGACCTTGGTAACTCCCTGCAACTGAACGACGGGTAAGTGATCCATGCGGTTTCCTCCTCATATTTTTGACACCCCCATCATAGAGCGCCAAAGTAAATGGAAGGTAAACGGTTTTTAAACGGAACATAGCCTTATGCCCACAAAATCACCCGAAATCACGGTAGCGCGAGGGGCCAAATAGGGCAGTTTTCGACCTTATCCGGCGGCCTTTCAGTTGGCATGTCTGATTAGGATATGTAGCTGAGTTCCATGGGTTTCGCGCCCGACCGCGGACATGACCCATCCTTACAGACAGAAAATTCAGTTCATTATCTCGCGCTTCGTCCCTGAATTTTTGTATCACCATAAACCTCAAAGAGCCGACATGCCCTGTGAGGACTATGTCGACTCCCTCTTACTGTGAGCGGTGGTCATTTTTCAGGTACATCAAAACTTCCCTGTCACTCTACCTTTCCAGCTTCAACGGCATCTATCAATGCCAATCCCTTCATTCGTCTCGCTTCTGACCTGGTTAAAGTGCGGATTCCTCTATCTCAAATCCGAGGTCCTGAATCATGTTCCAATCGGCTTCCGGCACTTGCCCCTCTGTTGTGAGATAATCACCGACAAAAATGGAATTGGCAGCATATAAGCCGAGCGGCTGTAGATGACGCAAGTTCATCTCGCGTCCACCTGCAATGCGTATCTCCTTGGATGGATTCACGAAGCGCATCATGGCAAGAATTTTCAAACACATATTCGGCGTTAACTCGTGGTAATCCGACAATGGAGTTCCTTCAATTGGATTTAAGAAGTTGCAAGGAATTGAGTCGGCGTCAAGCGCCTTCAGCGCGAAGGCCATATCCACACGTCCCTCTTCCGTTTCCCCCATGCCAAAAATGACACCAGAGCATGGTGAAATCCCGGCAGATTTCACATGTCCCACAGTATTCAGACGATCAGAATACGTATGGGTTGAACAGACGTTTTCATAGTTCTCCCGACTCGTATTGAGGTTGTGATTGTAACGGTGAACACCGGCGTCCGCCAGTTTTGACGCATGTTCTGGACTGAGAAACCCTAAACAACAACAAATTTTCAAATCACTCGTGGCACGAATCTCACGCACCGCGTCAGCGACTTCTTCAATTTCGCGGTTCGAGGGACGTCTCCCGGACATCACGATACAATATGTACCTGCTTTACGGCGCTGCGCCTCTTGCGCACCCGCTAAGATCACTTCTTTAGACAGAAGTGGATATTTTTTAATAGGCGCAGTAGAAATGGCAGATTGAGAACAATAAAAACAGTCCTCTGGACACATCCCCGACTTCGCATTGACAATCATGTTCAATTTCATCTTTGTGCCAAAGTACTTGCGTCGAATCAAAAATGCCGCGCTCAGGAGATCAAGAACCCGATAATCAGGCTCACGCAGTATTTCGAGCGCTTCGTCATAAGAAATCTCATACCCTTGATTCACTTGCTCAGCTAGCTCTAACCAGTTTCTCGCAGTCGCATTTTTCAAAGCACATCACCTCATTCGTCCCAATTGTTAACTCATACAATAAATTAAGTTAACAATCAGGACTAGCCGAAGTCAATGTTCCTTGTATGATTGCAGACCATCAGCGGTTCGGTCGTCTTCCTCAAATTATGGCGGATTCCGTTCAATTTAGGACGCTACGGCGCTTACCCCTCACCCATTTATGAATGCATGGCACAACGGTTTGGACCGCTTTCCATCTCCGTTTGTTCGTGTGGCAGCACTTCAATTTGCCGACGATTGACGGCGATAATTGTGTCATGGTTTGGCGGCGTTACGCCGACATTCGTAACCGCTGTATCGACAAATGTTTGTTTGTCCTTCACATGCAAGATTGAATTATTTTTACGAATATCTTCCATTTTAGCACCGACATAACCGAATTCATTCATCTCTTGCACATCTGCATAGTGTCCAGGTAAAATCACCATATCATCTGGAAGTTTGGCAATTTTATTGATCACGGTATCAAACATCATCTCGGCCATCTCTTTGGCGCGCCCCTTCAAATCTGAACGTCCTAACCCGCTAACAAACAATGTTTCGCCTGTGAGCAGATAGTTATCGTCAATAAAGAAACTGGTACTCCCTACGGTATGACCTGGTGTTCGAATGCCGACAACTTGAAGTTTCGATGTTCCAAACAATACAAGGTGTCCTTCTTGAAGAGGTTCATATTTAAATTTCGCGCCTTCGGTCTCCTCAGGTGCAATCCAATACTTCGCCCCGACCTTCTGGGCAAGCTCTAGACCACCTGATATATGGTCAGCGTGCAGATGTGTATCGAGTACATGGACGATTCGAGCACTCTCCTGTTGCGCGACGCGAATGTATTCCTCTACGTGACGGTTCGCATCGACGACAACGGCTTCTCCGGCGGAGATGACCATATATGACAGGCATCCTTTAAGCTAACCGATTAAACTGAATCAACTTGAGGGCTGGTTCAGGTTCTTGACATGATGAAAAAAGAACGCGATTGTAAAAATGTCGTTACACAATTATCCGCAATTCGTAGTGCTGTGGACAGAACCATCGCAGCAGTTGTCGTGAAGAATGTAGAGGAATGTATACGAAAGGACATCATGGCGGATAAACCCACGAACGAAACCGTCAAGCAAGCTATGGATTTGCTGTTAAAAAGCCGATAAAAGCAGAATCACCATTACAACTTGCCAGACTAACAAGCACCCCATCCCATCACATCTGGTTTTCAGGCCTAGATAAAACGTCTGTCGTGCCATTGTCCTTAACGTTCAAATAGACAGTAAAGGTTGTTCCAACTCCTAGCGTACTGCTCACTGAAATGCGCCCCTGCACTATCTCAATCGCCTTCCGTACAAGTGCAAGTCCCAATCCGTTCCCTTCCTGATAATGGGAAGTATCCCCTTGATAAAATCTATCAAATATGCGACTGACCGCCTCATCGCTTATGCCGCGTCCGGTATCGGATACTGAGACGATGATTGAATCGGAAGTTGAAATTTGTTTCAACGTGACGCGCCCACCCTGATCTGTAAATTTCAATGCGTTTGACAACAAATTGTTCCATACAATCTCTAACATGCTCGCATCCGCATAGATCATTGCATGATCTTCAATGTCGACTTCAAACTTGATATTTTTTTCTTCCCATAAATTCTCGAAAGCAAGTGCACAATCGCATAGCTGTCTACACAGGTCATAAGAAACAAGAGACGTTCGTACCTCCTGATTCTCCAATTTACTCAGTTTCAAAATATTTGTAACTAAGGTCGTTAACTTGTTTGATGCCGAAATAATCGTATCTGTGTAATCCTTACAATTTTCCGGTGTCAAGTTTCCTTTCTGCAATGCCATCGCATAACTTTGAATAACGGATAGTGGCGTTTTAATCTCATGTGAAACATTAGAAATGAAATCTCTCTTCAGAGTCTCAATACTTCCAAGCTGTTCCACCATTTTGTTGAAATCTTCGAACATAACATCGACATAATCCTTTTTATCAGCTCTGTTTAAGGGCTCGACGCAAACCGTGAAATCTCCCTCTGCAACTTGCTTTGCCGCTTCACTCAACCTACGCATGGGCCTATCGTAAAACCGTATCCGTTGTCGATTAATCACAACACAGAAGACAAAACTCACAATTGCCCAATATCCCGCCATACTCCAAAAATACTGACCTGGGACATTTTTTACCCCTATATAGGAACCGTAGATAAGTCCTTGGCCCGTCGAAAGAATTTCTAAAACACAAAAGGTCCATATATACGTTCGCCATGATACATGTTGTGTTGTTACTCGCTTATCCTTTTCTATTTTCATGACAGAACCGCCTTATATCCAAGCCCGTGTACGGTTACAATTTTAAAGTCCTTGCAATCAGAAAATTTATCCCTCAACTTCGTGATATATACATCAACTGCCCGAAGACTGGTTTCACTGTCAATGCCCCAAAATTCATCCATCAACTGTGCACGAGAAAAAGTGTGTTTTGGATATGAAAGCAATTTAAACAGGATATTGAATTCTCGGACTGTCAGTGGTACTTCCTCACCGTCCACGTAGGCGCTTGTTTCATTCGCGTCCATCACTAATCTACCAACAACCAGTTTCTTTTCATCCGCAATATTCGCACGGCGAAGTAACGCGCCCACACGTAGCACGAGTTCATCAATGTTGATAGGTTTAACCATATAGTCGTCTATTCCGGCACGAAATCCTTTCTGTTTCGACGAAATGTCGTCAAGAGCCGTCATGAACAAAATTGGAATTTGTTGATTGATATTGCGTACGGTCTCAGCAAACTCGATTCCATCAATTTCCGGCATCATAATATCAGAAATGATGAGATCACATAAGTTGTGGTGCAACAGTTCGTACGCTTCACGAGCATTTAGACACCCCGTCGCGCGATATCCATTGTCGTTTAAATAAGTACATACAATTTGGTTGAGCTTCAAATCATCCTCCACGACAACTATGTTTATCATAGGTGGTCACCTCTATTATCACGTCTTGAAACTGCCTACAAGCGGGGCGTGCTGGTCCACATCGTCCATATATAGGGAGGAACATCACTGCTGATGCAATTCTATCAACACTTTAACGGTTTCCCTAGCATCGATTGCCACTTCAAATGCCTGTTGTACTTCGTCAAGCTTAAATACGTGCGTAATCAAGGTGTCTAACTTCGTTTGGGGATTTGATAAATGCTCAACCGCTCGTAAAATATCCTCCGTTGTATAACCACTTGCTCCAATGATCTGCACTTCCTTAGACATCACTTGTGCCAAGCCGACAGGGATTGCTTGTTTATATACGGCAACCACAGCAATACGGGCATGAGGCTTTACAATGTCCAGCACCCGCTCAAATAACATTGATGCACCCGCTGCATCAATAAATGCGTCCACATCAGGTACCATTTTCCCATATACATCAACTTCGCCAAAATGTTTGCTTAAACTTTCGGATAAATTCTCTTCCGCAGTATTAATCGTCTTTGCCCCAAGTTCAGCAGCTTTTTGCAAACGCCAGTGATCTACGTCGACAACACAAACGTTCTTAATGTCTTCCGCTAACAAACATCCAACGGCCGAAAGGCCAATTGGGCCTGCACCCAAAACAACGATATTTTCATGCGGTTGCGGGTTTACACTAAACGCACCATGGCGCCCCACACTCACTGGTTCCATGAGAGCGGCTGTCTTTGCCGACACATCTGAATCAAATTTGAAAAAATTAACATTTAACTCTGCATCCTCTACCACAACATATTGTGAAAAGGCTCCACATTCCAATGACCACCTACGCCCCACACGCTTCGCGGTAACCGGGTTCACGCCGACCAGTATCCCAGGGTGAATATCTTTTACTACATCACGGCCCACTTCAGCCACTATCCCCGCCATCTCATGACCAAACTCTCTCCCGAATCGAATCCCCATCTCAGATCCCACTTTAACAATGTTAATATCTGTTCCGCAGATTCCACCATATAAATTTTTAACGAGAATATCTTTACTTCCGATTTTAGGAATGTCTCGTTCCTCTACACGAACGTCATTTTTACCATGATAAATTGCCGCCTTCATCATAATTCCTCCTCGTATGTGATTCACGTCCATAGCATTGTTATGCCTGCCGCCAATTCCGCGCCCTCTTCTTTCTTTTGGCGACTGGAACGAACACATCAATTATGCTCAGTGCCGTGGCTACAAGAAATGCACCAATAATCGAAATTTGCACTCCAGGTAGAACCCAGTGCGACAGTAAAAGTACAACCGCAACAATATTCACACGCAGCCAAGAAACTAACAATTGTTTCACTGGACATCTCCCTCATCCTCGTAGGTCACACGATATTGTCGTGCTTCAACTTCACGGCCCTAAAATGTCTGACCTTCTTTCGTAATATCATGCTGTCCAGATTATTCTGACCTCAGCATTGCCTCCCTTTCTTTGTGATGTGACTATAGTAACCATGAGTTGTTTCCGAGTTGCTTGCAAAATGTTTACGAAATATTAATTAGCGACCAAATCAAGAATTTGAGCGTTTTGCAGAATGGTCGTTTTGGGTGGAGGTAAAAAAGGAACAACACCTAGGTTAAGTAGACTGATTTTTCCATATACTAGAATTCTAACGGTTTCTCGTCTGGTCAACTCGTTATGATTTATGCAGTCTTCTTGTGTCGTTCGATATGGTTCACAGCTAGTGACGATGCCAGTAACACGATCGCGTTGAGGAACATGTACGTCTTTACTTTTCGGATGCCTCGGACATGGACGTCGTTCGCCGTCAAATTCGTCTTAAGTCTTGCGTTACAACGCTCTACAGCAGTTCGCTCGTTGTATAACAACTTCCAATTCTGCGTGCCTCGGTGTGGTGTGCAGTAACGCCGAATATCTTCTGTGATCCGCTTTTTGACCACCATACCGTAGTTGGATTCGGAACATGTCGCGATTCCAAGCGGACAATCCACCTTCCCAACCGCATGCGGGCAACGAAACTTTAGTCGGTCCCCATCCGCACCCCAATACACTATGTCATACCCCATCGTGCAACGCGGCGTCCCGTCCGATGCGATTCCTTCAGGCGGTTCTTTTTCACCGCGCTTGTTCATCGCAATAATCGCCTGTGCACCATATTGATGAACCGTTTCATAGTTTTTGACCTGATCATATCCAGCGTCCATCATGACAAAATCGATTTTCCAACCGTGCGTCGTCACGACGTGTTCCAGTAATGGTGCCGCCATCTCACCATCAAAGACGTTCGCTGGTGTGACATCCAAAGCAACTGGCAGTTCACTCGCGGTGTCCACAGCCAAGTGGAATTTGTATCCGAAC
>NZ_JAFMTW010000063.1 GCF_017329615.1 Alicyclobacillus suci | reverse complement strand
CACGGCGCAAGAATACCGATATATGGAATATTGTCTGCTTACCCTAGGTGTTGTTCCTTTTTCACCTCCACCCAAAACGACCATTCTGCAAAACGCTCAAGTTTTTCTCTCAAAAGTTAATTGGGTTGTTAAAAGGCGTACCGATTGTCGTCGCCTTTAGTGATGCGCAAGGGTATCTCCTGGAATTGTTTGGCGATCCGCTGGTACATCAAATGGTAGCGCAAAGCGGCATTAAGCGCGGTATCCAATTTATCGAGCAAGAATGCGGGCCAAACGTCGTCAGTCGGGCGCTGCAGGAAGATAGGCCAGTCAAGTTAATTGGAGACGATCACGCCTATGAAGCCTTACATGGCGTCGCGTGCTATGGCGCAGTCATACACAACATGGATAAATCCTTGCCAATTGGAACATTGTCTATCATGGCGCCAATTGGCGAGGCGCACGACTATTTTTTACCGTTACTCGTCACGGCGGTTGACTCTATCGAACGGCAACTGTTGCTCGCCCATAACAACCGGACGCTAGACGTGCTCAACCGCATGATACTCGAATCTACGCCAAACGCCGTGGTCATTGTTAATGAAAAGGGAATCGTTCGGGAGTGCAACAACCTGTTTGAAGCGTACCTTGGAATACGCAGTGAGGATATCATTGGCCGTCCAGCTGCGACAATCCCGTATGTCGGTGAATACTTGGACCGAAGTGTACGGGGTCAGACACGCTATCAAGATGTCGAGTTGAACATCCCGAAGCCCGAGGAATCCGCTGCGAGGATATGCTTATTTGACTGCTACCCCATACTGGACACCAGCAAGTGCCCATCCGGCGCATTGGGCCAGCTCAAAGACATCACCGAACGCAGCCGTACAGAGCAACTGTTGATACAAGCCGAAAAGATGTCCGTCGCTGGACAACTCGGTGCTGCATTTGCGCACGAAGTCCGGAATCCATTGATGGTGCTCAAAGGCTTCTTTCAGTTGATATCGGAAGAATATTCGGTGAAAAGCGATTACGTCAATATCATGATGGATGAGTTTCGAGGCATTGAGGAAATCGTTCAGGAATTTTTGAGCGTCTCGCGCCCCCGTGGGTCTACGTATCGAAAATGCGATATTGGATGCGTGCTGACATCGACAGTCTCTCTCATCTCCCCCATGACGCGCATGAAGGGGATTACCATCTCCACCGATATTGCGAAAGATGACCTGTTTGTCTTGGGAGACGAACACAATATTAAACAGATTATCATCAACCTACTGAACAACGCGATGGATGCAATGGAGCACCCAGGTTCCATTTATGTCTCGGCAAAGCTCAATGACACAAAGACGAATGTTCAGATTGAAATACAAGATGAGGGAGCCGGGATTGATCCCAACATATTCAGCAAACTGGGAACACCATTCTACACAACGAAGGAAAAGGGAACAGGATTAGGCCTTACCGTATGCTCCATTTTAATTGAGCAACACAACGGGACGATACACTTTCGGAACAGAAACGAGGGCGGTACATCCGTCATCCTGGAATTTCCCGCATTTCAATCAAAGGCAACTGAATCAAACCGCGACGATGACAAAGTGAGTTGACCAGATACCCTTATGACGGTCCGACCATGTCTACCCAGTTCGAATCTCCTGTTGCCTTTGTCGCGGCAGATTTGTCCTGCAATGTCGTTTCCACATGATACTTCGGGCGTTTTTTGGTCTCCTTGTATATCTTTGCAATATATTCTCCAATCAGTCCCAAACACATCAGTTGAATACCGCCAATGACCCAAATCGATAACATCAGCGAAGTCCACCCCGTCACCGCATGCCCCAGTAGGTCGCGTACGAGTGCATAGCAGCCGACGACAATTGAGACGAGGAACACAAGCAGCCCAACCACCGTGATCAACCGAATCGGCGTCACGCTCAATGAAGTGATCCCGTCAAACGCAAACGACAACATTTTCTTGAAGGGGTATTTTGATACGCCGGCGAATCGCGGGGATCGATTGTAATACACCTTTGTCGCCGGAAATCCAATCATCGGAATAATGCCCCGCAAGAAAAGATTCCGTTCCTCATATCGGGCCAGTTCCTCAAGTACCCGCCTGCTTAACAACCGACAATCCGCGTGGTTATACACGACGTTCGCGCCCAATTTCCGCATCAGGCGATAGAATGTTTGAGCCGTCACCCGTTTAAACCAAGTGTCGTTGGCACGATTGTCGCGTACGCCGTAAACGACGTCGTATCCCGCGAGGTACTGGTAAATCATCTCCGGGATGGCCAACACGTCATCCTGAAGATCCGCATCAATGGAAATCACCGCATCTGCATACGCTTTGGCATGCATCAAACCCGCAAATAGGGCATTCTGATGCCCAGCATTTCGAGCAAGCTTCAGCCCTTTCACGAGCGCATTGGATTGAAAATACCGTTCAATCAGCGCCCAAGTCTGATCTTGACTCCCATCATCGACCAGCAGTATGGCACTGCTTGCCCCAATGGACTGCTCCTCCACGAGGCGATTGATTACGGCAGAGAGTCGAGCGACCGTCTCGGGCAGAACCGCTTCCTCGTTGTAGCACGGCACGACGATATACAGAATCGGCAAATGGTCACGCGTGTTGCTCATAAGGCCCCATCCCTTCCATCACGTGTTGGAGATACTGCCAAATTTCCGCTTGTACCGTGGTGTCACGCAGCGCAAAATCAATCGTCGCCTTGACAAAACCAGCAACTTCACCGACATCATAGCGCTGTCCCCTAAGCTCATAAGCGAACATACGACGCTTCTTGTTCAGCTCAGCCAATGCATCAGTCAATTGAATCTCACCGCCTGTACCTGGCTTTTGAACAGAGAGAATCTGAAAAATGTCCGGGGTCAGTACATACCGACCAATGATCGCCAAATTGGACGGCGCCTCATCTGGCGTGGGTTTTTCAACCAAGTCCCCAACTGTGTGTAACCCATCCACGCTGTCGATAGGCGCTACGACGCCATAACGAGCAACGTCGCGCATTTCCACCCGTTGTACTGCGATGACACTGCTGGACGTTTGTTCATAGACGTCTAGCATCTGTTTGAGATACGGCTCTGACTGCACCACGATATCGTCACCCAACAACACGGCAAACGGCTCGTTCCCAATAAACGACTGCGCACACCAGACGGCGTGCCCAAGTCCTAGTGGTTCTTGCTGGCGGATGTAATGGATATTGGCCATGTGATTGATGGACTTCACCTGTTCAAGCAACTGCAATTTCCCTTTATGTTCAAGGGTGACTTCCAGCTCAAACGCACTGTCGAAGTGATCTTCTATCGCGCGTTTTCCTCGTCCAGTGACGATGAGGATATCGTCAATTCCAGAAGCAACAGCCTCTTCCACAATGTACTGGATGGTTGGTTTATTCAAAATCGGGAGCATTTCCTTTGGCAGTGCCTTTGTCGCGGGCAAAAACCGCGTGCCCAAGCCTGCCGCGGGAATAATCGCTTTGCGAATCCGCTGTTTCATGTCCATCCTCCGTTTGCTGTCAGTCATCTTTTCGGAAGCGCGATGCCCTAGGGGCAGATGGTCGGTCTGCGCCCACCAGCGCAACCGACCCAACGCCCATACCGCAATCAGGATTTCGAATGCGTTAGGTCATAGACCGTCACGCCACCCACCTTCGTAGATGTAAAGTGACTCTCCACCCACTTCGTGATCGCTGCACTAGGGCTAGAACTGCCACCCATTGCGCCACCTGGGAAACCACCCGCCGTCGGGGCGCCAGAAGCCCCTTTACCGCCGAAGAAAGCTGGCATTTCGCCGTTCTCCGCGCCACGCTTCAAACTGCCATCGCCCGCGCCACCAAACGGTTTAGAGCCCGCCAAGAATCCCCTACCAAAGCCCATTCCACCGGCGATGAAATAATGAATCTTCCCTTCACTCACATAGCGTTTAAATTGAGCTAAGGTCGGTGTTGGGTCGCTGCCAGCAAACCCGCCAATCGCCATGATGGGATCCCCCGTCGCTAACTGATAAGGCGCAGCCGAGTTCGCACCGATGGTCGCAGCTACCCAGGTATAGTGTGTGGCATTCTGCTCAAGCAGGCGGATGATTGCCTGATTCGGTGTCGCATCGCCAGGCCCACCAAAGCCACCCGTCAATCGAACATCGCCAAGCCCATTGGCACCGCGTAGGCTACTTCCGCTTTTCCAATGATCCGATCCGGTGGTTTTCGATGTCCCTGAGGACTGCATGCCTGACTCGAATCCAGGCATCATCCGACGATTCCCAAATCCTCCGCCACCAAACGCTGCACCAGCTACAGTAGGTCCAGCCGTCGGGGTGGAACCTGTGTGCGGCGTCGTCACGGTTTGCAGCATGTAGGCAAAAGGTCCGACAAGCCCCGCCACCACAGCGATAATGCCTGTCAGTGCGGTGATGCGCTGGCCCATCTTGTAGATACACAGGATACCAATCACCGCAATTGCACCAACCACGAGCACGACAACGCGCAACCACGGCAGCCATGTGGGTGTCCGGTCAAGTAGGACAAACGACCAAACCGCCGTAGCTGCCATCGCTACTGCCAGACCCAACCGGGCGACAAGTTCGTTTCGGCTGCGCCAGAGAACATCGCTTCCGATACCGACGAGCGCACCAATGGCCGGCGCCAGCGCGACAGTGTAATATTGGTGAATAATCCCTTTCCCGAAACTAAATGCGAGTCCTGTGACGATAAGCGTCGCAGCCCACATCAACAGCGCTGGCACCGCGTCCTCCGAACGCCAGGCGCGACGCACAAGCCACAAGGCCACGAAGAAAAGAATCAAAGCAGCAGGGATAAGCCACGAGATTTGACCACCCATATCGGCGTGAAACAACCTGGCGATGCCAGTGCTTCCACTGAACATGCCGCCACCATGACCGCCGCGGCCCCCGCCCATACTGGACTCATTGCCAGTCAGCCGGCCAAAGCCGTTGTACCCAAAAATGAGATTGAGTAGGCTGTTGTCCTGAGAACTCCCGATATATGGGCGCTTATCGGCTGGTGTAAGCTGGACGATGGCGACCCACCAACCTGCCGATACGACCACCACGATGGCGCTCGAAACCAGCTGCAGAAGTCGACGGCGAACGGACACAGGCGCAAACAGCAGATAAACCACCACAAAGCCCGGAATGACCAAGAACGCCGCGAGCATTTTCGTCAAAAATCCCAAACCAATCAAACACGAGGCCAGAATGAGCCACTTGGTTTTACCCGCTTCCAGTGCACGCGTCATCGCATAGGCGCTCGCCGTGAGTAAGAGCACAAGGAGCGCATCTGGGTTGTTAAACCGGAACATCAGCGCCGCAACGGGCGTTGTCGCGAGTACGGCACCAGCGATCAGCGCGGCGCCAGGGCTGAACCAGCGGCGAACCGTGAGATACAAAACCCACACGCAAGCCACGCCTTCCAGCGCTTCCGGAACCAGGATGCTCCATGAATTGAGGCCGAAGATACGCGCCGAGAGATCCATCACCCACAAGGAAAACGGAGGCTTGTCCACGGTGATGAAATTTGACGCGTCGAAGGATCCAAAAAAGAACGCCTTCCAACTCTTCGTCGCCGCCTGTACAGCCGCGCTATAAAATGAGTTAGACCAACCAGAAGCGCTCAGTCCCCATATGTACGCAACGGCCGTCAATACCAACAGAGCCACAAGTGCGGGCCTAACCCACGGGGCATCCTCCTGCCTGCCACTCAGGAGCTTGGGCAAACGTTGGCGACCTGTCTCTGGTGTATACGATGCATCCATCTCAACCATTTCCTTTCTACGAAACGCAGACGAACTGCTTCTCTCATTTATCGCTGTGCGTGAAAACACCCAACGTTTGCTGCCGATAAAATTGATGGCAAACGTAACGAGCGTCGCGAACAATTTACTGACCACGTCAGGGCACGCGAATCGCCGCATCACGAATAGGACGAACACCGAGACAAGATACGAGCTGACATTTATCGCGACGAATCGACCGACCTGCTTCCAACCGATGCTGCCTTGTTCCTTAAATGTCACGATGCGATTCCAAACGTAGCTGTTCATCAACCCAACCGCGTAGGATACCGTCTGCGCAGCGATGATATCCCAATGGCCGACATGCGTGAGGAGAATAAAAATTGCAAAATCCACTGCGGTATTCAGTGTGCCAACCAGTCCAAAACGGACGGTCTCCCCAAACGTACGCGTGGCCGGTATCATGTTCACCCCTCCATCAGCTTGCTGACAGGAGCATATGGAAGCTATATGAACTGAATATGAACTCGCGACACAAAAAAAGGACGCTGCTCCGCAGCGCCCTACGCATTCTGTTTCGTTGGCAAGATGACGGTGAACGTCGTCCCACGACCGACGTCACTTTCTAGCTGAATATGCCCTTGATGCAAGTCCACTATGCGCTTCACAATCGACAGCCCTAGCCCACTGCCGCCTTCAGCGCGACTGCGCGCCTTGTCCACCTTGTAAAATCGTTGGAACACCTTCTGTTGCTCCGACTTTGGGATGCCAATGCCAGTGTCCTCGACTTGCACCTTCACATTCGTCTCATCGGACGTAATGCGCACCATCAGACGTCCACCAAACGGTGTATACCGAATGCTGTTGACCAATAAGTTCATCCAAACTTGTTCCAACAAGTCTTGATCAGCCGTGAGCACCGTTTTCGGCAGTTCCAATTCAATATGGAGGTCCTTTTCCGACCACTGAGGTTCCGTGATGAGAATCGTGCGCCGGATTTGCTCATCCAAGCGATACGATTTCATCTTGATAGGGTGGTGATCAGACTCCAACGACGCCAATTTCAGCAGATTCTCGCTCATCCGCGAAATGCGTTCACTTTCCACTTCAATGGCCTCCAAGTACCTATCCCGCTCATGCTCTGGAATAATTCCTTCGCGCAAGGCCTTGGAAAACCCACGTATGGACGTCAATGGTGACTGAATTTCGTGCGATACGTTGGACACAAAATCTTGCCGCATCGTTTCCATTTGCTTGAGTTCCTGCGTCATCGCGGTAAAGCTCTCAGCCAGGACCCCAATCTCATCGCTTCGGTTAAATCGGATAGCCACATCAAAATCTCCTTTGGCCACCCGCCGAGTCGCAGCTGTAATCATTTGAATCGGTCGTATCAAATACCGGGACGCAACCAATATCAATAAACTTCCCACCACCAAAACAATCAACAACACAGTGACGAGAAACCGTGGGAATCCGGCTCTCGGCGGTGGCGGCGGAAGTCTCGGCGACACGAACATGGCATATTGCGTCTGACCAATTGAAAACGGTATCCCAACGCCCACAAAGGTATGATGTGGCATCGGCGTGTGATATGCACCATCAAACAATTCGACCGTGTTCCCCGCAAGTACTTGTTGCACCAACGGCACCGGGGTTTCCAAATTCGGATTGACCCCATACGCTCGACCGTTCATGATGCTCGAAGCGCCATTGTAGACCTCGATGTCGTACCCCTGCATACTGGCCACCACGTGAGCGTAATTCGCAAAATCGTGCAAGGAGTGGTGCTTGTACTCCACAATTGCCTGGTTGGCAGTTTTGATGATATCTGTTCGCATTTGCGACTGCGATTGCTTGGTATATAGATGAGACGTCACAAAAAACGCCACACTAATAGAGATGAGGACGATAGCAAGAAAGGTAAATACCGTTCGCAAATAGAGCGTCTTCAACATCACACCACCTCAAGGCGATACCCCAAACCACGAATCGTGGCAATTTTAAATGTGACGCCTAACTCGGCCATGCGGTTGCGTAGTCGTTTCACGTGCACATCGACGGTGCGCTCGTCACCTTGATAATCCACACCCCAAATTTCCTCAATTAACTGACCACGCGTAAAAATTTGCCCAGGATAGCTGGCCAATTTGAACAACACGTCAAACTCCTTGGGGGGTAAGACGACAGATTGTTGTCCCATGTGCACCTGGTAAGTCCGCCTGTCAATCGTCACATCGTCAATTTGAATCACATGTGAGCTATTGATTTGATACCGCCGCAGCAACGCTTTTATCCGAAAGATCAACTCTCGCGGTTCAAATGGCTTGACCAAATAATCGTCAGACCCCAATTCGAAACCCTTGATTCGCTGCTGAGGCTCCCCTTTGGCCGTAACCATGATAATCGGGATGTCGTATACCGATTTTACATTCTCACAGAATTCCCATCCATCCATGTTCGGCATCATGATATCCAGCACCACTAAATCCACTTGAAGTTTCTCCAAGCAACTGAGCGCCTCAAGGCCATCTGCGGCCTCTACCAGTTCAAACCCTTCTCGCCGAATATACAAACCAATTAAGTCCCGAATGTAGGGATCATCATCCACCACTAGAATGCGTACCAAAGGTACCCCCTCCTCTATGGATGAATATCAATCCATTATGAACTGAATATGAAGTGGCGTGTAGACGGTCATCTGCGCTTTGACGATCACTTTCCACGATACACTCACCGCACAAACAGACCACACCACACAGATACGCGCACGTTCGTCACACGCGTCCATAAAACAAACGCGGCACAGTTCCCCCGTGGAGGAACCGTGCCGCATTCATGTCTACGCACATCTATAGCCGCGATACATCACAGGCGAGATGGCCGCGCGTATGCTACCGAAATCTAGATAATCACGCGGGTACGTCACCCGATTATCTGGAAGCTGTTACCGTCGTACCCGCCGCAATCAGCTACGCGCTGTTAGTCAGTCGAGCATGAACGCCGCTGTATCATCGTATATTTGACGCTCTGCTGGATTGCTAGACTCCTCTGCGTCGAGCAATAATTTCGATCCGTCATAGTACGCATGCGACACCCGATTGGATCCGAAGCCATCCGAGCGCAGGAAGTTCAGCTGCGTCTCATAGAGCGACTGCGTGAGACTGTCGAGCGCGGTCAACTCGATTTCAACGCCCATGCCATGGCGCGTCGCAATTTGCTCGGCATTGCGAATACGCGTCACATCCGCGTCGGCGCCTTCCTCAATGTAGTTCGGTTGCAACCACGCTGCGTCCATACCGAGGGTTTGCCAATCCGCGGTGCCATTGGCGCCGTAAAACGGAATCCAGAAGATCGGCAGCCCGTTGCTGTGCGCCACGTTGGATGCTGCCTGGAACATCGCCTCGTCGCCAGGGAGGCCCGGGTTCAACTGCTCGTGATCCCAATATAGCCCCACCAGTTGCAAGTTCTGATAATTCGCTGCCTGCCACTTGCCAAGCAGCGTCGAAACATACCACTTCATGGCCGTAGTCCGCGCCGCCACCGCGTCTTCATCCGTCGAAGTCCCGTAAAAACTCAACTCCTGCCCATCGACGTTGCCAAAATCCGCGACGCCGTACGGGAAGTAGGGAATCGACAAGACCACTTTTTCCTTATATCCCGGCCGATTCAGCGACTGATTGGTCAGGCCGACCGCTTGGTTCAACGCGTCTAGCTCTTGCCCCGCTTGAAACAAATCATCAATATAGCCTGTCCAACCCGCCACCGTGTTCGGGACGTTGGAATACGGCGAGAACAACATCGTGTCAAACAGCGGGGAGACCGCCTGTCCCGCCGGATTGATGTACTCCAGCATCGGCACAAAGTCGCCAGCCGACCACGTGCCCAACTGGCCGTGGCTGCCCGTCGGGACGAGGAGCATGTTGGCGATGCCGTGATCGTTAATCGAATCCGGCGACATAACCGTGGACGGTGACGCAGTCGACGGCGCCACGACAGGGTAGGTCGGCGTCTCGCCAGTTTCCGTCGTACTGCCGGTGATGTCCAACCCCCGCGCAAACACAAACAATTCCACAGGGAACGCGATACGGATTTCCGTCGTTTCGACACCGGCGCTGCTATCAAACTGGAACACCTGCGTCGTCTTGTTCGTATCGCTCTCCGGAATCGACGAATTCACGGTCGTCAGCGCGATCCACTGGCCATTCTCGTACGCCTGGAACTGCACGTCACTCGGGTAATAGATGCCCGCTCCAGCGTCCTGTTCCAGGGTGATTTGCACGTGCTGCACATCGACCGGATTCGCGAACTGAACGGTGACCTGCCGGCCGCCTTGATGACAGTAACCTGTCCAGTGGACAGGATCTGTCAGCGGATACTGTTGATACTTTTGTTCATCCCTCTGAAAGGTCGAGTCAGCAAGCCCCGTGATGCTCGTCGAAATGGTTGCGAGGCTAGTCAAGTCTTCCGCCGGTGTCTCTGTCTCTATCGTATCCGCGTACGCGTGCGGGGCGGAAAAGACGCTCCCCACACAACCTAGCATCAAAGTCGTGGCAAGCCACGCAATGTATCTCCTTTTCATGACATCCTCCTGCGAAACCCGGTCAGGGGCAATCAGCGTCCGGAATCAGGCAGATTCGTCAGCGCCTTGTCATGAACCAGGCTGAAAGGAATTCGCAATGTGCGTGACCACACTGCTATACTGATTGGCCGCCGAAGCCGGGTACTCAATTTGCAACTCATAAATATTCGAGCCGACATAGACTTTGTCGTAAAAGATGTTTTGTCCATCCGTGCCGGACACGACACCCCAGTTGGACTGCGCGTCTTGGTACGTCGCCTGTTTGCCCGTCGCGAGCGAGGCCAACTCGCTCTTGACCGTGTCATGGTTGACGTTGTATTGGCCAAACGCTTTAACCGTCATCTCGGTATCGGAACTGGTCCAAGACTGTCCGTCGCCATCCTGCGGCAGTGCTTCCTGGTTAAACGCGGACGGAATCTGCAGTGAAAATCCATATCGGCTGTTGGTATAGTTCACGTATGTCAAGTTGGAGGTCCCGCTATCGGCCGTCGTAGGCGTTGTGGTATTGTCCTCGGCCGACGTGTTATTGGCTTCCCCCGCCCCGGTGCTGTTCGTCGTCTGCGTGGTGTTGTTCTGCGCCGTGTTCGAACTCGTCGCGTTATCTGTCGATGCCGGACTCGTGGCTTGTGTCCCACACCCTGTGGTCACCAAAAATCCGAGCGCCAGTCCTGCCGCCAACCACTTCTTGTTCGTCTTCAAACCCCTTGCCCCCTTATCTCCTGATGTGGCAATACCGCGCCACCTTTACGGGTGTACACAAATCTATTGTTGTGCCGTCAGTTTGGCATCCGCCGTCGAGACGTAGCCCGTAAGCGGCGTACCCGGTGCTTGTCCATCACTCGTGTCAGACGACTGAACTGCGATCTGAATTTGATAGACGCCGCCCGTTGCCGTTGGCGTCTGCGCCACCACGAAGTCACCAGCGTGCAGTGTGGCGATTTCATCCGTCATGTCACTCGAACCATAAACCGGAATGGACGAGTTCGTGCTCGTCGGATTCGCCACAGTCAACCGGTACACATTGGTGAGCTTCACATCCTGCGCGTCGACCCAACCCTCGCCCGCGATATGGTACCACGGCACCACATAGGCGCCGGCCATGCCTTGTGCCACCTGATCGATCACGACACCCTGCCCCACCGACACCGTCGGCGCTGGCCCGGTGTAGATGTACTTGTTCCACATGGCAAAGCTCCAGACACCGTTTTGGCTGAGGCCCATCTTCTTCTCAAACTTCTTGACCGCCGCCTGCGTCCCGGCGCCGAACTGGCCGTCGACCGTCAACCCGGCCCCTATCTGTTGATTCAAGTAGCGCTGGATTTCATCGACGCCCTCGCCGGAACTGCCGCTTTTCAACGGCCCGAAGAACATGTCCGAAATCCCGGCACTGACACTAGGGTAGTAAGGAACGCCCCCATAGTACGCATTGCTCTGCGCCGTCCCACTCGCGTTGTTCAGGTAGTACACAGGCTCCGTGTCACTTTGCGCCTGCGGTACAGCTGAACTGGAAGGGTACTGCTGATATTGATTGACGCTGCCACCCGCTGACCCGGCCAGTTCATTCATCAGACTGCCGATGCTCGAGGCCCAGTTGGGATCGGTTGCGTAGTGCACATTCATGCCCTTCAACGTCGGCGAGACGTATTCGCTGCTGCCCGGATTCAAGTAATTGTTGCGAACTTCCCAAGCTTGAAATTGAATCGCATACGCGTCACTCGGGAACATGCCAGCGTCATCGCCTGGATTCGAGTCGTACGCGCCATAGCCGAAGAGGTTATTTTTCGCCTGAGCGATCTGGCTCTTGCCCCACGCACTTTCCAAAATCGCGTGCGCAACCAGATAGTTCGCATCCACGCCGTATGTATTCTGCGCGGTGATAAACGATTGCCCGAGCCCCGTCATGGGGGATTGGTTGCTTTGCAGGAACTTATCAATGCTACTATCCGTAATGTCGCTCGGTGCGGAATACCGCAAATCTACATTCGTAAACGACTTTCCTTGTGTCTTTGAGAGAATTGCCGACCACGTAGCGGGTCCGACCACACCGTCGGCCTCTAGGTTATGGGCTGTCTGAAACGATTTGACGGCGGCCAACGTACTGGGGCCAAACTCACCGTCAATCGAGCCGACAGAATAGCCCAGCGCCTTCAAGTCCTGCTGAAGCGTCTTCACCGCTGATCCGGTTGACCCCACTTGTAAAGTAGGCTCCACCGCCTGCGCGTGTGCAACCACAGGCACCGCGACAGACAACACCATCGGCATCGCGCCGACAGCTAGCAAACGTCCGAATTTCATGAGTAACCTCCATATGGCTTTTGGGGATGAACGGCGTTTGGAGCGCGCGAACAACCGAGGCTGGATACGATTACTATACACCCCAGTAGCATAGAATGGTTACATTGATTTTCCATTAAAAAATGACTAAGTTTCGTATGATAGATTTGGATGGGGGCTGTCTCTTATACACATCT
>NZ_JAFMTW010000062.1 GCF_017329615.1 Alicyclobacillus suci | reverse complement strand
CCGACCGATATCCACTATATGTAAGGCGCTTTAGCTGTACTGCGATGCTGATTCTTTTTTCACTTCAACCAAAAACGCCATTCTGCAAAACGCTCATTTTCATGAACCTGATTGAGAAACCTATCCCAATACCATAACCCGTAACAAGTCCCGACGATAATGGCTGCGGCAATAAGTGCCCAAACGAACGTTTCGCCATCTGCGTCTCTAAACCATGACATCATTTCTGGCCCCAAAAATTTCACCTCTTTCACTTGGATACAGAATAGTGTTCCTCGATCATTGAAGCGTCACAGTAGAAAATTTTGAGTGACGATGACGCCCTGATCTGAATTCGCAAAGTTCAGTCACAACCATTCGACATACTTTTCATCCAACATGGCATATACTAGGCCTCGTGTTTCTGGGTAGGGCAGCAATGGTGGCTGCCAAGGCCGTCAGCGTAGGTGGGGCTGGCGGTTTTGTTCGTTGATTAACAGGCAAAGAAATTCATGCAAACATACCGTAAAACTTCCTATTCCACTCATTCCAGCGCATCTTCAGTTTGGCTCTCTCACAAGGAATTATTTTTCAAAATATGCGCAAGTTAATGCAAAAGATTGGAAGGAAGGGACGTTAGCGTGCCGGAATCACAAAGTCAGTACTTGAGCCATATGAATCACTTACAGAGATCAACCATTGATCAATGGATCCAATATTGGTCACTTTACTCCGGTCCTGCCACCTGGCAGTTTTGGTTCACTTGTTTTTTGTTGATTGCTCCATTGGTACTTCTTTACGTGCTATTAGACAGAAGAAGGGCACTGTTGATTGGATTTTTCGGATTTAATGTCCACGTGTGGTTTGGATATATTGATGCGTTTGGGGCTGACCGTGCATTATGGTCGTATCCGTACAAACTCATTCCATTTCTTCCGATGAACGTGTCGTTAGATGTCTCACTCGTGCCAATCGTCTACATGTTGATTTACCAGTGGACGACGAATCGGCATAAAAATTTTTATCTCTACGCGACCATCACCAGTCTCATTTTTGCGTTTGTATTCAAACCCATTATGTCCGCACTAAATATGTTCCACCTGTATGGTTGGATGAACTATTTTTATCTCTTCTTAGGCTATATGGTGGTCGTAATCGTATCAAAGCTAATCACCGATGCTTTCGTGAGCTTTGAAAAGAGTGCCAATCGTGAGGCATCCCGAACACAAGGGATTCGTCCAACAAGGCAAAAATGGCTGTCCAGAAACAAAGCGCGGTAAACGTGAACAAACCTCTACCGAGATGAGGAGTGGGTGCAAGTCATCCGCTAACAGGACTGTGCAGGACTGTCATGAATCAGGCGAAAGTCGGTTTCCAAGCACTCGATACCTGCATTTATTGTTACCAAGACCGAATGAAATGGAGGTATAAACGATGAACTGTCCTGCTCACATCTGCCCACCTATCTATAACGTTCACAATACCTATATCCCACGAACGGTCCCTTATATTCATCCAGTCGTGAACATTCATCGCCGGGTCATTGTCAACGTTCCAAGACACTACTATGTCCCCGTTACGAGGAATATTGTCGTCGACCCGGGCTGCCCTGGATGCCGCAGATAGGAAAAGAATTCACATTGGAAAACAGAAGAGAGGTAAATAGGACAGTACATCTGTCCTATTTTTTATTCCAATATGATACAGACGCTTATTTTCTGATGGTTACACGCGTTTGTAAGGGAACCAACTTCGCCAGGTACACAACATCGTTGTTGTACATGCGAATGCATCCATGGGATACCAAATGGCCGATACTCGATGGGCGATTGGTACCATGTATACCGTAATGAGGCCGAGACAAACCCATCCAATAGGCACCATACGCTCCCCCTGGATTCGGCACTTTGTTCACAATTCGGTACTCACCTAGCGGCGTTTTTGTCGCGATTTTCCCAATACCCACGGGAAAAGACCTCACCACTCTGTTGCCATCCAACAAATGTAATTTTCTTTGTGAAATGTCAACAATAATCCGGTATGTCGCCATTGCAAAATCGCCTCCTAACCCAGGGTATGTTTCACAACCTTAGTCGGACTGCGAAATTCTTCGGCAAGCTCCTCTATGTATGAGAGGATTGAACACCCTTGAACTGGAAATCTTAGTGAAAGGGAAATCGTGTTTGTGTATCATATACCGTAGAGGGATGGCACGTATAGAAGGAGGATACGCATGAGCGACGTTCGATATGTGGTCAACGTCATCGTCTACGAAGATGGGCACTGCGATGTAATCTGGGATTCCTCAGTTTCCGATGAGGAATGTTACGAGGCACTAAAACAAGTCACAAAAGATATGGAAAATGCCTTTGGTATAAATCCGCCTACGCCCCCGACACCTCCAAGGAAACCACCAACAATCAAGCGTTTAAAATAAGTTTCGCGACACTTCACAAAAATACCGCGCCCTCCATCTGTCATCACCATGGTGTTCTGGGCGCGGCCCTTCATCGTGCTTTTGCACTCAGGAGTTACAGTATACACGCTGTACAACATAATATACGCACATCGACTATCCACAAAACCTCGCCTATCCACCACATCCATCCCGTTTACAGTCCAGAACTGATGGTGGAAAATTTGCGGTGTACATGACCTTCCGGATTCCTACACAGGCTACAACTGGAGGGATAGCTGATGTGGTGGAGAGCACTGATTACGTTTATCGCATGTAACGTCATCGTGACGCTGGTATTTTTGTCCCAATATCAGTGGAGTATCTATGATATCGCTCACTACGCGGGGAATGGTTTATATTTTGTCAGCCCAATCGTGAGTATTACCGTAGCCGTTTTTCAAATCGCGTTTGAGGTCAACTTTGGATCAGATACGGCATCCCCAGCAAAAAAAATTCGACGCAAAATGAATTAAATCTGCGCCAACATTTTTAACGAATTGTCGTGTATCGCAGTGCGTTCCGTCTGAATCCGCTTCACGGATGAAGATAATTACCATTTTGGCTTACGCCATCTTCGTTTGCCCTTTTTGCGTCGAAAAGCGGGGTAACTGGCTTGAATAAACATCACCAAGAACAGCAAAAACAAAAATATCGCAATGAACACGGCGAGATACCGGATGACGACAAGCAGCAGGCACACGAAGAGGGTTAGACACAAAGAACCCAAAATAATCCACACCATGCGTTCTCGCATCGCATTCTCACCACCAAAGGGATGCTCACACATCCTATGCGAGAACGGCCAAATGGTGTTCCATCAGAGACGGTTACATGATGAAAACGATTCAGTCTTTACAATAAGACGGCAGCCACATGTTGGGGGAATGTCCCGAACACTTGTGACTGCCTATCAAGTACTGCACTTTCATTTTCATCGCGACGTGCCATTCCATCATTTGCGGCCTGCTAATCCGTTCCACAGTTTGCGGAAGAAGTGACCAGAAGTCCTTGTTGTCTTATAAGCTTGACCTCTATTTGCAGCTTCCTGTAAAACGGCCTCGTGTACATAGCGCATCGCGTTTGTGCTGAACTGTTCCATCTTCATCTCAACCTCTCTCTTGGATTTGTCTCCAGTATATGCCCTTAAAAAGACCCAAAGTGGGTGGTAAAGCGATTGCAATATGAACGTTTTTGCATGTAAAACGCTTGCTTTGTGAACAAGATCCTTCCAATCAGAATAGACGTTTGCCCGATACATCAATGTGCATGTCATCATACATTAGGCCTAGATAAACACCTATTTGGGAGGCGGAAACTTTGATTTACGGCCAGCACAAGTATCCCACCACACCGTATTTCCCGTACCCGCCGATGGCGTTCAACCCCAAGCAACGAAAAACGCCGCGCCTGGTCACGACCTGGCGCGGATGCCGCCACAATAGATGCCCGACACAAAACACCAAATTTACCCATTTTTTCTTAGTGAACAACACTCTGTTGCAAGATTTCTTTGAAATGTTCAGCTGCTTTCGAAAGCCGTCGATTTTTGACCCAGACAAGCGCTGTATCGGATTTAATGCGTGGGGTGATTTCCGCGAACGACAATGAACCACTCGGTCTCAAATCAATCGCCAACTTTGGAACAATAGCAATACCCACGCCCGCATCCACAAGCGTTAACAGCGTGGCGACATCTGGACTTTCACATATAATGTTCGGCGTAAAATCGACGCTCTGGCAAGTTTCCAAGAACATCTCAAAAATTCCTTTCCCACCTTGCCCATGCAGTACCATCAATGAACAATGCCGAAGGTGCTGTATCGACACTTCCGGAGAGTGAAATACGTCCCAACCAGGTGGTTGTACGGCAACCAAAGGTTCCTCTCCCAAGGGCACCATCTCCAGATTGTCAGACTCTAATGGCAACCTGGTAATTCCCAGCTCAATAACCCTCGACTGCAGGAGCTCCTCGACCCGATGCGAATCCCCCTCCCACAAATGAAACGTGACACCTGGGTATCTTGTCTGAGAGGTGCGAATCGCCCGAGGAAGGTAAGATACGCACGACATCACTGTACCTATCGATACCTTCCCGCGAACACCAGCACCTTGTTCCCTCACTTCTACCATCATCGACTCTACCGAATTTAAAATTTCCTTGGCCCGATGATAGAAAGTCCACCCCGCCTGCGTCAGCTCAATCCGCTTGTTATTGCGCTCAATGAGTACGACGCCCAATTCTTCTTCTATCGCCTTCAATTGTAGACTCAACGGCGGCTGAGCCATGTGTAACCGACTCGCCGCGCGTGTAATTTGTCCTTCTTCAGCAATCGTGACAAAATACAAGAATTTCTTCAGATCCATCGCCATCCCCCATTACATTTAACGATAATATGAAACGGATACAGTATATATATTTTACATATAATTCGAGCGATGTTAGCCTGATTTTGGGGCCGATATTCGAGAGCGTCCATCTTGCTCCATCTGATCAGTCAGATCATCCAGTTTATCTGGCCTCAATTCACGAATGAAAGGGTGCACTTTATGGCCTTCCGCGATTTGCGTTCGTTTCTCGAAACACTAGAGAGGGAAGGACAACTCGTTCGAGTCACGCAGCAAGTAAAACCTGAGCCAGATCTAGGTTCAGCCGCTCGAGCGGTAAACAACCTCGGCGATACCTCCCCCGCACTATTGTTTAATAACATTTACGGATACAAGAATGGTCGTGTCGCCCTCAACGTCATTGGTTCTTGGCCAAATCACGCATTAATGATGGGCCTGCCAAAAGACACGCCCGTAAAAGATCAATTCCTCGAGTTCGCGCGCCGCTGGAATCAGTATCCGGTTCCTGTAGAAAGAGTCGATACCGCCCCTTTTCTGGAAAATCAGGTCACCGAGAATATCAATCTATTCGATATCATCCCATTATTCCGTCTAAATCAAGGCGATTCTGCTTGCTTCATCGACAAGGCATGTGTCATTAGTCGAGATCCAGATGATCCAGAACATTTTGGCAAACAAAACGTGGGCATATACCGATTACAAGTAAAGGGAAAAGACCGCCTCGGCATTCAGCCCATCCCTACACACGACATTGGCATTCACTTGCGAAAGGCCGAAGAACGTGGCGAAAATCTACCGGTAACCATCGCCATTGGCAACGACCCTATCATTACCACCATTGCTGGTTCCCCCCTGACGTATGAACAATCAGAATATGAAATGGCAGGCGCCATCCAGGGTAAACCGTATCGGATTATCCAATCTCAACATTCCAATCTGGACATTCCCTGGGGTGCGGAAGTGGTACTTGAAGGAGAAATCATCGGAGGTTACCGGGAATTTGAAGGACCATTTGGTGAGTTCACAGGTAGTTACTCAGATGCTCGACGCCAACCTGTGATTCAAATTCATTCGATGTATTACAGGAATGACCCCATTTTCGAACATCTGTACTTGGGAATGTCCTGGACCGAGATGGATTATATGACCAGTATCAACACCTGTGTCCCCCTCTACCATCAACTGAAAGAAACCTTTCCAGAGGTGACTGCAGTCAATGCCATGTACACACAGGGCTTAGTCGCTATCATTTCTACGAAAACGCGATACGGCGGCTTCGCTAAGGCGGTTGGAATGCGTGCAATGACCACGCCGCACGGACTGGGCTACTGCAAAATCGTCATTGTCGTCGATGATTTTGTCGATCCGTTCAACCTCCCACAGGTCATGTGGGCGTTATCCACACGGGTTGCGCCCGACAAGGACTTAGTCGTGATTCCAGGCGCGTCGGTACTATCCCTTGATCCGAGCGCTCATCCCCCGGGCATCACCCACAAACTGATTATCGACGCCACCACGCCAAAGCCCCCTGAGGACCGTGGAGATTTCGCACCTACCGTCACACCACCACGCGACACCACAATTTGGGAGAACATCATCAAACAACTGATGAATCAATGAACAGGAGGCGTTTTCCATGCACACATGCCCGCGATGTGATTCAAACACGGCAGAAATTCTTTGCGAATCGCCGGTTGCAGGTTGTTGGGTAATGTATATTTGCCCTGTCTGTACTTTTACCTGGCGGTCTACCGAGCCAAACGATATTGTCGATGCAAAAATGTATGATCCGAGATTTAAAATCAACCCGTTGGAAATGGATAAATATCAGATACATCCGGCCATTCCCGAACGGAGAGCTAAACACAATAACCACATTTTGCTTATGCAACAGAATGGACAAATTTGAGAAATAGTCGAATGTTGTCCAATTGTGTCGATTTGTAATACAATGTTTTGGGCTTTTCGAAATGGCAAACTTAGAGAAATCTAAGGACGCAAAACTACAGGGGCTACGTTGTTGTTCCTCAACAATATGCCAGCCAGTTGCCGAATAAAGCGGCATGATCTCGGGGGACCCACTATTGGGTCCCTTTATTTTTTGGAAGGAGTGGACTGGATAAACAGAGAGGGGATAACCATGAATTCGGGGTAGGAGCGATACCAGATGAAATTGAACATTGGCCCAAAACGCTTTGTTTCATTTTCAGCAGTCATTTTCTTATGAGTCGGCAAAATCGAGCATCAGGACACAAATGAACCGTGCCGCCCAATCCAGTGTAAACCTGGCCAATGACACCATCAATCAATACATAAAAGCGAAAGAACCAGATATTCAGATACTGGCCAGCAATATCAATGGGTTGCCACAATCCGACATGTGGAATTTCGTGGACAAGTACCAGGCCAAGCATCCTGAATTGGCGACGACTTATATCGGCACGGCGGATGGTGCGTTTGTCAACGCGCCACATCGCCGCATGCCAAAACATATGACCATTGAAAAGTTGCGGACGAATGACAACGCTTGATTGAGCGCTTTCGCCTTTCACCAGACGACACGCACGAACTACATCACTTCGTACTGCATGTCTTTTTGGAAGCTGTGGTAAATCGTTGCTGTCTTAAGAATAGCCATTTGGAGTAGGTGAATTGATTGTGACCAAGCACACAGCCGGCCTCGCGTACAACGGAAACTTGTCGCCATCGCTGAAACGTTCGGAATTTGCGTCGCTCATTCACACAAACAGCTTACACACGGTATTTCAGCCAATCATGAGTCACCGTGATCGAGATATCTTCGCGTACGAAGCACTCAGCCGCCCGACGCTCGACGGCGTCGGAATACCACCCGATACGTGGTTTGACCTGGCTGTTCAATACGAACTGACAGCTCAGGCCGACCTTGTCGCCATCGAAAGCGCGCTATCGAACTATGCCCAGACCGCATTGGCTGACAAAAGGCCGTTGTTTATCAACGTGACGCCAATCAGTCTATTAGAACGAGGATTCCTAGCTTCGTTTGAACATATGGTGGACAAACACGGACTTCATGCAAGGCAAATCGTGATAGAACTGACAGAGTCATCACTGACTGATCCACTCACGTTAAAAAACAGCGTCGTGTATTTACAGACACAGGGTTTCCGCATCGCACTGGATGATTTGGGCCGTGGTGGTGCGAGCCTGCTCGCGATGGTCGAATTGCAACCCGACTTTATCAAGATTGACCGAACAATCGTGCAAGGGATTGCACATTCACCGTCACGCTTTCGACTTATCACGCTGCTCGCGTCCTACGCGGACGTCCATGGAATCATCGGCGAAGGCGTAGAAACACAATCAGATGTCGAGGCGCTACATTTAACGGGTACCTATCTGAGTCAAGGATACTATTGGAGTTACCCTGTTCAGGCGAATGTCTTAAAGACACAGACCATTGACGACAAGTTATGGCCAAAATTCATCCATCATACCGTTGTGAAAGGAGACGTTTCTTCGTGACGCCATTACAACGATGCCGCACATGCGGTCGTGAACTGCCATGGACGTCAGAGAAATTTTCAACCCGCGCTGGTAAACTGACTCGGCAATGCCGTGACTGCCATAGAGAATACGGACGGCGATACAAACAACATCTTCGAAACGGCACACAAAGCCCGGCCCAGCGCCGAAACATTACGCGCCCAGCGATGGCATTACTCGTGTACAAAGTTGTGCAAGCTATCAAAGCTGAAGGAGATTAAATTGACATGACAGGGCATCTACAAAAAGATGCCCTGTCGAGTTTCTCAAGAGAGATCTCCCCTAAACCTCTCCCCGTTTCCAATCACGATTTTACCGCAATTGGAAAGTCTCCTTACTAGGGGGGTACAATATAGTTCAGGTTTATCACCGAAACAGATAATCAGATGGGGGGTTTATCGCATGAATCATTTTCGTGCTTTTGTCGTAGACCAACAAGGTTCCACATTTCATTCAGGTATACGCGAATTGACCGTAAGTGACCTTCCCGCAGGAGATGTTACCATCCGTGTACGCTATTCGAGCGTCAATTACAAAGACGGCATCGTATCACAGCCACACAGCCGATTAGTACGAACATACCCGATGGTACCTGGCATTGATTTGGCAGGCGAGGTCATTCATTCAACAGACAAGCGGTTCCACGAAGGCGATGAAGTGATAGTCACTAGCTACGATTTAGGGACCGGTCACTTCGGAGGTTTTAGCGAAATGGCGCGGGTTCCAGCAGAATGGGTGGTACCACTGCCAAAAGGGCTCTCCATGCGCGAAGCCATGATACTTGGAACCGCTGGTTTCACCTCCGCGCTCTCCTTAAAACGAATGGAGGACAACGGACTGACCCCAGAGAAAGGACCTGTTCTCGTAACTGGTGCCACCGGTGGCGTTGGGAGCACCGCAGTGTCCATGCTGAGTCAGTTAGGCTACTGTGTGACCGCTGCGACACGCAAACAAACAGAACACGCATTTTTAAAAGAACTCGGGGCAACAGAGATTATCCACACCGACGAACTGGTCGTACCCGACGATGCGCCCACTGTCGATTTACCTGAACGTTGGGCTGGCGCAGTCGATCCGGTGGCCGGAAAATCTCTCATCTACATTTTCCATACACTTCAATATGGCGGAACAGTTGCCACGAGCGGCTTTACAGGTGGACCCGAAATCGCAACGACCGTGTTCCCCATCATGCGGCGCGCGATTTCCTTTATTGGCATTGACTCAGTCTGGTGTCCGATGGCCGTCCGCGCCCCGCTGTGGGAACGCATTGGCGCGGAGCTAAAGCCCAAAACAGCCCTTGAACAAATTGTCAACGAGGTAACCCTGGAGGCACTCCCAAACGTACTGTCTCAGATTTTACAAGGTCAAGCGCACGGTCGAACCATTGTGAAGCTATAAAAGAAATGCATTTCAAATTAGAACATGCAATGCGTACCGTCAATAGATGTGGTTGACGGTACGCATCCGAACAAACTCTCAAAGAGAACTTGGGTCATAGGGGGCAACCTGCCGGACATACATCGGCTTTACAACCTGATTGTCGTACTCCTGATGAAAAATGTGGGTTGTCGCAGGAGACAGTGGTGGAATCAGCCACGTCCAATCGCCTGTAACCCTGCGACCGGCATCCCCTTCCATTCGCTCAAAATGCGCGAACTGTTCGGCGGCCGTATGGTGATCGACAATCGTGACCCCACGCTCCTTAAACGAGTGCAAGACCGCGACATTTAGCTCCACGAGCGCTTTGTCCTTCCACAAAGTCGTATGACTGTTTGTGTTCAACCCCATGAGTTCAGCCACTTTTGGCAGCATATTATATCGCTGTTCGTCCGCGAGATTGCGTGCACCAATTTCTGTCTCCATGTACCAACCATTAAAAGGTGCCGCAGTGTAGCGAACTCCACCAATGTCGAGCGCCATGTCCGAGATAATCGGTACGCTATACCATTTCAGCCCAAGTTCTTGGAATGCAGCAAGTTCCGGATGCGAAATCTCAACCTCGAGAATCAACTCATCCGGAATCGCAAACCACTGCGGCGCACTTCCATCTATCTGCAACACGATGGGCAGGACGTCAAATGCTGTGCCCTTTCCCTGCCACCCTAGACGCATACAGGCCTGTGTAAACGCGAGAGAATGTGGATCTCCGAGAATCCCATCCACCGTTTCATAGCCCGCGTAACGAATCAATTGATGATTCCAAATGCGGACTTTCGGGTGAAATACCGTGATGGTCGGACGAATTTTTCCCCCGTGCGTCGCAAAGTCGATATGGCGGTACAAAGCCGATATGATGTCATCTGTGTGTTGCAAATGCCGTTCGTCAAACACCTTTAGCGCTCTCCAGAACAACCGCCCAATGCAGCGATTGCTATTTCTCCATGCCATCCTAGCGCCATGCTCCAATTCCTCGTAGGTCGGTTCATACGCCCTCCCTTGTTCGAGAGCGTTTTGAACCTCCGCCAATCGACGCTCCGTTTCCACTGGGTCTTTCGCGAGTTCCCGATGACAGGTTATGATAAATTCCTTTGTCTCATCGTACGATTGCATATTACGCGTGTCCTCTCTAAACCTATCGGTCAATACTACAAGTAGTGTACTTCATGAAGGCGCAGGACATAAAATAAGTCCCCCGTAATTCGTGGTGATATTGTGTCACTTTTCCGGCCAACGTCGATAGTGTAAGCGCCGAAAATCATGATATAACTGAAACATAAACGCCAACTTACTCAACGGAAAATACCTCGATTTCCGATTAGGAAGAGAGTGACTCAATATGAACAAGAAACAACTGGGTAGGGTACTGGCTATCGGAATCCCGATCATTTGTATCTTAATATCCCTTTTCACCGCCCACTGGGGATTTTTCGCATTTTGCCTCACACCGGCATTTTTATCCTGGGGGAAATTCTGGGGGAACGACGATAAATCCTAAGCGAATTCAGAAATGGATTTAATTCCTTGGAACATCATGACCCTGTACCGAATACGCATAATAAAACGGGTATGATTTGGAAACGATAAGCCAAAGGGGTGTTGAGATGAACGAAGACGAGAACTTCCCTTTCACGATTGAACAAACGGTGCAACGTGTGCATGCTCGTGAAATCACATTCGAATCAATCACTGACGTCGCTGAAGCAGAACAACAACCCACTGAAGAATGACAAAGGCCACCCGTCACCAGGTGGCCTTTGAATATTTTATCTGAACGCCTCAATGACGTGCAATATTTATCGGAAATTTACGACTTATTTACATAGAGAACATAAATCAATCGGGGTTTGCCAAGAGCGAGGGGACATAAGGGTGATCCAGCGCAAACGGACAAAACCAGCGCAATGGTATATCGAGCAGCGTATCGACTATCTCACTGCACAATTGGATAAGTTACGAGACATGTTAAAATCTGTCGATGAAAACGGAAACTTTGAGGCGGTCAAAGATTTTTTAGAAACACGTGGCCGGCTGCGGGAGTTACAGAACATCCGGGAGCATATGAATAATTGGTAAAACCTTCAGTCGTGGGGGAATAGACGACGAAACTGCCGCCTATTCCCCGTCTATTAGACCCGCTGGTTACACGTTGAGCAAACGAACAAAGTCAATTGCCGTGGTCGCGATGAATGTAACCTGATTCGTTGGCGCATAGCCCCCTGTCATTTGAACAAGACCGAGTACGCCGCTGTTCGCAAAAGCAATGACGCCTTCCGTGATGGTGTTATCAAATGCGACTTCCACTTGTGTTCCAGCTAATTGATTTAACTCAGCGGCGAAGGTCGGTTGAAATGGCATACATATCCCTCCTCTTCTTTAGGCTGCGGTGACCGACTCGATTTGTGCAATCGGAATGAGTACTGTGTTTCCCGTTGTCTCAAGGACTACAACATAATCCCGTTCTACGGCCGTCAGTGTTCCAGTAACCGGTTCAAACGGGGTTGTGATGGTTACATTTTGATTCAACAAGCCGAGAAGCACCTGACGAATGTTTCTAGGTGTACGGTTGCCTCCGGTCAAATTCGCGAGTAGGGTATCCAAGGAACTCAAGATGTTTGTACCGCCAATGCTAGCTTCAGCAGATGCATGAAGGCTCGGGTCATCGAGCGTTTGTTGAAGTGAACGAACGAATTGCTGAATCTGCTGACCTGAATTATCTCCAGACAAATTAAGCGCCAATGAAATCATTCCTTTCGCATGGACTTGCTACTAGTTGTATGGTGAAAGTGGCGGAGGTTTCACGGATGTTTAACTATCTCGATAAAAATGGACAATTGAACCCGGCTGATTCAAGCTAATCCGATAAAAAAATAGACGACGATTCCGTCGCCTATCAGTGAGCTATTGGTTTCGCATTACACGTTCAACAGCCGAACGAAGTCGATTGCATTAATGGCAATAAAGGTCGTCTGATTGGTCGGCGTGTAGCCTCCTGTAGACTGAATTAAGCCCAGAACGCCCGCGCTAGCGAAGGCGATGGTACCATCGACAATCGTGTTGTCAAAAGCAACTTCCACATTCGTACCCGCCAGACGATTTAATTCAGCGGCAAAGGTCGCTCTAAACGGCATACTTTACATCTCCCTTCCAGTTTACGCTGGTGTTACAGCCTCAATTTGCGCGATTGGAATAAGCACGACATTGGAGGTGGTTTCAACCACCACGACGTAATCCCTCTCCACAGCAATAATCGTACCCGTCACAGGTTCGAACGCTGTGGATATGACCACGTTCTGATTCAGATTATTGAGTAACACTTGACGGATGCTTGCAGGTTCCGCTGGGTTCCCGCCCAAACCCCCGATCAGATTGGCGAGCAGATTCTCCAACGACTGAAAGATGTTGGTACCGCCCACACTGATACTGCCCGCGGCGTTCACGTTCAAATTCGCATTCGAATTGGCAACCCCTTGTTGAACCGCGTCGATAAGTTGTTGAGCCCGTTCTGCAGGCGTATCGCCAGGCAATCGAAGCCGTGCCACAAATCATCATTCCTTTCCGCTGGACTTGCTACAGTAATATGTGAGGTGCACAGAGACAGAAATAGATGAGCGTTTTGCAGATTTATAAGGCCTTGTAGGACAAGGGGTGTGAAGACATGAAAAAGGACTTCACCCCAACCTTCGAGAAGATTTCAAGTGACCAAA
>NZ_JAFMTW010000061.1 GCF_017329615.1 Alicyclobacillus suci | reverse complement strand
GTTTGGTCACTTGAAATCTTCTCGAAGGTTGGGGTGAAGTCCTTTTTCATGTCTTCACACCCCTTGTCCTACAAGGCCTTATAAATCTGCAAAACGCTCAACTAGAATGTGTTTGTCAGACAGCGAGGAAACGTTTAGACGCGAAAATTCGCGAAAGCGATTTCGGAGTTTAGAGGGATTCGGCGCTGGAGTATCCGTGATACACCGCAGAAACTAAGGTGTACAAAGGAAGTTGCCCATGACCACGATTTACGATGTTGCGAAACGAGCGGGTGTTTCGGTGGCCACGGTGTCTAAAGTCTTGAATGGGTATCCGGACGTGAGTGCGAGAACCCGGGAAAAGGTCCAGCAGATCACCGCTGAATTGGGTTATCATCCAAACGCGGTGGCGAGGGGCTTGGTCACTAGGAGATCGATGACGGTTGGTGTCTTCTTTCAAGACCACGGAAATCGAGGGTTTCGGCACCCGTTCCTGCACGACGTGATCGCCAGTTTTAAGGACAGCATTGGTGAAGCTGGCTACGATTTGTTGTTCTTGACCGAACATCGGGGCAATGATGGCGTGTTTCGGGGCTTTGAGTCGAGGGCCAAACAGCGGGATGTGGATGGACTCTTTCTCCTGGGTGTCCCGAGAACCAATTCAGGGTTGGCGACGCTTTCTCGCAGTCAAATTCCGACCGTTTCAGTCGATTTAGATCTGTTTGGGCCAAAAGCGAGTTACTTGTGCTCAGACAACGTAGGTGGTGCGCGTCAGGCGGTCGACCACTTGGTCGCCAATGGCCATCGGAAAATTGCTTTTATTGGCGATAGGTTTGGTACGAAGCCGGGCCATGATCGGATGCTCGGATATCAAGAAGCGCTGCAGGCGCACGCGCTCGAGTACCGGCCGGAGTGGATACTCGAAGGGGACTTCGGTGAAACGTCGGGTTATCGGGCAATGCGTCGGCTGCTTGCCGAGGCGGAATTGCCCACTGCAGTGTTTTGTGCATCGGATATGATGGCTATCGGCGCGATGAATGCGATATCGGAGGCTGGCCTCCATGTTGGAGAACAGATTTCAATTGTCGGTTTTGACGATATTGAACTCGCCCGTTATGTGTCGCCTGGATTGACGACGATACGGCAGAATACGGACAAAATGGGCCAGCGTGCAGCGACTGAATTGCTCGAATTGATGAATACCACGAATAAACCGCCTGGTGTTATCACCGTGGAGACGAGCTTGGTGATTCGAGGAACAGTAAGGAGCATCGCATGATGTTACGAACGCGAATAAAGAATGCGCATTCACTTGAAATAGTTCCTATGTAAGCGAATGCAATGATTGATTTGATTTTGAATAGAAAGAACCTTCTGGGAGGTGGTGTGCTGGTTGACAAAAGCGGTTTTCCTTCAGTGTCAGACAGTATGATAGGGGGACAAATACATGAATAGCAAATGGAAAGTAGGCGTCGTGACTGGCGCAGCGGCATTGATGACAGCTTCTCTCGTCGGTTGTGGAACCGGTAGTACCAATGGCGGAAACACTGCCGGATCAGGTTCAGGTAAGACCACGGCAGCGCAAGGCAAAACGTTGACCATCGTTCCGGCGCCGTACGGCAGCTTCCAGCGCAACTTCAACCCGTTCCAGTACCAAACCACCGCGAATGGCGGTACCTTCGGATTTATTTATGAGCCATTATTCTACGATAGCCTCGTCAGTTCCAATCAATACGCGTTATTGGGCAAGACCGCAACTTGGAGTAACGGCAACAAAACGTTGACCGTCAAGTTAAATACGGCAGCGAAATGGTCAGACGGAAAGGCGTTTACCTCGAAGGACGTCGTCTTCACCTTCAACCTGTTGAAAAAGTATCCGGCGATTGACACTTCCGGCGTGTGGTCGGAATTGACCAACGTCGCGGCACAAGGTGACGACACAGTCGTCTTCACTTTCAAGAAGGCAGACGTTCCGTTCGCGATGTACATTGAACAGGAACCTATCGTTCCAGAGCACATTTGGTCGACGGTAGGCAACCCAGCGAAATATACGAATCCGAACCCAGTGGGGACGGGACCGTTCATCCTGGATAAGTTCTCCTCGCAGGATTACACGATGAAGGCGAACCCAGATTATTACGGCGGCAAGGTGCCGGTTCCGGAAGTGAATTTCCCGGCTTACAACAGCAACGACAGTGCGAACCTGGCTGTTGCGCAAGGGGAAGTGGATTGGGCAGGGCAGTTCATCCAGAACATCGACAAAGTCTACGCGTCGAAGAGCCCGAACAACAAGTACTGGTTCCCGCCGAACAACGTGGTCAACCTGTTGCCAAACTTGAAAGATCCGATTCTTAGCCAAAAGGTTGTGCGCGAGGCGTTGAGTTTGGCGATTAACCGGGACGACCTGGCGAACAAGGGCGAGTATGGATATGTGCAGGTGGCGAGCCCGACGACGATTTTGCCGACGAACAAGGATTGGATAGACCCGAATTTGCCGGCAGCAGATAAGAAGTTCACCTACAACACCGCGCAGGCAGAAAAGCTGCTGGAGGGTGCAGGGTATAAGAAGAACAGCAGTGGCATCTTCGTATCGCCAAGTGGGCAACCGCTTTCGTTCAACCTGGCGGTGGTATCGGGTTGGACCGACTGGGACGCAGATGCACAGATTATCGCGCAGAACCTGAAACAGCTGGGTGTACAAGTGAACGTGCAGCAGATGCAGTACGCAGGGTATGAGGCGGCGTTGCAGAGTCACAAGTTCCAGTTGGCCATCGCATCGTCGGGAGGCGGCCCGAACCCGTATTACATCGACGAGAACGTGTACGCTTCACACGGCAGCATGAACTACGAGCAGTGGGATGATCCGGCGACGGACGCCGCTTTCCAGGCATTCGAGTCGACATCTGACCCACAGAAGCAAAAAGAGGCAATGTATAAGTTTGAGAAGATTGCCGCAGAGCAACTTCCAGCTATCCCACTATTCTATGGCGGCACGTGGTATGAGTACAGCACCAAGAATTACACCGGTTGGCCGAGTGCGGATAACCCGTATGTTTCCCCGGCACCTTGGTCGTGGCCGGCAGCTGGCATCGTAATTATGCACCTTAAACCAACCAATTAATCTGGGCCGTGGTTGGGCGGGGCGAGAACCCCGCCCAACCACCAAGTGTAACGACGCGTTACTTGTGGAGGGGAAGCATCATGCGATATGTGGTGAACCGCTTAATCTTTTTCGTCGTATCAGTGTGGGCGGCTGTGACCATCAACTTTATCTTGCCCCGCATGATGCCTGGTGATCCGGCGCAGGCGATGTTCGCAAAGTTCTCGAACAACTTGACGCCACAGGCTATGCACGCACTGGAATTGCAGTTTGGATTTAGCAATCAACCGATTTTTATGCAGTATGTGACGTACCTCAAAGGATTGTTGACCGGTAATTGGGGGCTGTCGTTTACCTACTATCCGACGCCGACGACGACTGTCATTGGCCAGAGCTTGCCGTGGACATTGGGGTTGGTCGGTATTACGACGTTGATTTCGGTGTTCGCAGGAACAGGGCTCGGTATCCTTATCGCCTGGCGGCGCGGCAAGGTGCTCGACACGACGTTGCCGATTGCGTCGCTATTCGTTCAGGCAGCTCCTTATATGTGGACAGGACTGATTTTGCTATACGTGTTCGGCTTTAAGTTTGGGTGGTTTCCGATTGCCCATGGCTATGCAGATGACACGCCACCTTCGTTTACGTGGGCGTTTTTCCTAAGCGCATTGAGACACGGGATACTCCCGGCCATCACCATCTTCCTAGGGTCGTTTAGCGGTTGGTTGATTGGGATGCGCAACAATATGATTTTGACCTTGGGTGAAGACTATGTGACCTTTGCCGAGGCCAAGGGTGTGCGACCGATGCGGTTGGTGATGATGTACGCCGCGCGCAACGCCATCCTGCCACAAATTACGAGTTTCGCGATTGCTATCGGTAACGTGGTAAGTGGTTCGATTCTGACGGAAGTCGTGTACTCGTATCCAGGGATTGGTGCACAGCTGAACGCGGCGGTGTTACAGCAGGATTATCCGCTGATTCAGGGCGCGTTTCTGGTGATTGCTTTGGCGGTACTGTTAGCCAACTTGATTGTCGACTTGCTGTATAGCCGACTTGACCCACGCGTTCGGACGGGAGGTGCGGCCGTATGATGACGGAATCGATGACGTCACCGACAGAACCGATTGCGGAGCCTGTGGCGAAGCGGCGTAAAAACGCAAATATGCTTCGGATGTTCTTGGGGAATTGGAAATCGCTTGTCGGTGTGATTCTGTTTCTGGTGTTTGTGGTGATTGCGGTGTTTGCACCGCTGATTGCGCCGTATAACCCGCTGTCGACCAACTTTACGCAAAATCTGGCTCCGAGCGCGAAACATCTGTTGGGGACGACGACGACCGGTCAGGATATCTTTTCACAGTTCATCTTCGGAACGCGTGCGACGCTGATTGTGGGGGTAGGCGCAGGGCTTATCTCGACGTTCATCGGTTTGATTTTCGGGGTGACGGGTGGCTATCACGGTGGCTGGACGGATAACATTCTCAACTTTATCTCAAATATTTTCCTTGTGTTGCCGAGTTTGGCGTTGTTGATTGTGGTGGAGTCGTTGGTAAAGAGCACGACGCCGCTATTGAACGGGCTGATTATCGGGTTGACCGGTTGGGCCTGGGGGGCGCGGGTATTTCGCGCGCAGGCAATGTCGTTGCGTGGACGGGAATTCGTGACGGCGGCGAAACTTTCGGGGGCCTCGTCGCTGCGTATCATGGTGACGGAAATTATCCCGAATATGACAAGTGTGATTGCGTCGAACATCATTTTCGCGATTTTGGGTGCGATTCTGGCAGAATCGGGTCTGGCTTTCCTCGGACTCGAGAGCGTGAACTCGGTAAGTTGGGGGACGATGCTGTACTGGTCGCAATCGGGTGGTGCGCTACTCAATGGCGCTTGGTACTGGTTTGTGCCGCCGGGGCTTGGCATTGCACTCGTGGGGCTGTCCCTGGTCTTGATGAACTTCAGTATCGACCAAATCACGAACCCGCGGTTACGCCAGGAACAAGGAGGGAAACGCCGTGGACGCAAGAGTGCCCGTATTGGAGCTTGATGATGTATCGGTGGTCTACGATTCGGTGTCTGGACCCGTGCAGGCGGTGAGCGATGTCAACCTAAAGGTGTACCAGAACGAAGTGGTTGGGTTGATAGGCGAGTCGGGGTCAGGGAAATCGACGATGGCCAACGCCATCATGCGCCTGATGAAGAATAACGCCCGGTTGACGAAAGGGACTATCCGCGTGAACGGACGGGACGTTTATTCGATGAGTAAGAAGGAACTGCGGACGTTTCGCTGGAGCGAGATGGCGATGGTGTTCCAAAGTGCGATGACGGCGTTGAACCCTGTGATGACGATAGAGAAGCAAATCGTGGATACGTTCCGGAGCCACCGACCGTCGATGTCGTATAAAGAGGCGCGGGAGCGGGCGGTAGACCTGCTAAAACTGGTGCGCATTGACCAGAAGTATTTGAGCAGTTATCCCCACGAGTTGTCGGGCGGTATGCGTCAGCGAATTGTGATTGCCATTGCCATCGCACTGGAACCGTCGCTGGTGATTATGGACGAACCGACGACGGCGCTGGACGTAGTGGTGCAGCGGTCGATTTTGAACCAGATTCAGGAGTTGCAGAAGCAGCGCGGGTTTGCCATTTTGTTCATCAGCCACGACTTCAGTTTGGTGGCGGAGTTCGCGCAGCGCGTGGCGATTATGTACGCGGGGCGCGTAGTGGAGAACGCGGACGCGAAGACGTTGCAACTTGGCCAAGAGCACCACCCGTACACAGAGGGACTGTTACGAGCCATCCCCAGGCTCACACACGAAGAGGTGGAGATTCAAGGGATACCCGGTCATCCGCCCGACTTGCTGAACCTGCCGAAAGGCTGCGCGTACCATCCACGGTGCCCGTTTGCGGCGGAGGCGTGCAAGCAAGTGCGTCCAGCGTTGCACCAGTTGGCGCACGCGTTGGTGGAGTGTCACCTGTACGACGAAGTGAAGGGAGGCAACATGGCATGGCCGAGCAGACAAACTTTATCGAAGTCAACCACTTAAAAATCCGTTTTCCAATCCGGCAGAAGGGAAAGCAGACGTTCATCACACCAGTGGATGACGTGAGTTTTCGCATCAAGCAGGGAGAAGTGTTGGCGCTGGTGGGAGAGTCGGGCAGTGGTAAGAGCACCATCGGCCGTTCCCTGGTGCGCATCCTGGAACCGTCGGAAGGTACGGTGAAAGTCGGGGGCCAGGATGTGACACACATCAAGGGGACGGCGCTGACGAAGTACCGGAAGGTGGCGCAGATGGTGTTCCAAGACCCGTTCGGGTCACTCAACCCTGTGCGCACGTTGGAGCGGCACTTGATGTTTCCCCTGAAGAAATATCGTGGAGGCAGTCACGCGGAGATTTCGCAACAAGTAGAGGATTTGTTCCAACGTGTCGGGCTGACGCCAGTGAACGAGTTTCGGGCGAAGTTCCCGCACGAGTTATCTGGCGGTCAGCGCCAACGTGTGGCGATAGCTCGTGCGCTCGCGGTGAACCCAGCGTTCATCGTGGCGGATGAGCCGATATCGATGTTGGACGTGTCGATTCGCGCGGGCATCCTGGAGTTGATGAACGAGCTGAAGCGGGACTTTAACTTGTCGTATTTGTATATCACGCACGATCTCGCCTCAGCCCGCTACTTTGGCGACCGGATTATGGTGTTGTACGGCGGGCGCGTAATGGAGACGGCGCCGTCGGCGGGGCTGTTGGAGAAACCGTATCATCCGTACACGCGGCTGATGTTCGCGGCGACGCCGGGGAGCGATTGGAGCATCCCGTTGCCGGAGACGACGAATGAAGCGCCGAACTTGTTGGAGGGGCGAGTGGGCTGCCCGTTCGCACACCGGTGTCCATTCGTGAAAGACCGGTGCCGCGAAGAGACGCCAGGGTTGCGCGAACTGGCCAAGGACCACCACGTGGCCTGCCACTATGCAGAAGATCTCGTGTAAACGCAATGGTTGACCACTGATGCATCCCGTCTGCTCGAATTTTGGCGATAGCCCGTATAAGGAGGTATGATGAAACGTGAATTAGACGAATCATCTCTGACACGCGAGGGGACCCAGATGGACATCGTACTTGTTGAAGTTTGCGACAGTAATCCTATCAGTCTATTGGATTTGGAGGCGTTAGAGGGAATATATCCAGGCGTAACCATCTTGCGTACCGAGTGTTTGAGTCAATGTGGGTTGTGCGCGCACAATGCCTACGCCTACGTCGATGGGAATATCGTGTTCGCTAAAGAGCCTGAGACATGTCTCGCGCGGATTCGACAACGCATTGAACAACATCTTGCCTTGTGGGGAGAGACGGAGTAGTCCGCGTATACCGCTTGTCCAATCGCGAAGCATCTCGAGAATTGATTTCAGCCCCGCCGACGCCGACGCCTATCCCGCCACTTTTGCACGCGATGGTAGATAAATTTAAAGATATCAATACCGGTGGATACCTTACCGAGCGCCCCTAAAATAGGTTCGATGGTCCAATAAATGGTCAGTGCGACGAATGCAATAATGCCCATTAGTACAATCAAGATGCCGAGCAGCACCAAACACACAATCAGCAGCGTATGCATCGTGACTCTCTCCCTACCGCGCAAGTGTATGCTTTATATGCGGACTTTGTGCTTATTTCGCCTTTTGTGCGTATGTGGTTTCCACGCGATTTTGGTTACGTACGTCACGCGTATCACCGCGTTTGGTATAAGTCTTGATAATCTGCGCCAATTCGGCCGTCGCCGTCGGAATATCGTCGTTGAATATCAAAAAGTCGAACTGGTCGCTGAGTGATTCTTCATACTTTAGGCGTTCAAGGCGGCGGCGGATGTCTTCGTCGGCGTCACCCCGACCGTGTAATCTATCTTCAAGTTCATTTAAAACCGTCGGGCGAACATAAATAAGTACGATATTGTTTGGGAACGTCTTCTTTAAGTTGAGCGCACCGTTGACATCGATGTCCTTAATTACATCTTTGCCGTCGCGCAACGTTTTTTCGTAGGTCTTCAGATGCGTCCCATAGTAATTTCCATGAATGATTTCGTGTTCCAGAAATTCTCCCCGAGCGGCCATTTGCTCAAAGTCTTTCAGTGACACGAAAAAGTATGGATTTCCTTCGACCTCGCCCGGGCGCATGGCGCGCGTGGTGAATGATGGGATAAAGGTCAGGCCGAGATCGTAATTTTGTTTCAACGAGTTAATCAGTGTATTTTTTCCAGCCCCGGATGGCCCGGACAATACAAACAGTACACCTTCGCGAGATGATGAGACGCTTTGCGGCACGTAACTCATCAAATCAGACAAGGAACAGCCCAATGCGTCGCAAATGTTTTGTAACACCTTTAAATCAACACGAGAAATCATATTCTTTTTGATGGCGTAAAGCGTATTCTTGTTCACGCCACTCTTTTCTACTAAATCCGGGATCTTCATATTCTTTTCAAATAAAAGGCGATCAAGATGAAACTGGACTCTGTCCATACGCTACCTCCTCACCGTTCTTCGAAAATGATTGTTCCTATTATACACACATCATTGGAAAAAAGGCATCCTTAATTGTAATTTCCATAAAAATTCGCGTGCGACTCGATTCATCCATGTTTTTTCAGTATGTACGGAAGAATCTGTAAACAGACATGACAGAGGTATTTTTGTTTCCAATTCGTATTTTGTTACCGGGCATTTCTGGTATTGTGTAGCCATAGTGACAAACCCGACGGTGAGAAGGGGTGGAAGAGATGAAGGCCCAGATTATTTCTATTCAAGTTGGACAAATCCAATCTTACGTCATGCACCGCTATGGCGACGTTGGGAAGACGTGGAGTACGGCATTTTACAAACAGCCGGTAAATCGCCCTGTGATTGTCGAGCGGAGCGGGATAGAGGGAGATGCGCAGGCGGATCGAAAACATCACGGTGGTGTCGACAAAGCCGTTTTGGTGTACGCCCAGGAGCACTATCGCGCGTGGGCAGCGGAATACCCACATCTATCGTTTTCTCCTGGCGGGTTTGGGGAAAATTTAACGGTCGCTGGATTGAATGAGGAAACGGTTTGTGTAGGGGACGTCTATCGCATCGGGAACGTGCTGGTTGAAGTATCGCAGCCGCGTACACCATGTTGGAAAATTTCTGAGCGTTGGCAAGCGCCATCCTTGACGGATAGCGTGCGGAAGACTGGCCGGACAGGCTGGTATCTTCGCGTACGTGCGCCAGGGGTCATCGCTGCAGGTGACGCCTTGGAATTGGTGGACAGGGTGCACCCTGATTTGTCGATTTCCTTATTAAACGATCTCTTGTTCGGGCGCGTCCCAAAATCGAAAGCCGTATTGGACGTCTTGCAAAGTTGTCTGGCACTTGCTGATGGCTGGCGGTCAGGTATACCTGAGTTGCGGATGAAGTAGCGAAGTCGGTATGAGAAATGGAAGAAATGGGTTCAGAAAGGACGTACGCTGTGAAAGCCATTCGTTTGGATAAGTGGCTGGCCAATGCTGGTATGGGTACGAGGACGGAAGTCAAAAAGGCGATTCGCGCGACCCGCATTGAGGTCAACGGTGTGATTGTTAAGGACGCGGGTCAGCATGTCGTGCCTGGGAAGGATGTCGTGACATGGGACGGAGAACCAGTCATTTATACGGCGTTCGCGTATTTTATGATGTATAAGCCCCAAGGCGTCCTCAGTGCGACGGAAGACGTGCGGGATTCGGTTGTGACGGATTTGTTGGACGAAGCGGATGCGCATTTTGACGTATTCCCCGTGGGACGATTGGATAAGGATGCCGAAGGTTTGCTGCTTTTGACCAATGATGGCCAATTGGCCCATCGTCTGTTGTCGCCGAGGCATCACGTACCCAAACGATATTTGATTCACGTGCAAGGGGAACTGGGCGAGGAAGATGTGCAGGCAATTGCAAACGGGGTCATCCTTGAGGACGGGTATCAGGCGTTGCCTGGAGAATTAATGATTGTGGAGCGTGGGCAGACGTCTGTCGCGGAAATCGTGATTTACGAAGGAAAGTATCATCAAGTTAAGCGTATGCTGATGGCACTTGGCAAGCCTGTCACTTTCCTGAAACGCTTGGAAATGGGGCCTTTGGTACTCGATTCAGATCTTTTGCCCGGTGCGTACCGCAAGTTGACGGAAGTGGAAGTGGCTCGCCTGCAAGCGGTGCAATAGGCGAGAATGGTACATGATACCGGAGAGCACCCTGTAGAGGCTGGCCGCCAGCTTCATGCAAGCGCAACGGAAGTGGTACACTATGGGGAAGTAAATCCCCGAAACGAGGTGTCAGTCATGGACGATACAATTCGCAAGATGGTTGATCTCGGCGTGGGCCTGATGTCTTTCAGCCGCGAAAAAATTACGGAATCGGCAAAACAGTGGGCAGAGAAGCGCAAGCTCACCCCGGAGCAGACACGAGCCTTGATTGAGGAACTTGTAGCGCGGGGTGAACAAGGGCGCACAGAATTGCAAAACAACATTCAAGACCAGGTTCAAAAGGCGCTGGAACGCTTGGGCCTGCGTGAACAGACAGCCGGGTTGGAGCACCAGCTGGCTTCTATTCGAGAGGCAGTGACTCGACTTACCGCACGCGTAGAAGGATTAGAGTCGAGATTTGGGCAGCTGGAGCCGCGCGAGGAGAGCGCGACGACGTCATCGGATACAACACAATCGTGATTGGATGAGGCAGCGATAGGCCACGAAGGTGTATTCCACGAACCTGTGAAAATACGTGTAGATGAAGGAGTACGGCATGGTCGGTCCACAGATTCTTGGCAAACGAGTACGACATTTGTCGCGTTACAAGGACATTGCACATATTCTCGTGGCCAATGGGTTCGGGTGGTTCATCGACGAGATTGGGCTGGCCGACGTGATGAATTTGCCACGGCGGCTGTTTACGGAACGTAAAGAAGCGCGACATTCGCTGACGACGTATGAGCGCATACGCCTTGTCATTGAGCAACTGGGACCGACGTTTATCAAACTTGGGCAAATGGCGAGTTTGCGCGGTGATGTCTTTCCAGCTGAACTCATTGAGCAGTTAACCCGGTTGCAGGATGAAGTGCCGCCGTTCCCGTTTAACGAAGTCGAGCGGTTGATTGAGCAGGAGTTGGGCAGTCCTATCCATGTGTTGTTTTCGGAGTTTGATGAGCAACCGGTCGGATCAGCGTCGATTGGCCAAGTACACAGAGCCCGCCTCCAGGGCGGTGAAGAGGTGGCCGTCAAGATTCAGCGCCCGGATATCGAACGGACCATCCAAGTCGATTTGGAAATCCTCATGGATTTGGCCCGTTTGGCGGAGCGGAACTTAGAGTGGGCGGAACACTACGAATTGACCGACGTGGTGGAGGAGTTTCGCTATACGTTACTCAATGAACTCAATTACACCATTGAAGGGCGCAACGCGGATAGGCTTCGAAAAATCCATGAGAACGACAGCTACGTGCGGGTTCCGCAAATTTATTGGGACTGGACGACGACTAGGGTTCTCACGATGGAGTACGTCCGCGGTATCAAATTGGCCAATCGTCAACTGTTAGAAGACGCCGGCTACGACACCGGACTCATCGCTGAGCGGGCAGCTCATGCTGTCTTTGATCAGCTGTTGATCCACGGTTTTTTTCATGCGGATCCTCATCCGGGTAACCTGGCCGTCTTGCCGGATCACAGTATTTTGTTCATGGATTTTGGCATGGTCGGCCGTTTGACGTCGGAGATGAAACGGTATTTGGCCGGCTTAATCGTGGGATTGATGCGTCGGGATTCCGATGCGATTGTTCGAGTGCTTTATCGCATGGGTGTCGTACCGGCGGATATTGACGACAGAAAGTTGCACCGTGACGTAGACGGTTTGCGGGAGAAATACTACGACGTGCCGTTCCAGCAAATTAGCCTGGGTGAGGCGACTGCTGATTTGTTTGCGGTGGCCTACAAGCACCGCATTAAGATTCCGTCCGATTTGGCACTCGTCGGGAAGACGCTTATCACCATTGAGGGTGTCGTCGAGGGGTTGAATCCTTCATTTCGTATCTTGAACATCGCGGAACCGTTCGGGCGCAAGTTGTTGATGGATAGACTCAATCCGAAAAAGCTTTCGCAAATGGGTATCAAAAGTGTGTTGGACTTGTTCGATCTCGCCACCGACTTCCCGAAGCAACTTCGGACGATTCTCCAGGGGTTGTCGAAGGGACAAGTGAAGGTATCTGTCGAAGTGCCTGAACTTACGCGGATGGTAAGCCAGTTGATTCGGATTGGCAATCGCTTGTCGTTCAGTATTGTCCTGTTGGCGTTTAGCATTTTTATGGCTGGACTCATGGTCGCGTCGGTGCTGTCGAAAAGTCCGTCCGCCTTGTGGTCGCTGCCGATGACGGACATCGGTGCGATGATTGGCATTGTTTTGTTTGTCGCGCTTGTCATCTCGATATGGAGATCGAACCGCTAGTACCGATGGGGTGCATCCCGTCGACTGGCGGTTTTGTGGAGGGATGGGGGAACGAATTTTGTTTGAATATTTTATTTATATGATTTTCTTTATACGAAAAGAAATGAGGGGTTAGTTTGCCGACGTCGATTAAAGTGTCGTCGATTGAAGTTTCTCAGGTAGACGCGTTTACGGAGACGCCCTTCTATGGGAATCCCGCAGGAGTCGTGATGGATGCCGCCGATATATCATCGGATATTCGGCAAAAGATTGCGCGTGAATTAAATTGTTCGGAGACCGTATTTATTGAGCAACTGGAGACGCGGCGTTTCAAGTTTCGCTACTACACGCCGGAGACAGAGGTAGATTTGTGTGGACATGCCACAATCGCCGGATTACATACGCTGCAAGCACGGCTCGGCATAACCGGAGAGATTGTCGTAGAGACTCTTGTTGGTGGGTTAACGATGCGTCTTGAGGCGGATGGAACTGCGTGGATGCGTCAAGCGGATCCGACATTTCGCGCTCTTGCTGAAGACCTACAACGTGCTGTAGTGAACGCTTTGCAAGTGCGCGAGGAGGACATCGACGTAGCGCTGCCTTTTCAATTGGCTTATACCGGGTTGTGGGATATCTTGGTACCGCTGCGGCATTTGGCGACCCTTCAACAACTGGCGCCGCAGTTTGACCGACTGGCTGCTATTTGCCGGCAATTGGGCGCTGCATCTGTTCATGTGTACACGATGGAGACGGTGGAGCAGGGGTCGACGGTGCACGCGCGCGACTTTTCGCCAGCGGTCGGCGTCAACGAAGATCCGCACACGGGGACAGCTAGTGGCGCTCTAGGAGCAATGTTGGTACATACGGGCGTTGTGCAACCTGGATCTTACGTATTTGAACAAGGCTGGAGCGTCGGACGACCTGGGCGCATTCTGGTGCAGGTAACGCCCGACATGGAAGTGTTTGTCGGTGGCAAAGCCATCACAGTGTTCCGAACACAGTTGCGCACGTCCTGACCTCCGCTTTAAGCAATTGCCTGACGAGACAAGCGCCAGTACCATAGTGTGTCGTTTTTGATTACCTTATAGCAAGCCTGTGGGACAAGAAAACCACCGAACTACCCCTCCTTCGATTGGCTGCTTGTCCCACAGGCGAAAAACATGAGGGTGTGCGACGCTATGTGGGAATCCCCTCACGCCTTTGAAGGTAGTAACGATGGGATAAAGAAAATAGGCACAGTGTGTAGCGATGAATTACACATCGATACACACTGTGCCTATTGGTATTTGGTAGCGGCGAGTGGATTCGAACCACCGACGCCACGGGTATGAACCGTGTGCTCTAACCAGCTGAGCTACGCCGCCATAATCAATGGTGGCTCGGGACGGAATCGAACCGCCGACACGAGGATTTTCAGTCCTCTGCTCTACCGACTGAGCTACCGAGCCAAATGGTTGCGGGGGCAGGACTTGAACCTGCGACCTTCGGGTTATGAGCCCGACGAGCTGCCAACTGCTCCACCCCGCGTTATGGTGGACGTTGACGGGCTCGAACCGCCGACCCTCTGCTTGTAAGGCAGATGCTCTCCCAACTGAGCTAAACGTCCAAACTCATCAACTGTCTTCTCAATCTATATGAACAACTTGGTTGACTCGTTGATGATAAAGTCGAACAAGTGGTGACCCCAGCGGGATTCGAACCCGCGTTACCGCCGTGAAAGGGCGGTGTCTTAACCGCTTGACCATGGGGCCAAATTGGCTCCCCGAGTAGGATTCGAACCTACGACCCTCCGATTAACAGTCGGATGCTCTACCGCTGAGCTATCGAGGAATGTGGTGGAGGTAGACGGATTCGAACCGACGACCCCCTGCTTGCAAGGCAGGTGCTCTCCCAGCTGAGCTATACCCCCAGAATTGGCGTGCCCTGAGAGATTCGAACTCCCGACCTTTTGATTCGTAGTCAAACGCTCTATCCAGCTGAGCTAAGGGCACATTGGCTGGGGAAGAAGGATTCGAACCTTCGCATGACGGTACCAAAAACCGTTGCCTTACCGCTTGGCTATTCCCCAGCGTGGGGTGAGTGATGGGAATCGAACCCATGCATGCCGGAATCACAATCCGGTGCGTTAACCCCTTCGCCACACTCACCACAGATACGCTGCTCATGCTTTCCAATCGAGTACAGAAACATACGTCGAGGAGGAAAGATTCACAGATGGTGGAGGGGGAAGGATTCGAACCTTCGAAGCTTTCGCAACGGATTTACAGTCCGCCCCAGTTGGCCACTTTGGTACCCCTCCGCTCGTTGCAAGAACACAGTCTCGCAATGCGCAATCAGTAAGATACCACGCATAATTTATCTGAGTCAAGGGGTTCATCGACAAAATCGCATGAATCTGTTCTACGAGGCACCATTTGGAGTGCTTTGTCGCAAAGTATGACGTTTATACTCAGGTCCTCCTTTGCTTCTTCAAATTCGGTGCAGTTCTTTGGTTTCTTTGGCGCCATTTTAGAAATAAATTTTAGAAATACAGTTTTTCTTTCATCTACATCTATAGTACGTCATGAACGCGTGTGGAACAGATGGAGTGAGTAGACGCTCGAGTGTTGATGGTAAGGCTGATGTTGAGGTGGCGTTGATTCTTTATACTTGACGATAGTCTGGAGTACATGATATATTATCTCTCGCCGCTTCAAGCGGTGCTGCCGTGAAGCGCAGCGGTCTCGATGGTTTTCATCCGCCAATTCGTGTCGGTTTTTGCCGAATGCCGTTGGCATTCCGGAGTCATTTCCGGTGATGATATGAAAGACTTACCGTTGACAACGAACGTCAGTTCGTGATATTGTACTTAGGCTGCTTCGACAGAAGCGGCACTTGCTCGAAAGAATCACGTCATCTGATTCCGCG
>NZ_JAFMTW010000060.1 GCF_017329615.1 Alicyclobacillus suci | reverse complement strand
GAACCAATGGTCCCAAGGAGGTGATCGTAGTACCCCGACCGCTACGAGAATTTTATCTCAAAACTCTTTGGAGTACGTAACATCAATATACTAGGAGGTAATGCATAATGGTCGGTGGAACTTGCATCAAATTTGGCGACAGTATCAACACGGACATCATTATCCCCGCTCGCTATCTCGTCAGCATTGACCCACAGGAACTGGCGGAACACGCTTTTGAACCACTCGGCGAGGAGGTTCAGAATCGACTCCGACAATCCAAAGTCGTCGTCGCTGGTGTCAACTTCGGCTGCGGCAGTGCAAGAGAGCAGGCAGCTTCCTGTTTGGTTGGCGCCGGCATCCAAGTGGTCATTGCAAAGTCGTTTGCTCGGGTCTTCTTTCGCAATAGCATCAATACCGGCTTATTAGCTGTGGAATGTCCAGATGCGGTCGAGCATATCGGCGACGGTGACACGGTATTGGTCGATGCCACAGAGGGAACGGTGAGCGTTGGGTCCGACACATTTCACTTCGAACCGTATCCGGAGAGTTTACGGCAGATTTTGGACGCCGGCGGTTTGATTCCGTATATCACACAGCACGTAGTGGCCGTGAGGAGGTAATTCGATGGGCAAGACGTTTGCAGAAAAAGTGATGGCGAAGGCAGCGGGTATCGAACAGGCTACGGCAGGGCAGGTCATCAACGTATATCCCGACCTCATCATGAGTCACGCTGCGAGCTGGCGCTGTATTCGGACACTCGAGAAAATGGGCACAGATGAACTCTACGATGTGAATCGTATCGCTATGGTGATGGATCACAATTCACCCGCCCGGACCGCAAAAACCGCGGCCGACCAAAAATTGTGTCGAGCGTTTGCCAAGCGTAAGGGGATTGAAAAATTTTACGACGTGGATGCCGGGATTGCACACGTGGTCCTGATGGAAGATGGCCACGTTCGTCCGGGCATGGTACTGATTGGCACGGATTCGCACTCGACGATTTATGGTGCGCTGGGCGCTGCAGGCACTGGGGTTGGGTTTAGTGAAGTGACGGCCACTTGGGTTTCTGGGTATCTCTGGATGAAGGTGCCTAACTCTATCAAAGTGGTTATCAACGGTCCGTTATCGCCAGGGACGACCGCGAAGGATGTCATGCTCAAATTGATAGGGGACGTATCTGCGGATGGCGGGACGTATTGTTCCATTGAATTTCACGGGAGTTACGTTCAAGGGCTCAGCGTGTCCGAGCGTATGACATTGTGTAATTTGGCGATGGAACTTGGTGCGAAATTTGCTTATGTGCCCCCAGATGAAGTGACGCGGGCCTATCTCGCAGAGCGGGGCGTGCAACCACACGAATACGAGGAGATTTATCCGGACGAGGATGCGGTGTATAGCAAGGTCATTACGATTGATGGCGCAGAGCTGACGCCTCATATTGCTTGTCCACACACGGTCGACCATGTCTTACCTATCTCCGCTGTGGCCGGGCAAAAGGTAGACCAAGTGTTTATTGGCTCCTGTGCGAATGCGAAATATGACGATCTCGCCCAAGCCGCGGCTATCCTGAAAGGCCACAAGGTAGCGCCTGGCGTTCGCCTGATTGTCACGCCAGCGTCGAAACATGTACTCGAACGGATTGTCAAAGATGGCATCTTTTCCACACTCCTTGAAAGCGGCGCGATGCTTACCAATCCCGGTTGCGGTGCATGCGCGGGGGATGGCGGCGTAATGGCGGACGGCGAAGTGACGCTTTCCACGGCCAATCGAAATTTTCAAGGGCGGATGGGCAGTTATCACGCGCAGATTTACTTAGGGAGCCCTGCGGTCGCCGCAGCGACGGCCATTCGCGGTGTGATTACCGACCCTAGTGAATTTTTTGCGAAGGAGGCGTCACGCACATGAACTTGGTCGAAAAAATTCTGGCGAAGGCGAGCGGGCGTACGACCGTCCGCCCCGGCGACGTGGTCGTCGCCAATGTGGATTGTCTCTTACTACACGACTTGAGTGGGTATATCACTTCACGCGTGTTTGATAACGAAGTTCGCCGGCCCATGCGTTATCCGGAGCGGGTGGTGATGGTATTTGACCATCACTTCTCCCCGCCGAGTGAAGAACGGGCGAGGATGCTAGAGGAAAATCGAGCGTTCGCGCGACGTCACGGCATTCACCTCTTTGATTGTGGGAGCGGGAATATCCATCATGTTGGCGTGCGTCGGGGGTTTGTTCGGCCCGGTACCATCGTCGTCGGGTCAGATAGCCATACGCCCGTTCACGGAGCACTCGGCTGTTTTGCTGCGGGGCTTGGCAACAATTCACATGCGGGGACAGTCATGCCGTTTGGTAAGGCATGGTTTCGGGTACCGGAAACCATCCGCATCGAATTGTCCGGCACGCAAAAAAAGGGCGTGGTGCCGCGCGATGCTGCCTTGTGGTTAACCGGACAAATTGGTGAAGGCGGTGCGGTTTACAAGGCCTTGCAGTTTGCAGGTCCATTTATCAAGGATTTGGAGATGTGGGATAGATGGCTATTTCCGCTGATCACGATTGATGTGGGCGGAAAGTGTGGGTTTATTGAGCCTGACGAAAAGACGATAGATTTTGTCCGAAGTCTCACTACAGAGCCGTTCGACGTCATCACGTCAGATGAAGATGCAGAATACGTGGAGCTCCGGGCGTACGACATCAGTGATTTAGAACCGCAAGTCGCCGCCTCGCCGACACTTGGCAATGTAGGGCCGGTGGGGAAATTTGCGGGTGCCCCTGTACAGTGGGCGGAACTGGGTGGACATGGCGGTGGACGTTTACAAGACATTCGGCAGGCTGCGGAAATTCTGCGGGGTCGCAAGATTGCACCTGGCGTCAAGTTCAATATTGTACCATCCAGCCGAGAAGTGTTTGCGGAGGCTTGTCAGGAAGGACTTGTACAAACGCTACATGAAGCGGGATGTACGTGGTTTCCGCCGAGCACCGGATCGAACCAAGCGATTAACATGGGGGCGATGGCGAATACGGAGGCGATGGTGTCGACGCATGCGCGGAATTTCCCGGGCCGTAACGGCAGTCCGGAGGCGAAGATGTACCTTGGCTCAGCTTACACGGTCGCGGCTTCTGCACTCGCGGGGAAAATTGCTGATCCGAGAGCGTATCTCGTGTGAGACGTTTTGTATTTTGAAATGAGGTGACGTGATGAAAGCGCGGGGACGGTGTTGGAAATTTGGGGATAACATCCCGACAGATCAGATTGTGCGAGCGGATAGGGTATTGTTATCGATGCAAGACATGGCAAAGCACGTGTTGGAGAATTTAAATCCAGATTTCGCTCGGTCGGTCAAACCAGGTGACATTTTGGTGGCGGGCAAACACTTCGGGCAATCGTCTGGGCGAGCAGTCGCGCCCAAGGCGATTCAAGCCACAGGCGTCGGTGCGGTGGTTGTCGAGTATGCATCTCGCTTATTCTATCGAAATTGTTTTGAAATCGGGCTTCCGATTTTGGAATGCGCAGGTATTACGAATTTTGTTCACGATGGCGATATCTTGTCTGTGGATATGACGGATGGCCGAATTCACAATGAAACGACGCAGCAGACGGTTTATGCGAATCCGGTTGACCCGTTCTTGATGGACATGTTGCGTGCAGGGGGCATTATTCCAATGGCCGCCAAGCTCGCGGGCGAGGATTGAATGCTTCATGGTTTGGTCGCGGCAAAATCAGCTGTAAGGTTTAGCCGCGACAAGGGAGTCTGGATGTTGACGAGCAAACCGCGACCTCAGGTTGCGGTTTGCGAGGTTTTGCCCCGCAATCTACTTCAGCCCCGTTAATTATGAGGGCAGCGTCCACGCCCGTTGAAGAAAATCCCGAAATAACTTTGATTCACTGGAAAGCCGGACGTTTTGTGGATAAATCATTGCGATGTCGATATGAATCGCATGCACGCCGACAGACAGTGGAATGAGCATACCCTCTCGCAATTCGTCTGTGATACTAAACCGGGGGATTACGGCGATACCCACGCCTTGCTTCGCCATCTCAATCAGACTCTTGTAATCTTCGACTTGTACGGTCACGCGGTAGTTCGAGACACCGAGTTTTTTTAAATACAAATCAATCATCTTGGCGTGGGTCGATGCACGAATGCCACCGATGAACGGATAGTGCGCCAATTCGTTGGGACATATGACTTTGTGTTGCGATAACTCGTGTGACGGTCCCACCACAATCTCGAGGCTCTCTTCTGTGAGCGTGTCTGAACATAGGCCCTCTGTCTGACCAAGCGCCATAATGAGGCCGAGATCGGCTTTTCCATGGCGAACGTATTCCGTCACCACATCGTGCGTTTGACTATAGAAGACGATATTGACGCCTGGGTATGCCTTCGAGAATGACGCGAGATACGGGGGGAGCAGGTTGTTCGCAATATTTCGTTGCGCGACGACCGAAATCGTCTTTTGCGTGTCCATGAGTCTGTGGATGGCTTGCTCGACTTGACTGGTTTTCCGCTCGATATCGAGCGAATACGCGTAGAGCAGATGCCCTGCCTCCGTCAACTCGGGTGTACGTCCGGGTGCGCGGAGAAAGAGGGACTTGGATAACTCTTGTTCGAGTGCTTTAATGTGTGCGCTGATGGTCGGCTGGGTCATCTGCAACTGACGCGCGGCAGCACTAAACCCGCCACATTCGACCACGGTTTTAAACACGCGTAGACGGTGAATCGTGGTTTCCAACAAGGCGACTTCCATCCTTTCTCTTTGTCCAACCCATTGCCTAAAGGCTATACGGCATAGCAAAAGAGCAAATTCTCGAGCGGTTAAGCGCTTTCTATAATGATAGTAGAAAAATGAGAGGATGGCGACGTTTCGAAGAATTATGGTCCAGTTGTGTACTGAAAAAGGTGGGAGGATACCAGGTGAGTATTTTAATGGGTGTGGACATCGGCGGCACGTTTACAGACCTCATCGGGTTTGACGAACAGACAGGACAACTGCTACATGCCAAGCGTCCGACGACGTACTTCGATTTGGTTCAGGGCATTGTGGATTGTACGGCGGCGAGCGGTTTAGACATGGGCGAGGTCAGTCAGATTGTTCATGGCTCCACGATTGCGATTAATACGGTGATTGAGGAAACAGGCGCCCGCACGGCGTTGATTACGACCCGCGGTACGCGCGATATCTACCGAATTGGCAGAGGCAATCGGCCAGACGCGTACGATTTCTTTTTCCATCGCCCTCGGCCACTGGTGCCAAGACACCTGACGTTTGAGGTGACGGGCAGGATGCTCGCAAACGGTGACGAATGGACGCCGATTGACGAAGGGGAGATAGAGGCGCTTTGCGAGACGTTGTCGGAGCAAAAGGTCGAGGCTGTGGCGGTGTGTTTTCTTCATTCTTACGCCAATCCGGCGCACGAGGAACGCGTCGGCAAAATCATTCGATTGCGCTTGCCGGATTGTTACGTTTCGCTGTCTCACGAAATTCTTCGCGCCTATCGGGAGTATGAACGGACGTCGACGACTGTATTAAATGCTTACGTAGGTCCAAAAGTCAGCCGTTACATCAATGAATTGAGTAGCAGAATGAGTGGAATTGGATTCGCGGGGCATTTTTCCATCATGCAATCCAACGGCGGGGTTATGGCGCCTGAAATGGCTGCGAAGCGGCCCGTAAACATGATGGAATCAGGTCCAGTTGGCGGGATTATCGCGTCTGCGGAGATTGGCCGGTCGTTAGGGTATACGAACGTCATTGCCTTTGATATGGGTGGGACGACTGCGAAGGCCAGCTTAATTCGCGCCGGCGAAGTCATGATGTCCGAAATGTACTACATCGGTGGCTATGCGAGTGGCTATCCGGTGATGATTCCGGTCGTTGACGTCGTCGAGGTAGGCACGGGCGGGGGAAGCATTGCGTGGATTGACGAAGTCGGTACGCTGCGTGTAGGGCCACAGAGTGCGGGGGCTGATCCCGCGCCGATTTGTTATGGCAAAGGCGGTTGTGAACCGACGTTCACCGATGCATTTGTCGTTTTAGGTAGAGTGGGCGCACAGGATTTCTTGGGCGGCGATTTGAAGTTGGATGAGTTATCGGCGATTCAGGGAATTCAGCACAAACTAGCAGACGTGTTACACATCGGCGTGTACCAAGCGGCTCAAGCTGTGATTCAAATCGCCATCAACAACATGTCGCTCGCTGTCCGGCAGGTTTCTGTAGAAAAGGGATATGACCCTCGTGAATTCGCCCTTGTTGCCTCCGGCGGCGCGGGTCCGTTGAGCGCACTCGCCGTCGCGCGTGAACTCCATATCCCGACGGTGATTATTCCGCGTTTCCCCGCGCACTTCTCGGCAATTGGCATGCTCTTGACGGATGAAAAACACGACTTTGTTCGAACGTACTACGGGGCGTTGGAGGACGTCGACTTCGAACAGCTCGTCAAGGTTCACGACGACATGCTGGAGGAAGTGAGAGCAGTGGTCCGAAGCGAATCGATGACCACGACAACTATCGTGTATCAAACTTGCCTCGATGTGCGCTATGTCGGTCAGGAGTTTACACTCTCCGTGCCCGTTTCGGATGAACAGCTTCGGCAGGCGCGCATTCAGGAGATTCACGATGCGTTTGACAACATTCATCAGCAGCGGTTTGGGCACCAAGCACCGCATGAGCCGGTGGAGATGGTGAACATTCGATTGACTGCAATCGGCGTTCGTAATAAACCGAAATTTCAGTTAGAAAGAAATGAAGATTGCCTGCCACACGTGTCGTATCGCAAAGTTTTCTTTGAAGATGCAGAGAAGCCAATTGACTGCCCGGTCTACGAACGGGATAGTCTGCCGCCGAATTACGTGTTGGCAGGTCCTGCGCTCGTTCAGGAATACGCGTCAACCACGGTCCTTTATCAAGGAGACACGTGTACGGTCAGTCAAACCGGTGAGTTAGTGATTTCAGTGGGAGGTGGCCAAGATGCGTGAGGTGATGCGCCAACAGGTGGATCCAGTGACCTTGGAAGTGATTCGGAACGCACTGCCTGCCATTTCGAACGAGATGTCCGCAGATCTGCAGCGGGCTTCTTATAACATGATGGTGTATGAAGTCAGAGATTATTGCTGCGCGCTCGTGGATAAAAAAGGCCGTCTCATCTCGCAAAATCTGGGGGGCGTCTCGCACTTTGTCGCGGACCTGGGCGTGATTATCAAAGACGCAATGGCGAAATACAAGGAGGACGGTTTTTACCCAGGGGACGTACTCATCACCAATCACCAGGCGGTCGCGGGCCAGCATTTGAATAACATCGTCATCTATACGCCATTTTTCTATGACGAAGAATTGATTGGCTTTGCGATGGTGCGCGCGCATTGGATGGACGTGGGCGGCTTGAGCACGGGCTTTGGTGGGGGTGTGAAGATTGCTGATCCGTGGATGGAAGGGTTACAACTCAATCAGCTCAAAATATACGAGGCCGGGCGTGTCAATGAGACTTTGATGGCGATTCTGAACGACAACATCCGTTATCCGGATTCCTCGTTAGGGGATATGCGTGCGCAAATTGCGGCCTGCCACTTGGCCGAGCGCAGGCTTGAGGAGTTATTCTCCAAATATGGACGTGACAAAGTGATGGCGTACCTTGAACTCATTTTTGCGAAGACAGAGGAGCGGTGCCGCAAGGTCATTGCGAATATTCCCGATGGCGTTTACGAAGCCGAATCGTTTTTGGACAATGACGGGGACAATTTGGCGGAGCCCGTCCGCATTCATGCGCGTGTCATCGTGGATGGGGAAGCGATGAGCATCGATTTATCCGGTTGTTCGCAAGCGCGTAAAGGGGCTATCAACTCCCGCACACTGGCTGGGGCGATGGTTGCATACAAAGCGTTAACTGCGCCGTTCGATCCGGTTAACGAAGGATCCTTCCGAGCCTTGCAGGTCGTGATTCCTGAAGGCAATATCATGATGGCTCGGTACCCCAGTCCGATGGCCAAATGGAGCATCATTCTGCCGACCGTGATTGATACCGTGCTGGCTGCGTTGGCAAACGCCATTCCGGAACAGATTCCAGCGGCGCACTTTGGCACACTTGGGGGCTCTATTACGTGTTTTGGCGTCGACCCAAGAACGCATAAACCGTTTGTGTTACAGGGTATTGAAGGCGGCGGCTGGGGTGGTCGTCCGCACGAGGATGGGGAGTCGGCGGCTGTGTCGGTTTGTCAGGGCGATGTTCGCAACGCGCCTATTGAGAGTATCGAAATCAAGGCGCCCGTGATTGTGGAAGAGCGGCGTTTGCGCCAGGATTCTGGTGGCGCCGGAACGTTTCGCGGCGGCCTCGGCCTCGATGTGCGGATTCGCAATGTAACGGAGGTTCAGTGGAATCTCTCGCAAGGCCGCCGCAGTCAGTGTCCGCCTTGGGGACTGTGGGGCGGCAAGCCCGGGGAGGTATCCGATTATCTACTGAAGTTGCCGGGAGAAACGGTGTGGCGCAGTGTGGATGTCGTGCGGCATGTGGTTCCGGCGGGATCGGAAGTACTTGTGCGCACGCCGGGCGGCGGTGGCTGGGGCAACCCATTTGAACGGGATGTTGAACGCGTGCGTTTTGATGTCCTTGAGGAATTTATCAGCCGAGATTGTGCGCGCACCGATTATGGTGTGGTTTTATGCGACGATGGTTCCGTCGACGTAGATGGCACGACCCATTTGCGTCGCATGTCTGGCGCATCGGCATGTGGGTACGGGGTTGCGCGATAGGGTAGCGGTTTCTCTGTTGTCTTTGTTCCGGGAGGCGATAATGTGTCATTCCTAGCGAATTTATCAGAGTATATTGTGGGGTGTCGCTTTTCTGATGCAGATAGGCGGGCGGCGGCACTTCACACCATCGATGCGCTTATCGCTTACGCGGCGGGGGGATATACGGATGAGGGACGTGCACTGCGCGAACGAATGTTTGTTCGAGCGGCAAGCCAAGAGGTAACCCGCACGTCAGCGGTTCCGTTTTCGTTTGATGAGCAGAATCGATTAGACCGACTATTGCTCAAAAGTGCTACAATTCGGTTAACCGAGGTCGACGACATTCACCGAGCGTCCTGTATTACGCCCGCGTCTGTCATCGTTCCGACGGCCTGTGAATTGTTTACTGATATATCTACTATGTCAAACGACGCGATGTGCGATTTTTTGGATTCCATACTCATTGGCTACGAAGTCATGAGCAAATTGGGAATGGCGATAGATGGTGCACGTATCGTCTATCGGGGTATTTGGAGCACGCTTTTTTGTGCCGCTTTCGGTGCCGCTGCTGTAAGTGCTAGGCAATTGCGGTTGCCACAGGCGCAAGTGCAGCATGCACTTGCGCTCGCACTTAACTTATCCATTGGTGCGACCAGCAGAGGCACACCTCTGCCATATCGGTGGTTTACGTTAGGGCATGCGACGAGAGCTGGCTGTGTGGCAGCCATGGTAGCGGCAAATGGTTTTACTGGGGAACCAGCAGCCATTGATAGTTGTTGGTTCCAGCGTATGTATGGTATCCAAGTAGATACTGAAAAATTGTGCGTAGATTTACACGAGGCAGTCGAAATTTATCAGACCAGCCTGAAACCGTATGGTTCTGCCAAACAAGTCATCCCGGCCATCGAAGGTCTGCGCGCGATTCTGACAAGCCAGGATGTCTTGTGGGAAGACGTTCAACACGTTTATGTCTATGTCCCGGCGGCGTTCTTTAGGATGATTGACCACCCACCCACCAATCGATTGTCCTCGCTCTCCAGCGTTTCCTATCAGTTGGCTTTATCGGTTTACCATCCATCCGGGTTATATGATATTAACCGGGGAGAGATCTTGGGGACGGAAGACATGAGGGCGTTTATGAACAAAGTGACCGTGGTGCCTGATGAAGGGCTCTCGAAGGCCTATCCTCGACAATGGGCGACACGCGTCCAAGTGAGTGCGGGGACTTATGTGTTGGAGGAGACGGTGGACGAGACGCCTGGAGACGCGGGGATGCCGTTGACGACAGAGCAACTCGCTTGGAAATGGACACAATTGTTGCAGCCGATTCCGGAAGTACAGAGGAGAAATGAGCTTCGTCTACGAGCGATTGCGGCACTCGATGACATCACAAGCCTACACGAACTGATGCAACAGGTTCAAGCACTCTGAGGAACCCCGATTAAGTGAACCCATGAGTGAACCCATGCACGGGAGGCCTGTACATTGGACATGGATGAACGGCATGATGATGCCGACTGGGTAGAACTTCCACGACTACACTCCGACGTGGCGAACCAGATTTGAGCGTTGTCGCAAAAGGTGGGGAGCAATGGACGAACCATGTTCTGTTTCGCGATTACTTGCGATATCATGAATCCGATGCGAGGGCCTACGCCTCGCTGAAAATGACTTTAGCATCCCAATATCGTCACGACCGAACCACGTATATGTCCCGTAAGGGCCCACTCATTAATAGAGCGATACTTTGCAAGGCGTACAGATGGCGCAACACATGATGTCATACGGAATTTGACAAGAGGAGTGGGGTAGCGTGATCACAGAACGCCCGTTGCCTAGTGACTATGAAGCGTATTTCGGACAATATATCGATCTCGTGCCAACGGGGGACTTGTACCAAGTTTATCAAACACAAATGGCATCCGTTTGCGCGCAAATTGCTGGATTGTTCGAGCGCGAAGGTGAGTTTCGTTACGCGGACGGAAAGTGGAGTGTCAAAGAAATCATTGGACATTTGAGTGACGCTGAGCGGATGTTTGGTTATCAAATTTTTGCATGGCACGCGGGTATTCCGCACCAATTCCTCCTGATTCAAACCTTGACACATGAGGACTTGAGAAAGACGGGGGTGTCGAGAAGTCACCCTGTGACCGTGCTTGCGGCAGCATGCATCATTCTAGGGCATGTCGAGCATCACATGCGTATTCTGCGGGAACGATATTTGTAAATGGGTTTCGTTTCTAATGATTCTGGGAACAATGAGTCTATCCACTGGAAAGGAAGGTTGATAGCAATGCAGCAACCACTTGAAAGCGCGGATACGATTCTCACTCAAATCAAGCAGTTGTTCGAGGAACACGGCGGTCAGTTATCTAAGAAAGATGTTAAGAAACAGCATCCAGAGATTATGCGCAGCGCTCTCTACTACTTTCCCTCTTGGGAACACGCTTTGACGAAAGCCACGGAATAGGCGCACGCTTATATATTTTGTCTGATTCCAAGCAATCGGATGATGGGGACTTCTTCTGTCGGAAGGAGTCCCCGTTTTCATATGTCGGATTCGATACGGGTGTCGTTCCCCAGTGTAAGGGCAAATGTCCTGCACAAATGCCGGAAATCTGCTACATTCGAAGGAGTGATAAGAAAATAGGGGAGTGGACAATCTGGACAGTCGAACAAATGCCGGCGAGAAGCCTATGGGGGATGGGATGCCAGCGGTGATCCAAACGCACGAGAAATTGGTGGCACTTGTGGAGGATATCATCGATACCGTGGCGACGTTCGATGGACGAATTGCCTATACACGCAAACTTGGCGGTTATTGGGATGTCACGTTTCGAGCAAGAGATGGTGAACTTGCGTTAAGGGTTTCTACTCGCACGACCTCCACTTGTGATGTGCAGGTTGCAATGGAACATCGCGGCACGCCAGAACTCCATCGCCAAGAGATTTATATGGGGCCTTTTGATGCAAAAGTGGTTCGTTATCAGGTGAGTACAGCGCTTGCTCAGTGGTACCAACAGGCGGTGCTGCAGCAAGCCCCGTGGGGGACGGAATCATAGGGGCGTGTGCGTAGGTTGGCTCGGACGCAACTTACACCGAACTGTCGTGATGGAAACGCGCCTGATGATGGTAATGCTCGCTTACAACTTGAATAAACCGCTTGGTTAACGGCTCATCTTCCAGAATGTCTGGGTAGGCGAGCAACGTCGGACGCCGAAAGGATTCGTCGTTGACGGGAATCGCGGCACAGCCCTTGCTGGTGGCATCGACCAGTGTGCGCCGGGGTAAGAGCGAGACACCGAGACCTTGGGCGACCATTGCTTTAATGCCGTCGATGCTATCTAATTCCATGCGAACATCCGGGTATAAGTCATGTTTAGCCAACAGCATGGTCACGCGTTTGCGAAATGGCGCGGTGGAATCGCTAAACGCGATGAACGGTTCGGATGCGATGGCGTGAATGCCCGGGAAGTCCTGGGTAAACGGATGGTTCGCTGGAACCACCAGGTCAATCGCGTCGTCTGGAAATTCAATCAGCCGTACCCGCGGGTGGTACACGGGCTCACCAAGAAAGCAAAAATCCACTTGGCTGTTGATTAAAGCGTCAACCATGTCTACATAAAGCCCCATTCGAACCTTCAGGCGCACGTCCTCCAATTCGACAATACGATGCAGGCACATGGGGACGTCAGTCGACACGAAGGCGCGCCCGGACATGACGCGCAGCGTCCGCCGAGGGTGTTTTGCGGGTTCAATCATTTGCCGCTCAATCGACACCATCTGCTCAGCGAGTGGAAGAAAGCCGCGCCCAGCTGGTGTTAACTGAACGCCATTCGGCGTCCTATCAAACAGTTGGTAGCCAATGTCGCGCTCCAATCGTTGGAGGCGAGTGGTCACTGTCGATTGTGACATGAACAGTTGTTCTGCGGTCCGAGAGATGGACTTATTGCGCGCTACCGCCAGAAATAGTTGTAGATCTTTTGTATCCATCGCGAAATCACCCCATGCCAGTACTTTGCATTATACCACCTCGCTTCACCAATGATGCTGCCTTTGTTGACGGATGAGGCACTCTCGTGGAATCGCAGCGTGGCTGCTGTCATCGGGGGCATTTGTTGACGGTAAATGAGTGTGGAACGGATGGAATGTCTTAATGAATTCGTAAGCTGTCTGTAATTCGCGACACGGTTCCAGCTCCTTATGCAAAGCAGTCCGATCTCTAGGCTTGTCCTGAGAAACGGTCTTTTTACCGTGTGTCTCCGCTTGATACATCGCCATAACGTCAATAAAATATCGCTAATAGCGCAAATAAGCGGAAACCTCAAGGGCGTCCTAAAGCGGAGTGACGGCCCGCTTGGTGTTTCCAGCACCGTTTGGGTTTTTATCGTTTTCAGGTGATTCCATCCGTCTTATGTAGTTGCTTGAATTATGCCACTCTACCGATATTCCAAGCACGTCTATTACTTTACAACCCAAGTTATCGCGACCGTTGGAAATTTTGGGAACAGCATGAAAGAATCAAAGCTGAGCGAACTTGTGCAACAAGTACAAAACGGTGATAACGATGCACTTAGACAACTTGTTCAACGGTTCATGCCTCTGATTAAAAAGTACGGCCACCACAATCCCGACGATGAAGCAGCTCTGATTTTATGGATAGCAGATGTTATACAGCGCTATAAACCGAACACATCCTGGGGTAAAGATGAACTTGAACAATTCAAATCCAAAAAATAAATAAATTTTTTCGTCATGGGGGTTGTTAAAATCGCCCCCTAATTACTCTTTATAGAGTAGAGGGGGTAAGGGAAACAGAATCCAGAGGGAGATGGTATCGTGGTACCTTTCTAAAGCCTGAGCCCCAAGATTATAGAGACGCAGAAATTGCTGCTTGGCTGGCCACAGGTATTCAACGCGAAAGTGCTCGACTGTCAAAACGCAGAAAACGCCTATACAACCACGAATGTCTCATCTTAAACACACCAACCACAGTCGATGGCGAAGAATTGCTCAATTGTATTGCTACCACATCTGACACTGCAGCAGAAGCAATCGGAAATACTTTTGTTAACGACATACTGTCATTACTTTCACGAAAACAACGCATTGTCGTGTTTGAAACGGTCATTGAAGATGTCCCAGAACGTGTTGTCGCGGATGAACTTGGCTTATCACAGCAAGCTGTTCATCGCCTGAAGATACGAGCCTTGAAGCGGTTGCAATTGCACTTACAAATCGCCTATGAATTGACGCAATTCACCAACAAATCAATTTAAGAAACGAGGCTGGAATCTCCATTCCAGCCCGGCGATATCGCCGATACGGAAAATGTGGACGTACGTATGCTGAATATCGGACTGTGTCGTTATCAAAGGAGAGATGCTCCATGGTATGTCGCGAACATTTAATTAATGCATTAACGCGCACTCATCAGGCGCTGACCGCGTGTGCCCATTGTATCGAAGAATCCGCTACTGAAGAGGAAAAGGAACTTTTTAGTAATCTTGGAGTTTCATTGGCCACCCAAGCAAAAGCAATTCATGAAAAACTATTGGATTTTAGCAATTCACAATGTTGGTAACGAATTCTGTTTTAGAGGAGGGTATGAAAAATTGGGACAACTATCCTATAGTCCTCGGCAGAAGTCAGCTTGGTGTAAAACAGTTATTCGAAATTGCGCCCGTAATTTGCGGAAAAAACGTAGTCGTTGGAACAGGGATCTGTTGATTTTGAACACCCAGGACGAGTATGGAGAAGAGGTGCAGGATAAACTCCCTGCTCAATTTGCCGAATACGAATTCAGTCATATCGAGTGGAATTTGATGCTTAACGAAGTTCTGACGTCAACCGAACAATGTGTCATTAATGGCCTGTATATAGCCGATCATTCACAACGGGATATCGCAAAACAATGCTTTCTCAGCCAATCCAGTGTTAGCAGAGTGAGCCGACAAGCGTTACAAAAACTAAGAAAGGCGTTGATGGAATGACTTGTTCTCCATTTTTTGTGCATGAGCTTATTCAACATATCAGAAATAATGATGACATGGCCGCTAAGACACTTTGTCGATGTTTTGAGCCGGAAATCCAAGCAGAAGCGCGTTTCGTCGACTATGGGAATAGGAAAACGGTTGAACAGGAACTGTGCAACGAATTTGTTTTTCGAATCCGAAATGTCGGTTAAAAATTGAATCAAAATTGGCTGTCGTGTTGTTCATAAGAGTAGAAGGCTTTTTAAGCTTCTACTCTTTTTAGGAGGTGTAATCATGAACCCCGTGAAAATCTTCACAAAATCAACATGTGGTTTTTGTCGACAGGCCAAGGAATTTCTTATTCAACAAGGAGTTCCATATGAAGAAGTGGATGCAAGTATCGAAGATGGCCGCGATCAGTTATACCAACTTGGATTTCATGTTGTTCCCGTTTTAATCATCAACGGACAGACAATTAGAGGATTTAATGAAGATCAGGTTCGAGAAGCTTTGGGTATTTGATGATTAACAATCACTATTTGAGTAAAAATCACCAGTCCATTTTCGAGAAACTTGAATCAAAGTCGTGAGTCGGAGGGTTTATATAGGGTAAGGGGAAGAAATCCTTCCCTCCCGGCCGGGATAAATCCAAGTTTATAAGGAGGAATTAAGATGTCTCAGATCACTGTAGGTTCGTCGTACTATACGGGAGTGTCAATAATTTTGTGTAAACTCTATCAGACGGTTTCTAGTGAAGATAGGGTTTCAAGCGCTCCTCGAAATGTATCGCAAGCTGGCTGAAGATT
>NZ_JAFMTW010000005.1 GCF_017329615.1 Alicyclobacillus suci | reverse complement strand
ATGACCGACCGATATCCACTATATGTAAGGCGCTTTAGCTGTACTGCGATGCTGATTCTTTTTTCACTTCAACCAAAAACGCCATTCTGCAAAACGCTCAGATAAATGACCATCTCCCAAGGGAAATGGTCGATTGCCGCAGTAAGTTGTGGAGGCATAAAACAAGCGACCGACTTCACGCAAAAACGCAAATTTGCAATTCAAAATGCACCAATGCATGATGTTCGTATGGATGTGAAATCATTCGTTATAAATTAGGGGAAATCGTATCATTGGAGGGTATCATGTCGACGTCTTTCTTATTCGCGGATCACAGTATTACAGTATGGGAACCACTACACGCTGAGATTGTATCAGAACACGAATGTATCATTAAATTGGCACCCATTCATTCGCCAAAAGACCATGGGACACGGGCGATGGCACGTGAAACAGGCCTCGATGTTCCACAGCCCATTGGCCGACTCGTCTACGATTTTCATCATGATGCATTTTTTCTAATGGATATGTTAGAACCAGTGCATATGGGCTTCAAAGAACACCCCGCACGAACAACGTATGCCGTTCACTTAAGTTTGCAACATGAATGAGAATATCCATCGCATAACTGTTCGACCGACATTCAGTCTATGTCTCTGTCCCCGAACTCAGGCAACAGCTTTTTCTCCGTAACCGGTTGTCTGTCAGGCGCGTTACAGTATGTATCTCCACATCGGCCTAATCGGTATACTTGCTTATCTACTCGGCGAAACCCCGTTTGGTATACCCACTGGGCACGCTCCTCAGGGACAAGACTCTGACACCTAAGGCAATAAAACACCGTAAACACCACCCGTCGACGACGTTCGACCTTATTCGACACATTACCGACATCATTATAGGTTACGGGACTATGTGTGTCTACATTTGTAGAAAAACAACCGCATAGAAAACGTCATCCAACCTCATATGCAGTCGAAAAAAAAAAGAGCCCATGCATCACTGCACAGGCTCCTTTTTTTTACTTATACTCGAACTACGTTTGCCGCTTGTGGACCCTTAGGACCCTCAACGATATCAAATTCAACGCGTTGACCTTCATCAAGCGTACGGAAACCATTGCTTTGAATTGCGCTAAAGTGCACGAATACATCGTCGCCGCCTTCAACTTCGATAAACCCAAAGCCCTTTTCAGCGTTAAACCATTTCACTGTACCTTGTTGCAAAAAAATTCCTCCATGGTGCTACATGCACACTTCAATTTGCACAAATACTGCCCAATACGACCAGGGTCGAGTTGAAAGCAGATATTGTATCAAGCAAGTGAAACCCTTGCTCAATCTGTATTCTACACCGTTTTCCAGCGCGTGTCAATTAGGCATTGCTATCCAAACAAAAGACCTATGCCAAGAAGATGCGCAATGACACGACATGAGGTATGGTATTTCTATCACGAATGGAGGGATGACAAGTGGTCGAACACGTTGTGCTATTCAAATTTGGTCCCCATACCACAGACGAGCAAATGCAGGAGTGCATTAAAAAGGCAGCCACACTTCAGGATGAAATACCAGGAATTGTTGACTTTGTGGCTGGCCGGGACTTCTCAGGAAGAAATCAAGGATTTCAGGTTGGTTTAACCGTTCGCTTCAAAGATCGTGAGGCACTTGACCACTACATACCTCACCCAAAACATCAAGAGTTTGTTCAATACACCTTAGATATTGGCCGCCAGGACATTATTGTGCTCGATTTCGAAATCTGATGCTGCAACTTTCGTTAACGCTGGGGAGCATTCTTCTCCCCAGCCCCCAACGTGTCCCCGTGGCCTATAGAACTTAGGCACTTACGCCGTCAAGGCCGAGTTCCGGTGCAATCGCCGCTAAAGCGCCAATCACCGTCGCAATGTGCTCATCGAGGCTTACGCCCAGTTCCTCAACACCCAAATAGACATCATCCCGGTTCACACCACGAGCAAACGCTTTGTCTTTTAGTTTCTTCTTCACACTTCGCACTTCTACTTCTGCGAGGTTCTTTGTCGGTCGAACCATGGCAACAGCCATCACGAAACCACATATTTCATCGCACGCGAATACGACTTTGCTCAACTGCGTGTCGCGTTGCAAATGATTGTAACTGGCGTGTGCGCGGATGGCATAGATAACGTCCTCCGGGTACCCTTGTTCAGCTAAAATGCGAGCTCCGACAATCGTATGTTCTTCTTTTGAAGGGTACATTTCGTAGTCAAAATCGTGCAATAACCCGGTTATGCCCCATTTTTCTGCATCCTCTCCAAACTTTTTGGCATAGGCGCGGCAAGCCGCTTCCACCGCATACGCATGCCGTAACAAGGACTCAGATTTCGTATAATGTTTCAACAACTGCAAGGCCTCTGCACGCGTTTTCATGTAATCCCCCCAGAATCGATATGAAACAGCATCAAGTACTGTCAATTCAAAACACTTCTATTTTACATCCCCGCACGCTAGATGGACTAGGGTAAACTTGGTCTGCGCCTAGCATGTAAACGGTTTCGATAGCTTTCGAGCAACCATTCGCCTTATACTGTACTTGCATATCGCATACCCCCACATGTGGGGCGGCCGTCATAAGGCCGCCCTTTTTCATTGACCACTGAACCATCTCGACGCAATCCGCACCTTCATTATCCATATGAAGGAAAATAATTAAACAATTCGTGATCTCTCCTGTTTTAAATAGCCTAACACTCAACAATTACCTATTAGTAGAGAGGATACGTAAGGTACAATGTTGGTTTGTAGGACACGACATCTTATTCACCGGAGGACTCAAATGCCGAAGCATAGATTGCAGATAACCATTAGCACCATGTCCGTGTTGACAATTGGCGCGCTCCTAAGCGGATGTGGCAGTCAACCATCCGCCCAACCAAATTCCCCACCGCCTGCTACCGTGCCCAAAGGGACGTTGACGGCTGTGGCTAACGACAGCGCATACGCCTACATCAAAGGAAAGTGGGTCGACTTGCCACCTAGCTCTGAAACCAGCGTACCGACTGATCCATTTCAAACGCTCGATTTCTCAGGGGACGGAACACCGACAGCCGCGACGGTCGGCAGTGATGGAAATATGTTCGACGGAAGTCAAGCAGCCCTTTGGGAATATAACAAGGGTTGGCAGGCCATATCCATCAACGGTGATGGAACCATCACCGTTCACGCATGGTCACCTCAAAACATCCTCTACGCAGCGCCCGATGACGGTCAAACAAACGGCATTTGGCGACAATCTGGCAGGCGCTGGCAACTTGTAAATGGCAGTGCAACCTTAGGTTACATCCAATCCATACAATGGTCGCCAAAAGGCACCCTTACGGTTGTGTCAGAAGCCTCGGACGGATCGACAACCGTTTGGCAGTATCTTAATAATCAATGGGAAAACTTGAATTCTGCACACGTTCCGTTTGCTGCAGACACAATCCAGGTATCCTGGTCTCCGGATGGCGTTCTTACGGTGGCTACAAACCATCATGGCGTCTGGCAATATCGTAACGGGACATGGACCCAACCGGGCGGCAAAAGTCCCATTGACACAGTCTCACAAGTTGGATGGTCTCCGGAAGGAGATTTGGTAGTCTCGGGTGCAGGTGGACAATCCACTGGTTTGTGGGCCTTGGAAAATGGTACATGGTCTGCACTTGGCAATGCACAAGTGGCATCTCCATCACACGGCATCCGACAATTTGGATGGTCTCCCTCAGGAGTCCTCACAGTCAGTGATGCTGCGACAGACCACATCTACCAATTGAAATCTGGGCATTGGGTAACCATTTGGAACAAAACCTCTGCATCTGATCGCAACGCGAGTCCCCCAGCGTTTCAATGGTCGCCTTCTGGCGTGTTGACTTGCGATGGTGGAGATTTAGGTGGCCTTTGGCAATACCAGAGCAGTACGTGGTCACAAATTGGCGGGGACAAGTCACCATTTCATGATATGACGTCGGTAATTTACGGCTGGTCCAAGTAATTCTCCTTGCAGTTTTCTAAGCAGAATTTCAAAGCCACAAATCAAGAGGCTGTCCTTAGCAGTCGTGCTCACGCTCGGGACAGCCTCTATGTGAAAGGTGGGCTAGCGCCAGCTAGAACCCAAATTTAGCATATATCGACTGTCTCAAAATCGCTTCAAAAAAGACTTCCACTACAGCTTCAGTGGTACTCCCGTTCTCGTTCTCGATTCCCCTGCCCTTGCTGCATATACTGCTCGCCCAGCTTTTCAAACTGCTGACCCTGCATTTGCTGCGTCTGCAGTTGTTGCTGAGAATTCGCGATAAATAGGTTCATTTGCGTAAGGACCTGATTGGTCTGAAGAAACTTGAGCGCTTGTCCTAGCAACTGAACGGATTGTTGGATACATTGCATGAGCTGTTCATTGGTCCGCTGTTGATGTTCCTGCGACGTCTGCCCAAATTCAGACAGCTGTTGCAAAAGATTATCCGAATTCTGGCCTTCCTCGTTATGTGCCGTATCGTTCCCACCCAATTGTTTGATCATTTTCTGCATTTCAACGACCTGATTCCTCAGCCCAGATATTTCGTCGCCGAATTCTGCCCGAAAGTTCCTAGCGGCTTGCTCCGCCACTTTGCGAACCTCGCGTTCAACTTCCTGATCCACAATCATTCCTCCTTCGGGTTCCACTGTCCACTATGTATAATGAGCAATCTGGAAATTTCTAAACGGCAGGATGCGATAACCGGCTTACAACAAAACGGCGCCACCGCCAAGCAACTTCTGCTTAGCGATGGCGCCGACATCAACGCGACAGACAACGTGAAAATAAAAAGCTCATGCGAATAAATTCGCATGAGCGGTTAACAGCCAATTACAGCTTGTAAACGTTCGCAGCCTGTGGGCCCTTTGGACCTTCGACGATTTCAAACTCTACAGCTTGTCCTTCATCCAGGGTTTTGAAGCCATTGCCTTGAATTGCGCTGAAGTGCACGAACACATCGTCGCCGCCTTCAACCTGAATAAAGCCAAAACCTTTTTCTGCGTTAAACCATTTAACTGTTCCCTGTTGCATGCAGTAATTCCTCCATGGTGCCTAAAGCACACTTTCAATTTACACAAAAGTCGTTCCCCAGACGAAAGGCGCTAGAGAATACGGCTCATGTATCAGTACATGTTCGTGCAGTTGCTATTTAGCGTAACTGTACACCCATTTTCACCAAGTGTCAATCACTCATCTGACTCGTGCGCTTCCGGAAGCATTCGTCAAGAAAGACACGTGCGCTCGATGGATAAATCACACAACAGCTGCACGTCATCATTATACGCGCGTTCCATAAAAATATTCCCGCAGTTTACGACCTCAGCATTCGTCGACAGCTTCTTGCCGTACTTCCGCTGAATACTCGGGCTGTCGCTGTTTCTTTGCGAGCTGTTTTAACTCAGAAAACATGGGATCCTGCGCGAGATGACCCGCTTGTGAACGATAATCACTGGACTCCAAATAATCGACGATTTGCCGGAGCGTTGCCATGCTTTCCCCCCTCGTCTAGACATCTGGAACCTCACCCGGGTGAAAGCCCCCTTCCGGTGTGCTTTCATTTTCCCCAAGATCATCGCACACGCCTCGGGCAACGTGTGGAAAGTTTGGAACAGCGCCACAACAAAAATGGGCGGTTCCAGTTCAGAACCCGCCCATTTTTTACGAACAGCACAGATTGCCCTGTGTCTCCACTTACTTCGCAAACACCAAATCTCCAATTTGCGCAATGGTTTTTTGCGATCTCACCCAACTACTCGCGGGCGTTTGAGCGGGATTATAGAAAACAAAAGCACCTGGTACTTCATCGTCATTCGTTTCCAATACCCGTTCGGCCGCTGTTACACTTGATGCATTCGGCGTCTGATAGATATAACCGTCAGGAACACAGGAGAACTGGTAATGTCCCCCGTCAATCTGAAACACGACATCGTGTACGGTCTTGCCATACTGACCGCTCTCCAGCCTGTGTAACACCACGTCTCCCACAGCAACCTGGGCTTCGAGTGACTCACCACCCGCCTCAGCGTTAATAATGTGCTCCATCCAATACAAGTTTTGCGCTTCTGTGCTATCGTTACTATTTGCAGCATCCACATTACTTGTCGTAGGGAGCTTTAGAACCGTTCCGACCAACAAATCTGCTGGATTCACCGAAGGGTTGGCACTTTCCAGAGACTGAAGCGAAATTCCGCGTGCATGCGAAATCTTCCACAGAGAATCTCCTGGTTGCACCGTCACAGTGGTGGCAGCAAATGCAGGTGTCATCGCTAGACCCCAAACGGCAGCGGCTGTAAAGGTACCTACAAACAAACGTGATAAACGCATGCAAAACCGTCCTCTCGTTTATGCCTCCGAGGTTAGTTGTCGGGTTCGGATAACGAGCTACCCGTTGCAAACGCAATTCACCCCAGGTCAAACGACCAAAAATCCCCCGTACACCGATTTTTCGATGATTCGGCTCATGTGATTACGTTCAACGAGTTTACAGGACAACCACTCAATATTCACCCCTTAAAATCTTCCTGTAATGAAAGAAAATTTGTTTTCACATGCAGATTACGAGACAATATGAGCAATATCTGGGAGGGAACCATCACATGTCCAATCAACGATTATCAGGTATCCATGCACTCGTCACAGGATCTTCTAGCGGGTTAGGCTATGCGATGGCACGCGCATTGCTCAAGGAAGGTGCCACAGTTGCCATTTCTTCGCGAGGGGGAGAAAAGTTATCCAAAGTGGTTTCGCAACTGCGCGAAGAAGGGTTCGACGCGTATGAGTTGACTATGGATGTGCGCTCAACCGACAGCATCCGTGCAGCGGTTGCGTGGGTAAACGCCCAATGGGGCAAACTCGATGTACTCGTCAACAACGCAGGCATTGGCATGCGCACCGTCAATAAAAAATTCATGTTTGAGCCGCAGCCTTTTTACGAGGTATCCCCAGAAGGCTTTCGCAATCTCATCGAGACCAACCTCACTGGTTACTTTTTAGTCGCGCGCGCGTTTGCGCCCATGATGGTAGAGCAAGGCCACGGGCGAATTATCAACATCTCTATGAACCACGAAACGATGCGACGCAAAGGATTTGTTCCATACGGCCCGTCCCGCGCCGGGGCCGAATCATTGTCCTACATCATGGCAGAAGATCTCCGCGACACTGGGGTAAGCGTAAATATTTTGCTACCTGGCGGCGCCACACGCACTGGCATGCTGCCAGACGAATTCGCTGATGTCTTCGATTCGATGCCAGGCATCTTGTCCCCCGATATTATGGCCCGACCGATTGTCTACCTGTCATCCCCCGAGGCAGCAGGTGTGACGGGGGAACGGATAGTGGCAACAGAATTCGACGAATGGATGCAGAAGCGTAAGTCACTGACCTAATTTAAAAAATTGACCGCTTGCGAGAGAACACGTTCTCACAGGCGGTCCATTCACTCATAGGGGGTGTTGCTTCGCAATTAGACAGATAGCAACGCTCAACTGAAACTTTAACGCAGCAACGTCAAGTAGGCGTAAATATAGCATTAAGTTTTTGTAAGATTTGTTTTCTCGTATGTTATTGCCAAATACGCGATCGCGAAAAAATGTGGCGTCGCCACAAGAGTGTCACAAGAGGTGCCACCAACAGTGCCACATAGAGCATGAGTCCAAAGACCGTGCCGGTATGCTCATCAGCTCCAGCTAAGTACGTTACCCAGATGTCGTATAACATGTGCACACACATGACAAGGACAATTCTCCCCGTAATGATGGTCATGAGCGCTAACAGTGCCCCAAGCCCGCTAAATAGGAACAACGCGCGTAACCGGTGGGTCTCAAATTCAAGAATGTGACCTGCGCCAAAAGACAAAGAGCTCAAACCAAACGCGATGGTAAAGGCGACAGCGCGCACGGAGGCCCGATGCCACATCTGACGACTCAGCATGTGAAGCACAACGAGAACTGTCCCAATCATGCTCCATCTCCACATCTCTTCCGTCCCCGCCAAAACCCCTGTCAGGTAATCTAAAACCCCAGGTTGGTTGGGCACATTCGATTGCCCGAAGCGAATCAACACGCTGATAATGGCGCTAAACGCCTCCAAGATGGCAATGAAGAAAGCCGGAACCAAGATATACAAATAAAGTCTCCAGGCCATTCCGGCCACAAGTCCACGACGAGTGCGACCATGGCGGCGCAGCGGGTCACCTTTCCGAAACAAAGTGCGTCGAAAATGTGGCAACAATACCCCTAAAGAGCCAATGCTAAGCAAGATGTAGACATAACTGCACATAATCAAAACGGTTATGTCCGATCCGTTGTACAGATTTGCGAGCGTACCAAACACTGCAAAGAGCACCATATAGGCGATTTGCCATGGCCTCAATCCTAGACCAAATTTTTGCGGTATCTCGGTCCAGCGAGTCATCGTCAAACCGCCCCCTTGCGAATAAAAAGACTCCACAATTTTGTATCACAAAACAGCTTATTGGCAAATGGAAAGAAAAAGGGCGCCTGAGTGGCGCCCTTTTGATACCGAATTTTAGTGGCCGGACAAAAGACGGCGATGCTCGCGTTCAAATGAACGATTCGTGACGACTTGAAGGCCCGCTTCTCGGGCCCGCTGTGCAGCAAGATGATTCTGGGTCCCCGGCTCAAACCATATTGCCTTTGCACCGGCCGCAATAGCAGCCTCCGTAACGGCTGGCGCCTCCTGCGGATGTGCGACCACGTTGACAATATCCACCGGTTCCTCAATATCCGCTACAGAGGGCACCGTCACATGACCTAATACCATATCCCTGTCCGTATTCACAGGCAACACTTTATACCCCTGCGACTGTTGGTAAGCTGCCACGGAATATCCCCTCGTGGCCGGATTGGAAAGTACGCCAACAGAAGCGATTACGGCGGCATTTGCCATTAAATCACTTAATGCGTCGTCAGACAGCATGTCAGACATCCTCCCCTTCCAAGTTCATGCCCCACTGAACATGGATCACCAATAACCCATTGGGCCAGCACACCTTTACGACTCAGAGGGTCGAAAGGTATGGCAACAGGTCTTAGCAGAAGATGGCGCATCCTGCTTCCCTTCCAAGTCGACCATAATTTCATCCGCAATTTCGACATTAAAGTTCGCTTGCGCGTTCTCATCGACGGTTACCATGATGGCGGGCGCCGCGCAATCATTATTATCTCGCCAGAAGTAACAATTCGAAACACTACATTTGACATTCACATTCATGCCGGTTCCCTCCCCTAAATCGTCGCGAACAATGACAGTTCATCAGCGGCTCATACAATCCCCAATTGCTTACGCACATCTGGATTCATTCGATCCGGCGTCCAGGGCGGGTCAAACACGACATCGACCTTGACGTATTCGACACCCTTTACTGGCGCGACGGCGGCCTCAATGGCATCCAGAAAGCCTTCGTGGAGTGGACAGTCCGGCGTGGTCAATGTCATTTTGATGTTGACTTGTCCCTCCTTCGGTTCGGAGATGTCGTAAATCAAACCAAGGTCAACGACATTCACACGAATCTCTGGGTCGAGGACGTGCGTCAACCGCTCCTTCACCGCAGTCAAATCGACCATGTCCATTCCTCCTCGAAGGTCAAATGGCTCGCTGTTATTCTCTGCTCGACCGAACCGTCTATCCTGGTGCAAAGTTGTAAATCCAAAAACGTTATCCATGCCGAAAAAACCAAGAAAATCCTATTGCAACAATAAGGACAAAACTATTGGAACTAGCAGGTAGTTTTGACAAGATATTTGACTTTACAGGAGCTTTGATGTATGATGTAGTCAATACCCATTTGCATGTTATCAATATTGATAATGCTGAAGCCGTTCGAACTGGCCTCCAATGGGTCAGTATCAGAACGGCTTTATTCATGCAAATGAATTTTGGAAGTGCGTATGCACCATGGAGGAATTGGGATGCAAGAAGGTATTGTAAAATGGTTTAATTCGGAAAAAGGTTTCGGTTTCATTCAAGTTGAAGGTGCTGATGATGTTTTTGTACACTTCAGTGCTATCCAAGGCAACGGTTTCAAAACCCTCGACGAAGGCCAACGCGTAACCTTCGACATCGTTGAAGGACCAAAGGGCCCGCAGGCTGCAAACGTTGTCAAATACTAAGTGACGGATAAAGCCCATGTCCACATGGGCTTTTTTTGTGCCTATACGTACCTTTTCATCCCTTTGTGTTTACAATAAGGAACCGATACACTGAGTAAGGACATGAAACCTGGAAGGAGCAAGACAGATGATACCTCTGCTGATTGGCCTAGTGGCGAGTCTCATTGGAGTTGTTGAAAGCATTATTAAAATGGCAGAGCACTATGGGAACTATCCCGGCATCAATGCGCACACTATCGTGATGCTGGTAGTATCTATCGTGGGTGTCATCGCCTCACTGAGTGCACGACATATCCCAAAACTCAGCGGTGTAGTGATGATTATTTGCGCCATCTTAGGGTTCATTTTTGTGACGTACTCCTTCCTCCCTACGGGCGTTTTGCTGCTGCTCACCGGCATTATCGCGTTGTGCAGTTCCCCAGAAGCAGGCAAGCGACGTATGAACGCATAAGTAACGAAAAAGACGCCCCAACGAAGGGCGTCTTTTTCGTATCAAAAGTGCATTGAACACAGTGTATGAGTCGATTAAATCTCAGGTAGATCCCGTACGTCCTGCGTCATAGGTGACTGACAAACTGGACAACGCGGTTCCGTCTCAAATGTGAAATTCTGCCGCATCCAGACGTTACATGTGTCACTTGTGCAGGACCAGATAGGGGTTTCGACATTCGGCACCACTTCTTCATTCCGCTTGCCAAACATGGACTACATCTCCTTATCAATCCTAAGGTTGCAAACCGTAATTCCCTCGACGCACATCGTGTGAGCGATAAAGCAAGCGACCCTCCCGTGAGAAGGTCGCGTAAGAAATTCACAATGATTTACCATTTTCAGTATAGCACAATTGAGGGCACACCGAAACCTCTGCTCTGGCGATACCGTTGATTCATCACCACAGTCACCATACAACCATTCAAGACACAAAAAGTGCCTGCGCACAAGGGCAGCAGGCAAAGTGAGGGCTTGAAGTATCACTCGGAAATATTCACTTGTTCAAACAGCTTCCAAGTTCTCCACGTAACCAATTCTACAGAGAATGCCTCGAAATCACCTTGAAAACACAATTACTCTGTCTGTTCGCCTTGCTCAAGACGAAGGACTTTCGTATTTCCCAGATACACCACGCCGTCACTCGTTCCCGCAAAATATATGTCCCGAATCTGCTCTTGCGTGATTTCGTTCCCAAACAACCCCTGTTCGTCCTCCGGCGCGGCAAACGATGTTTCCACTTCAAATTGGTCTTTCGTCGGGCGTTCGGCCATCCTTCAATCCCCCATCTCTCATCCCCTGGTTCACTATGTTGAACCAAAGAATGGTTTGGAGGTATGGTTGCCGATTTACATTATCTCCATGCATATCCTAAGTGACTGCCCATTCCTTGTGCCCAAGGAGTTCCACCAGGTATCGGTATGAACCCATGATGCCGGCGGGAAGGCGTACTGAATGGCCCCGAATTTCCCTCAACCGTCGACGTCGCCAAAGTCGTCGTCGAAAATGATTCCCCATCGGATCCTAACTGCGACGGCGAAATGAGAACTTGTCCTTGTTGCGAGACGACGGCCATCGGCACAACATCATTCGTTTCTGCATTGATGGCCCCACCATCTACCGTTGCTGCACTAAATGCCACCGTTCCTGCATTGGCGAGCGGATACAACTCTCCGTTGGTTGTCGATGGATCTTCGCTAATCCACTCGGCAGAAGTACCAATTCCCTTTTCATACGACGCACTCAATGTGACGGGAATCGTCTTCGTTTGCGTCTGGCCCTCAGGAGACGTCACAGTGACCATCACATCCCACGTCGTGCCAGAAGCTTGTTTGACACTAGCATCAATGGTCGACCCCGCCTCAACCGTCATCACCGTCTTTGCCGCTGAAGGAAGTTTCTCCCAAAATACAGTGTTCACCACTTGTCCATTCTCGACTTGTTCAATCGTGCCGACTTGCAACAAATCATCAGAATTCACGCCGCCAAGTCCCACCCATTGAGCAGCGACGCCTTGATTGCTTGTAGTTTCCAATGTAGGTACGGTCCAAGAACCATGCACACTCGTAAAGGGTTTAGACGATGCCTGGGGTGTAGCCACATAACCAGCCCAGTTCTCCGACGCTTGCGTTCCTGTTGGTACATCTCCCGACACGGTATCCTGATAACTACCCTCACCATTAGGAACGCCAGAAGAGGTGGTAGACGAACGAGGTGAAGTACTGTAACCATTGCCGAAGGGCGCTCGATTACTACGCCGTGAATCTGTCCATGTCATTGGCGTAAATTGACTGTGCGCCAAGACAAATCCTGCACTCCCCTGCGAGGTATCGACAACTGTCCCATTTGTCCCGTTCCCAAGGTGATAAATCCCTGTTGTAACCAAACCTGCAGCAGATAGTGTCACCATCAGGGCAACCATTCGCGATTTATGATTCACGCCGATTCCTCCAGACCAAAACGCAATTCTTTCATAGCCAATATAGAATGTCATCCTTGAAGTCGTCTTGAAATCAGCTGGATCCTCCTGCATAAAGTAAAGAACCTATCCACAGTCTAATCCTAGTACGAAAGAATTTGAAGGGATGAACGCAAATCGCACAGAGAAGTGGCATACCAAACTGGCGAACGCTTATCAGGAAAGCGGCAAACCGTATATCAACAAATACCAATAAACATCAAAAACAGGCAACCCGTATGGGTTACCTGCGCGCAAATATCCGCGATTGCTGGTTCGCTTGTACTCTGTGCATAAATTATTGAAGTTCCATTTGCTTCGCACCCGGACTCAACTGGTAATTTTGCATGAATTGCTGCACGGCATTCATCGGCATTTCAGGTACCTGGTAATATCCCTGATGGTTCATATATGACCACACTTCATAGGCCAATTTGTGACACAAGTTTGCGCCATCTACGAGATACTCGCGAAACTTCGGATTCGCACACTCCAAACCGAGTGTCATCCAGCTAATGCAGCCAAATTTCTGCAGGTTTAATATCGTCGTGGCTATCGCCTTGTCGGTCACGGGGCTTGCATTCGTGGCTGGCGCTGTGACATTCCCCGGTTGTTGCCCGACTTGTGCCATTTGCGATAGACCTAGTTTAGGTTCACCAAATGTATCCATGTGATATTGCACCGCCATAGTCGGCACTTGCTCTTGGCCCTGAATCAATTGGACACCGAGATTGTAATGGTTGATACCGGTCTGCGCCTGTTTCTGCGCGATGCTTTTTAACCGCGTATCCACAGCAAGTTGGGCGAACATGTTGAGCATTTGAATATGTGCAGACTTTGTCATCAAAGCCTCATTCATGGCGAGCATTTCGTGTGCCGCATATTGTCCAGGCATCATCTATTCCTCCTCAAGTGCTCTTCCAGTGTGCTGGGTGTACTGTAAACCATCTTCTAGTCTTGAGACATTGGCGTAACATTATGCAATCTTTATCCCATTCACCGACGGCGATAATACACATTGCACTGCACCGAGTTGGACATGTTATGTGCCACATACCGTAACACCAGTACGAATTGTCACTTTCAGAAAAGATGGGTGATCAGATGCAAGCCGATAAAAAGCTCGATCTCGTCGCCTTAGCGTCGATTCCATTAATTATGACGCTGGGAAATTCAATGTTGATACCCGTATTGCCAGAAATGGAACGACAGTTACACGTCGGCTCGTTTCAGGTTAGTATGGTCATCACCGTGTATTCGGTTGTGGCGATTTTTCTCATTCCGGTTGCCGGTTATCTGTCTGACCAGTTTGGCCGTAAAAAAATCATTATTCCCAGTCTCATCATCACCGGTATCGGTGGCCTTATTGCCGGTGGGGCCGCGTGGTTTATGCAAAGTAGCTATTGGGTGATTTTAGCGGGGCGTTTTCTGCAGGGAATTGGTGCGGCGGGATCGTTTCCAATTGTATTGCCATTAGTGGGCGATATGTTCAAACGGGAAGACGATGTGAGCCAAGGGCTTGGCCTTATCGAAACAGCCAATACCTTTGGCAAAGTACTCAGCCCCATCCTCGGCGCAGCACTCGCCATGTGGATTTGGTACGTCCCATTTTTGTCCATTCCGGTATTTTGTGCGGTCTCCGTCATCCTCGTGGCGTGGCTGGTCAAAGTTCCGCAAAAAGCCAACGAGGAAAAAGTCGAGTTCCACACGTTCCTGGCGTCATTACGCAGCATCTTCGCGGACAAAGGGCGGTGGCTGGTTGCCATTTTCTCCATCGGCGGCATTTGTATGTTTGTCATTTTTGGCGCGATGTTTTACTTATCCTCCCAGTTGGAGGACGTTTTCCATATCGATGGCGTTATCAAAGGGCTGATTCTGGCCATTCCACTGCTATCCTTGTGTATCACTTCCTATTTTACTGGTAAGAAAATTCACGACAACAAGAAACGCATGAAATGGCTATCGTTTTCCGGTTGTGTAATTCAAACTGCTGCCATTACGGCCGGCGCGGCAGTGAACCATATTTATGTGCTGATTGGTGCGCTCGTCGTGGGTGGTGCGGGGATTGGATTGGTATTGCCGTGCCTGGATTCCCTGATTACCAGTGGCATTGACAAGCAGGAACGCGGCAGCGTGACGTCGCTTTACAGTAGCGTTCGCTACATCGGTGTAGCCGCCGGTCCGCCTGCCGTATCCCTATTGAGCAAGGTATCGCACCAAGCCGTGTTCTTCAGCATCAGTGGACTGTGTGCAATCTCAGCTGTCGTGTCGCTTCTGGCAATCAAGCCGGGCTCGGCAAACAAGACAAGTAACGGTGAGCATACCACGAACACCGCGGCCCATCGACAGATCCATGGCCAGGCACGTCGACCAGGGCCCATGTGATGCTAAAAACCTATTTAAACGTCTATGGCACGCAAGAATCTGCAAATCTCCTCATTCAAAGTCTCGGCCGCTCTGGTCGGGACTTGATGATGTGCGCCCGGAATCACAACCTGAGTAGCTTGTGGAAGGCAGTTCCTAAAGATTTCTCGATAGCGCAACAAACGTCTATCTTTTTCTCCAAACACCAACTGGATTGGCATTCGCATGGATGACAAATCATCGGAACATCGATAACGAATGGCTTCACCAAACAAGTCAGCCACATTGCGCACATGACACCGCATCCCAGAAAGATACATATTGCGTAGCGCGCGTCGACTATCGGCATTGGCTACTGCCAGCGCCAGCGCCAACGTCTGCATGCCAGCCGGTTGGGCAAATTTCAAAGCCATTGACAACTCCATGCGCAATCTGGCATCACTGACCTCAGAAAATGCGCTAATTGGAATAATGCCATAGGCGCGTTCAGGATAGCGCCGTGCAAACTCCAAGGCAATTTGCCCACCCATGGAATAGCCAGCCACAACCGCTCGATATAAGTTTAAGGAGTCCATCAGATGACAGATATCGTCGGCAACGATAGGATACGACAGCGGATTTTTTGACACGTCGCTCCCTGCATGACCACGCAATTCCATTAAAATCACCCGAAACTGTCGAGACAGGTCGATGGCTTGTTTATAAAACACGAAAGAACCGACCATCGGCGGCGGAACGAAGATGATGGGGGCCCCTTGTCCAAACGTGTGGTATTGGATACGAACATTATTCAACACGGTTATCGGCAAATCAAACGCCTCCGTTTCTCAAAGCAGACATCACCCGCATACCGTAGTACGTTCAGATTACCCAGTTCACTGCCAACTTACGTGCATACGCCGTCGATATCCATGGTCGATATCCATGGACGGTTTGAGGGGAGGTGAGGGTATGTGCGAATTATGCGGTGAACACCTCGGTGGTTTTCAATCAGGGTTCAGCGCGCAAAAAGTGCCTCGGGAAGAAGCGAAGTACCCGGATTATCTCATCTGTTCTCACGGTTGCAAAGAAGTCATTCAGTTAGTCAGTCACGTATCTGGGGAAGTGGAGTTTGAACTGTGTGCTATCGAGGCCCTTCGAATGGCGCAAGTTTTGCGAGCTGCCGTTCACGGTGACACCAAACCAAGCGACACACACGATTGAAGCATTATCACGCCTTCACGCGTCAGCCGTATTTTTGCAACCTCACACTGTTTCGACACATTTCGCAAGATAGCAACCGTATAATTGATCTAATCAATCATACAACCCTGCCACTTACTTTAACCATAACGCGCCGTAACCAACGTACTCTTGTGTGAGGTGACCATTGTGGAAGGATGCTTCTTTACCGACGCAGAACGCATGACCATCGATGAAGTGGTACAGCAAACAGGTGCTGACCGCTGGCGTGTGGAAATTGCGGCACTTCGCATGCGTTCGCACCCAGAACTGCGTGGGTTCGACTTATTGCAATGGATTCGCGAATCCCTCTCAGACACCATGGATGAAATTCATCAAGCATGAGATGAACTCGGAGAATAAGCCAACCACAAGACAGAGATGATAAGAGATGATAAGAGAAGCCAATCACGAATTGACGTTCAGGGGGAGGGAATTCCGAGTTGGCAATTTCTACACTGACCCTTGAGGGCGCCACATGTCCCATGTGCGCGAATGCGGTATCCAATGCATTGCACGCATTACAAGGAGTCCAACATCTAGATGTCGATCTCGCCGACCAAATTGCCACCATTACGTACGACGACGATGAAACGACGGACGCGTCTATCCGAGAAACGGTCGACCGTGCGAATTGTGCCACCCATTGACACCAAAACGTACACCGCAGGATTCCTGCGGTGTAGGTTCCAGTACTATTTTGCAAACACCAAGTGATCATACTGTTTCACACGAACGCGTGATTGAACCCAATTGGACGAAGACGTCTCACTGGGATTGTAAAACACCGTCGCGTGCGGAACATCTTCCGCACCATTCAGCACATCCTTGGCCGCCTGTATACTCGAAGCGTTTGGAGTCTTATAAATCGCACCGTTCGGCACGCACGAAAACTGATAAACGCCACCGACAGTCTCGAACACCACATCATGAACCGATGTCCCGTGTTTACCGCTGCGCAGTCGGTGTAAGACGACATCCCCGACGCCAATTTGCGCCATCCGGGATTCGCCGCCGGCTTCCGCGTTGATGACGCGCGCCATCCAATAGAGATTTTGCTTCGTCTCCACACGCGAACGTCCACCCGATGAAGTCGGATGATTACGCACCGACTTGTGCACTGTCCGGGTCTGTTTCCACTTCGCACGAACCGGTACCCGGTGTACTTGCTTCACCGTTGATGCGAATTTTGAAAGATGGACATCGTTCGGATCAGTCGCTCCATGCGCTGAGGCAACCATTAGACCCCAAACTGAAGCGGCCGTAGACGCACCGATTATCAAGCGCGACAATCGCATGTCATCCACAACCTCTCATGTTGTCCACATCGGCTAATCTTAACATGAGCGGCCAATCAACGAAATGTAAAACATCTGTCTACAAAGGCGTACACTACCAATCGTGCGTGGAAAGTTTAATCGCTGGCCACTGGTGCAAGTACATGTGATAGCGCCGATACGAACACAATCTTCTCGTCAGTCAGGCATTCTGTAATGAGATTGTCTGCGTGTACTGACGCTTCGAGTAAAAGCGCAACATCGATTTTTCCGCATTCCAATGAGCGTACCTGTTCCATGTTGGACAACTCGGGATGTTTCTTTTCGCAATGCATCGCTTGTTGTCGCTGCCGCAGTTATCGCGTCTGTTTTCTCCCCCATACAAAACGCAGTAGCTCCACCGCAAAATTGGCTAAACTGTACCCCTATTCCTAGGACACCATCCTAATTTTTCAATCCGATTTCGCAATCGACAAGCTTCGAGACGTTCAGTCAACGTCATGCCATCCGAATCGTCGAAATATATGGCAGCATGATAGTGCGCGCTCAAAGGCGTGTTTGCAGATCACAAAAGGAGCGACCTCCCGGGTTTCCGAGAAGCCGCTCCTGCCTACATTTCTATGGAGGCGCCAGCCGGATTCGAACCGGCGGTAAAGGTTTTGCAGACCTCTGCCTTACCACTTGGCTATGGCGCCACATTGCGAAATCCGGAAACCCGCGAAGCCCAGTTCTACTGGTATCCCACATGGAGCCACCCGTTTTCGCATCCTTGGAGCGGAAGACGGGATTCGAACCCGCGACCCTCGCCTTGGCAAGGCGATGCTCTACCCCTGAGCCACTTCCGCACAAAACGATGGTGGCTCGGGACGGAATCGAACCGCCGACACGAGGATTTTCAGTCCTCTGCTCTACCGACTGAGCTACCGAGCCAAACTTTGCGAAAGAAGAACGTACATTCCTCTGTGGAACCAAGTGTCAATCAACTCGCTGCACAGATGGTGGAGCCGATGGGATTCGAACCCACAACCCCTACGCTGCCAGCGTAGTGCTCTCCCATTGAGCTACGGCCCCATTTGTAACGAACGCATTTCATTCTACAACATCATTGCTAGGATGGCAAGACATAAAACTCAAAGGGTTTTTTGCATAAATTTGGATTATGTGACACAACCTAGTCTTGAACGCAACGACATGAGATGAGGAGGACGAATATGAAAAAGTGGGTGCTGGCGCTGTCGTTAGTGGGGTGCTTAACCTGCTCCACTGGTACAGTGTTCGCGGCGAGTGATTCGAGTGCCAAACCGACCCATACGACACTACACCCTGTCACGGCTGATGTCCAAGACGTCGATGGACCCGCTGTACACAATTGGGGAGACATTAAATCCAGTGTACAGGTGACGCGGGATACCCTTCGTGAAGCCTATCAGGCTAGTCACGATGCATACACGCAGAAGCTGCAAAAATACGCGAAGTGTACGCCAACACAAGCCAAGAAGGCAGTTATGGCAGAACACCCCGGGATGACGGTAGAGGAGTTACAATTACGCAACATTCGGACGAACCTGGTCTACATGTCCATCGTACGCGATGACGAAGATAAGTATCTCGTCATTGTCGATGCAGGGAACGGCAGCATCTTGGTCGACAGGCGAATTCCAACACATCACGAGCGGGTTTTCGCCAACGGCGACGAGTAAAAATATTTACGTCTGCCTTATAGACGATGCGATTTCAACACCTTGCGCTCACGACAAAGAGAAAGGGCAACAGCCAAGTGCTGCTGCCCTTTCTCTTTTGCCGCAGTGCTGACGTCAAAAGGCGCGAACCTTAACGTCGTTTACCTGAATTGGACCGACACCGCGTGGCACTTCTATCGATTCAAGGCGCGTCGCACCCAAGTGTTTCGTGATATAATCACATGCCACATTCGGATCAATTCTCTCTCCGCAGGTGTACACGTCAATACTCGCGTATCCATGCTCTGGAAAGCTGTGGATGGTGAGATGGGATTCCGAAATAATGACAACTCCGCTAACACCCTGAGGTGCAAACTTATGAAATGCCACTTCTCGAACCTCAGCACCCGCTTCCAGTGCTGCATTCACCATCGTACGTTCAATACCCTGTACATCATTTAACTTATCCGCATTGCAACCCCAAAGTTCAGCAATAACATGACGACCCATTGTATCCACAGCAAAAATCCCCCTTTGAGCCAATTCGCCATGCCATCCATGGCATGTGGAACCGTCCCTACACCACGGGGGAAAGTTAGTCCGCAGAGGTCCTAACCCTTTAAGTGTAGAGCCGAATTCCGTATTGATAAACGGAGCCAAGCAAAGATTACGAAGAGTAGTATAAGATCTGATGCGACAATTTGCAACAAGGAATTATTCGGAAACCGGTTTATATCGCTGAAAGTGGTGTAACCAGACACGCTATCAAGCTGATGGCCGTCAAACAGACCATAATAATACTTGCAGTGCGCCAAAGCCGGACGGATCGATTGACGTTTACGTATACTAGTGTGAGCAAGATTCCGGCCACCATTCCACCAAGATGCGCCAGCCAATCAATGTCTGGATGGGTAATGTCGAGTACGACGTTAATGGCTAAAATCATCAATAACTGGTTGCGCACGACAGTCGGGAGAATTCGTAAAAAAGCAAGGCCTAACATCGCCCCGAACAACCCAAATATGGCACCAGACGCACCGGCACTCACTGTCAGACCAGCACCTACAGCCAAGCTCAACACATTCCCAAACAGTCCGCTAACCAAATAAATCACGACAAAAGCGTTGGCGCCCAGCAGGCTTTCCACCGCCGTAAGTGTCCACAAGGACACCATATTGACCAACAGGTGCATCAAAGAAAGGTGCACGAAGATAGCGGTCAGCAATCGAAAGATTTGCCCATGCGTGACGAATACGCCAACCATCGCACCGGCCCGTGCATCCCCCTGAACGCTATGACCGAAAATTGTCTGAACGACCACGTACCAAATTACAGTGAGTGCAATGATTTTCCAAGATGCCGGCCACTGAGCTATGGCTCGACCGCCACCGAAGACTTGCAAACGGGTGCGTTTCATATCATCAAATCCTTTGCGAAGGCAATTAAGAAGAACGGGTAAACTGATGCGTCCGAAGAATATCTTCTTCGAGCACCGTATACCCCCGCTCGTAAGCTTCCAGCATCTTTTCCGGGGAAAAGTTTGGGAGTACACTCGAGCGAAATGCCTCCACATACTGTTCACGTTCCTCATCATGCTGCAACAATTGGTCAATCTGTTGGGCTAGGACCTCACTATCACCGACCGGTGTAAGCACCCCTGCCTGTCCATTTTGAAGAAGTGTGCGAAGCCCAGGAATGTCTGAGCCAATATTGGCTGCGCCATACGTTCCCGCTTCCAATACGCAAAACGGCGTACCCTCACTCTTGGATGGCAGTACGTGAATATCAATGGCGCTATAAAAGTCGGCTAGTCCCGTCATAAAACCAAGGAAGTGCACTCTATCCACAACGCCTAACTGTTCCGCCAAACTCTGCAATGACGCCCGCATCTCACCGTCGCCTGCGAGCAATAAGTGGGTATTCGGCGTCTTCACGCGAGCCATCGCTCGAATCAGTACATCCAAGTTCTTGACTGGGTCAAAACGGGCAGCCACACCAATGAACCGACTCTCACTATCGAGGCCTAAACGCTTCTGCCAAACCTCTACACACGCCTCATGTGTCTTTGATTGTGGCGGCAAATCCACCGCATTCGGCACATCAAGGACAGTGCTCGTCGGCAGCACGTCCGCGAGTGAAGCTTGCACAATGAACAAGCCCACAGCCTGCTTGAGGCTCCACATATGTAACTTCGGATACACGCGGGATTTCAAGGAACTACCTAAAAAATCATAGTATGGATGACTGTGAATCGTGGACGTCCACGGCATGCCATTCCAACGCGTGGCAAGTGCCGCGAGAATATTCATTCGAGGTCCATGCGCGTGCAACAGCGGCTTGCGCTCCGTTCGCAACAGCTTCTTCAATTGTGCGACAGCATGAAGCGCATTGCCCCCGATAACATGCAAGCGAACTCCTGTGGTAGCAACAGCATCCGCCAAAGAACCCTGTCCTAAGCTGACAAACCGATAGTGCGGCGACTTTTTAAAACGCACAACCGCTCGCGCGAGGGTAGATATATGTGCTGCAGCGCCACCTCGCTCATTTCCAGCGAAAAATACGAAAATTGTGCGCATGTTGTTCCCCCATGTATCGTCTCACGAGGGACGATGTCCCTGCTTTGTGTGCCGTTCAATGTAACGTTCCATCTCGTCGTCGTCAAACTGCAATGCATCGCGATACAAAAATAAATAATCAATGGACGTGCCGAGCTTAGCCGCAGTAAACGCCAGCATGTGATTCCGCCGGACGGTAGGCTCGGGCCAGACGTCTTCAAACCGTTCGCTGAGGCGACGATACTGTTGTTTGCTCATGCACGGAATCAGATGAACGAACGCCTCAGGAGGCAACTCCAAGATATCGTAGTTTCTTCCGTCGTATTCGATATTGACTCCTAAACGCATATACCCCATCCCTCAGTTCGTGAAGCCACGATGCATAGTTTTAGTATAGCGAAACCCGTATAGCCGCACAAATCGAGCCCCTTTTCAGCGCAATTGGATGCATGATTGCCTATCCATACGCTAAAATTGAGGTAGGCTGTCCGATAGCCGTTGGGTCAAGACACTTTAACATTATATGAGGAAGGACGATGATTGTTGAACACCCTTAAGACGTGGTCGCTCATGGCTGTGTTAACAGTCATTCTCGTGCTCATCGGGCACTTCATCGGCGGTACGCGAGGGATGCTCATCTTTTTGCTCATCTCCGTGGCGATGAACGCCATTGCCTACTGGACGAGCGGTACCATGGCCATCCGCATGACTGGGAGTTACCCCGTATCCGAGCGTGAGGTTCCTGAAGTGTACCAGGTCGTACGCCGACTCGCACGACGCGCCAACGTGCCGATGCCGGAAATTTATATCACGCCTTCGGACCAACCCAACGCTTTTGCAACAGGCCGCAACCCAGCACATGCCAAAATTGCAGTGACAGAAGGCATCCTTCGCGTCATGCCTACGCGGGAGTTAGAGGGCGTACTGGCGCACGAAATGGCGCATATTAAAAATCGCGATATCTTAATCAGCAGTATGGCAGCTGTTATGGCTGGCGCAATTACCAGTATCGCCAACATTCTGCAATGGACCATGTGGTTTGGCGGAAACGACCGCGACGACAATAACGGTAACTTCGCAGCTGAACTCGCCCTTATGATTTTAGGTCCCATCGCGGCAACCATGATTCAATTGGCGATTTCGCGTTCACGTGAGTACAAGGCAGATGCCACTGGTGCTCGGCTCGTCGGTAATCCCCATCCGTTGGCGGACGCACTTGAACGGTTAGAATCATTTAAACATCAACCATTTGGACAAATGAATCCAAACCCGTCTACGGCACATTTATTTATCATGAATCCATTGCGTGGTGAGTCATTCGTGCACTTGTTCAGCACCCATCCGCCAATGGAAGAACGTATTCGCCGACTGCGGGCAATGCGTCCCGGCAGGTAAGAACGGCGTTTTTTCACAAACAGGCATCTTCACTCATAACGCAGCGCGTCGATAGGGTTTAGGCGCGCTGCTTTATTTGCTGGATACAGCCCGCAGACCACCCCAATCACAGCAGAAAACAGAAAACTGAACACCACGACTGGCCATTGAACAAACGTCGGCACGTGTGTGATTGCGCTCACGGCGACACCCACTCCAGTCCCCAACAGAATTCCGACCAGACCGCCAATCGCTGTAATCATGACGGACTCCATCAGAAATTGCAAAAGTATGGCAGTGCGAGTCGCACCCAACGACATGCGAATCCCTATCTCCTGGGTCCTTTCCGTCACCGAAACCAACATGATATTCATCACGCCGACGCCGCCCACCAGCAGTGCGATTCCCGCAATGGCTCCGATAACCAAAGTAAGGATAGAGGTGACCCGATTAATCGTGCTTTCTACCGTCGTCAAAAAGCCTGTTGACGTCTCAAATGCATTCGCATCCCCGGCATTGACATTGAGTGCGGTCACAATGTGATTGGCAAGTTCATCCTGGTTGACGCCTGGTCGAGTTTGCACGTCCATCTCAGTAATGCCCCACGTTGGAAACAGGTTCTGACATGTCGTCGCAGGCATATATGCGTAATCTGATCCGAGAAACAGAGAAAATAGATTTACTTGTTGTGAAGCGGTGACGCCAATGACCTGAAACGGGGTTCCCCCAATGGTGACGATTCCACCAACCGGGTTCCCACTTCCAAATAACTTCCCCGCTAGCGTATTGGACAAGAGTACAACAGGCCGCGCGGCAACGACGTCGGACGCCTGAAACATATGACCTTTAATCACCTGAAATTGAGCCAGGGTGTTTAGATAGTCCGGTCCCGCATCGATACTGGCGTTAATGGTATGTGTACCGGCGGTGACATTGGTTTGACCCGTAATGGTATAGTCAACCCGCTCGACGCCCGAAAATTGTTGGGCGATGTCGAGATCGGCTTGACTGACGCTCAATACTTGTCCGGGTTGTGGGAGTCCTGGAACGACGAGTTCCTTCGGCAAAATTTGGATCGTATTTGTCGTTTGACCGTTCGACAGCGCATTGACAACCGCCCGCTTGCCACCGTTGCCGACGGCGACAATCGAGATAATTGAAGCCACGCCAATCAAAATACCAAGCATTGTCAAAAATGAACGCAATTTATTCGCCAGAAGGGATGCCATAGCCGACATAAACATCTCGCCGAAGTTCATTCCCGCACCTCCTCGCCCACAATGGACCCGTCAACAAGTACGATGGTTCGCTTAGCGTACGCAGCGACGGATGGGTCATGGGTAATGAGTACAATGGTCATACCCGACTGATGCAAATCCGAGAAAAGTGTCATGATTTCTGAACCTGTCGCCTGATCTAGTGCGCCTGTTGGCTCGTCGGCGAGCAACAGACGTGGCGAATTGGCGAGTGCACGGGCGATAGCCACACGCTGCTTTTGGCCGCCAGATAATGCCGTGGGCAGATGGCGGACTCTGTCTCCAAGTCCGACTTCATAGAGAAGCTCGGTGGCGCGCTGGCGTCTTTTTGTGCGCGGTACACCCGCGTACATCATCGGCAATTCGACATTGCGCAACGCCGTCATGCGCGGTAACAAGTGAAAGTTCTGAAAGACAAAACCGATATACTGACTTCGCAGCTCGGCGAGTTCCCGTTTACTTCGCTTTGCGACCTCCATGCCGTCTAATTCATACGACCCACCCGTAGGCAAATCCAAACACCCTAAAATGTGCATGAGCGTCGATTTCCCACTTCCCGAGGGACCCATAATAGAGACAAATTCTCCGTCTTCAATCGTCAGGTCAATCCCACGCAAAACCGATATCGTCTCTTCGCCTGCGCGGTACCGTTTGGTAATCCCACGAAGCACAATCAAGACGTCTTCACCGCCTGCCCATTTTGCAAATCGCTTGGAGGATTATTCAAAATTTGCTCTCCGGCGTGAAGCCCTGACGTCACCTCAACGGATGTATCGTTGGTAATCCCAAGCTGTACAGGCGTAAGAACTGCCTTACCACCACTCACTACATAAACTGCGTAGTTGCTACCCTGCTGTACAAGCGCACCATATGGCACCGTCGGAACCTGTTTGTGCGTCGCACTGGCGATTTTACAATTCACCTGATACCCCAAAGGCACCGTAAACGTCCCCGTCGGTTGCACATCAACCTCCACTTGACCCGTTCCATTCTGGTTCGTTGCCGCAAAAGGCGCCACCATGGACACGGTACCGTGAAACGTCTGATTGGGGTAAGCATTACTCGTAATGGATACCGACATCCCCTTCTTCACGTGTGTTGCATCCACCTCAGAAAGCTCCATCACGATTTGTTTCTGCGGCCCAACTACCTCCACAATCGGCGATTGATTCCCGCTCGCATCCACACCCTGCGGTGACGCTACGAGGACAATCCCAGCAAAGTTCGCGCGCACCTGTGTCTCGGCCAGTGCTGCTTTGGCGCTCGCCAACTGCTGTTGCGCCTGTGTCACAGCAGCTTCTGCGGCTTCTACTTGCGGTAGCCAGACCTGTTTTAAAAGGTCAGGGGCACTGCTATATCCAGCCTGCGCCTGGCTGTATTCCCTGTTCGCAGCAGTCAGAGCCGACTGCGCCGACGAGATGGCTTGTTGTTGCGCGGAATCGTCGGTCTGAAACAAAATCTGCCCCTTTTTGACGTGTTGACCGACGCTGACATCCATATGTAGGACTGGTGAAGTGAGCTGTGTTGGGTCAACCAACTGCCGCTCAGTCGGTTTCACTTCTCCAGCGGAAAAAATGGTGCGCCGCATCGTTTGCAAGCGAACCGTGGTGACCTGCAAAGCAGGTGTAACATGTCGACGGTGAACTAAAGTCAAAACCACTGCGGCCGCGACTGCGAGTACAAGGACGATGGCGACAACCGTCGTCACAACACGTCGATGCCGTCGTGCGGATTCCTGCATCTTCATCCCCCTTGCTTGTCATGCGTTACTTAACAACAACATACCACAAGGGAGGGGAGTCACGATGTCAGTGATTTCCATATGACGCACGCGCATACGGGGGATACTCGGACTGGCGTGGCGGTGGTAACGGCTCTTCAAGTGCCGCGAAAAGACGGGCGGCAGACCTGGTAGAAATGTACGAGCTACCATAGGAAGAACGACGTTCGAATTGTTCCAGCGTCTGCTGCATCTCATGCAACAATTTTTGCATGTGTTGAATCTGTATCGTGAGCCGTTGTACGTCATTCACGAAACCTACCCCCTCAAAAGCACTAGACGCTACTTTTCACAGGATATCCACGAAATTGACCTTCATACAAAACGATGAACGGTCAGGTCTACGTCGGACTAGCCCACCATACATATAGCATAACGAATTGTCCCGACACGAAAATGAGGGGTTCTGAAGATGAATAGTAAAACGACTTGCCGTATCATCGGCTGGATGTTTCTACTCTTAGGGGTTGCTGGACTGACCATGGGCCATCTCGGATCATACCTACAATTCACACAAATCGAGTCCATCATCAGTGTATCACTGGGTGCGTTGGCGATTCTTGCTGCGCGACGACGCCGTCGAGTGGCAGCCCTCGCCCTGCTCTTTCTAGGAGCCGCTTGCGTCGTTTGGGATTTGACAAACATCTGGTCAGGACAGCCGCTGCTTGGCACCATGGAGCCGCTCGACGGCGTACTTCACACGCTTGCGGCCATCTGGGCAGTCGGCACTTGTACATATGACGTGTTGACCTGGCGCAGACAAATTTCTACCATGTGATTTCGCTGCATTCGACGGACATACTACCCTCGAACATCATTCATGGGAGGGGTATGCCGAATGAAAGTGGAACAAATTATGACCACCAACGTTCAATGCTGCTGCGGTACGGACTCCATCCAAAAAGCGGCACAAGCCATGAAGACCTACAACTGTGGTTCAGTGCCCGTTTGCGACAACAAAAAAGTCATTGGCGTCATCACTGACCGGGATATCGTGTTAAAGGCAGTGGCCCGCGGTAAGGCAGATGTCCGCGTCGAGGACTGCATGTCCAATAAGGTTGTCACTTGTACACCCGATACCGACGCGCATGAGGCAGCCGACCTGATGGCACGTCATCAGATTCGCCGCTTGCCTGTTGTCAACGCATCGGGTGAACTTTGCGGTATTCTGGCAATTGGTGACCTTGCAACTGTCGATATCCATATCAACGAAGCTGGGGATGCATTGAGCAAAATTTCTACACGCACAGAGCAGCAGTCAAACATCGTTCATTAAATGGCATAAAAATGGCGATCCCGATGAACGGGATCGCCATTTTTATGCTGACTGTCATACGGATGACTATAACTGTGCCGAGTGAACATCCGCTTTATCCGGTGGACCCTTAACCGTTGAGCTTTCTTCGCGCTGAATCAAGAGTTCGATATGGGCTTCGAACGTATGCGCAACCAATTGCACAAGCTTGTTTACAAACGTGAGCCCATAAGCCAGTACACCCTGTGAAGCTGCAATCAAAATGGGCCAAATCCAGTCCTGCATGGAGGTCCCTTCCTTTCTTCCTGAGTTATTTGTAGAAATGCCGCAGAAAGAGGAAAATGGGGACACGGACACAGCACACAAAAACAGCCCCATGTATCGTGAAGCTTCCCGACGGTTCACGATACATGGGGCAAAAAGCTTATGACCGCGAAGATTGCTCAGCCAAGTGCTCTTGAGCGAATGCGACCAATTTCCGTGTAATGCTGCCACCAATCGACCCGTTTTCAAAGGAACTTACAAAGCCCCAATAACCATCGGATGGCGGCGTAATTCCCAGTTCAGTCGCTACTTCATACTTCATATCTTGCAGAGCACGTGTTGCCTGTTGCAGCAAAAGACGATTGTTATTGGCCATTCGACACCCCTCCCGTGTCTTAGGCTCTCCCCGGCACTGCGACCTACGCTAGTACATATTAGTACGTAGGACAATGCATGGAACACGCACACATGGATGAACAGGAGGGCATCGTTGAGACGCAAAAAACCGGTGCCAGCAACGTGAACGTCGCATGGCGCCGGTTGGTTGTTTGTACGCTTACATCGCAGTGATTAACGTTGGTCGACTGGAACGTACGTTTGATTCACCTTGCCTACATATTCAGCACGAGGGCGAATCAAGCGGTTGTTCCGATATTGCTCCAACACATGCGCCGACCAACCGGAAATTCGGCTGATGGCAAAAATCGGCGTATACAGGTGCGTAGGAATTCCCATCGCATAGTACATGGAAGCCGAATAGAAGTCGACGTTGGCATTGAGGCCCTTCATCTCTTTCACGTAAGCTTCAATCGTTTGCGACATGTTGAACCATTTCGTCTGACCGGCGAGCTCACCAGCCTCTTTGCTCAACTTGCGCAAATGCGTCGCACGCGGGTCTTCCGTACGGTATACGCGATGGCCGAAGCCCATGATTTTACGCTTGTTGTCAAGCGCTGTCTTAATCCATTCTTGTGCCTTGGACTCTTCGTTAATCTCCAAGAGCATCTTCATGACTTGTTCATTTGCACCGCCGTGCAGAGGTCCCTTCAACGTCCCCACTGCTGACGTGATTGCAGAATACATATCAGACAATGTACCCGCTGTCACACGAGCCGAAAATGTGGAAGCGTTCAACTCGTGGTCCGCATGTAAGATGAGGGCGGTGTTGAAGGCGCGTTCCACGAACTCAGATGGCTTTTCTCCACGCAGTTGATAGAAGAAGCTTGCCGCTGCACTCAATGACGGGTCAGGTTGAATGGGCTCCAATCCTTGGCGGATGCGTTCGAACGAGGTGACAATGGTGGGGATTTGTGCGACCAGCCGGGTAGCTTTTCGAATATTCGCCTCAATCGATTCGTCTCCGTTGTCTGGGTCGTACAAACCGAGGTATGAAACAGCCGTTCGCAAGACTTCCATCGCATTTGCGTCTTTCGGAACGCCACGAAGGAAGTTCAAGACAGCTTCCGGAAGTTCGCGCTGTGTCGCAATTTGCTTCGTAAATGTTTCGAGTTCGGCTTTTGACGGTAGTTTGCCATGCCACAACAGATAGACTACTTCTTCAAAGGAAGCGCCTCCACCGACGAGATCATGAATATCATAACCTTGGTAAATGAGGCGGCCCTCTTTACCATCAACAAAACAAATTTCGGACGTGTTGGCAACAACGTCTTCTAACCCGGCTTTAAACGTCGTATCAGTCGCCATAAAATAGCCTCCTCATCCCTATAAACCTCTTAATGAAGGACGCATAAACTGCATGTTCGTCATGCACAGCCGTCCTTCATAAAAATATCCACCCCCATTATACTACAAGTTCCAGTATGGAAAAACTGAACGCCTCCGGCGTCAACGAGGGACTTCGCAACGATTCGCTTCATTGCAAAGCCCCACCACAAATCTAGACAAGGGCCATCACGCAGGCAACAATCAACAACACCACACCCGACAGCTTGTCCGCCGAAATGTTCACACGCTTCCCGAGATAACGCCCGAATTCCAACCCAGCGAGCGTCATCAACAGACTCACCAAGCCAAATACGACTGCTGCAAGCAGCAACGGAGCGTCAAACATCCCCACGCCAAATCCAACCGTCAAATTATCTAAGCTCAGCGCCACGGCCAAGAAAATAATGCTTGCGCCCTTTGCCTTAACCGCTTTATCCGCTTCGTCCTCGTCACCATCTCGCTTAAATACACTATAAATCCCCATGATGACGAGTACAGCGATACCGACCCAGCGCGCCTTGCCGCCAATGCTGCCAGCAATCGACTCGCCTATCAGCATCCCAATGACCGGCATGACTGCCTCAAAGACCGCAAAGATGAGTGCGGTTCGCCATTGTTGCACGCGAGAGAGCTGCGATGTGCCGAGCGCAACAGATGCCAATCCGTTATTTGCACCCATAGCCAAACCAAACATAATGAGTTGCCAAATCAGTGAAGTCCCCTCCCTTGACCGCATCCACTTTCCCAAAGAGACTGCGTCGGAACGTCAAAGAAACGCAACACGTCTCCAACGTAGGACTGCGTTCCAAGAAACAACAACGTATCCTCTTTGTGCGCTGCATCTCGCGCGCGTTGAACCGCAATCTCGACATCCGGTTCCACAGAGGATTGGACGCCTTGCTCGGTAGCAACGGCTGTATAATCCTGCGTGTATCGCAAATGCGGGTTCGAACTCGTCGTAAAGACAAACGCGTGGACATACGGCGCAAGCGTCGATATCACACCTAGCGCGTCCTTGTCGTCGGGCAACGACAAGATTGCGGTAATTTTCCCTGTCGGTCGAACTGCCTTGAGCCATTTTACAACAAACCGGGCATTGACGGCGTGAATCGCCCCGTCGACAAGGCAAGTGGGATCCTTTGAAATCACTTGCATCCGCCCAGGTAAACGCAGTCCCAAAAGATTGACCTCAATCGCGTCATCAATCCGCTTCAGCGACTGAAGGACGTGGTGTGCCGCAACTAAGGATACCGCCACATTGCCCGCGTACAAAGCGAGCTCCGCACCGACCACCGCGCGGTGTGTCACGCCCCCTGCGTATGCGAAGACCGTCTGTACACCGCCTGTCCCATTCACCAGTTCATACGAAAAATCTCGCCCCAATAGACGCGATGTGACTTTAGAGTCGTCAAAATAGGCCGCAATCTGGCCCTCCACCTCCGGCGCTTGTGTATAACTAACTGCCCATTTGGTATGCGCGGTGACGACGCCAAGTTTCTCGCGAACCACATCTGACCACGTTGGCCCGAGCTTATCCAGATGTTCGGGAAAAATCGGTGTCAACAAGGCACCTTGATGCACGACTTGATTGACGTCGTCGTGCAGAGCCCCTCTCCCCAATTCAAACACATTGACATCGGTTTTCTGCTCGCGAAACCAAAGACTCGCCATCACTGCCACCAAACCAACCGGTCCGAAATACTCGTCGGACGGCAATTCGGCATCTCTGGCTGCCAACTTGACACACCTGGCGAGCCGAACAAAATCTTCATTCGGCACGGTCAAGCCATTTATCCGGATTCGCTCTAAAAAATCTACCAGGTGCGGACTTGTGAATAATCCCACACGCAGTCCCAAACGCTCGAGCACCGCCGCTAGTAAAATCGCGTGCGTGCCCTTCCCTTTGCTCCCAGTAACCGCCACATTGTACATAAACTCGTCCGGGTGTCCAACCGCGTCAAGTAGCCACCGGGTCCACTCAGGGTGCCGGACATCGCGGTCGTATCCAGCGCGTTTCACTGCGGGGACGCGCGTGTAGGATTCAAAAATCCACGTAATCATCTTTGTGACTTCTTGCTCTACCTGTGTCGCTTCCCGTTCCATTGCGTCCCCGCCTCTCCATTTTTCAGTGTAGCACATAAAAATCGTACGCCGCGCCTCCAAATACGGAGTCTGCGGCGTACGATTCACGATGAAAACCCTATAACTGAAAAAGTGAATTTAGTATGTCAACTGATAGACTTGTCGCCGTGCTTCATACCCAGAAATCTCCTCGTCAAACTGCAGCGTGAGACCAATATCGTCCAGGCCGTTGAGCAACATATGTTTCTTATGCGGGTCCACGTCAAACGGGACGGATAGTCCATGGTCGGTCACCAATACCTGATTTTCCAAATCAACCGTAATGGCGTCCCACGCCTCTGCCGCGTAACTCGCAGCCAATTCGTCGCGGACATCTTGTGGAATGACTACAGGCAACACGCCATTTTTAAAACAGTTATTGAAAAAAATATCGGCAAACGACGGCGCAATGACAACCCGGAATCCATAATCGCTCAAGGCCCAAACCGCATGTTCGCGAGACGACCCACAACCAAAATTCGCGTCGGCCAACAAAATGGATGCGCCCTGCGCCCGCTCGGCATTTAATTCGAAATCCGGATTCGGCTCACCAGACGACAGGTAACGCCAATCAAAGAATAAGAATTCACCAAAGCCATCCCGTTCAATCCGCTTCAAAAATTGCTTTGGAATAATCTGATCTGTATCAACATTGACGCGGCTGAGTAAAGCAACGCGACCTTTGTGCTTAACGAGCGGCTCCATGCGCAACGCCTCCTTGATGTACTCCTGCAAACTCGCGGACATCGACAAACCGACCTGCCAACGCAGCCGCTGCAGCCATGGCTGGACTCACGAGATGCGTGCGCGCACCGCGGCCCTGCCGCCCCTCGAAATTCCGATTCGATGTGGATGCACACCGTTCACCTGCTGGGATGATGTCTGGATTCATGCCAAGACACATACTACAGCCAGGTTCGCGCCATTCAAATCCTGCTGCCAGAAAGATTTCATGCAACCCTTCCGATTCCGCCTGCCGCTTGACCTGTTTCGACCCCGGCACAACCAACGCCCGCACACCATTTGCCACCTTGCGACCACGAACGACCGACGCGGCGAGCCGCAAATCCTCGATGCGCGCATTCGTACACGAGCCGATAAACACGTGTTGTACCGGAATATCCGTGATTTTCGTTCCTGGTTCCAATCCCATATACTCGAGTGCCGCCGCGAGCGCCCGCTGTTCGACAGGCGTGGGCGCAGTAGCCGGATCAGGCACTGTGCCGTTGACGTCCGCGCCCATCCCAGGGTTCGTGCCCCACGTCACTTGTGGCGAGAGTTGCGTGACATCAAACACGATGTCCCTGTCAAAGACCGCGTCATCATCCGACTTTAATTCTCGCCAGAGAGCCACAGCTTGTTCCCACTGTTCGCCGCGCGGAGCGTGTGGCCGGTCCTTGACGTAAGCAATGGTCGTGTCATCCGGCGCCATCAGCCCAGCCCGGGCCCCTGCCTCAATCGACATGTTGCAAATGGTCATCCGTTGTTCCATCGTCAATGTCGGAATTAAACTACCCGCGAATTCAATAACGTGACCCGTCCCAAAATTGACACCGTACTTCGCAATCAAGGCGAGAATCACATCTTTCGACGTGACACCAGGAGCGAGTGACCCTTCCAACTGAATCCGCAACGTCTTGGGGCGTGTCTGCCACAAACACTGCGTGGCCAGCACATGCTCGACCTCACTGGTGCCAATGCCAAACGCCAACGCGCCAAAAGCCCCATGTGTGGACGTATGGCTGTCGCCACAAACGATTGTCTTGCCAGGTACCGTCAATCCCAGCTCGGGTCCAATCACGTGAACAATCCCTTGATGAGGACTGTCAAGGTCAGCCAGTTGAACGCCAAACTCGCGGCAATTTTCAATTAAAGTATCAATTTGTTTCTTGGCAATCTGGTCGCGCACATCATACGGGTTGTCCGTCGGAATATTGTGATCCATCGTCGCAAACGTCGCGTTTGGCTGCCGCACAGATCTCCCTGCCATGCGCAACCCGGCGAACGCCTGGGGTGACGTCACCTCGTGAACCAGGTGTAAATCGATGTAGAGTAAACTCTGGCCATCTTCCAATGTTTTCACGACATGTGCATCCCATATTTTATCAAATAATGTTTTGCCCATTTATCCGTTGAGCCTCCTTTGCACCTCGTGCCGAACCAATGCGCTCATGTCTTCTGTGCCAACCGGTTCCGAGCCGTGACCAGCTAAATCCCGTGTCCGGTGTCCAGCCTCAATCGTCGCGAGCACAGCATCCTCAATTGCGGTTGCCGCCACTTCTAGCCCAAGCGAATGCCGCAACAGCATCGCTACAGATAAAAAACTCGCAAGCGGATTCGCAATCCCTTGCCCCGCGATGTCTGGGGCTGATCCGTGAACCGGCTCATAAAGACCCGGTCCACCACTGCCTAGGCTGGCCGATGGGAGCATGCCGATAGACCCGGTGAGCACCGCAGCTTCATCGCTCAAAATGTCGCCAAACATATTCTCGGTGACGACGACGTCAAACTGATTGGGCCGCTGAATCAACTGCATCGCAGCACTGTCCACCAAGATGTGCTCGACGGTCACATCCGGAAAATCTGTGGCAGTCTCCTGCACAATTTCGCGCCACATCCGACTCGACTCAAGCACGTTCGCCTTGTCGACAGAAGTCACTTTCTTCCGCCTGTTCTGAGCAATTAGAAACGCCTGGCGCACCACGCGCTCAATTTCCTGCCGCGTGTAATGCAGCGTGTCAACGACTGCATTCCCACCATCCAGCCGCGCTTTCGGTTCACCAAAGTACAATCCGCCGGTCAGTTCGCGAACAATCACCATGTCGACCCCGTCGAGTAACTCTGGCTTGAGCGGGGATGCAAGCAATAACCCGGGCCATGTGCGAATTGGTCGCAGGTTTGCAAATACGCCCAACTGCTTGCGAATGCCGAGCAATCCCGCTTCCGGGCGAACGTCGCCAGGCAGGTGATCCCACTTTGGACCACCAACAGCCCCCAGCAAGACCGCGTCAGACGCTTTGCACTTCGCGATGGTCTCAGGTGGTAGCGGATGACCTGTGTGGTCGTACGCCGCGCCGCCAATCAGCGCTTCCTCCAATGTCCATGTCTCGCCAAGTGTCTGCGCCACCTCCTCTAGCAGGCGCCGAGCCTCTTTTGTCACTTCTGGCCCAATGCCATCTCCAGGTAGAATGGTAATGTGTCTGGTCATAAGGTCCTCCTCTTGCAATGGTTCGGGGCTCGCAAGGAGCCCCGGCTATCGACCGAAAACTCATGCCTCAACAGACGCTGCAGTGAGTTGTACGTCGTCAATCCGCTCCTTGACGAGCACACGATTAATCGCGTCGAGAAATGCCTTCGCCGACGCAGACAACACGTCGCTGTGAACGCCGCGGCCCGTAACGATGCGGTCATGGTACGCCACTTTGACGTACACCTCCGCGAGGGCGTCGCCTCCACCCGTCGTCGACTGAATGCGATAGTCAACCAGCTGGATAGGATCTTCAACGACGCGCTCGAGGCAGTTATAGATGGCTTCCACGGAGCCATTTCCGGTCGCTGCCTCGCGGATGACTTGTCGATTGGGTCCTCGTACGCCGACCGCTGCCGTCGTCTCATTCAAACCGTACGAAACATGTAAAAATTCCAAATCGTACTTGTGCTCTTCCGTGGAAGATTGGACAACCAACGCTAAAATGTCGTCGTCGGTAATCTCCTTCTTCGTCTCGGTCAAAGTCTTGAACTCTGTGAACAGCCGGTCAAACTGCACATCGCTCAATTGGAGGTTTAACGCGTCACACTTTTCGCGGAACGCGTGTCGACCTGAGTGTTTCCCGAGCACCATTCGGTTGGAATGAAGACCAACCATCTCTGGGCGGATAATTTCGTAGGTCAGCGAGTTTTTGAGTACACCATCCTGATGAATCCCGGATTCGTGCGCAAATGCGTTATTCCCGACAACCGCCTTGTTCGCGGGTACCGCCATGCCAGTCAATTTCGCGACCAATTTACTGGTCAGCACGGTCTCCGTCAACTGCGCACGCGTCTCGCGCCCGTACGTGTCCTTGCGGATGGCCAACGCGACCAAAATTTCCTCAAGCGCCGCATTACCAGCCCGTTCACCAATACCGTTGATGGTACCTTCAATTTGATCTACACCGGCCTGAATCGCAGCAAGGCTATTCGCGACCGCAAGTCCGAGGTCATCGTGACAATGGGCGGAGAGTTTGACGTCACCTAAATTGGGAACGTGCGCACGAATGTACTCAAACATCTGCACGTATTCACTGGGTGTGGCATACCCCACCGTATCCGGGAGGTTGATGACCTTTGCACCTGCGTCAATTACCTGTGTGATAATCCGAACTAAAAAATCCCAGTCACTTCTCGTAGCGTCTTCCGCCGACCACTGAACAACGGGGAACCGAGACGCCGCGTAACGCACACAATCCACGGCCGTCTCCACCACTTGGTCCGGCGTCTTGCGCAATTTGTGTTCCATGTGAATGGGCGACGTCGCGATAAACACATGTAACCGCGGAAACGCCGCATGGCGTAACGCATCCCAAGCTGCATCAATATCCGCCTTCGTCGCACGGGCGAGGCCCGCAACCGAACAGTCTTTCACGCGATTGGCGATTTCTTGAACAGATTTAAAGTCGCCAGCCGACGACGCTGGAAAACCAGCTTCCATGATATCGACGCCAAAACGCTCGAGTTGTAGTGCGATCTCTAACTTTTCGCTTCCGTGTAAATTCACACCAGCTGACTGTTCACCGTCACGCAGGGTTGTATCAAACACGTCCAGCTTTCGCACTATCGACCACCTCCGGCTGATTTTGACCTGGGCGCTTGTTCTGAATAAACGGCATCATCGAGCGCAATTCGCGACCGACAACTTCGATAGGATGCTGTTGTTCGCGTCGGTTAATCGCGTTGAACATCGGGCGATTCGCCTGATTTTCCAAAATCCAGCCTTTCGCAAATTCACCGTTCTGAATATCCTGCAATACGCGTTTCATCTCCGCCTTGGTCTCCTCTGTAACGATGCGCGGACCCGTGACGAAATCACCCCACTGCGCCGTGTCGGAAATCGAATAGCGCATGTACTCGAGACCCCCCTCGTAAATCAAATCGACAATCAGCTTCATCTCGTGTAAACACTCGAAATAAGCAATCTCTGGTTGATAACCTGCCTCGACTAACGTCTCAAACCCAGCCTTGACGAGCGCCGACAATCCGCCGCACAACACAGCCTGCTCGCCAAACAAGTCAGACTCGGTTTCTTCGCGGAACGTCGTCTTCAAGACGCCGGCGCGGCCAGCACCAATTCCGCGCGCATAGGCGAGTGCCAACGCTTCGGCCTGGCCACTGGCATCCTGCTGAACAGCAATCAAAGACGGCACACCGCCACCGGCCTCATAGACGCGACGGACGAGATGACCTGGGCCTTTTGGTGCGACCATGAAGACATCGACATCCGCAGGCGGTTGAATTTGCGAAAAGTGAATGTTGAACCCGTGGGCAAACGCCAACGCCTTGGTGTTATTCAGGTACGGTTCGATTTCTTGCCGGTAAACGCCGACTTGACGTTCATCAGGCAGCAAAATCATAATGACGTCCGCCCGCTCCACCGCTTCGCCCACCGGCAACACGGTAAAACCGTCGTCCTCCGCGCGCGACCAGCTCGATCCCGGCCGTAACCCGACCACCACATCAAAACCACTGTCACGCAAATTTTGCGCATGCGCGTGACCTTGTGATCCGTAACCAAGGATAGCAATTGTTTTATCTGCTAAAACCTGTGTGGAAATATCTGCGTCGTAAATTACTTTTGCCATAGCTGGACACACTCCTCAGTAAAATTCAGTTTTTTCTTTCGTCTCATTTGCAGGTACACGCCCAAATGGATGTCCGTCAAATCGAAATCACATTGTTCTCGGACACGCGTCGGGCCTCTGTGACCGTCGCGACATCGCGCGCCAACGCGGTGAGCCCGGTGCGCGCCAACTCCTTGATTCCGTACGGACGGAGCAACGCGATTAACGCGTCGATTTTCTCCGTTCGGCCCACGGCCTGAATCGTGATGGAGTCGCGACCGACATCGATAATGCTCGCCCGGAATGGCTCGATGATAGTTGTAATCACCGACCGCTGGGCCACAGGACTGTTCACTCGAATGAGCGCCAGTTCGCGCGCGACCATTGGCTGATCTGTCAAGTCGGTCACTTTTAACACGTCAATTTGCTTATAAAGTTGCTTGATGACCTGTTCGAGTGCTGACGCGTCCGTGTCATTCATGACGATGGTAATCCGCGATAAACCTGGTGTGTCAGTGACGCCCACAGTCAAGTTTTGAATATTGAAACCTTTCCGCAAAAACAACGCTGTAATCCGATTCAGCACGCCAGCCTTATTATTGACAATCACGCTAATGACGCGGTTCATGGCTTCACCCCCACCATCTGATGCAGTCCGTCACCAGGCGCTATCATCGGGTACACGTTTTCCATCGGTGCCACCAAGCACTCCAGCAGTCCCGGTCCTGACGCCGCGAGGAAAGCATCCAACTTTGCGGTCAGTTCGCCGTCCTCCCGAATCTGAACCGCCGGAATGTCGTACGCGGCAGCCAACTTCAGAAAATCCGGCTGCCATTGCAACAGCGAACTCGAGTAACGCTCCTGATAAAATAGCTCCTGCCACTGCCGAACCATGCCCAATGCACCGTTGTTTACCACTACAATTTTTAAGGGCAGTGCCAACTCCGCGACTACGGCAAGTTCCTGCAGCGTCATCTGAAAGCCAGCATCGCCGACAATCGCGACCACCTGGCGAGTTGGCTCAGCTATCTGTGCGCCAATGGCGGCAGGGAGACCAAATCCCATCGTTCCAAGTCCGCCGGAAGTCACCCAATGATTCGGCTCAGTGAATGGGTAAAACTGAGCGGCCCACATCTGATGCTGACCAACGTCGGTAACGATAGTAGACTGACCGTTCGTCAATCGCGCAATCTCAGAAATCAGCCGCTGCGGTTTGACGAGAGAACCTTCTTGCACGAACCAAAATGGCGTTTGCGCCTTGATATCCAATAGTTGTTGCCGCCACGATGCGATATCCGGTGCCGCCATTTGGGTTGCAAGCAACATCGTGAGCGCCTCTTTCACGTCGCCCACAACCGGCACGTCCGTCGGGACGTTTTTTCCAATTTCGGCCGGATCGATATCGACATGAACAACGGTGGCTGCGGGCGCGAAATGCTTGAGATTACCGGTCAACCGATCATCAAATCGCGCCCCAAAGTTGAGTAACAAATCGGTCTCGTAAAGCGCTGTGTTGGCCGCCTTGCTTCCGTGCATGCCGCCCATCCCGAGAAACAGCGGATGGTCAGCCGGGAATCCCCCGAGACCTAGTAACGTGTGCACAACAGGGATGCCAAAGCGCTCTGCGAACTGCCTAAGTTCGCCGCTCGCCCCAGCGTGGAGCACACCCGCGCCAGCAAGGATGACCGGCCGCTTGGCTGCCTCAAGCAACCCCAGTACTTTGCGAATCTGCATCGCGTGTGGGACGACGGTCGGTTGATACCCAGGGAGTTGAGGGGCGTCCTCGTAAATAAATAACGCCTTTTCCCCAGCCACATCCTTCGGAATATCGACAAGGACTGGACCCTTTCGACCTGTATTGGCGATGTGAAAGGCTTCTTTCAGCACAGCCGGAAGTTCACTCGCGTGCTGCACTTGGTAATTATGCTTGGTAATCGGAGTGCTGATGCCAATGATAGAGGTTTCCTGAAACGCATCTGACCCAATCACGGACCTCGCAACTTGGCCTGTGATGGCGACAATGGGGAGGGAGTCCAACATGGCGTCCGCCAGGCCGGTGACGAGATTCGTCGCCCCCGGCCCAGATGTGGCAATGACGACGCCGGGCTTCCCGGTCACGCGTGCGTATCCTTCGGCCGCATGAATCGCGCCTTGTTCATGGCGCGCGAGAACATGTCGAATCCCACAGTCATACAGAGCGTCATAAAGCGGCAAAACGGCCCCGCCGGGATATCCGAAAATGACTTCCACCTGCTCCTTGCGCAGTGCTTCAACTAAGATTTCCGATCCCGTCAGCATCGGCGCCTGCCATTCAGATGACGCATTCTTTTCTTCCGATATCACACGCATGTCTCTTTCCTCCTCTCCAGAGTGTTCACTCAAATTTTCATAACCGCACCCGTATTCGCGGATGTAACCAAGTACTGATAGCGCCGCAGATACCCGCGCGGAACTTCCTTAACAGGTGGTGCGTACACTTGTCTACGGGCTTCCAAAACATCCTCGCCGACGTCGAGATGGATGGTTCTCGCTTTCAAGTCAATGCTGATTTTATCGCCATCCTCAATAAGTCCAATCAGCCCACCTTCAGCAGCTTCCGGCGAAATGTGCCCCACACAAATCCCCCGCGTCGCCCCGGAAAACCGTCCATCGGTAATCAGTGCGACATCGCGGCCCAAACCGCGACCCACAATCGAGGAAGTCGGTGCCAGCATCTCCGGCATCCCAGGGCCACCTTTCGGGCCCTCGTAGCGGATAACGACCACATGACCTGCCTGCACACGCCCACTGTCAATCCCCTGTTGTGCGTCCTCTTGCGAGTCAAACACAATCGCTGTGCCCTCGAATCGCTCAATGTCGGGATCAACCGCGCCCACTTTCAGCACGGCGCCATCAGGTGCCAAATTTCCATAGAAAATGGAGAGACCCCCTTCACGGCTATATGGGTTCTCTGCTCGGTGAATGACCTGCTCGTTCAGGATGGACGCCTCGGCCACAGCCTCACCGATGGTCTTTCCACTGACTGTGATACGGTCTGGATGCACTGCGGACGTATGATCTATCAATTCCTTAATAATGGCCGAAACACCGCCTGCCAAGTGGACATCGTGGATGCTGTACTCGGAAGCAGGGCTGATTTTCGAAAGATACGGGACCCGCTTGGCAATCTCGTTAACCTCGCGAAGGTCGTACGCGATGCCCGCCTCGTGCGCGATAGCCATGAGGTGAAGGACGGTATTGGTCGATCCGCCCATCGCCATATCGAGCGCAAATGCGTCGTCAATAGCTTCCTTCGTGATGATGTCACGCGGGCGCACATCTTCTCGAATCATGCGAACTAAGTGATGGGCTGCTTCTCGAATGAGGTCGTGTCGTTCGGAGGAAGTTGCCAAAATCGTGCCGTTTCCAGGGAGTGCTACGCCAAGCATTTCCATGATGCAATTCATCGAATTCGCCGTGAACATGCCCGAACATGACCCACACGTTGGACAGGCGGTCTCCTCCAATTCGACCAGTTCAGCTTCTGTCATTTGACCAGAGCGGTAGCGGCCAACGCCTTCAAAGACCGTCGTCAGTGACAGATTGTGCCCGGTCTTGGAGCGCCCGGCTTCCATGGGTCCCCCGGAGACGAAAACGGATGGGACATTCGTCCGTGCCGCAGCCATCAACATCCCCGGCGTAATTTTGTCGCAATTCGGAATAAAAAACACACCGTCGAACCAATGGGCATTGATCATCGTCTCTGCGCTGTCCGCTATCAGTTCACGACTGGCGAGCGAATATCGCATTCCTACATGCCCCATCGCGATACCATCGTCCACACCGATGGTATTAAATTCAAACGGGATACCACCCGCCTCGCGAATCGCCTCTTTCACAACCTCCGCAAAGGCTTTTAAATGCACATGCCCTGGGATGATGTCGACATAGGAATTACAAACGCCGATAAACGGTTTGGGCAGATCTGTTGGTTTTATCCCCGTGGCATACAGCAGACTTCGGTGAGGTGCCCTGTCTGCCCCTTTTTTGATCATGTCGCTGCGCATAAACTTCCTCTCCTAAACCTTCAAACTTCACGAGTTGCGCGAAAATTCCATCCGCCGAGAAGCCATTATGAGATGGCTTCTTCCTTGCTGTAAACTTTCATACCAACATGGCGCGTACACTGTTGAAACGCTTGATGCAATGCCTTGGTAACAGGTCCAGGATGCCCATCCGCCACCACACGCTTGTCAACTTCGACGACGGGAACCAGTTCCGCTGCAGTTCCTGTTAAAAACACCTCATCAGCGACATAGACGTCGTGTCGCGTAAACGGTTCCTCTTTGACGACATAGCCAAGTTCATGTGCCAATTCGATAATCGTCGCCCGAGTGATGCCCTCTAACGCACCGAGATAGGCTGGTGGCGTATATAGCACATTGTCACGAACAATGAAGATGTTTTCACCGGACCCCTCGACGACGTACCCCTCTGTGTTGAGCACAATCGCCTCATTGGCGCCAGCGGCTTGTGCTTCAATTTTAATTAGAACGTTATTAAGGTAGTTGAGCGATTTAATTTTCGGATTCAATGCGTCGGTTCTGTTCCTCCTCGTCGCTGCCGTCACCGCTGTAATTCCTTCCTCGTACAGCTTTTGTGAGAACATCGACAGCTGCTCCGCGATGATAAACACTTGCGCACCTTTGCAAACGTACGGGCTAATCCCCAAATCTCCAGGGCCACGCGTCACCACCAAACGAATATAGGCGCTCGTCAACGCATTTCGACGAACCGTCTCACATACCAACTCACACATCTCATCCTGCGTATATGGGATATCTAGCAAAATTGATTTTGCAGAATCATAAAGTCGACGTACATGCTCCGCAAGTTTAAAGACGTTGCCGTCATAGACTCGAATCCCCTCAAAAATCCCATCGCCATATAGTAGTCCGTGGTCAAAGACCGAAAGTTTTGCGTCGTCGCGCTCGACGAATTCGCCGTTTAGAAAAATTTGCGATGACATCGTATGAACTCCCCTCATTGCCTCATTCGGCGCTACACGTAACGCGACCGAATCCACTAGTTTTTAAATATTCCCACAAATATAATTGAGGCGCTCATGAAGACCGGGCTATCCGCCCAAAAAATATTGATATGACGCGTCTTCTTTGACTTGCAGGTCATTGTAGTACGGGTATATGTACGTGTCAATGTGCGTATGTTCTGATGTTTATCTGAAAACGCTTTCCTATAATTCGTAAGAAAGCGGTTACTAAGGCGTTATAACAAGTGGATTGCAATATTCAAAAAAATTTTCAAAAACCCACATCCCTTGTGGTTCAAGGGAAAACCAGATCTTTAATGTCAGGAAAATTAACGCGAGGTAGAATGTTTAACAAATAAAAAACCAGTCACCGACTATTCGGTGACTGGTTCTACTGGCATGACACACTCAACTGCTTGGAGATGGGAGAGATGTTGGAGTTCATCCACCAGATGCCTGGCTGTAGTCGTTGAAAGTTCATGCGTTATAATCACGATTTCGGCACAACCTCCATCTACGCGCTTCTGCAGCACAGTCTCCATGCTGACGTGCGCACGACCAAACAACTGCGCAATGCTGGCGAAGACACCTGGCTGGTCGTGCACCACCAACCGAAAATAATACTTGTACTGATCATCTTCCCGGTCCACCACCGGTTTCACGGTCAGTGTGCCATTCGGCGAACTGGCCACATATCCGAGTTTCAAATTGCGCACGAGCGAGATGACGTCGCCGACCACGGCGCTCGCTGTCGGCATGCTTCCCGCTCCTCGTCCAAAGAACATAAGGTCTCCTGCAGCATCCCCACGAACGTACAACGCATTGTAGGCGTCCGACACATGCGCAAGCGGGTGCACTTTCGGAATCATTGTCGGGCGAACAGAGAGAGTCAATTCTCCTCCGTGATCTCGGCCGACAGCCAGCAGTTTGATGACATATCCCAATTCATCTGCATAACGGACATCTTTCGCGCGGACGTGGCGAATTCCCTCAATCCGGATGTCTGTCAAATGTACTTCGGTCTGAAAGGCAATCGAAGATAGAATCACGAGTTTTCGCGCTGCATCCAAGCCATCCACGTCACTCGACGGATCAGACTCCGCGTACCCGAGTTCCTGCGCCATTGCCAACGCTTCCTCAAAATCAATGTGTCGACTCGTCATCTCGGACAAGATGAAATTCGTCGTGCCATTGATAATCCCTTTCAGGTCCGTCACTTCATTGGCAGTGAGGTTCTCCTTGAGCGGCCCAACGAGCGGAATGGCACCGCCAACCGCCGCTTCAAACAGCACACTCACATGATTTTCCTCGGCCACGCGAAGGATTTCCGGGCCATGTACCGCGATTAAGTCTTTATTTGCCGTAACCACGTGTTTGCCGTTTCGAAGCGCCTCTAAAATATATGTTTTCGCGGGCTCAATCCCGCCGATTGTCTCAATCACAATCTGAATATCCTCGTCCCGCAGAATGTCATCAGGTTTGGTCGTAAGCCGTTCGTGCTCGAAGGTCACACCCCGATTCTTGTCCAAATCACGCACAAGGATGGTTTTGACCACCGGACGAGAACCCGTCATATCGGCCACCTTTCCAGCGCGACGGCGCACCAATGACACGACTCCGGCCCCAACCGTACCGCAACCAAGAAGGCCAATCTCTAAATCCACCAGGGTGTCTCCTCTCTCCGACCGATCTTCTATAAACAATCTGTTCTGCTGAAGGGTGCACAATTACTCATCGCAAATATGAACCTATGTTATCTTTATTCACATATTTCACATATTTCACATATTCAAACAAGAGCAAATTGCACAAGTCACCAGCAATATTTCGTCTATTTATACAACGGCACCCCATCCCTGTCAAGCAGGCGAAGTACCCCTATGACGATGAATCAAACATGCGGATAACTACATCGGAAATTCTTTCTGGATTTCATAGTGGCGATTAAATCCTGTTAAAATGGTGAAGTATACCCGAGATGAGCTGCGAGCGCAGTTTCTCGGATAGAACTTCGTCGTAAAGAGAGGTGTCCTCACGTGAACCCGGAAGCCAAGTATTGCAATGAATCACGTGTGGTAAAAACCAGTCACGTACTTCCTCCTGACACCAACGTCCACAATACACTCTTTGGCGGACGCTTGATGGCTTATATCGACGACTGCGCATCCTTGTCGGCAACAAGACACGCACGTTGTCCAGTCGTCACTGCTTCAACGGACTCAGTCGACTTCTTGTCTCCTATCAGTATGTCCGATTCCGTGTGCCTCGAGTCTTATGTGACCTGGACAGGTCGGTCTTCTATGGAAGTTTTCGTCAAAGTGATCGCTGAAAATCTGATGACTGGGGAGCGTCGCATTGCTGCAACTTCATTTCTGACATTCGTGGCGCTCGACAAGGACAAAAATCCGGTCGCGGTTCCCCAGGTAATTCCGCAGACGGATGAAGAGAAAAAGCTGCACGAAACTGCGTCGGCACGCGCGATTCACCGGAAAGAAAGACGGGAGCAAAGCAAAAAGTTAGCCGAGTTTCTGACCACAAATAAACCATGGTAGCCCATGAACGACATCACCGCCAACATGCACAGGTGGTGATGTCCTCATCCTCTCTCGATATTTCCCAAGGTGACCGAGCGTATCATTGGAGTTCATGGCGATTCACTGCGTAGGCTCAGCGGATAAATGGAGAGAAAGCGCAGATTCCCGCGTGGGCATTAAGACGATTTCCCCATCTCACTTCTCAATAAGTATCCTAAACCACGGATACTAATAATCAGTTTCGGGGAATACGGGTTGTCTCCCACCCGTGCACGCAAGCGACTGATATAGACATATAGTTCACTTCTGGAGATGTTACGTTCCTTTCCCCATGCATATTCAATAATGTCGTCGGTGCGCACAGGGTGGCCCAAATGAAGCGCGAGTAGGTGAAGAATCCGAAACTGAATCTTCGACAAACTGACAGACATACCGTCTTGAACTAACTCCCCACGACGAAAATCAAGGACGAGTCCAGGTCGGAGCGCGACTTGTGTGAGATTTGTGTCCATGTCTAGCCTCCAGGCGTAGATATGTCATACCAAAAAAAGGCGTTCAAGAATGTTGATGAATGGTTGCGATGATAAGTCGCTTCACCGGGCGCACGCATCAACTGCCTCGTCTGTTTTCGATGAAATTCGACAAAATCCTTCAATCGCCTTGAATTTGGAACACAATTTCACAAGGGCCAGCTGCCTGACCACCCCTGCACTTTCTCATTCTCCCCCGATAACTGAATGATTCAAGCCCAATAGTGGGCCCATCGCTCGACGGTTCACCACGATATCGGCCAGGGTATAGCGCTCTAAAACGGCAAAATAGGCATTTAACGCTTCGCCAAGAACATTCTGCAAACGACACGCGGGACTGAGAATACAGGCTCCATTTTCTGCGTCAAAGCATTCCACAAGATTCCAATTTTCTTCCATTTCTCGAACCACCTGGCCAATATTGATGTCCTCTGGACGCTTTGCTAAGCGAAAACCTCCATGGCGCCCACGAATCGTATGAATGAGTCCAAGCTTTCCTAACTTATGCACACTTTTCATCAAATGATTGGATGAGATTCGATAAACCTGTGCAATTTCTTGGATATTGGACAGTTCCCCCTCTGATTTCATGGCGGCATAAATCAGTACGCGCAGCGAATAATCCGTAAACATCGTCAAATTCAATCCCTCATCTCCTCTCCGTGCTTCCTCTCAAGACAAAACCAGACACAAAAGGTATATATAAAATATATTTTTAAGAAATGACCGTGCAAGCGGAATTCTATTTTTGCAGCCCTGTCTCTTCCGTGCGAGCAGTATCTCACATCTCCAATCATGAGCGGCTTTTCGAATAGCCGCGTTTCGTGTATCATTCACCCCAAAATGTGCATGTCCAAGAGGAAGGGGAAAACATCCAGCATTTTCAGAAGGAATTGTTCATGAACCAATCATTCGAAGAACAAGACCTGAAGTGCATTTCTAAACTGTGATTTTTATGCAAGCAATTTGTTTGCGTCCCGATTTGAAGCGTGCAAAATGACCGGATCGACGTTTAAACAAGCGAATTTAAGCGCCATCATCATAATACAAGGGGATTGGTCCTATACCAATCTGCGCGGACAACACCTACAAAACTTAAACCTACAACACGTCAATTTCAGTTTCGCTGATCTGTCGGGTGCACGACTAGAGAAATCCGACCTCCCCCATGCCAACCTCACAATGACCACTTTTATGAAAGCGAATCTGCGCGAAGCAGATTTGCGGGGAGCGAATATGAACGGTGTAAACTTTCGTGACTTTGACCTGGCCAACGTAAAAATAGATTTTACACAAGCGGTGATGATGGCCAAGTCTTTCGGTGCTCGAGTGGAAGAGAATGAGTAACAGAGATAGGTTGTCGACCAAGCCACATCGTACTGGCAGTTAGTTTGGGCGTTGACACCGATAGTAAAAACGTAATGCAATTCGGGTCGACGACTCGCTGATAATCTTCACACCTTCCAACACGGTGTGAACCAGCGCACGAATCATGTGTACGTCTCCCCCCATGCGTAGCGCGTCGAGAATCCGTTGGTGTGCCTCTACCCAATGCGACTTCTGATTTGTGCCAACCGGGACGTACGTCAGCAATTTAGCCTCCAGTTCATCAAGAAACGCTAATCGACCGTGAATCAGCCCATGCATTTGGTTCAGCTGCAATGCTGTCAGACGACCCTCTACATACTGCCACAGCAATTTATCAATCCGCATTTGTTGTTGTAAGCGTTCTTCGGCAATCTTCCGAAGATAGACACCAGCACTCGGGCAAGTAGCAATCTGTTGGTCCAATACCCGCGCAATTTCTGTCCGTACCTCCCGCAAAACAACCCTGTCAATCTCCGCCGTATAGCGATGTTGCAAGTTGCGCAAATCGGCGTCTGTGTACGCATGCGACGTGGGTCGGTAGTCTGTGAAGACAATGCGCAACAGTTGCGTTGCAATCTGCTCCGGTGAAATTTTCCCGTATCTCTTGTCTGCCACGACAATCTGCATACACATAAAATCCCCCCAATCGATGCGTATGCGAAAAGAGGCCGTCCAGTTGCCAAGGCTGCATCGAAGGAAGGACCGAAGGCGATAAACCCACGTCATCCAATCCACCATCACCAACAAATCTAATGTCAATTGACACTTTGCAGTTTATTTCAAGGTTTATTGGGTAGACTACGAATATCATCTCAACATGAACTGTTTTCTAGGAAGGTGTAAATCTAATGACAACGTATATCGTACTTGCGGGCGTGGTAGCAGGTATCTTTGCACTTAATCGTTACCTTCACATTCGAACCAAAAAGTTGGAACAAGCTATCCGCTCCATGAAGGTTTGACGACCACCATAACAACCAATGGAAAACACCGGCCTGACCCCACGTGCAGGCCGGTGTTTTATGTCTTAATGGTCAATATCCGGAAATTCTGGATGATGCGCACCAAAGTCGCGCTAGAGCGCCATATAAATTAGAATACCATGAAATCTATTGACTGAATAGCGTGACCCCGAAGACTATCCAATCTATCATATCTTACATCGACACCCGACATCATACGCCGGATGTCACGCGGGCTCGTTCATCCACTGTCGACGGCTCTAACGTGTAGAGACTATCCAATAAGTGGGCCTGGAATGTCCCTGGGCCATGTGCAAGCTTTGCTGCCTGTTCGGCAGCCACATTGTAACTCGTCACCGCGGCAATACATGCTTCTGCATATGTAGCAGGTGTACTCCCCGCTGGTACCACGCCGACGAACGCCCCTAACAGCGCCGTCAACATGCAGCCAGAACCGGTGATGTTCGACAAGAGCGAATGGCCATTTGCGAGCTGCCAGATATGCTCCCCGTCGGTGACGAAATCGACTGCACCAGTGGCAATCACCACCGTTCCTTGCTCGGCGGCGTACGCCTTCATAGCCATCGGCAAAGCGTCATCCGCCGCTAAGGCATCCACACCCTTCACTTGCCCAGGCAGCCCCAAAAGAACGCTCATCTCCCCCGCGTTCGCTCGCAACACCGCAAGTTTTACGTCGCGTATGAGGGTCTGCGCCATCTCTGTGCGATACGGTGTCGCGCCTACACCGACGGGATCAAATACGACAGGAACCCCTGCTGAATTGGCGGCACCACCGGCGATTCGCATCGCCTCGACCGTCTCTGGTGTCAAAGTTCCCATATTCAGTGCCAGTGCCGCCGCGATACGCGCCATATCTGCCACTTCCTCGTGCGCATATGCCATCACCGGTGAGGCACCGATGGATAAAAGCGCGTTCGCCGCCGTGTTGGTGACGACGAGGTTTGTGATATTGTGAACGAGCGGCCGATTTTGTCGGACCGCTGCCAACCAATGCCCCCATTGCATATGTATCCCTCCTGATGTCGTTCTCGGCAATGGATTACCAAGTGAGTCCACCACCAAATCAGTCGACGCGCGTCCAGTTTCGCCCATCGTAATAGTACGATCCGCCCGCCATCACCCCCGACATTGCCACCGGAATCGGCGTCGAGTGGTCAGTCGGCCCGTGACCGTGCCCGACGTCCCAGCCTCTTGCCCGAACAATTGCGTCGTAGATGAACGCCTTGGCTTGTGCAATCGCATCCAGTACCGGAGTACCGCTCGCGAGAAGTGCTGTGATAGCCGCAGAAAACGTACAGCCGGTCCCATGTGTGTTCACACTGTTCACACGAGGCGTGAGAAAATGTGTGAAGGTTCCCTGGGCATAGACGGTGTCAACAGCTACCCTTTGATGGGCGGCTGCTGGTAACCGCCAACCCTCGGCGTGTGCCACATCCAAATCCAAGTGGCCGCCCTTGACGACCACCACACCCGCACCCCATTGCGCCAAACGCGCTGCCGCCAAGTGTACGGAATCCCAGCTACTGACCGAGGCGCCTACCAGGACACCCGTCTCCGGGGCGTTTGGTGTGATAAGTGCAGCCATCGGCAACAGGCGCTCGCGAAGTGTCGCGATAGCCGAATCGTCCATCAGCTTCGTGCCACCTTTGGCGACCATCACCGGATCAATCACGAGCGGCCTCGCCACGGTGGCGGTCGCTGTACTTAAGACGTCCGCCACCGTGGCGATAATTGCTTCGTTAGCCAACATGCCTGTCTTCATCGCGTCAACACCCAAATCATGGATGACCGCCTGAAGTTGCGCCGCGACAAACTCAGGCGATGCCTCCATCACACCATGGACGCCTGTAGTGTTTTGCGCCGTCAGCGCCGTCACAACCGACATCCCATAGACGCCAAATTGGTGCATCGTCTTTAAATCAGCCTGAATTCCAGCGCCGCCGCCGCTATCTGAGCCTGCGATGGTCAGCGCCCGGAACACATGTCCCATCTCATCCGTACGCACCCGCATACCATCCTTTCTCACCAAAGGATTTAACATGGCGCCAAGGACCCTAATCACCAGTTCTCCAGGGTATACGCCATCTCGAAGAATCGTCGTTCCATGTGACAACTCACCAGGAAAATTTCTTGCATCGAAACGCGGTCTTCGTCACTCGCGCGCTCCGCGTACTCGTCAATCCAGCGACATAACGCCGTAAGCCCGAACAACATATCGTCGTTCGCGTAGAAAGCAATCCATTCGTAGAGCGGATGATCCTTGGTCGGTTGATCCCGGTGGACGATGTTCCGGGCGAGATCGACATACGTCCAGTGACAAGGCAAAACGGTTGCCAACACATCGCCAAGCGTCCCCGCCTGTGCACAAGCCAACATGTGCGACGCGTAATGATGCGCAGTGGGCGCCATCTTCGCACTTTGCTGCAAAGTTTCATACGACACATTCGCAAAGCGACACAAAGTCAAGTGAGGATGCACTTCTGCATTCAAAATGAAACCAATGCGCTCGTGAAACTCGCGCATCTCCGCCCGTGTACGGCACTTGGCGAGACCCAGGCTATAGACTTTGGCGTACGTGCTCAAATACAAGGAGTCTTGCTGGACATAATGGGTGATTTGCGCGGGTGAAAGAGCGGCCTCGGCAATCCCCCGAACAAACGGGTGATTTCTAATCGCCTCAAAAATTGGATCAGCTTCGCGACGAAGTTCTTCAGTAAACCGCAAAATAAAAAGCCTCCTTAATTCTAGGAGACCTTCGGGGAACGGAGGCGACGCCCCGCACGCAAACGGGAAAAACGTCGATTCCGTGCCACTTCCCTACGCTGGTATTACCCAGTTCAGGTGCTAAGGGTTCAAGGGTGGTTACCCTCGTCTCAGCATCAAGCGCCCCTAGTGGCTCCAATCATTTAATTATCTCTATTCTACCACAATCCACCATCGCCGCGCGAGCCGGTTACTCAGTATTTCTTGACGTTGTAGAGTTCTCTCACTAAATACCAAAATTGTGGGTACTCATTTCCCAAAACCCATACCGTAGCACCACGCAAACCGTATTCATCCACCAAGGACAACTTAATAGCCCCACTTTGGGCGTCGTCAAACCAGACGCTGTGTGCGGTTGACCCCGTCGTATACTCGAAATGCGGCGACTCCGACTGACGATCCCATTGAATCGCCGATTGCTCAGCCAAGGCCAGGTTTTGCGCGTCGTTGTTCGACAGCCCGCTGGCGCGTGTGCGCCCTTGTACGTACGGCAAAGGCCAGTCATACCCGTACAGGCTAAAGCCCATGAGAATTTTATTCGGATCAATCACAGACGTCGCATAGTCGAGCACAGCGCGAATCTGGTTGACTGGGGAGATGGCCATCGGTGGTCCGCTCCTCCCCAATGCACTGCACAAAGACGTGATTACAATGGACATTGGAAACGGTAATGTACCGCGATTTCACGATGTGGACCGACGCCCTTACACACTTGTACGCGATCCACAAAAAGCGCCAAAATCTCCTTCGTCAGATGTGGGTTGGGCGTCTGCTCGCACAGCTGGTTGACAAGTGTCTGCCGCGCCATCTCGCCTGCGTCCACGACCTGGTTGTCTTTTTTCAGCTCCACATGCAGCTTTTCCTTGGCCTGTTCAAGCGTTTGTATCCGGCGTTGAATCTCCTGATTTAAGCGCTCATATTGTTCACGCTGTATGATGCCGTCGGTATATTCGTCAAACAGCTTCTGCGACTTCGTAAATTGCCGTGCCAACGCCGCCTGAAGATTGTGAAGTTCCTTTTGTACATCGTGCTCAGGCAGCTTTGGATATGTCAGGCGTGCAAACGGGATCCATTCAAGTAAGTCCTTTCGGACTTGGGACAATACCGCCCGCTCCAGTGCCATTGCCCGGATATGCCCGCTCTGGCATGCAGAAGCCCCGCTCTCGCGTCGCCGCGCACATCGGTAATAGGCGGTGCCTGCTCGATTATACGTGATGGTCATGCGACTTCCACATGTACAGCGCAATAGCCCCTTGGTCAACCATTGTTGATTGCCCGTTGGCCCAGACGACACACGCTGCCGCTGTAAGCGCGCCTGCACTTGCAAAAACACCTCGCGCGGCACAATACCAGGATGTGCATCCTGACAAACGGTGAGCTGGTCCGAATCGGTCACATACACAGCCCGCTTGCGTCGCGCCAGAGGATTGGTCGCATCCGGCACAACCAATCGCTTTTCCCGGCGGCCATAGACCACATCTCCTTGGTACACCGGATTTCTCAATACCCTCGAGACATTGCGTTGTGTCCACAACGAACCGCGTTTTGTATAGCGTCCAGCCTGGTTTAAGGCTTCGGCGATTTTGCGCACGCCATACCCTTTCAGATACATCGCGAAAATATCCCGAATAGTAGGGGCAACCATTTCGTCCACAACGAGGTGCTTACTGTGAACATCGAGGATATACCCATCTGGAGGCTGCCCATTCCACTGACCTAACCTCGCTTTTTGAGCCACCCCCACCCGCACACGAATCGCCGTTTTTTCGGACTCCGCCTGAGCCAGTGCACTGTGTATGGTGAAAATAAACTCCGCACTATCGCGCGCGCTGTCAAAGTTTTCTTCCATAGAAAGCACACGGACACCTGAAGCCATCAATGCCCGCAGCATCACAAGCGCGTCGACCGTATCACGGGCAAAACGCGAAATTCCTTTAAACAACACGACGTCAAATGAATGCCGACGAGCGTCCATCAACAAGCGTTGCACCGCTGGTCGCTTGACCATACTCGTGCCCGTAACACCCTCGTCTAGATAAACAAAGTCCTCTGGCGTCGTCCACGGTGTCCCCTCTTCTAGGCTTCGCCGCCGAGCGTGTTCGCGGCAATAGGCAATCTGATGTTGGAGAGAGTCTCCCCGCAATTGAGCTTCATCTGACACACGCGCGTAAATTGCACAAAGAGTCATTCGGGCATCCACGATGTTTCACCGCTTGCTCCATCATGCGTGAGCGGATTGTCGTCGTTCAAATGGCTATCATTCAAATTTCGTTCGACGTAGATGAGGCGGTCGAGGAAATGTTGAGCCAATTCGTGTAACGCTTCCTCGCCGTACTCCAGCTTTACTACGGAAATTTGCATCTTCCTCATCTCCATCCCCCCATACGGAGATGGATATGTGAAGACGGTTTGTCCGCTTGCACCGCAAGTTTTTGCATAGTTGGTCGCACGTCCATAGAGTTCGCTCCGGCATCCCCATACGCTATTGGTAACAGTTTTCTGCCAATGGACGGGGGTGGCGTCAATATGAACGTCAGTGCCGTATTACTCGGTGCGTTGGTCGGGCTCGGCGCCAATCTCGATATCATGGACGCTGGTCCGGCAAACGGAGATGCAGCCCATCGACGCGCACCGCTGTTTTACACGATAATGGCCGTCATGTCGGGGATTGCCTCATTCACGGGCGATAGAAGCGCCGAGCGTATTAATCATTTTATTCCCATCGTCGCAGCGCGTCACCTCGGCTCAGGGGTACTTGTCGCCATCGGTATTTGGATCACGCTTCACGCCCTACGCAGTGACCGCCTTTCGCGAAATGCTGCCCCGCTTACGTTTCACACGCGAATGTTGGTCGGTCTCAGCCAAACACTCGCCAATTTAACCGTTGGATTTGGCATCGGCTTTTTGCACCTGCGTATTTGTTACACAATTGGTAGTGCCGCACTAGCCTGTGCCGTGTTCTGGTTAAACCCGCTGCACGTCGTCACCCACTGGCACACTCGGGTGAGCAGGCATGCGGGATTGATTGCGGGTATTCTGCTGGTTGTCGCGGGGCTCATCGTTTAGTTCCACGCGTCCTTTGGTGCGCCGCGTCAACGCCATCACAAGACCGCACAGGACAATGCTGCCCACCGTGATTTCTAGGCTCGCAAGCGCCTCTATGCTGTGCTGCGAAGACGCGTCAACCGTGACCAACGTCAACGAGGAGAAGGTCGTCAAGGAACCAATGAAACCAACGCCAATCCCAGTTTCTAACCAAACCATACGATGCACTGCGCACGCAGAGATTATGGCAAGCGCGATGGCTCCCACCGCATTCAAAATCAGAATACTCGTCAAGGAATCGCCACAAAAAAAGCGCAGTACACCGCCAACAAATCCGAATCCCATGATGTACAAAATCTTCATCAACTCCACCCCCTCTTACATGCAAAATGGCCCCTGCGAATCCCTTCGCAGGAGCCATTAACCCTTTCGGGTGATGTTGGTGAGCTCCATCACCGATGCAATTATGTTATACAGTATGCCGGTCCGCCCTACAATTGTGGGCGAAAAGCCAGGTCTGACAGAGATGGACGAATCAAAATTTACCGCCCTCACATCATCCTGATGACCTAGCGACCGACTTGCCAAATTTCGTTCGTTTCAGCAGCAGGCTGTTGGACACTACACTAACCGAGCTGAGTGCCATCGCTGCGCCGGCGATAATCGGGTTTAAGATACCTGCAGCTGCCAACGGAATGCCAATGACATTATAGAAAAAAGCCCAAAATAAATTTTGTCGAATTTTGCGCATGGTGGCCTTTGACAACTGGATGGCGTCCACTACGCCCTGTACTTTGGAGTGCATTAGCGCAATATCAGCCGCTTCCATCGCCACATCGGTACCTGTCCCCATCGCAATGCCGATGTCTGCAGCTGCTAACGCAGGTGCATCATTCAGGCCATCGCCAACCATGGCTACCACGTTGCCTTGCGCCTTGAGCTCCTGCACCTTTTTAAATTTTTCTTGTGGCATGACCCCTGCTAGCACATGTTCAATGCCAGCTTGCCGCGCGATGGCTGTAGCGGTTCTCACATTGTCACCAGTGACCATCCACACTTCTACACCCATATGTCGCAATTGGCCGACCGCGCGATGCGCATCCTCCTTTAGAGAATCCGCAATTGCGATAACGCCTAGAAGTTGTCTATCCTTTGCTACAAGTACGGTCGTTTTTGCTGACGTTTCGTATTCCGCAATCCGGTCCATCGGAACATCGTCGATGCCCTGTTCCAGGAACCAAAAGAGATTGCCAATGCAAATCCGTTGGCCGTCGATAGCCCCCTCAATCCCCTTGCCTGGAACTGCTTGGACACTGGTCGCCTCCGGCCAGGAAACTCGCTTGGCCTTCACATAGTCCACGATGGCCTTGCCCAGTGGATGTTCACTTTGCGACTCTAGCGCCGCTGCACTCTGTAGCAACGTCGCCTCAGACACGCCATTTACCGTCCAAAGCTCTGTTATCACAGGATGTCCCTTGGTCACCGTACCTGTCTTGTCAAATATCACCGTGTTGACCTGGTGTAGAAGTTCTAAATGCTCTCCACCTTTGATCAAAATGCCGTGTTCAGCACCGAGCCCCGTGCCAACCATAATGGCGGTAGGCGTAGCTAATCCCAATGAGCATGGGCAAGCGATGACGAGCACCGCAACCGCAGCGACAAGTGCATGAGACCAACCGCCGAAAATGCCCCATGCGAAAAATGTCAACAGGGCAATACCTAAGACAACCGGTACGAACACCCCAGAAATCTTGTCCGCAAGCCGCTGCACAGGCGCCTTGGAACCCTGTGCTTCATCCACCACGCGAATCACTTGTGCCAGTGCCGTGTCAGCACCGACCTTGGTCACGCGCATCGTGAACGCTTGTGTCTGGTTGACCGATGCACCGACAACTGCGGAATTTTCCGCTTTGGCTACTGGCATCGACTCGCCAGTTAAAAACGACTCATCCACCAGTGTCTGCCCGTTCACAATCACGCCGTCAGCGGGAATCTTTTCCCCTGGACGAACGCGTACGACGTCGCCAACTTGCAATTCCTCGACCGGCACGTCGTGTTCGCCGTCATCACGAATGACATGGGCTACACTTGCTCCGAGTTTCGCCAGTTCTTCAATCGCCGAACTCGATTTCCGTTTTGCCTGCGTCTCGAGCAGTTTCCCCATGTAGATAAGCGTAATGACTGTCGCACTACTGTCAAAATAGGTGTCTGTCCGCCCCAAAATCGTGAGGACTACACTATACACGTAAGCCACGGTAGTCCCTAATGTCACCAATACGTCCATGTTCGCGGCGCCACCGCGAAGCGCGTGATACGCACCTTTATAAAAACGCCAGCCGACAAAGAACTGAACCGGCGTGGCCAACATCAAGCTCCCCCAGTTTGGCATAAATGCATTCGCACCTGCCAACATCACAAACATTTGGATAACGAGCGGCAAGGTCAAAACAACCGAAAGTCCAAAGGTAGATAATTCGCGACGATACTGCTTGACCTTTTGCTCGCGCTCCATCTGTTCCAGTTCATCCGTGGCCACTTTGGCCGAATACCCTGCCTTTTCGACGGCTCGAATCACATCTTGTTCGGTTGCGACCCCCGGAAGATAAACAACCTTCCCCTTTTCCGACGCAAGATTGACATGAACCGACTCCACACCTTTTACGCGCGAAACGACCTTTTCGATGCGAGCCGAGCAGGCTGCGCAGGTCATTCCCTCAATGCGCAAGGTCAATTCTTTCGTGGGAACTGTATAGCCCGTTTTTTCGATGCGCAAAATCACATCGTCCCAATCGGTCTCTCCATTCAGGACGACATGTGCCCGTTCAGAAGCAAGATTGACATGGCATGATTGAACGCCAGGAAGTTTCGATACTGTTTTCTCAATCCGAGCCGCACAAGCAGCACAAGTCATTCCTTCAATGGGAAGCGTGGCTTCTCGTATTTGCTGGTTGTCAATTGCCATAACATCAGGGCACCTCCCTCACCCTTTGGTAAACTTTCGCACCACATCCATCAGCTCATCAATTTTTTCTTCGCCATCTGTACCATTTGTGAGTGCCTCTTTGACACAATGGTGAGTATGCGAATCCAAGAGATTCAACGCGACCTGATGTGTAGCACTCTTAACTGCTGCGAGTTGTGTGAGGATGTCCACACAATACCGGTCATCCTCAATCATCTTTTGAATTCCTCGTATTTGACCTTCAATTCGCTTTAACCGGCTAAGTAACGCCGCCTTATTCGCTCCATAGCTATGATTGTGTTCTGAACTCAAAAAACAGCACCTCACCCTTGCTGGCGAAAATGGGGCGATACCGTATCGCCCCATTCCCTCCATGAAGTTTACGCGACGTCGTAACCTGCGTCTTCAATCGCATCCTTCAAGTTGGCCATGCTTACTTTCGACTCATCAAACGTGACGGTTGCCTGATTTTGTTCCAGACTGACTTCCACTTTCTGTACCCCTTCAACCGCAGTAAGTGCCTTGGTCACAGAATTCACGCAACCACTGCAAGTCATTCCCTGAACCGGGATAGTCGTTGTAGTCATACGTCAACACCCCTTTCACCAATTACTATACCCCCGTACCGTATTCAAGTCAAATTGCTTGGCAATTCATTCAAATGAATGATCAAGACACAGGACAAAAGTTCATTTCTCCGTGAACCTTTTTCAATTCCGCCCGTCTATCTGTTTGTAACCCTTTTGTGAATACTGTTCGTATAGGAGTGATTTCATGTTTCATGTTGCATACGCAAACCCGTTTGATTTAACGCTATACCATTTGATAAACGGTTTAGCAGGACATCACCCGATGCTGGATAAAATCATGATCTTCTTTGCCAAGGACGCGCTCGAAATTTACGCTGTTTTATTTGTGATAGCTTTTTTCGCACTTCCGAAACGTGATGTTGAACACCGTCACGCCTTGGTGATGGCAGGTCTTTCAGGTATTTTGGCCCTCGTGATAAACGTCGTCATTTCTCACGTTTGGTTCCGCCCGCGCCCATTTACCGTTTTGCCACACGGAACCTACACAGAACTGGTTGCACATAACACCGACGCCTCCTTTCCGAGCGATCACGCATCAGGCAGTTGGGGCTTCGCAGGAGGCTCATGGGGACATAACACGAAACGCATCAGTCGCACATTTACGGTGATTGCAATCATCGTCATGTTTGCCCGCGTCTACGTTGGCGTTCACTACCCCACAGATGTATTAGCAGGTATGGTCGTTGGTATCCTTTCAGGGAAAATCATGTGGACATTTTCACGCTTCATATATCCCCTTTCCACCCGTATCGCGAAGATATTTAAGTTCGGTCCATCTGCAAGATCTGCCAAACAAAGCAAGGGGCGTTCTCACTTAGCATAACGAAAACTGGCGCAGGAATGCCTGCGCCGATTTGTTCATTCATCTCTCGACCTAAAAAAACTTATACGCGACAAACGCCACCACAATCCCAACAACGATACCCCCAGCAACTTCGCGCGGTGTATGCCCCTGACGCTTCCAGTGTCGAAATCGATCAAATACGGACAAGTCAATTTCTACGCCAGCATCGTGAATTTGCGACATCAGTTCATCTAAAATCATGGCTTGTTCACCCGCTTGGCGCCTTACACCAATCGCGTCATACATGACCACGACCGAGGATACAAAGGCAATCGCAAACCAAGGTGATTTCCAGCCAAATAGGAGCCACATACAAACGGTCAACGTGGTCATCAACGACGAATGCGAACTTGGCATTCCGCCACTGTTGGTAAACTGATGCCACTGCCAAGATTTTTGTCGGATACGAACAAATACGACCTTGGCAAATTGGGCAAGAAACATGGACATAAAAGATGCTACTAAAACAAATCCTCCAGCGTTACTCAATCGTCTTCCCCGTTTCCAATCACATCTATTCAATGACGAACTTACCGTCCTCATGATTCCGATGCCGCCTTGTGTTTACGCGAACGCCAAGTCCCCCACACCCATATCGTCGTCACACCAACCCCGATTAGCCAAAAGAAGCAAAATAAAAGAAGTCCGATAAACGGGATATTGCAAAACGCCACCATGAGACTAGAACCCAGTAAAGAGGTCAGCCAGGCTGGTCGTTCTATCCCCGAATTTCGCAATACCAACTTCCCTGCCCAGTGAGAAATCAAGGAAAAACCAACGGCCCCTGCAATGGCATAGAAGAAACCCAACACAAAGGCCAGCGGCAAACCAATCAGCGTCACAGCCAACAAAGCGATTATCGCCATCACCGCGACACTCACCAAAAAACCAGTGACGCCGGTTTTGCGAATCGAGTTATCAAGGATTCTCATGGGGATGGTTACATGATTGCGTAACCCAAGGGTTATCACAACTGATAACAGAACCACAGCGATACTGAGAACCAATAATCCTCCCCAGACGAGAACGGACAACAACCCACCTACGAAGATTCCGTTCCAAAATGGGGTACTAAGTGCCGCATGGTATAATGCATTGATATGGGCACCCGGCGCCTCGTGAATCGCCCCACCCAAGTCCACGACGATTCCTGCTCGTGCAGTTGACGTGAGTTGAACGTTGCCATTCACGACCACCAAAATTTCGTATACATCCCCTGATACTTTGACATCATTTCCGACGACGAGCACATCAGCAACTTCCTGCCCCTTCGGAATTGTAGTCAATTGCTGGCTGATAATCGAATGATTATCCCTCGCGACCAACGCGTTGCGAACATGAATAAATGGCACTACCGAAACAACAGCACACATGACAATCAACATCATCCAGGTTAGCCAACGCTTCATAGAACGACCTCACTTTGTAACGAGCGAAGCACCCGGGAAACGCCAAAAATTGAACTTCCCACAAGCACTATCGTCGAGAGCAAAATACAGACCATCCACCAGTGCCCCAAGGAAGCTGGAACAAAGCTCAAACCATTCAACACTGCCAGGAACAAGTGAAACAACACCCGGATGAACGTACCGACCGGTGAAAGGAGCACAGCTGCGAAGCCGCCAATTCCAATCAGCGCACAAGCTAAATAAAAAATGGAAAAACGTCGGACTTGACGCTCTTGATACACCCCAGCAATCTGTTGCATCACACTATCCTCAAAGTTTATCGGTGCAACTGTCCGATTCAACTGTTCAAAGACAAGCGCTGTCGTCTGTTGTAATTCCTTGACGAGTGCTTGACAGTCATAGCACTGCCGTAAGTGTTGTTCGACCCTGTTTCGCTTGTCTATTTCCAGCGCATCATCGACGTAAGCTGTTAAATACATCTGGATTTCGTGGCAACTCATCCGTTGTCGCCCCTTTCGTCTTGTAAGAGTTGACGAAGATGCATCCTTGCGTTGTGCAATCTCGACCGCACTGTGCCGATTGGAATGCCGAGAATCTGTGCAATTTCTTCATAGTCGAAGCCATTGACCCGCAAAATGGTGACCACGCGATGTTCTTCGCTTAAATGTCCCAAAGCATTCTCCAAATCTAATCGAATATTTGCGGCACGATGGATATCGTCGTTCACAACAAACTTTTCCGAATCGAGTTCTACAGTTTGGTTTTTCCGCTTTGATTGTATAAAGTCCAATGCAGTTCGTGTTGCGATTTGTGCTAACCACGAAGGAAAAGTCCGCGCATCGCGCAGCCCAGCGAGTGCACGATATGCCTTGATAAATACCTCTTGTGCAACATCTTCGCTATCCTGACGATTCTGTAGTATGGCAAGAACAGTCCGATAGACAAAGTTTTTATAATTTCTCACAATGGCTGTAAACGCTTCTGTGCTTCCCTTGCGTGCGTGTCGAATCAGATCAATATCATTTTGGTTCAAATACGGACCACCCCCTCTACCAGGTGCACATGCGTTTCCCGCGACGCGAGCCATAGTCGTTACAATGTCTATGGACGGTCAAGTTATTCAAAACGTTCATCTCGATTTGAATAAAATCTCGCAATGGCAATGAAGGAGCAAAGACGAGGAGAGGTGTTTTGGGGGCTACTCAAAGTTATCTTCATTCCTGCCGTCAACAGCCAGGGTCAACAGCCAGCTAGGTGTAGTGCGTTGGTGGTCATCGGAGGTCCACCGACCCACCCCCATTCATACGTCATTAACATCAAGAAATCGACTTCTTCACCCAAAGTCTGATAGTCAAATGCACCCATCCAAGACTGATTTGGATTGTCCGCCGTCTTTGGCCCCATTGCAATGGAAACCGATAGACCTCTCACGTGCAGACTATCACGCAATGCAGCGATGAACTGGTTATACAGTTGCCGATCCGTCGGCTGCATGTGCTCGAAATCGACATTTACCCCACCGTACCCTTTGTTGCGACAGGTAGAGACCAAATTATCAATAACGCGCCGCCGAATCGACGCATTCGCCAAAATCGTATGGGCCAACGTCGGGCTAAAGTTGGTGCCGTCAAAGTTTGTTACCGTGAGGAGGGGGCGAATCTGTTGCTGACGTGCTGATGTCAATGCGATATCGTCCTTTGGCGCCTCCAGGCTGCCGTCCGCGCGGGCCTGATAACTAAACGAGCAAAAGTATGTCAAATACGAAAGTTCCTGAAGAATCTGAGCATCGGACGGCGTTCCGGACGGAAGCAAATACCCATTGACCTCAATGGTACGCTTAGTCGTCCGCCGCGCTGGGAGATAAATTCTCGTTCCAGCGGCAAGTGTTGCGTCTGCACGATAACCCGTCCACTGGCTAAACAATTCAGGCGTCAAGCCGAATTTTGCGGCCACCGACTTCGGTGTATCACCGCTTTGTACGACATAGGACTGCACCGCCATCGGATTCCCACCGGGAATCAGCAGTGCCAAACCGGGTACGATGACGTTGCGCGTGGGAAGCTCATTGTAATGGATGAGATCACGTACGGTCACCCCATAATTTTGAGCAATTTGTTCAAGCGTCTCACCTGAGCGGACGCGATGTATACGCATGGCGGCATATCCTCCTATCCATCCATCCTTCCGTCTAACCTATGCAACAGCCGCCCAAATGGCTATTTGATGACGCTGACAATTGCTCGGGCAATAATTTGTCACGTTTTGTCCTATTCCCCCGACAAAGAAACGCGTTTCGCCGTCTCCTTGTTGCGAACGAATATCTCCGCATTGTCGGTTTGATATACCACATGCCAGTCTGGATTATTACTGAGATACACGCTCAAGGCGTATCCAGGCGGCAAAATGGCCGAGTTAAATCCGTATTGATCTAACAATTCTGGTGCATCCCAAGCCAAGTTCTGAAGGTCCATATAATCCTGAAACGTATTGTTTTCAAGAAAGATATCCGTTCGACCATCGACAAACGTCGGGATGTGCTCGTAAATCAAATAACCGCCAAAATCATACGCATTTAAGAGTGGACCCGGTATATCATGCTGCTTAAGGTAGTTCACTGCGTCAATGGGATATGCGTTCGCAGAAAAATGCTTATCTACCGACCCGCGAAGATTCGGTACCGCAACGAAAAAATCGACGACTACCCCACACATTAAAATACCGAGCACATAACGAAACATCCGTGAAGGATGCAAAAGACCCCGCAAGCAATCAGAGAGTCCAAACGCAATTAAAGGTGCCCCAGCGATGGCGAGATACGGCATAAATCGCTGATACACAAGCGTTAACGCAAAACAGCCGCCAAAGTACAACACGTATTTAAGCGGAACCGAACGTTTTCGAAGAATGAGCAAGATGAGCACAAGTGCCACAAACGGAATCACACCGTACTTGTAGTACTGATTATGAAAGTCAGGCGAGTGCCACTCGTTAATGCTGTTGACCATCAACGAGTTATTCGATAATAACGCGTACGTAAATTCGTGATATGTGTTTGGATTTAGAAACCCAATGGCAACCGCGACGACAGCAGTCAGCAACAGGTACATCCGCGCCCGATTTGACAACGACAAACGAGATAGGCGACCGACATTCGGAATCAAGCTCATCACCGCTTCAAATACCAACATGATAATACCGATGCTGACGGACGCGTGCGCGTTCGCCCAAATGAGAATAAGCGGTGGCACCAGCCACAAGGCCTTGAGATACCCATGTTCCACGCGCGACAATATCCACAAAAAGATGGCGAACATCGTATAGGAAATCAATTGCGGGCGCAGCACCCAAAAATCGAGGCCAGCTGCCGTACCCAGACTGGCGGCGACAGCGGAAAAAATGCGCTGTCCCGCAGAGACGTCACAGCAAAGTCGATATAGTACCAAGACGGTTGCGGTATGGAGGAATACTGCCAGTGCCCAGATGCCAATAAACCCAGCGTGTTGCGCAAGCCAGGCAAGTACCACTTCAAACAGCCACTCCTGGGTCACCCACGGTTTACCTCGCATCGACCAAGAAAACGGATCTGTCGTCGGAATCGCGTGATGCGCCAAAATATACTGGCCAGTGGCTAAGTGCCAAGGGGTGTCGGGATCAGTCAAAGGCGCCCCGGCGTGGATAGCAAAGAAACAAATCCACGCGAGCAAGAGCAACAGTTCAATACGCATCACAGACTCTAGCTTACGCAACCAATTCACCGACGACTCACCTCATTGGGTTTCTGTCACGCGACTGTAATTCGACAAACATCGTGGACATACAGGTCAGCGCAAAAGGCATAACGAGCATGCCAATGATGGCTGCAATGAGCAATTGCGTGCCCGCCGATTGAAAGAACATGTCGCCAATCAGTGTCATAAACACCTGCGCCACAAAACAGACGATGGACAGCATGACATAAAACCCGAGCAATTGTCCGCTGCGGGATTTCGTCAAACGCCAGGAACGGGCCATTGCGCGGAAAAACGATAAACCTTCGACGACCACAATCGCTGGTAAAAACGAAAACCGAATAAAGTACACAACGACGCCCACAATGAACCCCAACGTTCCCAAAATGGCGATAACCGTCGCCAATACACCAAGCGCAGCGCCTAAATAGTAGGTGACAAGCGACAGCAGTTCCATGTAACACACAGCCAATACGAGATATATGACGATTGCCAACAGCAACGTGGCCATATTGGGGAACAAACGCCGGAACGCCGCATTCCCGGCGTCCGCAATGGTCGTCTCCTGGCCATGCTGTAGAGACTTACTGCTCATCTGCGCAATCATGCCGTAGAGGATAGGCAGCACCAGAAGCATGAAGACGGCGGACAGGACGAACATCCAGACCTCTGTGCGAACGGAGACCACCGTCGATAAGGCGCTCCACACATCACCTTTTTGCTCCATATCCTGAACAATTTGATCCGCCTGATCATCGGTGAGCAAAAAATGCGTTCTGACATACGCACTCGCGATATAGTATGGAAATAAAATGGCCACCGCAGTGCCAATTAAGAAGCGAAACCTCCGGCGATATAGCAGGAAACTCTGCTCAAACACGTCGCGGACGGATCGCGGTTTTTGTACTTGCAATGGGAATCCCCCTTTGTGTCAACCGCAAACAAGACAAGGTTCGCGACCATAGACATCATAGCACAAGGCGCCCACTGGATGGATCTACGCGCCCCTTACAGCGGCCGAGTATCCCGTGTACCAGCTTCTACGCCACTCTCTGCATCGAGCATGGCATACAGTCCTGACGCAGCGACCAGCTGTTCATGCGTGCCCTGCTCGACCAGACGGCCTTTGTCCAATACGAGGATATTGTCCGCACGACGGATGGTGGATAGCCGATGGGCGATAACCATAGTCGTCCGAGCCTCCGCTACCGTGTGCAACCCACGTTGTACAAGTTCCTCCGTTTGACTGTCGAGACTGGCCGTGGCCTCATCCAATATGAGAATTCGAGGATTGAGTGCCACAATGCGCGCAAACGAAATCAACTGTCGCTCGCCAGCCGACAAATTCGATCCTTTACCATACAGTTGCGTCGCATAACCATTTGGCAGACGCCGGATGAGCGCATCGGCACCGACAATTTCAGCCGCTTCATGTACTTTTGCATCGGAGATGTCCTCGCGAAACAGCCGAATGTTATCCGCTACCGTCCCCGTAAAGAGGCTGACATCCTGCTGGACAATACCGATGATGCGGTGTAAATCGGCTTGTGCGTAAGCGCGAATAGAAATACCGTCTACTGTGATGTCCCCCGCCTGTGGTTCGTAGAACCGCGTTAATAGACTCATCACCGAACTCTTTCCAGCCCCTGTTGCGCCCACCACACCGACGAACTGTCCAGGTTCAATCACAAAGTTGATGTCTCTCAGTACTGGCTGTTCTGGCTGATAACCGAACGTGACATGATGAAATTCAATTCGACCGCGGACATTCTCCGGATTGACTTTCACGGGCTCTGGCGCATCCACAATTTCCGGCTGCACAGCCAACACTTGACCGATTCTATCTGCAGCCACCATCGAGGACTGAAGTGTATTCCACTGTTGTGTCATGGCGTTAATCGGTTGAAAAAACTGCTGGATATACCGAATGAACGCATACAAAGTCCCGAAGGCAATCCAGTGTTTCAACACGGCCCCGCCACCCATCCAGACGACCGCCGCCACAGCGATATTGCCGAGTACCTCAAACGCCCGATTAAACCAAACCGATGTACGGTACTCGTAGACATTGGCTTGGCGGTGTGACTCGTTGAGTTCCTCAAACGCGCGAGATTGGCGCTCCTCCTGGTGAAAAATTTGAATGATGCGCATGCCTGCAAGATTTTCGGCCAGAAAGGCATTGACGTTCGACAAACGCGTTCGCGTGGTTTGATAGGCTCTTCGCAACTGACCGCGAAATCCAAACGAGATGGCGAAGATAATCGGAATCAGCACCATGCAATACAACGCAATCCGCCCATTGAGCTCAAACATAGCAACAACAATCATGATGATGCTGAGCCCATCGCGAATCAAACTTAGAAAGAAGTTCGTGAAAAACTGACTGACGGTTTCTGTGTCGTTCGATACATTGGTCACGAGGCGTCCGACAGCCCGTGTATCGAAGAAGCGCATAGCTTGCCGCTCAATGTGCGAGAACAGGGATAAGCGAATTGTCCGAATGACGTTTTGCCCTGCATTTTGCAATAACACGGTCTGGGCAAAATTGGCCGCGACACCGATAATGACAACGCCTACGTAAATCAACGCAATCACCAAAACCCCATGATAATTAGGATGTTTCGTCGAGATGTCGCTGTCAATGGCCACTTTGACGAGATACGGCTGCATCACGGTCGACGCGTTGAAAATGACAACCAATACGAGCACCAACGCAAATTGCCAAACATAGGGTTTCGCGTATGGAAGCAGTCGCCCGAGGCTAGACACGCCCGCCTTGCGCCGCTGTCTGTCCGCAGATGAATCCATCGTGCTCATGCGCGCAACGCCTCCCCCTGTTGTTGCATATGATAAGTTTTCGCGTAGATCCCGTCCAAGCGAATCAGTTCATCGTGCGTGCCACGTTCCACAATTTCGCCATGCTCTAAGACCAAAATCAAATCCGCGTGGCGAACGGCAGACAGCCGGTGCGCAATAATCAAGGTAGTTTTGTGTTGCCGAACCTTCTCAAGCTCCTCAATGATTCGCTTCTCCGTCCTCATGTCGACCGCGGAGAGACTGTCGTCGAGAATCAGAATCGGCGCGGACTTCAAAAACGCGCGCGCAATCGCCGTTCGTTGGCGCTGTCCGCCAGACAACGTAACGCCACGTTCGCCAATCACCGTATCAAATCCATCCGGAAACGAAGCGATATCGTCATACACCTGCGCCGCCTTAGCCGCCTCTTCAATCTGCTCACGCGAGGCGTTGGCATCCCCAAACGAAATGTTTTCGCCAACAGAGGTCGAAAACAGAAAACCATCCTGTGGCACATATGCTATCGATTGCCGCAACGCTTCGAGGCGGATGTCACGAATATCGTGACCATCGAGAAAAATGGTGCCCGCCGGCGGATCGAAAATACGTGGCAACAAATTCACCAAGGTGGTCTTACCTGAACCCGTACGCCCGACAATACCGAGCGTCTGCCCAGGCATCAAATGAAACCGTATGTCGCGAAGCGCCGGAACTTGACCGTCCGCATACTGAAAGGAAGGTAGATTTACCTCAATCTCGCCACGAACGTGCCCCAACTCAATGGGCTGCTCACAATCCGTGATGCTTGGCCGCTCGTCGAGCAACACCTGCAACCGAGTGAGGGATGCCGAAGCGCGCTGAAAATTGTTAATCACAAAGCCGATTTGTTGCAAGGGTTGTACCAATTGTCCGATATAGAGCGTAAATGCGACAAATGCCCCGAGTTGAATCTGATGCGACAGCGTGAGATAGCCTCCGTACAATAGTGCGATGGCGAAGCTAATGGAACTCATGGTCGGAATAAACGCCTGAAATGTGGCACTGCGCCGGAATAACGTGAGTTGCTGGTGAACGATGTGATCAACCTTGGCGCGGAATCGCTCTGTCTCCACATCCTCATTTGCGGTGGCCTTAATCAACCGAATCGAACTTAAACTTTCTTCGGTCAGGTCTGACATGTCAGATAGCGCCTCTTGCACTTGGCGTGAAGAAGTCCGAATAAGTGGTCCGAACCAGACGATGAACAATGGGATGAACAGAAGTGGAATCATACTGACGACAGTCAATTTCATACTGACGGTGGTAAACGTCATGATTAGGGTCGCCAACAACAAAAACACTGCATTCGTTAAAATATTCAATCCGCCAGAGAGCGCCTCGCGAACCTGCCGAATATCGTTCATCGCATGGTTCAATAAATCACCAATACTCTTATGTCGAAAGTACTCGGTTGAAAGGACTTCCCAATGCGCGAACAGCCGGCGCCGCAGCAAATACTCGAACTCGCGCCCGAGTTTGCCGTTGCGATACTGGCCAATCGCGTAGAATTGAACATAGACGACGCCCACGACAAACAGTAAGATTGCATACACCAGCACATCGTGCAAATTCAATCGGTGTGCTTCCAGGGCGTTCGTAAATCGCCCTAAAATATGTGGGAACTGAACATTGATAAAATTTGAGATGATAATTGCGAGAATAGAGATGACATAAGCCCATTTATTTTCTGAAAGAAATTGCCGCATCAATGTCTTTGCACTCATAGATGCCCTCCTGCCACTTTGAGGTCAACCTTATAAACATACCGCACTTTCTGGTCACGAAGCAAACTCAATGAAACACCGCTAGTGGGCCTTCTGTCAGAAGACCCACTCCACAACCAGATATAACAGGACACAAATTCCCGCAGCAACCGCTGCACTTTTTGTCTTGTAGTTGGCATACCCCATCACCGGCAGTTTCATCATCGCCGACATAGCCACAGTGTTGTCGCTTAGGGGTGAGGCAAAACCTCCAAAGGTGCCACTGGCAAACACAGCTCCGGCAATGAGCGGCAAACTGCCCGCTCCAGTCGAGGCAAGCGAAAATCCCAACGGCATCAACATGCCCCAGGTTCCAAATGACGAACCGATAAAGTAGGAAATGACGCAACCAAATACAAACAGGGCAGGGACGATAAACGCATGCGGAACGAATCGCGTGATTTCTCGCTGGCAGAACTGCGAGAAGCCGAGATCGCTCGAAACTGCAGACACAGCCCAAATGAGGACCAGCAGCACGATAACGGACATCATCTCGTTGCCACCTGAAATAAAGCCGAACATGGTTCTGTCGATAGGCTGACGACGAAATGCGTAAAACACAAACATAAACACCAAAGTGATAATCAGCGCCTGAAGCATTGCAGCAGATGCATCAGCTTGAACGAGCGCTTGGAATAATCCCCGTCCTCCGTTGGCAAATCCAGACACGTAAGTCAACGCGATGGTCAGAACAAGCAGGACGGCGAGCGGTAGGACCAAATTGATGGCGCTAGGCTGCACCCGCCCTGAAACAAGTTCCACAGGGTCTGGAATGTCCTTATCCGCATCGGGTTTTGTATCCCTACGATGCGCATCGACCGAGACCACGGCGCCCACCGCGCCAGTCTCCATACTGGCTGCAGCCGTGAACTGGCGCAACTTCTGCGCGATGTGCACACGGTTTCGCGACCGTAGATAGTCAGGCTCTGCTTCCCCCGCAACCGAAGATACTTCCTTCTGGTGGTGCCGCGCAAAAAACGTCAGAACGAAGCCAACCACCAACATCACCCAAGCGAAGAAGTTAAACGGCAAGCTGGCTAAGAACAAGCTGTATGGCGTATAGGTCGTATTCGTATGATGCAGGGATGTATGCATGAGCCCCACCATATATCCGACAAACGCCGTTCCTAACGGGACGATGGCACACAATGGCGTCGCTGTTACATCGATGACATACGCAACTTTTTCAGGCGCCACCCCCAGCCTGTTGAAAATTCGCCGGACCACCGGCGCGATGGTGATAATGCGAAAATCCGGCGCCATGAACGTGGCAATGGATGAGACCCAAGTAAGTGCAAATGCGCCGCGTTCCGTCTTAATTCGCCTTCCCATCCACTCGGAAAAACCGGAAACACCCCCGGTTACTCGAATCAATCCGACGAATGAACCGAATCCATACAAGAACAAGACCAGGTTTAAGTTCCCACTGGTGGTCGTCTCGTGAATGACATATGTTAAGGCTGCCTGCAATCCCCCTAGCCACGAGGGGTGCAGGAGATATGCGCCGATAAACAACCCAACCGCAAGGCCAGGAATCACCTGTTTGGTCCAAAGGGCAATCGGAATGACGACAAAGAACGGAACCAATGACACGATGCTTCCATACATGTGAAAACTCCTTCCTTCGCGAGTTTCCTCACAGACAAAGACAAACCTTAAGTTGCCTTGGTCCGCACGAAAGCATGCACATCAATCCGACACCGATTTATTCCGAACAAAACGATTGACGAAAACTTGTTCATACTGGTGAGTTCAACAGTACAGAATAAAAATTCTAGCTAATGAAGTAGCTTCAAAGCGTATCCAAAGAGGTGAACAACCATTGTGGTGGACGACGTTTGACATGATTGAGTCTGCAACCATTGCCTCGTCGCTCGGCACGTTGGCGATTGCCTTGTGCTCACTTTACCAAACTCGAAGAAGTGTCATTGATTCGTTTGTCCCCGTGCTTTCGATTGACGGATTGACGGTTCATTCTGACGAATTATCGATTCGACTTCGCAACTATGGCACAGGGCCGGCCCTCGATGTCACCATGTTCCTTCGGTCAGATAACCACGTCTTCACACCCGACGTATTTCTTGACGGTTACCCGATTTCTGTACTACACGTCGGGACAAATGAAGCAAAGGAAGTCTGCCTAAAACCCAAAGAACAACCTGCCCCCGACTTAACCCGAGTCGCACTCACCATTCAATTTGAGTGCATTCGGCGACGCCACCGGCAAGCCAATTTTTCTGTGGCGTCCTTTCTATATGACAGGGATATATAAGCGACATGTGAAGGGATAAAAAAACAAGGCGCACGTCACTGTACGCCTTGTGGATGAACGCCTGCATTACGCGGTTTTCGACTTCTTCGGTTGAACGCGCGTGGTGATGGTATCTTCCTTCGGTGAAGTGCGTTGAATAAAGAATGAGAGCACGAATGCGACACAGGTGACAATCGTCGCGACCATAAACGCCTCATTAATCCCAACAACTGTGCCCTCATTGACTGCCTGCGTCATGTGAACATGATCAGTCGGGGCAATATGCCGTGCCGCGACCAACAATTTTGTGTGTGCCGCACCGCTATTGGTCATAATAGACACGAAGAGCGCCATTCCAACGGCACCAGCAATCATTCGAAGTGTATTGACCATCGCCGTTCCGTAGCGATTCAACGTCAGAGCCAGTTCATTCAAACCAGCCGTGAAGATAGGCATCATCAAAATGGACATACCAAACATCCGAACCGTGTAGACAACGAGGACATACGTAAAACTGGTGTCGGTGTGCAAGCGGGACAGAGCGAAAGTCGTCACCAACGTGATAGCCAACCCCACCACGGCTAACCAACGAGCGCCCATCTTATCGTATAGGCGTCCCGTGATTGGCGACATGATGCCCATCACAATTCCACCAGGCAACAACATGAGCCCAGACAGCAGAGAAGAGAATCCGCGCACGTCTTGCATGTAAATCGGCATGAGAATCATGCCAGAGTACAACGCCATAGTGACCAAGACGTTGATCACTGTCGTCAATGTAAACATCGGGTAGCGAAAAATGCGGAATTCCAACAGCGCATGACCGACAACCCATTGCCGCCAAACAAATAAAATCAGTGCGATAACGCCTATGACAAACATAGAGATTACGTCAATGCTGCCCCAACCGCTATCCCCTGCGGTAGAGAAACCATACAAAATGCCGCCGAACCCAATCGTCGATAGAATGACGCCGAGCACATCCAACTTCGGTCGGCTCGTCTCAGAAACGTTTTTCAGGACAAATATCGATATAATCAAGTCAATTAAAGCAATGGGTAAAATCACCAGAAAAAGAATCCGCCAAGAGTGATTCTCAACTAGCCAGCCAGATAACGTCGGTCCAACCGCAGGCGCAAAGTTGATGGAAATCCCGAAAAGCCCCATAGCGCCACCGCGTTTTTCCGGAGGAAACAAAGTGAAGATAATATTTGTGATTAAGGGGAACAGAATACCCGCGCCTGCCGCCTGAACCACGCGGCCCACCAAAATACATCCAAAGTTAGGCGCGATAAAACAAATCAGTGTACCGGCGGTAAACAGCGACATGGCCGTAATGTACAACTGACGCGTTGTAAAGCGATCCATCAAGAACGCGGTAACCGGAATGACAATCCCGTTGACCAACATATAAATCGTTGTCAGCCAGTCTCCAGTGGTGGCAGTGATATGCAATCTGTCCATCATCTGCGGCAGTGCGACGTTAATCAAAGTTTGATTCAAGAACGCGACAAACGCGCCAATCAGAATAATCGCGAAGATAGGTCCAGTACGTATGGTACTGGGCGCGCGATTGTCCATATCCATCACTCCAAACATAAAATAAAGTTCTATTCAGTCGCTCGGTCATCAAGTGGAACTTGTTTTCCACGTCGGCGCCCGATCAATTTGGGTGCAAATCCTTCGCTTACGAAATAAAAGCAACGTCATTTATAATACAAAGTTCACGTATCAAAACACAATGGAAAAAATGTGGACAAACCGTGACAACCATAGTGCATGTGGTTAAATATTACAAATTCACGAACAAAAAACTGCTTATTCTAGCGAAACATCGCTAAATAAGCAGTTTTAAGGGGTTGACGGGACAATTACTTTTCAAACGACGGGTCGAATGCATCCCGCAAACCATCGCCGATGAAGTTAATGCATAGAATTGTCAGTGTGATTAACGCCGCCGGTGGAACCCACACCCATGGCTCCGTCTGCAAAGTCAAAAAGTTTAGTGCACCAGCCAAAATATTTCCCCATGACGGTGATGGCGGTTTAACGCCAAAGCCAACGACAGCTAATGCCGCCTCAGCACCAATCATTCCTGCCATTAAAAGTGTAGCATTGACGACCAATGGTCCTAAACTATTAGGAAGCAAATGTTTAAAAATAATTCTCCACACAGAGGCCCCAGAAATCTGAGCGGCCAAAACATATTCGCTCTCTCTTATCGTTAGAAATAATCCTCTAACGAGACGAGTAATACCCGGCCACGAGGTGAACCCCATGACTAAAATGAGAATCCAAATATTTGATACGTTAAAAATCGCCACAATCACAATAATCAGCAGAATGAACGGAAAATTGAACATAAAATCACAAATACGCATGACCACAGCGTCAACCCAGCCGCTATAATATCCGGCCAACCCTCCCAAAACGATGCCTATCGCCATGGTTATGATTGTATCTACGAACCCAATGAGAAGATCAGCTCTTCCCCCATACAAATCCCGTGCAAATAGGTCTATTCCTTCACTATCCGTACCCAATAAATGCGTGGAAGAGGGAGGTAAATCTGTCTGCATTAACGATGTCTGCCATGCGCTTTGATGCGTAATCAGCGGGGCGGCAATACTCATCACAGTAATTAATAGAAGGATAATGACACTGATGAGCGCAAGTTTGTTATGCATGAATCGCTCAAATGCCAATCGGTTTGGGCTCTTTGTACGCCGTCTCGTGGAGTTTTTTTCAATTGAATCTGCGAACACCGAGTTTAAAGACATGTTTCTCCACCAGCTCCCTACTGATAACGAATCCTTGGATCCACTACCGCATACAAAATATCAGCAATCAAGTTGCCTAACAACACTCCTATTGCAATAATTAAACTAGTTGCCATAATCACGTTGTAATCCCGCTGCGTTGCAGCTTGAAGCGTGATATAACCCATTCCCTGATACGCGAACAGCCCTTCCAATATCACTGCCCCACCGGCAAGAGAGCCTATATCGAAACCTAACTGCGTCACGATTGGTATCATGCCATTACGAAAAACGTGTTTACGAAAGACAACTCCTTCGGTCAAACCTTTCGCCCTTGCCGTACGCGTAAAATCCCGTCTCGATACATCTAGCATAGAACCTCGCGTATATCGGCTATAAACGGCGCTTGACGCCAAAGCAATCGATAATGCTGGTAACAATGCATGATAAAGGTGATCTACTATAGAACCAGCCTGTGGCCCCGTGCCCACAGCATTCTGGGATGGAAATACATGCAATTTAATGGCCAGGAAGTAAATTAGGAAAATCGCAATAATGTAGTATGGAATTGAAAATAATATAATGTTGACAATGGATGTCGACGTATCAAATAAAGAATAGGGTCTACGAGCCTGCCAAATACCTAGAGGAACCCCGATTAGCAGGATAAACACCTCTGCCAATGCGGCCAGAATTAATGTATTCCCCAAAGCTGGTAAAACCAACTGACGCACAGGTACACCTTGCGCAAAACTATATCCCCAATCACCTCGAATAAAGTTTCCCAACCAATCAACATACTGAACAGGCAAAGGCTTATCTAACCCATTTTGATGAATTAATTGCGCTTGAAGCGCCGCCATATCCTTAATCCTTGGATTTAACATGCTTTCAATTGCGTTACCTGGAGCAGCATGCATCATTAAGAATACAAAGACTGTAATGGCAAAAAGCATTGGAATCATTCCAAGCAATCTTCGAAGGATATAAGTACCCATTTTCAACTCCCTCTCATGCGATGGGAGTTGGGGAGAGCGTTGCTCCCCTTCCCCCATTTTTGCCAGTAGTCGTTACTGAGAAATCCACCAGTCCTGAATATTGGTATATCCGCCAGGGATCCACGAATCGGCAGGAATGTGAACCTTCGCACTGTAGGCCCAAGTGTCGTCCCGGTCATAAAGGAATAACATAGGAACTTGTTGATTCACGTACAATTGCCACTTGACAAAGGCCTGTTTACGGTATGTTTGATTGAACGCTTTAGCACCAAACGTGTCGTCGATTAACGCATCATTTTTAGGATCCTTCCAGCTGTCCAAATTCCCCGGATCTGTAGACATCCAAGATCCCCTCGGATCTGGGTCGGTACCAATACCATTTGCCAAGAAGAACATATCGAGACTCGAATCATTTGTCTCAATCTTTTTCAACATGACATTAAAATCAAGAGGCGTTTCCAATTGCACATTTAAGCCCACCGCCTGCAAATTCTGTGCAACCGCCGTACAAATTGCCTGGACTTCTGGACTACCGCTGGAGTACACAAGGTGGAATACAAGCGGCTTTCCAGTCTTCGGATCTATTCTCCACTTCTGACCGGAAGGAATTGTGTAACCTGCTTGCTCTAGTAGTTGTTTCGCCTTTGTCGGGTTGTACGCATAGGTATTCATACCATCCGCCGACGTTGCCGCTGCCCAATCAAAATACGGAATCGGTCCGTACGCAGGCTTGCCTAGTCCTTTATATACCCCTTGAATAATAGCTTGTTTGTCGATGGCGTATTCCATGGCTTGTCGCAACTGAACATTTTGGAATTTCGGTTCATTCACTTTCATACCGACGAAACCATAAGACATCGCTGGCTGTGCAATTGTTTTTAAGTTAGGATCTTTCTCCATTTTCAAAAATGAATCCGTGTCAAGATTATTCCCTTCTATATTCATGTCAACTTGCCCATTCTCAATTAAGCTTGGTAGGACGTCTTCCGACACATACTTGAGAACAATGTGACTGATATGCGGCTTCCCTTTGAAATAATTATCATTCTCATCATATTCAACGCTACTTTGGCCGTTAACCTGTGTTGGAATATAAGCACTGGAAACAACCGTTGGCTTCTTATTAAAATCCGAATTCATCCACTGGGAAAACGGTATTTTCCCTAATACATGAGCGGGCAAAGGGATGTAGGAGGACACATCCGCCGCTAAAACTGCAGCATCCGCTTTGCTAAAATTAATTTGAAATTCTGTATTGCTAATCTTCTTAAACCCACCCGTGTTAGCAAACGACTGAGCCGCTCCACTTGCGATTTTTTCAGAACCAACTACAGGCTGTACTAGATAGCCATATTCGCCTTGATCCGTGGTATTGTACACTTTCGAACCAATGAAATTCATAAACAAGAGTACATCATCAGAAGTAATCGGCTTTCCATCTGACCACTTAGCATTTGGGTCAAGTTTAATATCTAATGTTTTATTACCATTCGAATAGGACCATGACTGAGCAAGATTAGGCTTAATGTTCAGTGATTTATCATAACTCATCAATGGTTCAAACGATAATTCCCACATCGCGAAAGTAGGTGAAGCGTTATTGAGATATGGAATAAACATGTCTTCCCACTTCGTCGTATCAGCCATCGTCAATGTCCCACCGTCTACAGGGGTTCCACTATCCACGGCTGAGTTGGAACCACCAGCATTGTTTGTACTTGACGTGTCATTTCCGCACCCAGTTAAAACAACCGCGACAGACGCAGCAAGTGCAATAGTGGATAGCGTTGTTCTTTTCATCATTCTCACGTAAATGCCCCCTACTGAGTTCATATATCTTCAACCCCAATCCTATCTAGTACAAATGACATGCCACAAAATGCGCAGGTCGCACCTGCTGTAAGACTGGGCGCTGAGTTCTACACTGTTCAATCGCTTGTGGACAACGAGTATGAAATGGACACCCCGCAGGTGGATTTGCAGGGCTAGGAACATCGCCCCGAAGAATCATTCGTTGCCTCTGTCCTTTACGTTTTGGCTCCAAAGCGGCTGACAGTAACGCCTGTGTATAAGGATGTAAAGGATTATCATAAAGGTCTGTCTTCGGAGATATTTCGACCATATGTCCGAGATACATGACACCTACACGATCACTAATGTGTCGCACAACCGCTAAATTATGAGAAATAAAGATATAGGACAAATTGAATTGGTGTTTCAAATCGACCATAAGATTTAAGATCTGAGATTGAATTGACACATCCAGTGCCGAAACCGCTTCGTCCGCCACAACTAGTTTTGGATTTAAGGTCAAAGCGCGAGCTATTCCGATGCGCTGGCGTTGGCCACCTGAGAACTCATGGGGATACCTCATCATGTCATCAGGCCGTAAGCCTACTGTCTCTAAAAGGGTGGCCACCCTATCCACAACCTGTCGACCAGACAACATCTTATTAACAACAAGTGGTTCAGAAATAACTTCACGTATGGTCATCTTAGGGTTCAACGATGCATACGGGTCTTGAAATACCATTTGAAATTTCGTACGAATCCTTCGCAATTTCCTTCCATGTAAACGTGTAATATTTTCGCCATCGAAGTAAATACTCCCCGCAGTCGAGTCCAATACTCTCATGATCATACGACCCGTCGTCGACTTGCCACATCCCGATTCGCCGACGATGCCTAGGGTTTCGCCGGGATCAACAAAGAACGAAACTCCGTCTACTGCTTTCACATGTCCGACCGTGCGCTTCATCACACCGGCAGTGATCGGAAAATATTTTTTCAATTCTTTAACTTCTAATAGATGGTCAGTCATACTCTCACCTCCCACTTACAGCAAATCGCATCGAACAAAATGATTAGTCGAGATCTCACGCAGCGTTGGCATACGTTGACTGCAAGACTCTTGTGCCACCGGGCAACGTTCAGCAAAGCGACAACCTACTGGAAATGCCGCAGCATCCGGAACCGTACCTGGAATGGAATACAATACATCCAGATCTTTTTCAATAGACGGAATAGATTGCAACAGCGCTTTGGTGTAAGGATGCTTTGGTTCCTCAAATAGATCGTCAGCGTTGGCTGACTCTACGACTTGCCCCGCATACATAACGACTACATGGTCGGCCATATCTGCAACAACGCCAAGATCATGCGTGATTAGAATAATCGCTGTGCCAAAATCACTGCGCATTTTGCGCATGAGATCTAACACTTGTGCCTGAATTGTCACGTCTAGCGCCGTCGTAGGCTCATCAGCAATTAACAACTTAGGTTCGCACACCATCGCCATGGCAATCATCACGCGTTGGCGAAGGCCACCTGACAACTGGTGCGGATATTCCCTGACAATCTGATCCGCTCGAGGAACCCCGACGAACTTCAACATCTCGATAGCTCGCGCCAAGGCATCCTTTCTGTTCATCTTACGATGCCGCAACAACACCTCCGTAATTTGATCACCAATCGTCAGCACCGGGTTAAGTGCAGTCATTGGTTCTTGAAAAATCATGGAAATCTCGTTTCCCCGAACCTCAGTCATTTGATTTTCTGATAGTTCCAATAAATTTATGCCGTCGAGTACAATCTCTCCAGAAATAATCTTACCGCGTGGTTTTGGCACCAATCGCATAATGGATAGTGAAGTCATGCTTTTTCCACTGCCAGACTCGCCGACGATACAAACAATTTGTCCCTTCAACACATCAATGTCGATGCCATCAACAGCATGTACCTCTGTATCCTTGCTGATGAAGTAGGTTTTTAAATCCCGGATGGAAAGTAATGGTTCCGACATCCATCTCCCCCCTTAACTCCAACTAGTCCGCAATCTCATTTTCAGCAGTCATAAATACTCCCATGAATCAAAATTAACTTACTATTCCGTTGTTATAGCGTGATTTTATCGGCGGATTTGCACCTTGTAAATAGACCATAAATTTCTATACTAGGTCGGTAATTAGAAAAAACCGCACCGCAATTGGGTTTTTAAACCTTTTCTGAGGTAAATTAAGAATTCTCTTATGATTTAATTCGTGAGAAAATCTTACACGTATCATATAGATCTCATTGAATTGCGCGAAGAGAGCGGGCATGCCGTGACGAGCCGCATAGGCATAGGCATAGGCATAGGCATAGGCATAGGCATAGGCATAGGCATAGGCATAGGCATAGGCATAGGCATAGGCCAATATAAGGTGAATTCTGTGCGCTATTTCTGGGTTTTCAGTAGATTCCTACCGATTAAGACACCTGAGGTGCTCTATCTAAAATGCTACCCGATGAAAACGATCCCGGGAATTAAAGTGGATTTCCTGCCTTATGCCGAAATGGGCCGGGATGTCTTAATAAGACACCTCGGCCACAAGACATCCGCCCCGCCCCCACGACCGATTCCCAAATGACAGCAACACCAGCGGCAAATCACGAGCGATGTGAATTCGTCTGGCGCTGATAGAACAAAAACAAGATGACCGGAAGCGCCAGCGTCAGCACCGCGTAAAGAAGAATCCGTTGAAGGCCACCTTCATCATACAAAATACCTCCCAGCACAGGGCCAATCATCCGTCCGCAAGTTGCGGCGCTACTGACCAAACCCTGCAACGTCCCTAAGCGGCTGGATGGCGAAATTTGTGCAATAGCGGCGGGGACTGCGGGCCACACAAACATCTCTCCGAGTGTCGTTAGAACCATCGCAAATACGAACACGGCATAGTGATGTGCAAACAACATCGCCGTAAAACTGAGGGCAAATAGAACCGTGCCACCAACCATCTGCATCGGCAATGCAGGGATACGCCGAGTGACAAACGCGACTACGGGCTGCGCAAGAAAAATCAAGAGCCCGTTGATAGTCCATAAAAGACTATATAGCGACAGTGGATAACCAGACGCCTGCATGTCGACAGACACCGTACTTTGCCATTGAACATAGACAATCCACGCCGTGATATAACCGGCCAGCAAGATACCAATTCCGCCCCATGGGATGGTCTCCTGCAACCGGGAAGCAGCTTCCTTGCGCGCTGTCTGATGCACCTGCTGAAGTTGCTGCAAGGGGGCTCGCAGCGCGGTGACGACAAGCAGTAGTAAAATTGCATATCCTAACGCAATACCGTAAAACACAGCATGAAACGAGTGCGAAGCCATGAGACCACCGAGAGCGGTCCCCAGCGCTACGCCCAGATTATTGGCGACATAGAGAAAATTAAACGCCCGGCGACCACCGCCTGGCCAAGCATGACCCGCGACTGCATTCAACACGGGAAATGGAATGGCGCATGCCGTGCCAAAGAGGGCCATAACGCCTACGTATATCGCAAAATTTGCAGTAAAGGCGGGAATGACGATGACAAAACAACTGACGACAAGCGTCGTAACCATTACCCGGATGGCGCCGTAGCGGTCATACAGCCAACCGCCGAGAAAACTGCCAAAAAGACCTGTGCCAGAGTAGACCATCAACACGACACCGGCGACAGCCATACTTTTATGTAAATTTGTGTGGATATAGATAGCGTTCACGGGCCACAAAAGAGACAGTCCGCCTACGTTTAAAAGGCATCCGAGCCCTAATAACCAGACAATCATGGGAATATCTGATTTTAACTGTCGATGTAAACGCTCCGTGCGAACCATTAGCCCCTCCTGAAACCGTGATACACGCGGCAAGCAGCCACGTAGCTTTATGGTACAACTTCAATGATGTGCTTTGTCTGTACTTTCGTGAGCCCGCGATAGTATAGCACGTTCATTGTCACGTGCAAACCATGTACAATATGGATAGACAATTCGCCAGGGTGGGAGTGGGATGACGTGCGTATTTTACTCGTGGAAGACGAGCGGCGACTAGCGTCGGCGCTAAAACAGCTGTTTAAGGAAAATCAATACATCGTCGATGTCGCACACGACGGGGAAGCGGGTTACGACTTAGCGACGACAGATAGTTACGATATCGTCATCCTCGACATTATGTTGCCAGGCATGTCCGGTATCGAGATTCTCAAAGGTATGCGTGAACAGGATGTACAAACCCCGGTACTCTTACTCACCGCCAAGGACACCGTGGAAGACCGGGTCGTCGGTCTCGACGCGGGCGCGGATGACTACCTAGTTAAACCGTTTGACAACAAGGAACTTCTCGCACGCGTGCGGGCTTTGACGCGGCGCACAGGGCAAATCAGCGGCACCGACGCGATGGAGGCTGGGCCTTTCCGGCTCGATTTCACCACGCGCACAGTGACCCGAAACGAGGAACCCCTGACACTCACGGCTAAGGAATTTCAGCTATTGGAGCTGTTCCTTCGCAATCAAGGCAAAGTGCTTTCCAAGGAAATCATACTCGATAGAGTGTGGGGGCCAGACGCCGATGTCATCGGCAATGCGGTCGAAAACTACGTACACTTTCTGCGTAAAAAAATCGACGAACCAGATAAACCGTCTTACATTGCAACCGTCCGTGGGGTCGGCTACATCTTCCAGCCTGATCCGCAAGCTTGAGACACGAAGTCTCTTGCATAGTACATGCTAAACGATGTCAAAGGATAAAGAAGGTCTGTGATTGTTTAGACGACTGCGATTTCGTATTACATTACTGTCTGTCATCTTGTTAATCGTTCTCTATTCCATCACCTCGTTTGCGGTGTTTGCGATTATCCGCGGCACGGCGATGCAGAGTATCGACGGACAGTTAAACCGGGCAGCCCGTGAAATTCTGACACCTGGGTTTGTCACGCCGCAAGAAATTCCGGGCGTCTATATTATTGAAGCGTATGGGGCTGGGCAGCCTTTATATGCATCGCCGGAACTTGCTGAATTCGGAGAGAACCTAGCCACGCAAATCAACAACCGAATATCGACCTTGACGACCAAGACCTACCTTAATTACACGTCGAGCAACGGCCACTTCCGCATTCTGTTCATTCCGTGGCAAGCCACCTCCGGTGGACAGCGAATTTACCTAGCGACCCTGACGGAGGATAGTGGAAGTCTCCGTTTACTTACGTACCTGCAGCATATCATTCTGATTGTCGGCGCATTTGGTCTAGTCGGTGCGACCCTAGTCGGCTTCATCCTCGCCGACCGTATGCTTCGCCCAATCCGCTCCGCCTGGCAACGCCAACTCGAATTCGTCGCCGACGCTTCGCATGAACTGCGTACACCACTCGCAGTCATTCAATCAAACCTTGGTATCGTCATGGAACACACCGATGAAACCGTGCTTGAAAACCTGGAATGGCTAAACAACGCACACAGCGAGTCGCGACGATTGTCCAAGCTCGTCCAAGACTTGTTGACGCTCGCCCGCTCGGACTCAGACCAAGTGCATATTGAGCATGATGCCGTCGATTTGCGGGATCTCATCCTGCATATTCACGAGTTGTACGAGACGCTAGCCGAGATGAAAGGAATTCAGTTGAAAGCTGACGCCCCCGTGCCAATTACCATTTCAGGCGATAGAGATAGGCTGCATCAGTTGTTAGTGATTCTGCTCGACAATGCCTTGAAGTTCACACAAGAAGGAGGAAGCATCCACATCACGTTAACACAACAGCGTAATTTTGCTGTCATTTCCGTTCAGGACACAGGGCTCGGGATTGCAAAAGAAGATCTCAAGCGAGTATTTGACAGATTCTATACGGTTGATCCCGCCCGCTCCCGCGAACAATCCGCAAAGGGCACTGGCCTTGGCCTCTCCATCGCAAGCTGGGTGGTGGAAGCGCACGGCGGTAAGATCGGCATCGACAGCGAAGGGCTTGGCAAAGGCACGACCGTCCATGTCGAGTTGCCGATTCCCACCAAATTTCCACGTGGTGGCAACAATAGTACAACGTGATGCGCCGCAGGGCCCGTCGACCCGTGGGGCAGCGACACATCACGGGCTCTGCACCATCAGGAGCGTACATGAACCACGATACCTGCACTTCGATAATACCGCTCGAGAAATGTGACAAATTCCTTTTGGGCAGTAGTTGCAGAATACGTCTGCCCTGGTCGTACCTCGCTTAGCACATCGGCCAGTGAAGTCGATGTGCTGGCATCGACACGGTATGGGTCTCCGACCTCTTCATAAAAGCGATTGATGACATCCGTTGCTTCCATCATGTCAACATCAACCACAATACAGGCGTGCGCGAGTACGTATCCCGGGTGCCTCGATTTCGTACCAGCCAGCCCACCACGCCAAGCTTGTGCCGTGCCAACCACTTTTTTGCCATCGACCAACACATTGTAATTCCCATCACAGTAACTCCCCGGCACAGCACCCGTCGTCGCCACAAGGTTCATACTCGTAAACCAATCCAACATCGGTTGACAAAGCAATTGATAATACGCATCTGTCGTCACCTTATCTTTTATGCGCGGAAAAAGCAGAGAGAAATTAAGCACCCCAGGCCCGTGCGGCACAGCCGTACCGCCGGTCGGTCGGACGAAAATCGGCCAGCCCAGCCTATCCATCGTGGCCATCGCAACTTCCCCCTGAGGCCCCGCGACGTCACGTTTACTCACAACAAGCCCCCGAACAGGTGCGTGGCGCCATACGCGGACAGTTGGCATACGTTCTTGCCGACCGACTTCCCGTGCCCACTCGTCATCCAAAAGAATATTGCGCATTGCATCCGAAGAATCTTCTCCAGTATTCAACTCAATGCTTGGTGGCATCAGCGTCAGTAGATGTTCCTGTATCATCTCTTGGTTTCTCCTTTTTGTACCTCTTCGGCACCAATTCATCCGTCGATTGAAACACCGGTGAGGGGCATTCTTGTGCGGGCAATCGAATGATCACAGTCGTCCCTCTTCCAAGCTTGGTCCGCAAATAAATCCTGCCTTGGTAGGATTCGACCAGTCGCTTGCAAATCGCGAGGCCCAAACCGGCCCCCCGGCTTTCCGTTTTACGGGCGCCGTCCGCGCGATAAAACCTATCAAACACATGGGCGACAACCTCCTCTGGAATTCCCTCCCCAGTGTCCGTCACGGTGAAACGAACCATCCCTTCGTCCCCATGTGCCGCTAACTCCACATAACCATCCGTTGTATGTCGCAGTGCATTATCCATCAAAACGACCAGAACTTGATGAAGATCATCTGCATCAATATACGCGCGCGCATTTTTCGTCAAATGAACCCGAACGACAATATCGAGATCTGGACGTAGAACTCGAGCATCCTCTCGCAACCGCTGGAAAAGTTCTCGAAGCTGAGCACTCGTCAATCCCTCGACATGCCGGGGAGGCAGTTCTTCCAAACGGGCCAAAACGAGAAGTTGGTTGACGAGTTTTTGCAGTCGGTCCACTTCTGAATTGATATTGCGAACCGCAGGCTCCCAAACACGTACATTGTTATGCCCCCAGCGGCGCAGCAAATTTGCATGCCCTGCAATAATGGCCAATGGCGTGCGCAGCTCATGCGAAGCATCCGCAATAAAGCGGTTTTGTTCTTTTACGCCATCGTCAATCCTATCAAGTAATTGGTTAATAGACTGCTGAAGAGACTCAATTTCCTGCGGGACATTCGACAATTTGATGCGTGCCGACTGACGCCACTCTACTTCCTGAATCCCATCTATAAGCAGCTTCAACGGCCGTAATCCACGCCTTGTCAACCACCGCATCCCCAACGCGAACAATGCAAGCACAACCACGTCAATCGCCGCTAACCAAGCCATTGTCCGCCAAGTTTCTTGCATCAATGCGTCTGTCAGACTAAATAGTTGCAATGTACCGCTAGTCCCATTCAAAAACTTTACACGTCTCGAGGCGATAATGACATGATGCGTCCCCGTCTTGTCATGCCATACATACGTGTCATTCCACACCACAGGATTGGATAAACTTGACGATGAGTGATTCGCAAAAAATGGTTGCTGAGATAGTTTCGCTATAATGGCGTCCATACGCGTGATGGAAAACGAAGGACTCCCAATCTCAAACAAGACGTCCCCGCGGTCGTTCGCCAACCGAACCGCAGAATCGGTCACAGCAGCATACCGATCCCAATCACTTGCGCTGCCCTGGATAGCCAATTTGTCGACACCTTGGCCGAGTAAAACTGCCATTTCAAGCGCCAAAACGCGCTTGTACGACTGAAGCGTGCGCGCATGAAACGACATGGTATACAATACTGTACATACAAAAAGAACAATTGCACACCAAACGACACTCCACCAACTAATACGGGCGCTTAACCTCCGCTCCCTCACAATGACACCTCAAAGCGGTAGCCCTGTCCGCGAACCGTTTTGATAAACGCCTTATGCGGGTCAACCTTTTGCCGCAAATATCCGATATAAACATCCACGACATTCGTGTCCACTGCCGCGTGAAACCCCCAAACGCGCTCTAGTAGTGTCTGGCGCGACCACGTGACATTCGGGTGACGCAATAAATAGAGCAACAAGTCATACTCGCGGGCGGTCAACTCGACCTCCTGCGACTGATATGTTACGCGATGCGTATCAAGCTGTACGGTGACCTGGCCAAAATGGATTTGTGGATTTGCCATAGATCCTGCCGCTTGTCGACGCATCGTTGCCCGAATCCGTGCAAATAATTCTTCAATTGCAAATGGCTTGACCAAATAGTCATCAGCGCCAGCGTCTAGTCCTTCCACCCGATCCGCCACATCTCCACGAGCCGTCAGCATAATAATGGGCACAGTCATTGTCGCGCGGAGCGCCCTACAAACTTCCAAACCACTAATGTCAGGCAAGTTGATATCCAGGAGCACAAGGTCATACGTATTGTTTTGCACGAAATCCAACGCCGTTTTACCATCTAACGCCATGTGCACGACAGATTCCTGAAGTTCAAGCTCCAACGCTAGGAACTCAGCAAAACCGGGCTCGTCTTCAACTAACAGAACAACCACGTCCATTCCCTCCCATGTTACCTGAACCCATCGACTTAGGCTTAGGTAAGTGTCATCAAGAACTGGACAAACGCGGCAGTTACGGCAGGCAAGCCGCTACTTCGGCGCGTAAGGGCCGTAATGGTGCGTGCACCAAGCGTGGCGTCCGTCAGTGTGACTATAGCCAAACGCCCTTGCGCTACGTCGTCGGCCACCGCCGATTTCGGCAACACCGCCATGCCAAGCCCAGCTTGAACAAAGCGGCTAATTGCCTCCAAACTGTCTGTTTCGACGACAGCGCGCAAGCCCTCCTGCCGAGCGCCGAGTTTTTGGTCGACAATTTGCCGCAAACCAGAATCAGATCGCATCAAAATCAGCGGCATCTCCGCCATGTCACCAACCGAACAACGCACCCCGGCCTGCGGATGCGACGGCGCCACGACGACGCACAATTCATCCCGCCACAACGGCATAGCGGTAAACTGGTCACGGTCTGCAGGGGGCGTCGTGACAAAGGCGAGATCGATCTCGCGCCGCACAAGCCGCTCAGTGACCTCCTTTGACGACCCGGTCACAATATGAAATCGGACTGCAGGGTGCTCAGCTGCGTAGTTTGCAATGACATTTGGCAATAAATAGATACATGGAGTCAAACCAGAACCGAGACGGACTGTTCCTTGCTCCGGGTCAGTCAATTCTGACAACGCATCCAACAACCGCGTTTGTGTCTGTAGAAGCTCGCGCGCTGTATCGTAAACTTTCGCACCTGCTCTGGTCAGAATCAGCCGTTTGCCAACCCGGTCGAACAAGGTCGTCCCCAAAGTGCGCTCCAACTGCTGAATCTGCCGCGTGACGGTGGGTTGTGTGGTGTGCAACACCTCTGCGGCAGCCGACACGGTCTCGTGCTCGACCACCGTAAGAAACGTTTGATAGGCACCGAGCATTGGTAGGTATGCCTCCCTTTGCCATCCGAAGCGAACAAACCGTTATACAATATTCGCATCCATTTCATACACATCATTCATTTTACACATATCAAATGAAGTCGTACACTGAAAAAGGATTTTCCTAGAGGGGGTCATCAAGTGTTTCATGCAGTGATTGGTGCGCAGTACGGGGACGAAGGCAAAGGCAAAATGGTAGACTACTTGGCCGAACAGGCCGACATTGTCGTTCGCTACCAAGGCGGTGGCAATGCAGGACATACGATTGTCAACAAGTACGGGAAATTTGCGCTTCACCTCGTTCCGTCCGGCATTTTCCATCCACATACAACATCCGTCCTCGGTGCAGGCATGGTCATCCACCCAGGGCAACTGGTGAAGGAATTAGAGACGCTCGAAGCAGGGAACATCGACACGTCACGCCTTGTCATCTCAGAGCGCGCGCATATGGTTCTTCCATACCATATCTGGCAGGATGCGTGGGAAGAGGAGCAGCGGAAAAAAAAGGTTGGCACCACACTGCAGGGCATTGGCCCCAGCTATCAAGATAAAGTCGGGCGCTTTGGTCTCCAATTTGGCGAACTGCGCGACTTGTCCCGATTTGAGACGCGACTGCGTCAAGCCTGGGAGGCAAAACTAACCCGCATTCCGCAACTCAAGGACTATGGACAATTTGACGAGATGTGGACCGAACTGATGGCTGCGAGAGAGCGTCTGCTTCCGTACATTCAAGATACAACCCCGCTGCTCTACGAGGCAGCACAAAAAGATTTACACGTGCTACTCGAGGGACAACTGGGTATTATGCGAGACCTGGATTGGGGCGTCTACCCATTCGTCACGTCTTCTTCGCCGATTTCTGGAGGCATTCCAGCGGGCGCGGGCATTCCACCGACAGCGATTCGCCGCATCACAGGGATTACCAAAGCCTATACGACGGCGGTAGGCGCAGGTCCGTTCCCAACGGAATTGCACGATGAAAACGGAACTTATTTGCAAGAAAAGGGCCACGAGTTTGGAGCGACCACTGGCCGTCCACGCGCGTGTGGTTGGCTAGACCTGCCGACCTTGCGATATGGTGCTTGGATTAACGGCTATACGGAACTGGCGTTGATGAAGCTCGACGTGCTCTCCGGTCTCGACAAAATTGGCGTCTGCACTGCCTACGAACTAGATGGTGAGTCGCACATCTGGCCACTGCAGGCGTCGGATATGGAGCGGGTGACCCCAAAAATTGAGTGGCTCAATGGCTGGCAGGAAGACTTGTCAGACTGCCGCTCGTATAGTGACCTTCCTGCGAACGCCCGCGCATTCGTCGAGTATATCGAGGCGGTCGTGAACGTACCCGTAAATTATGTCTCAGTAGGACCAGGCCGGGATCAGACGATGATTCGCAACCGTTAAGCCATTGCGAGATAGCTCAAGACAGGTACCTCCGATGAATCGGATTAGAAAGAAGGATACACGGTGATAGGGATGATAAGGGGGCGGCTCACATCTATCCTGCGACATGCAGGAATTTGTGGCGCCGCACTATTACTGTTCGTGGGCACAACTGGCTGTCAAACATCCGGGTCCAGCGCGAATACCGCTTCTCCCACGGCAACGACCACGAACGCGAAACATGTGACCGTACAGCTCCAAGGCTCCGCGTTTAGCCCAACGCAAATTCACGTGACACCCGGTACTACCGTGACGTGGAAGAATGACGACGAGGTCACCCACACGGTCACAAGTGGACAAAACGGCAAACCAGACGGGATGTTCGACTCAAAAGATTTAACACCCGGAAAAAGCTTCTCCTATACATTTAAAAAATCGGGTACCTACCCTTACTATTGTGTTTACCACCCGAACATGGTTGGTACGGTGATCGTGAGTTCGAGCAGTGCCACAACCACGAGCGGCGGCGGGGACATGAGTGGAATGGGGAGCATGGATAGCAATGCTGCATCAACCACGAGCGCAAGGGGTGCTATCGCGCCGCTCGGAACCGGATCAAGTGGTGAACCCAAACTCGCGGACGATATGCGGCTCTTACCTTATAAGATGGAAAATGGCTACAAAGTCTTTCACCTGACCGCGCAACCCGTCTACTGGGAAGTCAAACCAGGCCAAAAGGTAGAAGCCTGGGCGTACAATGGAACCGTCCCTGGTCCCGAAATCCGGGTGGACCAAGGAGATAAGGTCAAAATTGAAGTGACGAACAAGCTCACAGAAGGCACGACGGTGCACTGGCACGGTCTCGACGTCCCCTTTAAGCAGGATGGATCCGGCGGCATCAGCCAACCTGATATCAAACCTGGGCAGACGTGGACCTACACCTTCACGGTCAACGCACCGCCTGGCACCTATATGTATCACGCCCACCCGATGAAAGACATGCTGAAACAGGAGCAGATGGGCCTCTTTGGCGCCTTTATTGTGGAGCCGAAAGGAACTGGCTGGAAACAAGTGCACCCTGGCTACCAGGATGAGTATACGCTCATCGTCAACGACTCGCCGCAGTTTGGGTACACCATCAACGGCCTCTCCTACCCAGCAACGCCCGTGATGCCGGTCAAACTTGGCGACAAAGTGTTGGTACACCTGATTAACATTGGTTCCATGGATCATCCAATGCACCTGCATGGATTCCATTTCCAATTGATCAATCAAGACGGCTGGCCACTCTCGTCGCCGCAATGGCTCGATACCATCAACACAGCGCCGGGATCTACCTATGATTTAGCGTTCACCGCAAACCAAAAGGGCAAGTGGCTGTTCCACTGTCATATCACAGAGCACGTGACGGATGGCGAAAATATGAGCGGCATGGTAACGATGTTCAACGTCCAATGACCTGCGCTCAGCGTCCACTGAAATGCCACCGTGACGTCACCAAACGACTTGAGCACGACGAAAAGGCCCCTCGCAGACGGCGCTGGGGCCTTTTCCCTATCCTCAAGTTCACTGGTGGCAAGATCAGACGACTTTAAATTTCTTCACCATTTGTTCGTGTCCTGGACCACAGAACTTCGAGCAGACAATCGTGTATGTCCCCGCCTTCTTTGGCGTCCAAACGACGGTTTTCGTCTGGCCGGAGGCAATCGGCACATTGATATTCGTGCCGGAAATTGCAAATCCGTGCGATCCGCTCGTGCAAGAGAGATCAAACGCGATAGGCTGATTGTCCTTAAACGTCGACTTGTCCAACGTCCAACTGTAATCCTGCGCAATCACGTGAACGACCTGAGCGTCTTTCGGCACGCTCGTCTGTGCACTCGTATTCGAATTCCCTGAATCACTGGTACCACAACCTGCAACGGCAACCAGCACAGCGAACACGGGGATGGTCATCAGCGAACGAATTTTCATTAGTAAACACCCCTTTATGGCCTTTGTACAGGCACAACTGGAAGCACACGTCGATGATCATATCAAAATTCCGACCACATAAACATGACAAGTCGGTGAACGTGTGTGGGCCATAAACCACCTAAATCATGCCGTGCGCTAAGGCCAACACACAAAAAGCCGCCGCGCCACTCTGACCAGGCAGAGCGCGCAGCGGCTTTAACCGCAAAGCGACCATTACATCTTGGAGGCGATGAAATTGGCGAGATCAACTACGCGGTTGGAGTAACCCCACTCGTTGTCGTACCAAGCGACGACCTTCACCATGTCGTCGATAATCATGGTGGACAGTGCATCGACGGTGGAAGAGTGTGAATCCCCATTGTAATCACGCGACACAAGCGGCTCTTCGCTGTACGCGAGAATGCCCTTGAGTGGCCCCTCAGCAGCTTTCTTCAAAGCTTCGTTAACCGATTCGACCGTCGCCGTGGACTTCACTTGGGCCGTCAAGTCAACCAGCGAGACGTTCGGCGTCGGGACGCGCATTGCCATCCCGTTCAAACGGCCCTTGAGGTGTGGCAAAACGAGACCGACTGCCTTGGCAGCGCCCGTCGACGTCGGGATGATGTTGAGTGCCGCTGCGCGTGCGCGCCGCATATCCGAATGCGGCAAGTCGAGAATGCGTTGGTCGTTTGTATAAGAGTGAACCGTCGTCATCAGGCCCTTTTCAATCCCAAATACATCGTCGATAACCTTTGCGACCGGTGCAAGACAGTTGGTGGTGCAAGATGCGTTCGAAATGACGTGGTGATTTGCTGGGTCATACGCGTCTTGGTTGACGCCCATTACGATGGTCACGTCTTCGTTTTTCGCCGGTGCGGAGATGATAACCTTCTTGGCGCCGCCTTGCGTGATGTGCACTTGCGCTTTGTTCTTGTCAGTAAAGATACCCGTCGACTCAATCACGATTTCAGCGCCGACTTCAGACCACTTGATAGCGCCTGGGTCGCGTTCCGCGAACACTTTAACGGTTTTTCCGCCAACGATGAGCGCACCTTCCTGCGCTTCTACCTCCGCGTCCAAAATCCCGTGAACGGAATCGTACTTCAGCAGAGCAGCCAACGTCTTCGCGTCGGTCAAGTCATTGACGGCCACAATCTCAATATGCTCGTTGTTAAGCGCGGCACGGAACACATTGCGGCCAATTCGGCCAAATCCATTAATGCCAACTTTTACTGCCATGTCGTTTCTCTCCTCACACATTAGTGTCGATTTGAACCAAGCGTTTCGCAGCCCCTTCATCGGTCACGAGCGCATCGATGCGATACGCCTTTGCTGCAGCCGCAATGGCATTCGCTTTTCGTTTGCCGCCGGCGACGGCGAGTACTTCACGGACGTGACGGATGTCGGACAATCTCAGACCAATGGTCTTCATCGAATAGGCCACTTCCCCATCCGCGTCAAAGTAATACCCAAAGGCCTCAGCCTTTGCACCGCGCGCTTGCAGGTGAGCCAATTCCTCGGCACTGACCTGTCGACGCCGCGCCATCGCCATCGCATCGCCAATACCATGCACGACGACGGTCGAGGCCCGAATAATCGGAAGCCGTTCCTGAACGTATGGATCCGTCAGCAGTTGATCTACCGCCCCGGGTGATAATCTGTCGGGCACGTGCAACATGATGGACGTCCCACCGAGTTTTTCGGCGAGCGTCGAAGCGATAGTGTTCGCTTGATACTCCACCGTCTCACCGACCCCACCGCGCGCCGGAACCACCTGCAAGTTGCGGTAACTCTGCCGGACAACCATGTTGCGCGCGAGTGCGGCAACGGTGGTACCGCCGGTTACCGCGACAATGTCACCTTCGCGAAGAATGGTTTGCAAATACTGACCTGCTTGGAGCCCTAATTGGTCAATCACCCAAGGTTCTTCGTCACTATCGCCTTCTACAACCAAAACCTTGGGAATATGTAACATCTGCGAGAGCGTTCTAGCCAAGTCAAACCGACCCGCTGCCGCAGCGGCAACTGCCTCTAGTTCCCCTAATAACGTGCTTCCCTCTTCTGAAAGTGATACACCAGCAGCGGAACTCAATAACAGTCCCTGTTGGCGCAGTACGTCCAATTCTGCACGCAAGGTACGCTCGGATTGTTGCATAGCTTGTGCCAGTGCCCTCCGTCCAATCGGGCCAAGCAAGTTCACGCGTTGTAAAATGCGCAAACGTTGCTGTAACACATCCATTAGTTCAGGGACAACCCTGCGCACAGCCGTCCAATCCGAAGTCTCCATACAGGCTCACCTATCCCGGTTCGAACCACAGGGACACCGAAAGTCCCGATGGTTCATTTTTCGTCCCGTTAACTTAAGTTTAGCGCAGCCGTTGCTACGGTGCAACCAAATGCGCTACATTCCACAACTTTGGGCAATGGAAGACCGAGCGTCATCGCGCACAAACACAAATAGGCTGTTTCTGTCCGCAAGAATATTGCAGACCGAAACAACCTATTTCAAGATTCTGTCCTGCGCCGCAACCGCATGGATAGGTAGACTAGGTACAACAAGTCACTGACTTGCGCCTATATCAGAATCTCCCTTCCTAAAACATGCGCTTGACTGCGGTCAAATGCTTGCCCCAGTAGTATCCCTTACCAAGCTTCATATAGGCGACTTTACCAGCGCCGCCGCCCTCCTGAATCATTTCATTGTTCCCGATATAAATGCCTACATGTTTCCCGTTTTCGAAAATCAGAAGATCGCCGGGACGCATGTCTGCCTTAGCGACTTTCCACCCCACCGACTTTCCTTGCACCTGTGAGGATGTGCTGAACTTGTAACCCAACGCATGGTGATATACATACTCTGTGTAATTCGAGCAATCAAAACCTTTCTGCCCACGGTCTTCATTGTGCCCCCAAATATACGGGGTGCCAAGCTTACTCTTGGCCACGCGGAGAACGGCATTATATTTCGTCTGCCAACTAGCGCTCGGCAACCAGCTACCCTTGGTCTTGACATGTGTGACACCCGGTGGCAAGTGGCCTGTATAGGCTACCGTTTTATATTTGACGGCGGCAGCTGTCAACGAAGGAGAAAACACGACGGGAGTCAGGGTCGTGCAGGCAAGCGCAGTCGCCACCAACACGGTCTTGCTGATTCGGGTTGTGTTCGTCAAAAAATTAATCACTCATCGTCCTTTCTTCTTCTTTGAAATCTGTCGCGGCGCATATACCTACCGTAACAAGACCCAATGGACGAATAAAAGGACAAATCATTCCCGCTCTATGCAAATCCTGACGCACAACCCCGTCTTTTCCTCACCTGTCATCTGAAATCCACTGTTTTCTGTTAGATTTTTCGCAAATACACCTGTTCCACCATATGATGGTCACTCTTCTGCAAGATGAGATCAGCGCGTTGCTTCGTCGGCAAAATGTTTTCCCGCAGGTTTTTCGCGTTAATTTCTTCCCAAATTCGCAGGGCCGTCTGGTTCGCTTCTTCGACGGTCAAACTGGCGTACCGATGAAAATACGACAGCTTGTCGCGAAAGGCTGTCTCGCGAAGCTTCTGAAACCGCTCGATATACCACTGCCGAATGAGCGCCTCTTGTGCATCCACGTAAATCGAGAAGTCGAAAAAGTCGGAGACGAACACATTCATTGGCCTTGCACCGTTCGTCGAACGACTCGTCTGCAAGACATTGACACCTTCGAGAATGACGATGTCCGGCTGGCGCACGACAATCTGCTCAGATGCCACAATGTCATACGTTAGGTGGGAGTAGACTGGAGCGATGACCTCCGGCTTGCCAGACTTGACGTCGGCCAAGAAGTGAATCAGCTTGCGCGTATCATAGCTTTCTGGGAATCCCTTTCGGTGCATGATTCCGCGGCGCTCCAATTCGCGATTCGGATATAAAAAACCGTCAGTGGTAACGAGGTCTACCTTTGGATGATTGGGCCAACGCGACAACAACGCCTGAATGATTCTCGCCGTGGTACTCTTGCCGACCGCCACACTGCCCGCAATGCCGATGATATATGGCACCTTTTCCCCCGTATCGCCAAGAAATTCGTGCGTTGCCCGATATAAGCTCTGCGTAGCACCCACGTAGAGATTTAAAAGGCGGGTGAGCGGCAAATAAATTTCTTCGACCTCCGTCAGCGACACTTGTTCGTTAAGTCCGTGCAGTGTCTCCAACTCCGCTTCTGTCAACGTCAGTGGGGTCGCCTTTCGCAAATTTCGCCATTCATCGCGAGAAAACTTGATATATGGTGAAAACGTTCTCTTTTCCGTGCCCGTCTGACCCATTCCTCTGCCCCCAGAACTCCCACAAAAATGGGCCCGGTTCCCCGAGCCTAAATCCGGCATGCCAGCCGGATGACAACCATTTTGTAGTATACAACTTCGAGAGGTCACAAGGAAACTTCGTGAACGTCACTGTGCGCGTTGGCGAAAAGCACGAGGAGAAATGCCATAACGAGAACGGAATACACGGTAGAAGTATGAATAGCTCCGAAAACCACAAGAATCCGCAATCTGTTCAAGATTAAACGTACTAAACCGCATACGGTCACAAGCCATCTGCAACCGCACCTCAAGCAAATACTGCACGATGGTCTGCTGATACGTTTCCTTAAAAATGTGAACCGCCCGCGAAATACTCAGCCCAGCAGCATCGGCGACGTCTTTCAGCGTGATGTCGTCCGGCGCATGGCGTTCGATAAACCAACGCATCCTATCTGCAGCTAGTGGGACGGTCGAGTGGCTATTGGCGTCGTGGGCGTGTCGGTCTATCGTAAGGCACAATGCGCGCAACAGATAGTCGCACAACTCCATATTTGGCGTACCGGGTCTTCGATACTCCTCAATCAACTGCCGCCACAGGTGCACGCAGTGTTCGTGCAGCGACAGCCGAGCGTGTGTGGGCCGCCTGCGCTTTTGCCACCACTCGTCCAGCCATGGGCCCTGACACAGTAAATATAAATCGACAGAGTGAACGAAGTCCTCCTGAAAGCGGTCAATTTGCAACTCGTACGCTTGGCCTGGCCCGAACAACAGCAAATCGCCAGACTTGACGTGCATCATCTGATTGTCGACCAACGCGCTAGCGTGGCCATCAATCTGCAAGCGAAACAAGTAACACCCAAGTCCAGCGCGCTCCTGTTGGCGATATGGCGCCTCGTGTTCCGCATAGCCGACACTAATCACGCGCGTGCCAGGTTGTGACTGACTCGTTGTATCCATTGTCAATGCCGATTCACTCCAATGACTGGAGATTTCGCAGATTCGATGTTACCAGATGATTTGACCTGCGTATACATCAAAATTGCGCCTATCCCGCCGGACGACAAGGATATAAAACGCCATATCGGAAACCAGCACTCGTGTCGTTGTGTGCGTTTGTCGACTTTGACGGCAGTTCATACAGACTTTTCGAAGCCTGGTATTAGACAAAGAGGCTTTAAGTCCACTATACTGTGGAGTGGAATTCTCACGTCGGATCACGGTACAATTGATTGTCATGATCCAGCGGATATATCTCTTCTTCAAGCATGCAGTTATTTTGAGCCATGATGCACAGGCTACTCTAGGGGTGCAAAGAGCAAGGAGGTCCTCAACGTGACAGAGGCAACAAATGTGAACGAATCGGTCGACGTAACCGATGTACTTCTCAATCCACAGGTACAGAACTCCCTCAACACGGTCCTTGAGAATTTACCGCAACTCGCTTCTATCCTGAGTGCGATGACAAAGGACGAAGAGACCCTCAACGGCCTCGTAACTATCGTCGACAGTCTGCCAACCTTGGCAAAGATTGTCCACCTGGTAGACCGGGTTTATCGCGCTGCAGAAGACGCAGTGACCGACGGTGATACACTCGAAGGCCTGACAAAAATGGCACAAGGTTATCTGGAGCCAGCGGTAGGAACGATTCAAAAGGGTCGCCAAGCGTTCGAAATCGCCAAAGAGCGCGCTGAGAAGGACCAAACTCGCTATAGCGTATTCTCCGTTCTCAAGATGTTGAAAGACCCGACCGTGCAAAAAGCACTTCGCTTTACCCAAGCGATGCTCGACGCGCTCGGCGAAGTCAATAAAAAGTAAACGGCAAGAGACTGCTGTTTACTTATGAAAAGGCCCTCGCACGACATGTCGAGGGCTTTTCTGTACACAAGGGTTCGCGTGTTTAAGAGGAGATTCGACGCAATGGCAGATGAGCAAAGAACGACCTATCACCAACCAAAAACATCTCGCGGACAACGACGAGTCAATATCATCTTAGACGCTGCTGAACAGTTGATTGCGGAAATTGGATACGACGCTATGACGACCAACGCAATTGCGCTTCGCGCTGAGACGTCAATCGGTTCGCTTTATCAATTTTTCCCAAACAAAGAAAGCGTCGTGCAGGCATTAGCGGACAGATATCGAAGCAGTTTAACGTCGCTGCTCGACGACGCCCTCGAATTGGCCTCAACGAACGTCAGTTTTTCAGAACAGCTAGAGTGCATTATCGACAAGGTTGTACAATTTAAAATTCAGCATGTTGCGTTCGAATTCATATTCGATTGGACGAGTTGCTTTCCGGCGGAATCCCTGGCGGATGAAGTCATGTCCAGACTACTGTCCATATTGTCGCTATGGGCACCTGAGATGTCGATGCAGCAAAAACAACTGTATGCAGAAGTGTGCATCCGGATTATGAGTGCACTCCTTCCCGCGACACATGTGAATTCGCAAATCCGGCCAGAGATGGTAACAGAACTCAAACGCGTGCTCGCAAACTATTTACTGCCGCTGTTCGGCTCAAATTAAGCGGTGTTGCCACCAGGACGCTGATTATTGCACAGGCCACCAACCTTTGGGCATTTGTACGCCAATCGATAGATATCCTTTGACGGCGGGATGTTGGTCATCGACCTCTTTGGCGACGTCCATCAGGAATCGAGCGGTCTCGAAATCGCCCAATTGCTCACGCTCTTGAACGTCCACTAGCAAACGCTCGACATACTCGGACCGCTCAGCTTCTGACACTTGTTCGCGAGCAAATTGGCCGACCAAAGCTTTTACCCGCGCCGCATCAGACCATTTGCCGAGCCGAGCCAACAAAATCGGCAAAATTTCCAGCCCTTCAATCGTGAGCATGGAATTGTTTTCTTCCACCGCAAGTTGTAACTGTTCATACGCACTTTCAAAATCTTCGGCATCCAATAAAGTCTGAATATAAATGGACCGAATGTACGGCGCGATGCTCGGATTCTTCGTCATTGTCTCCCGTACATAAGCCGCCGCGATAGATTGTGTCGGCGCGCGCAGGACGTACAGCCGCGTGATAAACATGAAAAGCGACACGACCACAAACAAATCGGTCAATCTCGTCAAACATGCACTCACCTCTTGCTCAAACGAAGCTTCGTTTTGCTCCTGTAACGCGACGTCAGCGAGATAGAGCCGTAGCGGCCAAGCTGCTTCTTCTGTAGATAGGGTATTTTCAAGCCACTGGCGACGAGCGAGTAAATCGATGGGCCGTTCGTTTAGATATGCGTCTTCGAGCGCGGTCAGTCGAGATTTTGCGTCATCGTCCTGCATCCGCTCGCGTATCGTGTCAATTGCGTTCATCACGAGATAGTCTGCTGCTTCATTCAACTGCGCTGCTTGCAACTGTGCTTGTCGGTCCACAAAAGCCCCACCTTATCCCCTGAAATGATTCTTGTCCCATTGTAACGTAAAACCAACCTTGCGAAATGCTATGATGGTCAGGAATAATGGCATAAACAACGCCGTTGCGATGTCGTCGTCGCAACAGTACACAAAAAGTAAGGAGAATGACCATGGCAAGCGCTGCTGGCAGATCATCCAATTTACGCATAGAGCTTCAGCGATTAGAGGGACTGTCCACCGAAGACGTCCTCACAGAATTGCAACGCCAAGGCGTCGAGATAAATGAAGACCTGTTTCATAAAGTTTGTCAAAAACACCATTCCATCAACGCGGTAGCACAGCGCTGGCAAGCTGTCAAAGGTACGTCTCCCGCGTTCCTCACAGCGGCGACAGTCGTGCTCTGGGACAGGCTCTGCACTGACCTGTTCTGCTGGGAGGACTTCGCGAGTCTGGTCCAAAAGGGCATTGATGATATCCGCTCAAACAACCGGATGCAAGCCATCGACAAATGGCTGAATGCGTGGCGCGGGCTGCGCGCGTTTGCAGAAGAAATGAAGGTTCGGGACATTTCTGTATTTGATATGCAAGTACCAGAAAACGTGTTGCCAGAGGATTTGTTCAGCTGGGTTCAAGACGTCGAGATTGCTTTGACGGATCAGGTGGACGAATTTCCGCAACTGGCCACCGCTCTACTGGATTATACGCGGTCTTTCCAGCAGACTTTCCCCTCATCTGCGACACCGATTTTACTCAATATGAAGAGCGCGGAAAGTATCGCATTATTCGTCCTCGGAGAAACGCGCGAGGCGGACGCTATCCGCGAACAATTGTGCGCAGAATACCCGGATGACGCATGGACGTTCATCGATTGGGGCGACGAATACAACCCGAAATATCAGCGAAACCCACGTCTGGCCGACGTAGAGAAAGCCCGGCAAATCTATGCGCGCGGCCTGGCGGTTGCCACAGAAGATACCGAAACGCTGCGCGAACGAATTGCAGAATTCGCGTAAGTGTCCAAAGCGTTGGAGGGCATTCCCCCGTGTTTACTATCGTCAAGATTATCGAATCACTAATTTTGCCGCCTGGGCTGTTTGCGGTGGTTGTGGCCATTCTTGGGTACTTCGCATACCGTACACTCCGCCGTGTATCGATTGCACTGTTTCTCGTCGCCGCCATCGTGTATGCCAGTAGTACGCAAATAGTCGCTAACGCGCTCATCCGCCCCTTGGAAGACGCATACCCGCAGCCACGACATCCCTACGGGGATGTCATTGTCATGCTCGGAGGCGGGTCAGTCATCGGCACACCCGACATCAATGGTGAAGGAAATCTCAGCGGCAGCGCCGCTAATCGTCTCCTGACCACCGCCCGCCTCTACGAAATGCTCCACCTGCCGATCATCATCACGGCAGGACCCAAGCGAATGGTTCACGGACAAAATCAGTCCGAGGCGCAAATCGCGAAACGCGAACTCGTCAGTCTCGGTATTCCAAGGGGTCTTATCTACACGGAGAACAACAGCCGAAACACCGAAGAAAACGCAGAATTCACCCATCCCATCCTCAAAGCGCATCACTTAAGGCACCCAATTCTCGTCACTTCCGCGTTTCATATGTCACGTGCCGTGCTCGATTTTGAACATGATGGCATCGACGTAACGCCATTTCCAACGGATTACCAAGCCAGTACTACCTCTGGTAGCTACCAACTGGCCTACCTGCCGTCGACTACGGCACTCGACGTCACTGAACTCGCCCTCAAAGAGTACGTCGGATGGGTAGCGACAAAGCTGGGTGTCAAGGGCTGAGGCCGCACTTTAGCCAACCCATCATCAAACTGGTTCCGTGCAATGCCCTGTGAAAAAGAGGTATAATTTTTGAGTCATGCAAGACGCAACATGTCTGTCACTGACTCACCATCCGCTCCATTCTCCCCTCCACAATCGAGGGGTGGTTATACAAGCGTCGTCTACGCCAGGAGGGAATCGCATGCTCAAACTTAGTATTCTCGACCAATCCCCTATCTCACACGGCAGTGACGCGCGCGTTGCCCTCCAACAGACCGTTCAGGTGGCCCAACTCGCCGATAGGTTAGGATACCACCGACTGTGGGTCTCCGAACACCACGACGCGCCGACGCTGGCGGGATCGACACCGGAAATTTTGATTGCCCACCTGGCAGCCAAGACGAGTCGCCTCCGCATTGGCTCGGGTGGTGTCATGCTCCCACACTACAGCGCCTACAAGGTAGCAGAAAATTTCCGCATGCTCGAAGCGCTTTACCCCGGACGTATCGACGTGGGCGTTGGGCGGGCGCCAGGTGGCATGCCGCGGTCAACGATGGCCCTACAAGAAGGCAAACAGCGAGGTGCCGTCGACTATATGCAGCAAGTCGCTGACCTTCGCGATTACTTGACGGACGCACTCCCGGAAGACCACCGCTTCTATGGTTTGACGGCATCACCGGTCGTCGACACAGTACCTGAGATGTGGTTGCTCGGCTCCAGTGACGGAAGTGCCTATGTGGCTGCACAACAGGGCACGGCGTTTTCCTTCGCCCACTTCATCAACGGCGAAGGCGGTACGGGTGCCATGCAAATGTACCGAGATAGATTCGTGCCATCGCGATTATGCGCGTCCCCAGAGACGAGTGTCGCCATTTTCGCCTTCTGTGCAGATACGGAAAAAGAGGCAGATAAATTAGCCTCAGTCCTCGATTTGTCGTTGGTCTTTTTGGCCAACGGTCAGCGAGCGGATGGCGTACCTACCATTGAAATGGCACAATCCTATCCATACAGCCGCTACGAGCTGGCGCTGGTGAAAGAAAACCGAAAGCGGATGGTCGTTGGGGACAAAGTCAGTGTCAAGCAGCAAATCGAAGCGTTGGCGCAAGCATACGAAACAAATGAAGTGATACTCTGTACCAATACCGCCCGCTTGGAGGATAGGCTCCATTCCTTTGAATTGGTAGCCGAAGCGTTTGGCTTGCATGTGGGAACCCCGTCGGCGGACACAACCGCCGCGCACGCGCGCGACATCCCATTCCGGGCGCAGCACGCAGAGGAGGAATAAACGATGGATTATCAAGAAGCACTCAAAAAGCGGCTCACCCCGCTACAGTACGAAGTGACACAGCACAATGCCACAGAGCCGCCGTTTCAAAACGAGTATTGGGACCACGACGAAGAAGGGATTTACGTCGACATCGTCTCCGGCAAACCGCTGTTTTGCTCTCTCGACAAATACGACGCTGGCTGTGGCTGGCCCAGTTTCACAAAACCGATTGACCCACAGGAGATTGTCGAGAAAACCGACTACAGTCACGGGATGATTCGAACGGAGGTGCGCAGTGAAACGGCCGATTCCCACTTGGGCCACGTGTTTCCTGACGGTCCACGCGAAGCGGGCGGTTTGCGCTACTGCATCAACTCCGCAGCCTTGCGATTCATTCCGAAACAAGATCTCGAAAAAGAAGGGTACGGCGCCTATGTAAAGTTGTTCGAACAACCACAAAAATAGGCCGTCATGTGAAAAAAGCAGCCTGTGCGGTGTACCGCGCACGCTGTTTTTTTCACCATTTTTTCACTATGTTGAAGTTATGGGGACAACGTTTGCACATTTTGCGAAGCAAGCACGTGGCGTCGCTTCGAACGCCGACCCCAGAACGTAATGACCATGACGCAAAGGACAACCAAGAGCGCGCCAAAGCCCGTAAGCCGATATAAATGCAGCGTCAAAAGACCGCCCGCTAAGGCCCCAGCGACATAGACGACAGCAGCAGCCATCGGAAACTTCCATGGACTCGACTTACTGGAATTTGTGGTGGAAGCTGCCGCCATGGCCGCAGATGGCGTTTTAAATCCTTTGAGAATCGATTCGACCGCAGTCACCATCATACCTGTGATATACGTCGTCGTCACACCTTGAATATTAATGAGGCGCGCGACAACGCTTTGAATCCCCATGCCCACAGACGACAACGCAATGCACAACTCAACCTGACCTTCAGACAGTTGCGGAACAGCGACTAACATCACGGCTAACACGACGAGCGAGACCGCCTCGAGCGCCAGCGCCGCAAGCATCCGTCGACGAGGTGCCAAGGAGGCACTCCCGGCGTGTAATATCAGCCAGCCCACAATGACGCCGATAAAAAAGGCGACAAGTGCGATGCCGGATCGGACGGAAGACATGATGTCGCCCGACACCATCTCAATGCCAAGCAACACGACATTACCTGTCATATTGGCCGTGAATACGTGGCTGAGCGCCAGGCAACTGAACGCATCAATATATCCACCCACACCGGAGAGAAGCAGCAGTACACTGTGCGCCTGTTTCCCCGCCAATTTGTCAGCCACTACGGGTGCAGATGAATCGTTGCTCTTCGTCATAACCACCGACCCTTCCGTGAGATGTGAAAATCCCCTTCGCAGCCTACCTCTCCTGCCGCGGATCTAGCCATCGCTGGATACCGTCACCCAGGACGTTGAACCCAAGTACCGACACGACAATCGCCAAGCCTGGTACGATGGCCAGCCATGGCGCCTGGCCAAGATAGCCTTGAGCATTTTGCAACATCGTGCCCCAACTCGCCGTCGGCGGCTGAACGCCAAGTCCCAAGTAGCTCAAGCTCGCCTCAGCCACAATCCCCGACGCCATCGCCATGGTCGCCTGCACGAGCAACGGCGTCATCGAGTTTGGCAGAATGTGTTTCCACATAATTCTCCAATCTGTCGACCCAAGCGATCTCGCCGCAACCACGTACTCTTTCTCAAACTCAGCCATCACCTGTCCGCGAACCGTGCGCACGAAAATGGGCACATAGCCGATACCGATGGCAATCATCGCGTTGCGCGCGCCAGGCCCGAGCATCGCGGCTAAGACTAAGGCCAAAATCAGAAATGGAAATGCCTGTATCGCATCAATAATCCGCATAATAATCCAGTCATCGAGAAACCCACGGTAAAATCCTGTGATAAGTCCAATTGGAATGCCCACCACGAGCCCGACGACCAGTGCGCCGACCGCAACTTCCATCGACGTGCGCGCCCCAATCATCGTGCGCGCCAGCTGATCTCTGCCCAACTGATCTGTGCCAAACCAGTGATGCGCGGATGGCCCTTTGAGAATATTCGTATAGTCGTTGACGTTGGGTCCGACTGGAGACAAGAGCGGCGCGAAAATCGCGACAAATACCACAACGCCAACTATAATACCACCAATCCACAACTGTTTGTTGCGAAATAACTTGCGCCCGCGCCGCTTGCGGGTGGCCACCACAGGTGTGGTCGCCACCTCTTTGACGACATCCTTTGGCACCGCCATACTAGGACCTCCCTCCAGTCAAACGAATGCGTGGGTCGACGAAGCCATAGACGAGATCGACAATTAAGTTGACGACGACGACAATCAACGCAGCCACCATCGCCGCGCCTTGCACTGTCGTATAATCGCGACTGAAGACGCTTTGGACGAGCAGTTGGCCAAATCCAGGTAGGGAGAAAATCTGCTCCGTGATGACAAGGCCGCCAAGCAGGCCCGCAATCTGTATTCCAGCGGTCGTGACGACAGGAATCAGAGCATTGGGCAATGCGTGACCGACAATCACAACAAACCCTCGCAGGCCCTTCGCGCGTGCAGTACGGACAAAGTCCTGGTCTACCACTTCCATCAGGCTCGAACGCAACATCCGCAACAATACGGCGGCTTCGCGGATACCGGTCGCGACCATCGGCAAGATCATCGTCGATAAATTCTGCCCCGGATTTTGCCAAATGGGCACGTATCCGGATGACTGGAACAAGTGCACCTTGACAGTGAACAGCAACAGAAAGATAATTCCAATCCAAAATGGTGGAACCGCAAGGCCAATGGTCGACGTGAACAACGCCACAAAATCTGCCCATTTCCCGCGATACACCGCCGCCAAGATGCCGAGCGGAAAGGCGATAAGAAGTGCCACAATCAATGTGCCAATCGCCAACTCCACCGTTACTGGCAGCCGCTGGCCAATCAGCTTCATCACTGCTTCGTGGTCAATCAAGGACGTCCCAAAATTTCCGTGGAGCAATTTCCCCATCCACTGTACATATTGCATGAACAATGGCTGATTTAGACCCATTTGCGCGCGCAACGCCGCCACCGCTGACGGTGTCGCATCCTGTCCCAGGATGATTTGTGCCGGATCTCCCGGGATTAGGTGAATAAGACTGAACACCATCATACTGAGAAACAAAAGAACGGGAATCATCGTCAAAAGGCGTTTCACGATGTATGCCATACCGAAACCTCCCGAAATCATTGCTGCCACTTGTACGAGTGCCCCCCGGAGCCGAAACTATCTCCGAGGTGACACTCGACTCACCGCTTCGTTCGTGAAGAGGGACAACGTCAAATGGACATGTCGGCGATGCGGAAAACCCCATCCGGATACGCCTGAAAGCCTTGCAGATTTTTCGAGTAGGCATACGTGTTATTTTGGAAGTAGATAAAAATGTATGGGTCTTGTTTATGCATCTCATCCATAAATTGCGAATAAATGGCTTTGCGCTTCGACATGTCGCCGACTTGTCGGGCTTCGTCTAGCAATTTATCGACGGTCGGGTCACTGAAGTTCGATCCGTTTTGCGGACCATCGGTATGCCAGAACTGGTAGGTGTTCTGATCTGGATCAATCCGGCCCGACCACCCGAGCGCAGACGCTTGGAAGGCGTGATTCGTATTGTTGGACAACAGCGTACCGAACTCGAGCTGCTGAATCTTCATCGTGATGTTGTACTTCGCGAGCATGCTTTGCATAATCTGGGCGACCTCGGCAGTGACAGGACTGTTCGCCGTTTGCAGCGTAAACGTAAAGCCGTTCGGGTCACCTGCCTCTTTTAAAAACTTCTTGACCTCGTCCCCATTTGGCGCAGGCGGTGTGTCCTGTTTTGCGTCATACACGGGTGATTTCGGGCTAAATGGGCCCCATGCGGGTGACGCCTCTCCCTTAAACACCACATTCGTAATTGTTTGCCGATCAATTGCAGCATCCACCGCTTCCCGCAGATACTGATTGTTAAACGGCGCCTCGCTCGTATTCAAATAAACACCTTGATAACCTAAACCTGGCGTGTTGGAGACGACGAAGTTCGCGTTCTGCTGCAGTGACGACAGGGACTGTGCAGGCACTTGGTCAGACAGCTGAATGGCGCCGTTCTCCAAGTTCGTCAACTCGACATTCGGGTCACTAAACGCCTTAAATGTCACCTGCTGAATCTTCGGTGCGCCCTTCCAGTAGTTCGGGTTGGCTTTCACCGTAATATGGTCACCCTTCACGCGGCTCTCAAAGATGTAAGGACCTGTCCCCACAGGATGGTTCGCGTAGTCGTCCCCATACTTTTTCACTGCTGCCGGAGACACCATCATCCCAGCCCTATCCGTCAACACGCCGAGCAACGGACTGTAAGGTGCTTTCAAATGCAACACGACCGTATTGCTATCCGGCGTGTCAACCGACTGAATCATATTGAGTTCACTGGCTCTCGCGGAGGTCTTGGCCATATCTCTCTGCAAATTAAACTTCACTGCAGCCGCATCAAACGTCGTCCCGTCCTGGAATTTGACGCCCGTCTGCAAGTGGAACGTGTAGGTCTTGCCGTCGGACGACACCTCGTAGGTCTTGACGAGATCAGGAACAATCTTGCCATCGGGCGTGAGTGCAAAAAGTGTGTCATAAATGTTGGCCATGACCTGGCGATCAACCAGCGCACTCGAGAGCGCTGGGTCAAGCGTCGATGGATCTGCCTGCAACCCCACATTGAGCACACCCGTCTGACTACCCGTGGAGGGCGCCGTCGTGTTGGCGGCATTCCCTGCCGTTCCTGCTGCATTATTTGTTCCACCGCTGCCACATCCGACAACGGCACCCATAGCAATCAGCGTAGCGATGACGGCGAGCGACGTTCCTGCCTTTTTCACCTAGCACAACTCCCCTACTATTTTTCTTGTGATGGTACAAAGTATGGAAAATTCAAAATAGTTCCGCCGGACTTTGCAACAAACCGCTCAATAACCTGTAGGTCTTTCAAAATGTGCCGGTACATCGCATCTCGCGCGGCCAGCTCGTCCCCGGCCTTTAAAGCGGTATAAATTTCTCCATGCTCTTGCAGGATATTGGTTTGCTGATTGTTGATGTCGAGTACGAGGGCGCCATAATACTGAATGAGTGCAGACACGTTTTCCATGATACGAACAAAACGACTGTTTCCCCCGCACAGCCAAATTGATTGGTGAAACTGGTTGTTCAGCGGAACGATACCACGTCTGTCACCGGATGCCAAACAGGTTTCTGTCGCTTCCAAGTTCGCCCGCAAATGTTCGTCGTCGATTTGTTCAAACCGCCGTGCAGCCAAGGCCGCCGCAGCGGGTTCAATCGCCAGACGAAGGTCTGACAATTCGTGGAAGTCGTCAATCGTGGGCAAAAACACGTGAAGCGCCCCACCTTGTTCCACGAGCAACTGTTCATTGGTCAGCAATCGCATGGCCTCGCGCACTGGACTCCGGCTCACCGCTAACTCGGCAGCGAGCTTCGTCTCGACAATTTTCTCACCGGGCCGAAGTTCACCACTCAAAATTGCCGCTCGCAAATGTTCATAAACTTGGTTGACCAACGGTAGCGCACGTTGAATCGGTGTCACTTTCTACCTCCCCTCAAGCAAAACATCCCATAAAGCGATTTGACTCAAAATCCCTTCGGTCGACCGTCGACCGTATTTAATTTAGGAAGATTATAAGGCTAAATTTTCGGATAGGTCAATGTTTTATGTACATTCAAATTGTTTAATTTATATGAAAGCGTTTGCCAGAGGAGATAGAGGAAAAATATATGAGAGCGGTGGAGAGGACGGGGTGGCACGGGGGCCTGTCCGAGAGCACGCCATACGCGTATACCGTGCGGTGACGTCCGACGACCTGGCCCGTCTCGACATCGGCAATCACCCCCCGTGCCAAAATCCAACTCTATCGTATATCGACTCACGAAAGTGGCCACCTTCACCTTTCCAAACCCAATGTGCGCTTGTACGCGATTGCCCTACGACAATTCGACATTACAACACGATCCGCTGCCGCGATGCCATCGAACGCAAGCATGCATCAATGACGCGCATGTTGTTGACTGCGTCCACTGGTTCAAATGCCAACGGCTCTCCAAACAGGGCGCTGCGAGCAAAGCTGTCAGCCTGAAGCGTGTAAGGATTTAACGGTGGGAATGTCTCCTCGCGACGGTCATCATCGGTTGCCACAAAAAAGGTGGCATCGCCAAGGAAAGCGTAAGGTAGCTCGATCCGCCCGACACTTCCGACGATTTCCAACGTGTTGCGGGAAGCCGCCCACATGCCGCAATCAAAAAGTAATGCCACATCGCCAGGGAATTCAAGGAGGCCTGCTGCCATCATGTCGACGTCATCGTGTTGGGAAGATAAGAAGCCCTGCACGGTCACGGCCACCGGTTCACGGTCAAGCAGCAACCGCGCCGCGCTAATCGGATAACAGCCGACATCGTAGAGAGAACCGCCACCCATCGCACGACGGTAGCGCACGTTTGCGGTGTCTGCCGCGTTGTTGAAGGTAAACGCACCGCGAATGCCGCGAATCTCGCCGATTTCACCGGATGCGATAATCTCTTTTATACGAGCATAGCGCGGATGATAACGATACATAAAGGCCTCCGCCAACAAGACACCGGCATCTGCACACGCCTCTACCATCGCTTGCGCCTGTGCTGCGTCGAGCGCCAACGGCTTCTCACAGAGGACGTGCTTGCCCGCAGCAGCTGCGCGAAGCGTCCACTCGTAATGAAGATGGTTTGGCAACGGAATATACACTGCGTCAACGTCATCGTCTTCGAGCAGGTCTTCATAGCGCCCATAGGCGCGTGCGATGCCAAATTGCTTCGCCGCAGCTGTCGCTTTGTCGGCTTGGCGACTGGCAATGGCGACGACTTCTGCGAAATCCGATTGCTGAATACCTGGAATGACAGACTTCATTGCGATATCCGCACAGCCAATGACCCCAAAGCGCAGTTTCTGGTTTGTCATGCGAATCACTCCTTCTCAATGCGTATAAAACAGGATACACTCACTCTAGATGTCTCACTTGGCTCTATTTGTCAGACAAGGAGTGTCTTCAAATGACACCAAATCGGATGGCCATTTTTTATATCGTCACCATGTTTTATTGGTTCTCGACCTATACTTACGTGCCTTTGCTATCTCCGTATGTCACCGCACTCGGTGGGAGTTTGGCCGTCTCTGGGATCATCGTCGGATCATACGGATTCTCACAGATGCTCGTCCGCATTCCCCTAGGCGTGTGGTCTGACCGAATTGGCACACGCAAGCCATTTATCATTGGCGGTGTCGCTGTCGGAACATTAAGTAGTTTAGGGTTTGCGCTCACCCATTCGCTGTGGGCAGCACTCGTCTTTCGCCTGCTTGCCGGTGTTGCCGCAGCCAGTTGGGTCGTCTTCACCGTTCTCTACGCGAGCTATCACAGTCCGGAAAGCGCTCCCAAAGCGATGGGCGTCATCAGCTTCTTCACATCAATTGGCCAGCTTCTGGCAACCACGCTCGGTGGCATCGTCGCGCAACACAATGGTTGGCACGCGGCCTTCTGGCTCGCCGTCAGCGGCGGCATCATAGGAACTATCTTCAGTTTTGGCATCCGCGACAATCCACCTGTAACTGGTACGGAAGGGATGAATCCAAAGGAACTAATCACGGTTGGGCGGGATAAAATCGTGATTGGCGTATCCATTCTCGCCGTCTTGGCACAAGTGATAACATTTTCGACGATGTTTGGCTTTTCGCCTACACAAGCCACACACCTTGGCGCGAATAAAATCGACCTCAGTGTGCTGACACTGGTAACGACACTGCCAAATGCCGTCGCCTCCCTTTACAGTGGTGGAGCCTTGTCGCGCAAACTCGGTGAGCGCAACGTCGTCGTCAGCGGCTTTATCATCGCAGCGATATTTACCGCCCTGATTCCGGCCGTTCACTCCCTGACCTGGTTATACGTGACACAGGCATGCAACGGACTCGGCCAAGGGCTGTGCATGCCTGTCTTGATGGGGCTGGCCATTAAACACGTCCATCCGACACGCCGAGCCACGGCGATGGGCTTCTACCAAGCCATTTATTCGCTCGGAATGTTTGGCGGGCCAGCCATCGTGGGCTGGATTGGCGACGCGTTTGGCCTAGCTGGCGGATTTTATTGTGTCAGCGGCATCAGTGCCATTGCCGTTCTCTGTACATTCGTCCTCGCACCAAAACCGACGCGGCCAAAGCCAAGAGAACAGGCAATGGACGCCTAACGCGCGCGCTCAGACTGCAGAATTGGCAACGCAGCAGTCTGAGCGTTTACCCCGTTTTCGTCGACGGCGGTGGGTTCAAGACGACGAAATCCGTCGCACTCGATGCCTGAACACTCACCTGCCCTTTTTTCACCGACGCACCACTGACCGCCGTAAGTTTTGTGCCGGACAACGCATAAACTTTTGCGCCCTTCTCGATGGCGCTATTTTGGATGGTCAACGTATACTTCTTCGCAAACTTTTGGGCCGCGCCCAGATTCACTGCCATCTCGACAGCAAACTTCCCCTTCGGTAGCGTAGCCCCTAAGGCGGCGGCCGCAGAACTCGCGGAAAGTTGCTGACTGGTTAGCGCCACTTCCGTGTCCGCCTGGACTGCATTCGCAGGCACCTGCAACGTCACGGTACTTCCATTGACATGTCCCGTAAGACGACCTCCCGCTTGGTCGACACTACCAGCCAACAAACCCGTCACACCACTTGCGCTTGCGGGCTTTTGTCGCTTCGCCAAAAGTGGCGCGAGCGCCTGTTCGCCTACGCGCGCAAGCGCCTGTTGCCCACTGGGCGTCGGATGCACATCACCCTCGGCAATCCGTACATCGGCCGTTTGCTTGCCAGCGAAGGCAGTGTGCGCATCCGCAACAGCGACGTTCTTGTATTGTCCCGCAATCTCTAAGATTTCCTCGTTTTCCACTTCCTCCATCAACTCATCGATGTTAGACAAAGGAGAAGAACTGGGGAAAGGATCATATAAATTGAACGCGACAATCGGCGCCGACGTCAGACTTCGGATGCGTGCCACAATCTTGTCAAAGTTCACCCCAAATTGGGCTAACACGGCTGCAGCCTGAATTTGCTGATTCGTACTCAACGTCGGAGCGCTTTGACTCGTAGCATCCGCCAACAGTCCAGCTTTATCGGCCCATTGCAACAAATCGTTGCTGCCGATGTCGAGGGTGAGTACGGAAGCGCCTCGTACCGCTCGACTGAAACTCGGAGTCTTGAGTGCCGCGAGCAAATCTGTCGATGTCCATCCGGGTACGCCGAGATCAGATACGCGGAATCCTTCTGCTTTCGCCATCAACGCCGGATATGCCGATTTCGATGCCACCGTGTTGCCCGCCGTATCCGCCAAGTTATAACCGAACGTGATGGAATCGCCCAGTGCGACCAACGTCCCCTTCGAGGCTGGCGCTTGCTGGCTCGCTACGGCTGCGGTTGTCACACCGGAGGTGGCGAGCACAACCGCCACAGCAGTTTTCACGACATGAGGTAGATACCCAAACACAGTCGCGCACCTCCTTTATCCGCTGTGACAAAATTTTAATGGTTGTCATACGTGATGGACTACAGATACGTTTTTTCCCTCTCTATATTCACTCTACCAAATTGGTCACAACCTCGCCTAGGGTATGTCCTCGAAATTGACTTGGACAGCGCGTGCGAATGAAGAACATGCCCCAACCTCTTCATTTATACCTCGGTTTCAAACCGTTCCTTCATTTGTGTTAAAACTTCGTCATATGGCGTGTCCCAAATGGTCCGATTGAAAATCTCAACTTCGACTGGTCCGTGATACCCTGCAGCTTCGACGGCACGGCGAATCCGCGCATTCTCCACACATCCATCTCCCATCATCCCCCGCGACATCATGGCATCCTTCACTGGAAACAACCAATCGTTCACGTGAAAACCGATGATATGCCCGGCGGATCGATTGATTTCTTCATACAGTTTGGGGTCCCACCACACATGATAGATATCAATCACGACACCCACCTGCTCCGACTGGAGGCGATAGACAATGTCATTCGCCTGCCCCAGTGTCGAAACGACAGACCTATCCGCCGCAAACATCGGATGCAGTGGCTCAATGCCAAGTTTTACGCCGCGCGCTTGCGCGTATGGAATCAGCGCTGCAACCCCCTCTTCGACCATCTGGCGAGCGTCCTCTAATGTGCAGTTCTCCGCAGGTCCACAGACAAGCACCAAAACATCCGTGCCAATCGTCGCTGCCTCATCAATCGCACGACGGTTGTCATCTATCCTTTTGTCTCGCTCTGCCTTTGTTCCCGCCGGGAACATCCCGCCGCGACACAATCCCGACACCTGAAGTCCGGCGTCGCGGACCATGCGCGCGCTCTTTTCAACTCCCATTTCTTGAACTTTGTGCCGCCATAGTCCAATCCAAGGTATGCCAGCACGTGCACATCCATCGACCGCTTCTTGTACGTTCCACGCTTGAGTGGTCATCTGATTCAGGCTGAGAAACTTGATATCCACTTATTCAACACCTCCGAGTGCAAGGACGAGACGCATCCGATTTGCCGCGATTTCTGGATCCCGAATAAGCCCAGCCTGATCTGCCAAAATAAATAACTCTGACAGATGAACAAGAGAGCGCATGCTCTCGAGTCCCCCGACCATCCGAAAATGATTTTGGTGCCCATTTAAATACGCGAGAAAGACGACGCCTGTCTTGTAGAACCTCGTCGGCGCCTGAAAGATATGGCGACTAAGCGGCACGGTCGGCGCCAAAATGGCAGAAAATCTGGCGGTGTCACCTTCATCAAGTGCCTGAAGCGCCTTTGCTGCTGCCGGGGCAATCGCATCAAATATCCCTAATAGCGCATGACTATATGTTTGGTCCCTTCCCAAGATTAGGTCTGGATAATGAAAATCGTCTCCCGTGTACATCTTCACGCCTACTGGCAGCTTCGACCGCATTTGAACTTCTAGTTCAGCATCAAGCAGGGAAATTTTGATACCTTCCACCTTACGAGCGTGCCTGCGGATGACGTCAAGGCACACATCCATGGCGGCACTGACGTCTGGATGGCCCCAGTAACCGGTGAGGGCCGGATCAAACATGTCACCTAACCAATGCAAAATCACTGGCTGCGAAACACCTGAGAGAAGCTCGTCATATACGTTCGCATAGTCGTCGGGCGTACGGGCAATTGCCGCAAGAGCGCGGCTGGCCATCACAATGACCCTTCCCCCAGTGCTTTCGATAAACTCGCACTGTTCCTCGTACGCTCGCACGACATCTGTGAGCGTCGTACCCGGGGTGATTTGCAAATGATCTGTCCCTGCTCCGCAGGCTATCCCGCCACCACACGCCCGCGCATCCGCGACCGAACGGCGAATCAATTCCTTCGTCGTCTCCCAATCAAGACCCATACCGCGTTGAGCCGTATCCATCGCCTCCGCAACAAATAGCCCAAGTGACCACAAGTGCCGGCGAAAGGCGAGCGTCGTCTCCCAATCGACAACGGTGGTCGAGGCGGGATCCACATCTGCGAGTGGACTCGCCACCACGTGTGCAGCCGCGTACGCAATTCGAGTGACTGGCGGTGAACAAGACTCGATTGCAAGAGGGGTTCCAGTGGTCTCGTAAAGTTGAATGCTACCGTTTCGACGCGGTAACCGAATGCTTGACATGATGTCGTCCCCCTTAATCGATGGATAGCGCCGGAACGTCAACCCAACGCCGTTCTGCCCACGATTGGAGCCCAAGTTCCGCAAGTTGGACGCCCTTGGCACCTTCGAGTAGGTCAAACTTAAACGGTGCATCCAAGACGACGTGCCGTAGGAACATCTCCCACTGCACTTTAAATGCGTTGTCCGGTTCATGCCGGGTGGGTACATCCATCCACTGTTCTCGATAGCAGTTTGGGTCAGGAACATCTGGATTCCAAACCGCCTTGGGGGTGTTCGCTCGATGTTGGACCTTACAATTGCGAAGACCCGCAACTGCACTTCCTTCCGTACCATCGACTTGCAATTGGAACAGTTCGTCCCGGTCTACCCGAACGCACCACGACGAGTTAATGTGGGCCACTATACCGTTGTCCAGTTGAAACGTGGTATACGCGGCATCGTCCGACGTCGCGTCGTAAGCATGCTGTGACTCGTCAAAACGCTGTGGAATATGGGTAGCTCCATAGCAGGATAGCGCTTTCACATCTCCGAAAATATTACTGAGAACGTATCGCCAGTGACACAGCATATCGACGATGATGCCACCGCCATCCTCCTTGCGATAATTCCAAGATGGGCGCTGCGCTGGTTCATAATCCCCTTCGAACACCCAATAGCCAAACTCTCCTCGCACGGCTAAAGTCCGCCCAAAAAATCCGGTCTCAACGAGCTGTTGTAGTTTTAACAGACCAGGTAGAAACAGTTTATCTTGTACCACACCGTGTTTAACGCCCTTCGCTTGGGCCAAGCGAGCGAGTTCCACCGCCTCTGCCAGATTTACGCCTGTCGGCTTCTCACAATAAATATGTTTCCCCGCCGCGACAGCTGCGCGCACGCCGTCAGCCCGACGCAACGTCGTCTGCGCATCAAAGTAAATTTCGTCTTCCGGATTTGCCAAACACGCGTCAAGATCTGTACTCCACCGATCAATTCCGTATTTTTGTGCCAACGCACGCAATTTGTGCTCATTTCTGCCAACCAGAATCGGATCCGGCATCAACACCTCACCACCAGGCAGTCGCAGCCCGCCCTGCTTGCGAATCGCGACAATCGACCGTTCCAAATGCTGATACGTGCCCATTCTTCCCGTTACACCGTTCATAATAATTCCAATTTTCCGCATCGAAAGCGCCTCCAAGACCTGGCTCACCGTCCGTGATCCATCGATTTGTAATGACAAAAATACAGTATCACGCGGGACGTATGCAGGTCTTATGAGCGACAGAAATGGTTTGCAAAATCGGAAATCACTACATCTCTCCGAGAAATATCAGCAGTTTTGCGACTACGACTGCGACTTGCGAAACTGCTGGGGCGACATACCCACTTTTTTCTTAAAGGCCCTGTAAAACGTGCTGATGGTCTCAAATCCGACTTCAAAACAAATCGAAATAATGTCTTTATCCGTGCCAATCAACAATTCCTTCGCATGCTTCACACGCACATCAGTCAGGTATTGGATTGGGGTAAGATGAAATCGTTCTGTGAAGATTGCGTTCATGTGGCGCGGCGTAATCTTTAACCGAGCAGCCAGATTTTCTGCCGACAAGTGATGAAAATAGTGCGCCTCAATATAATCGCGCAGCAACTCTGCCCGATGTTCATTCGAGTCACGAAATCTTTGTGATTCCCAACTACGCGCCAAAATCAACAAAACTTGCAGGAGGTGGCCGCGGATGGCGAGATCGGAAAAGTCGTCATTTCGACTCTGCTCATAGAGGATTTTTCGAAACGAATCGCGTAGCTCTGTCGCCGACATCGAATCCACCATGTGGTATTTCGATGTACCAAAGGCGTGCGCAAACAATGCCTCAGAGCCACTCAATTGCTCCAGAAAATCACCGAACGCGAGTACCAGTACAGTCATCCGCGTCCTAGCGTACACCGCATGCAAAGAATGGGGAGCTATGAGTACCATTTGGTCACTACTGACATCGTACGCATGCCCTTGAAGCGTAATCGTACCATCCCCATTGAGGATATAGAGAATCTGGTAGATGTCGTGATAGTGTGGTGTAACCACCGCACCCGGAAGGTGTTTGCTCTCGTATAAACAGATGCCGTTGTTCGCTAGTGAAACTTTCCGAAAGCTCAAGAATTGGCTCACCCTCGTTCATCCGTATCATCCAAAGGTTTGAGGTTCATGCGACGCCTGCTGTAACTTTCCCGTGAAGCATAGAGCCAGACAACTTATCAATTGTAACAAGGCTGCTAAAACCCAGACTGTGGATATTGGTAAATTTTCCTGCAAAAACCCGGCAATTGCGGGTGTAATCGCCCCTGCGAGCATCCCCACGTTCATCACGAATCCAATAGCTGATCCGGCCACACGTTTTGCTACCGCTTGTGATGTAATGGCAAGCACGACCGGGGTAATTGGGTACCCGAAAAACCCCAAGAGCAAAACGACAACCACGAGAAGCCAGGTGGGAATGCCCACCACCATGAGCGCCATCATCACGGCGGTAAGAATCGTAATCCAAACTAGAACCACTTTTCGACGAGCAATGGTCCCACGGTCACAATAGCGACCGATGAGTACCCCGCCGAGCGCTCCAGACAGCCCCATCAAACTCGCAATGGTACCCCCGGTCGTCAGGCTCATATGCTTTTGCGTCTCCATAAACGTCGGGGCCCAAAGCAGCACTATCCACCAACCAGACATTAGTAAGAGATAGAAAATCCCGAGGACGACGACCACTGGTTGCCGAAAGATTTCTCGAAGCGCAACCTTTTCTCTGAGTTGCACCTTGACGGATGCGGCGTCGCCGCGTTTGTTGCGGACAAGAACTCCGTACAATACGGCGACAATGACCCCCAATAAGAATGCGACAAGAAAAACAGGGCGCCACCCGTAGTGCGCCCCCACCATAGCGCCCAGCCAAGTACCAAAAAAACCACCAATCGGATATCCAGCCCAATAGATGGACATCACCGTCGTTCGCTGTTCGTCAGTTGATACCAATGTGATTTCCTGCGACGCGGCGGGCCAAAAAAGCCCTTCACCCAATCCCGTTACAATCCGATATACCAACATCGTAACAAAGCCTGTGGCTATCCCCGTGGCTCCCGTCGCAAGTGAGAAAATAGATAATCCCCAGATAAGAACGGTCTTCCCCGTAAACTTATCAGATAAGATGCCGCCGATAAACAGAAGCACGACGCCCACAGAGAATCGTAACGATGATTAAACGACGGCGATCCACCACAAAAAACCTCCATCCGCCTATTGCGCGTCATAGTGATGAGCACTATGAGCCCCCAACCGTTTCAAATGTGCCTGCACACCGTCATCAAATGGAAGCCCTTTCATTCGTGCCATCCTAGTGGGGATATCCTATCGCAGATACAGCATGGGCATCTTACGAGGACCAGAAATGATTCGCAATATCGGAAGTAGATCAGCAAGTGAGGGGAGCATCTTATCCCCGCACCTGCCCGTCACCTCGTACAATATACTTGTAACTCGTCATCTCCCGCAGCCCCATCGGCCCACGGGCGTGTAACTTTTGCGTCGAAATACCAATCTCCGCGCCAAAACCAAACTCAAAGCCGTCTGTAAAGCGCGAAGACACATTGTGATAAACGACTGCCGCGTCCACGCTTGACAAGAAATTCTCAGCCGCAACCGCGTCCTCGGTGACAATCACTTCGGAGTGAAGCGTTCCATAGCGGCATATGTGATCTATCGCGTCTTCAAGATCATCAACGACTCTAACCGCGAGGATTAAATCCAGATACTCTGTAGCCCAATCCACTTCGTCTGCCATCCGGATACGTTCGACGCCAGCAGCGGACAAAATGCCGCACGTCCGCGCGCAGCCGCGAATCTCGACACCAATATCCATCAGCGCCGGCACAATTTCCGGCAACCAGGCGTCCGCCACCGCTTGGTGCACGAGCAGGGTTTCTGCTGCGTTGCATACCGATGGACGATGCGTCTTCGCATTCGTGATAATTGCGCGCGCTTTTGCCAAATCAGCGGACGCATCGACATACACGTGGCAGTTGCCAACTCCAGTTTCAATGACTGGAACCCGGGCGTTGCGGACAACGCGATCAATCAACCCTGCACCCCCGCGAGGAATCACCAAGTCGACGAGGCCCACCGCTTGGATAATCCAATCGACGGAATCCCGTTCCACACGTTCAATCAACTGAATCGCATCGTTCGGTATCCCGCATTCTGAGAGCCCTTGGTGAAGCGCCCGCACTATCGCGACATTCGACGACTTCGCCTCTCGTCCACCGCGCAACACCGCGGCATTGCCCGTCTTCAGACACAGTGCCGCGGCATCTACCGTGACATTTGGCCTCGATTCATAAATCATAGCGACAACGCCCAGCGGTACCCGAACCTTCTCGATGCGCAGGCCATTTGCGTGTTCAATGACCTCGAGCCTATCTCCGACCGGGTCAGCCAATTCGGCCACCTGCCGCAGCCCCGCCATCATCTGACGAATTCTGTCCTCTGTCAGCAACAATCTATCGATGCGTGCAGCGGGCTGCCCGGCGCGCTGTGCGGCAACGACATCCGCGCGATTGGCTGTAAGGATGGCTTCTCGCGCGTCCCAGAGCGCCTGCGCCATTTGTGCGAGCGCCCTGTTCTTGACGTCCGTGGAAAGTGGCGCCAACGACCGACTGGCTATTTTAGCCCGCCGAAGTCGCTGCTGAACGTAAGTTTCTAAGTCCACTTGCGCCAAAACATCCTCCGCCTTTTGTTCCACTTCACGCCCCGCCATGCACATGCGCCCCCTCCATGACAACTAAGTTGTTGCGATGCACGACTTCCGTCAGATTCTCCAGTCGTTCGCCACGTTTTCGTCGGTCCATCAGCATGTCGAGATCGCGTGCGGAAAAGTTTGTAATACCCTTACCAATCACGCGTCCGGTCACATCCGCCAAGGCGACCGGGCTCCCCTCGTGAAAATCCCCCTCAACCCGCACAATGCCTGGCAGCAACAGGCTTCCGGTTCCTGCGACCAGCGCCATGACCGCACCGTCGTCCATTTGCAACACGCCACTCGCGTGCGGTCCATGCACGAGCCACGACTTGCGATGGGCTAGTGGCGCCGGGCGCGCATGAAACAGCGTCCCCGTCGGTTGCCCGTCGGCAATTCGCAAAAGTACATCCGGCTCTTCACTCGACGCAATCACCACATCAATCCCCGATTGAACAGCTGTCTTGGCCGCAGAAATCTTCGTACGCATCCCGCCCGTGCCCACAGCACTCCCTGCGCCACCGGCCAGCGCTTCAATCTCTCCTGTAATTTCCCATATTTCCGCAAGGCGCGTGACGTTCGCGTCCGCCTTCGGGTCACCTGTATATAACCCGTCGATATCCGTCAGCAGCACTAGGCAATCGGCCTCCGAGACGAGTGCCGTCAAGGCGGCCAACGTATCATTGTCCCCAAACCGAATTTCGTCCACCGCCACCGTATCGTTCTCGTTGACCACCGGCACAATTTCGCCGTGCAAGAGTGTCAACACGGTGTTGCGGATATGAACAAATCGCTTTCTATCTTCAATATCAAGCCGTGTTAGCAATACCTGTCCTGTCACAATGCCCCGGTCTCCAAACAGTTGGCCATAAGTCTCCATTAGTAAGGTCTGTCCAACAGCCGCAGCAGCTTGCTTCTCCGGTAGCGTAATCGTCGCCCTATCCCACCCGAGACGCCCCAAGCCCGCCGCGATTGCGCCTGATGATACCAATATCACCTGGCAATCCCGACTTTGCCGAAGCAAAATCAACTGATTCACCAACCGTTGCATCTTCTCAATCGATAACCGCCCACGACCATCGGTAATCGAACTTGATCCGACCTTGACCACCATCCGCCTTCGCTTCGCACCCTGGCCTATCACGCGCGTATCCCCCGCAAAACAAGGATTATTCTGACGATATTTATTGTACAAGAGAATGGAGTAAGAAACATCTGTGGAATCAAATTCCTCAGGAAATACCGAATGCGACTACTAAAAAGGGGCAAGCTGACCAATAGTCAACTTGCCCCTTTTCCTTCGTAACGACACCACGCATACAGCAATCTTTTCTACTGCTTACGATGCCGCCTTAGAATCCTTTAAAACTGGAACCCTTGGTGACGAGTTGCAATGGAGAACTGACCGTCTTCGGCACGCTCTGACCGTTGATGAGCTTAACGGCATTATCGACGCCAAGGATACCTTCTTGTGTCGGCTGTTGTGCGATATCTGCATATATCAAGCCGTTGTTCACGTCAGTGATAGCCTCTTGCTCACCATCGATTCCAACGATGTCGATTCCTTTTTTTCCGGATTGCTGAATCGCTTTCAACGCGCCCAGTGCCATTTCGTCGTTTTGTGCGAACACTCCGTTGATGTCAGGATGTGCTTGTAAGATATTCTGCATGACGTTCAACGCCGTATTTCTATCAAAGTTCGCCGTTTGCTTCGCAACCACTTTGATGCCAGGCGCAGTGGCAATCTCTTGGTCAAAGCCTTTCTCACGGTCGATTTCAGAGGAGGCTCCAATCGTTCCTTGAAGCTCAACAACCTGTCCCTTTCCGCCAAGTGCTTTAATCAATTGGTCAGCTGCTTCCTTACCAGCTTCTACACTATCGGACGCGATAAACGTAGCCACTTTCCCAAAGTTGACACTTCTATCAAGCGTGATGACCGGAATATTTGCCTGATTCGCCAACTTCACGGCGGAGGACAAGCTGTTGCTGTCGACCGGATTTAACAGGATTGCGCTCACGTGTTGCTGAATCAAATCCTGTACCTGATTCAACTGCGTCGCAGCGTCATTATTCCCGTTTTCAACGGTTACCTTCAAACCATCCTTTTTCGCCTCTGACTGTACGCCATTCTGCATCGCCACGAAGAATGGATTGTTCAGGGTCGAAACGGCAAAGCCAATCGTCTTTCCAGATGCCGACGAAGATGTGGTAGCGTTTCCACTTGTGCTACTCGTGTTTGAGGCTGTGTTGCTCGACGACGTGGAACCAGTCGTGCCACATCCGCTTACGAGAACGCCTACTGCCAATGTGCTCAATGCTGCGATTTTCCAAGTTTTCATGAGTAATTCCCCCTATGATTTGTTAGTTCTTTTTGCGGTCAAGCAGGATTGCGACCAAAATGATCAAGCCTTTCACAGCGTCTTGCCAAAATGAATTGACATTTAAAAGGTTTAATCCGTTGTCGATCACCCCCAAAATAAGTGCACCCACCAGGGTACCGATGATACTGCCTTCACCACCAACCAGACTTGTGCCACCAAGAACAACTGCGGTGATGGCATCGAGTTCATACCCTGTTCCGGCAGTTGGTTCTGCTGTGCCTAACCGCGACGTCAAAATCAACCCTGCGAACGCGGCCAGTACACCGGCTACCACGTAGACCCAAACGAGATAGCGATTTACCTTAACACCAGCGAGCTGTGCAACCTTCTCATTCCCGCCAAGCGCGTAAATCTTGCGACCTACGACCGTCTTTTTCAGCACAATCCAGCCAACAATGAAGACGACGGCGGCAATCACTACGGGAATTGGAATGCCAGCTATGAGCCCAGTCCCTAGATTTGAGAAAGAGTTCGGCAAGTTAAAGATAGGCATCCCGTGGGTATACACTTCTGTCAAACCTCTAAACAACTGCTGGGTGCCAAGTGTCACAATAAATGGTGCCAGGCGTCCATAAGATACCAAGAGTCCATTGAGTGCACCGCCTGCAGCACCGACGACGATACCAACAATACAAGCCAGAAATACGTTGACGTGCGCGACCATCAAGCCAGATGAAATGACGGCACTCAAGGCCAATGTGGAGCCAACCGACAAATCAATTCCCGACGTGAGAATGACAAATGTCATGCCGACACCTAACAATGCATTGACCGTGGTCTGCAAAGCGACGTTTCGCAAGTTGGAAAACGTCAGAAACTGATTGGACAAAATCGACATCACAATAAAGATAAGTACAAGTCCAATGAGCGGTCCAAGCCGGTATTTTTTGATCACGTTCACGATAGTTTCCTCCCGGTCGCCAACTTCATAAAGTTCTCATTGTTCATTTCCTCGCCCTTGATTTCACCCATGACTTCTCCCTCGTGCATGACGTAAATCCGGTCACAGATTCCCATGAGTTCTGGTAAATCGGACGATATCATCAAAATGCCACGCCCTTGCGACTTAAACGCATTCATTAGCTCGTAAATTTCCTGTTTTGCCCCCACGTCAATCCCACGTGTTGGCTCATCGAGAATCAGCAACACCGGGTCTTGCGCCATCCACTTGCCGATGACAATCTTTTGTTGATTCCCACCGCTCAAGCTTCCAGCAGGCTGGTCTATCGACGCGACCTTGATGCGCATCTTATTCACGACTTCTGAAGTGAAATCCCGCTCCTGTCGAGATTGGATGAACCCAAATCGGCTTCTCAGCCCTAGCGTCGGAAGTGCCATGTTTTCACGCACGCTAAACGGTAAAATCAGCCCTTGCGATTTTCTATCTTCCGTGACAAAAGCTAAACCGCTGTCAATAGCTTGCTTCGGCGTCTTGAAGCGAGTTCGCTTGCCATTGAACTCAAACTCGCCTTCAACAATTCGATCAACGCCCGCAAATGCGCTTACAAGTTCAGTGCGCCCAGCGCCCATCAAACCGCCAAGTCCAACAATCTCACCGGCCCTCACTTCCAACGTGGCTCGCTTGACCTTCGGCGTCTTGACATCGACCGCCTTCAGCAAGACTTGTCCGGGATTGGATGGGGTCTTCGGATACCTGTCATCGACCGTGCGGCCGACCATCATCGATACCAATTCATTTTCATCCGCAGTCTTCATATCCCGGGTAGCAATGAACCGGCCATCTCTTAAAACCGAAACCTTGTCGGCAATTCGATACAACTCTTCCATCCGGTGAGAAATGTAGACAATACCGACACCATTTTTCTTAAGCGACTCTATAATTTGAAACAATCGTTCCGTTTCGCTTTCGGTCAATGCAGCGGTAGGCTCGTCCATCACCAGATATTTGACATCTTGTAACAAAGCCTTCCCAATCTCCACCAATTGTTGCTCGCCGATCCCTAGATTTTTTACCAACTCGCTAGGATGGCGTTGCAAATTGACTTGCTGCAAAATACTTTTGACCTTGTCGTTCAGTTTGCTGCTGCGGATAAAGCCCGACTGCTGATATTCCGCTTCGTTACCAATCAAAAAATTTTCTGCTATCGATAGATTCGGAAACAGGTTAAGCTCCTGGTGTATCATCCCAATCTGATGTTTTTTGGCGTCGTCGACATTCTTAATGTCGACCACCTGGTCATCAATGACAATTTCACCGGCATCCGCCTGATATTCACCCGTCAAAATTTTCATCAACGTCGACTTGCCGGCGCCATTTTCACCGAGCAACGCGACTACTTTTCCGCCTTCAACAATCAGTTCAACCTCTTCCAGGACGCGTACACCTGAAAACGATTTACTAATGCCGCGCATCATCAGCTTCCCCACACGAAACACCTCCTTAGAATACGACTCCTGCGTATAAAACGATGTTTGCGTAAGGCGTCCATTCACCGGTTCGCACGATAACGCTTACACTTTCGGTAATTTTTTTCAGCTCTTCATGAGACACCAGCGCTATTGCATGTCCAACCTTTTCAACAATGGTGTCGTAGATTTCATGGCCGGACTGCCTTAGCTCATCTGCGATTACGGCCTTCTCCACTGCTAACTCACTCAAAATAACGGTGAGTACATCTATAAAAGACGGGACGTTTTCGCGGATGGCCAAATCGACCATGCGAACCCCTTTCGGTACAGGCAGCCCGTAGTCCGAGATGACCAAGGATTGCCCATGTCCAAGCTCGGCAATGATCTTTGACAACTCACTGTTCAAGACGCCCTGTTTCTTCATGTTGTCACCTCAGTGTCAATATCATAACCCATGTGGAAACGTTACCACAACAGCATACAAAAAAACAATATGGAATTTCTATTTGGTCGATTTTCTCTCCACTAGCTTGGCATCAAATTCTATTTTCATTTCCGATACGCGGTTCTTAAACAGCGAAAACGCAGCACGTCCCATTTCATTTGCCGGCTGACGAATCGTCGTCAACGAAGGCGAGGTACATTTTGCCATATCAATATCGTCATACCCCACAATCGACACGTCGTCGGGTACTTGAATGCCAAGTTCATTCGCGGCCTGAATCACGCCAATGGCCATCATATCGTTTCCCGCGAAGATGCCATCCGGCGGGCAATCGCTTGTAAATGCCTTCTTCGCAGCTTCATAGCCGCCAGAAAATCGGAAGTTCCCCTGCAGTACAATAGTCTCCAAATCATGTTTCTTCATCGTTTTTAAATAGCCACTCAAGCGTGCTCTAGCGGAGGTCGATTTTCTCGGACCAGTTACGTGCGCGATGCGTTTGCAGCCAATCGAAATCAGTTTCTCTGTGGCGATTCTGGCGCCTTTTTCGTGATCGACATAGATATAACTTTCATCACTTGTCACCTTACGATCAACAAACACACACGGTACTGGCGAAAGCATGCGAATCAAATCGCGCTCTGGGCTCCGGTTGCCAATGATAATGACTCCCTCCACACCTCTTCCTTTGAGGACGTTGAGATACATTTTTTCACGCTCGAGATCCCAGTTCGAATTGCATAAAATCACCGTAAATCCGCTCTCAATCGCCGCTTCCTCCGTGCCGCGTGCCACCTCAGCAAAAAATGGATTGGCCACATCCGGAAGCAGCAAGCCGATGGTCGACGTCTTCCCGCTCACCAAGCCACGCGCAATCGAGCTCGGTTCAAAGTTCAGTTGACTCATGGCATCGACAATTTTCTTCCGCGTTTTTTCCCCCACATAGCCACTGTTATTGATGACCCGGGACACAGTAGAAACCGAGACACCCGCGAGTTTCGCGACTTCTTTAATCGTGGTCGACATGACTAGATTCCCATCTTTCAAAATGAGGTAACGTTTCCACAGACGACTGCAAAAACTCTACAATCTCGCCGTGCTCTGGAATAGATGTCTGTGCGCCGGATCTTGTTACGGCAATTGCAGAAGCAGCAGAAGCGAACCGCAGGGACTCCATGGGATTCTCGCCAAAAAAAACGCTCGCAAAAGCGCCTATAAACGTATCTCCAGCAGCGGTCGTATCAACTGCTTGCACCCGAAACGCCGGTACATGAACCGTCAATGCGTGATCTGCGTACAAAGAACCACTTGAACCGAGTGTCAGAATCACAGCTTTTGCTCCAAGCGTTACCAATTCCTTGGCGGCATCCGTATAATCCGTATGTGTATTCAGCGGTTTACCCAATACCACACTCGCTTCGGTCTCATTGACCACAAGGATGTCAACCAGTTGAAGAATATCCTTCGGTACGGCATGCGCTGGTGCTGGATTATAGAACACCTTCGCAGATTTTTCGTGCGCGACCCGAATGGCCTCATAGCTGGACTCAAGCAAAATCTCATTTTGAACCAGCAGGGCGTCAAAGTTCGCATTCTCCAGTGCAGTTCGGACATCATCAGGCGTTACCTTACCATTCGCGCCTTCCGACAAAATAATATTGTTCTCTCCCTCGTCATTCACCGTAATGAATGCCAATCCCGAGGTGCCTTCCTTCTGAAGGATCTTCGAGGTATCAATTCCATCACGCGCAATCGACGCAATCAGTTCTTTTCCAAACCCATCCGTACCAACAGCGCCCACCATTTGAACGGAAGCGCCCGCCCGTGCTGCGGCGACTGCCTGATTCGCGCCTTTTCCGCCAGGGATATAACTCGTCCCTTTTCCCTTAATCGTCTCACCTGGGCGCGGATGGTGACTCACGCGGTTCACAACATCCATATTCATACTGCCAACCACAACGATGTTCAATCTATCACTCCTAGTCTCTTTAGTCTTCATAACGCCTAACTTTAATTAAATTTAACACAAGGAGCCATAAAGTATAGGCTTACATTTTGTGGATAGGTTCAACGCCAATTGTGCAGATGGCATAAAGCGCTTCCTATCGACATTATAACGGAATTAGGCAAATACTTGAAACGAAATATCCAACCGCCAATAAAACCGGAGCACAATGGTGGCATTCGCTTCCCACAGCACAATGTCCTTATCGACCGTGTCAAGCGCCTGTCCTCGATGGTTCTCCATATCGACATTGGTCATAGTTCCACTTTGAATCAACTCGCCGACACCAAGCATGGCGGAGTAGTAAATGGAATCGCTGTCGGGTAGGGCTGTTCACCTCCAAATAACGTTATCCCCCTAAAATCATTGGCAAACCTCCATATCCATGATAGGTTATCATTAGCTTTAAATCCCTATCTTAGGAGAGAATTATGAGTCCTGTCCGCAGAGCCTTTATTGCAGGTCATGGAAGACTCCCATCGGGATCTGCCGCAAAAACAGCTTACGATACACTTGCCCTAGTCGTTGAGATTGAAATGCAGCATGCTGTAATTCTTTCTGTGGAATGCACATTAGCTACACATCTTGGAAGAAATTTCGTATGCGAATTGCTGAAAGGACACTCACTGCGTGACGGAGTGGACGCAATGATTGATGAAATCAAGCTACATTACCACGGTGCAACAAAAGCTGCACTCATTGCCGCTATCAAAGACCTTGAAGCGGAATACGAGCGACTATCAGCAACATGAACACGAATGGTCTCTTTACTTTCTCGAAATCCATCATTCAAGATACACAAAGTACTGTTTTTATCTTGTTCGGCACGAAAGAAAAATGTAGAATGCATATAGAATAAATACACCACCTTGATGACTGCCATATTTTGAGTTGCTCAACTCATCCTTGAGCAAGGAATCAAAAATGCACCAGTCAGCCTTTCGGCTGCTGGTGCATTTATTTTTATTCCACGCAAACGTGTAAAACTCGGAGGATGGATATGGCTGAAAATGATACGCATCATTACGACATCCTTGTTATAGGAGGTGGAAATGCCGCTTTGGCGGCCGCCCTACAAGCGCAAGAGTCGGGGGCAAAAGTACTTATCATCGAACGTGCTCCTCAATTTTATCGTGGGGGTAACAGTCGCCACACACGCGATTTTAGAATTATGCATGCGTATGAAAATGACTACATGATGGGTGCATACACAGAAGACGAGTTCATGGAAGATTTACGACGTGTCGCTGGTGGGGAAATTGATGAATCACTCGCTCATCTGATTATTACAAAGTCAGCAGAGTTACCCAAATGGCTTAGCAATCAAGGAATTCGCTGGCAGCCTCCCCTGTCCGGCACACTTCATTTAGCACGGACTAACATGTTCATGCTCGGTGGGGGACGTGCGATGATGAATGCGTACTACCGCACAGCATCGGCCAGGAAAATTAATATTTGGTATGAATCCCTGGTTGAAGACCTGGTAATCGAAGGCAATCAATTTACAGCTGCTCAAGTGCGTAAGGGAAACAAACAAATCATTGTTCACGCAAAAGCGGTTGTATTAGCCTCGGGTGGATTTGAAGCAAACATAGCCTGGTTAAAAAAATACTGGGGAGATGCCGCAGACAACTTCGTCATTCGTGGAACTCCCTACAACCAAGGAAACATGATTCAAATCCTTCTAAAATATGGTGCTGAACCGATTGGCGAACCGGACGCGTTTCATGCAGTGGCGGTAGACGGCCGAGCCCCAAAGTTTGACGGAGGAATCGTTACTCGCCTGGATAGTGTGCCTTTTGGCATTGTAGTCAATCGAGAGGGTAAGCGTTTTTACGACGAGGGTGAGGACTTTTGGCCAAAACGTTACGCCATCTGGGGTGGACTTATTGCCAGACAGCCAGGCCAAGTTGCATATTCCATCATCGATAGTAAGGCGTTAAGTAAGTTTATGCCATCGGTTTTTGATCCAATTGTCGCTGATTCCCTGGATGAACTCGCCGACAGGCTTGGTTTACCGTCGTCGCAACTCCAAAGTACTGTACAGGCGTTCAACCATTCGGTACATCAGGGAACGTTTGATCCAAGTACGTTGGACGATTGTTATACTGAAGGAATCACCCCCCCTAAAAGCCATTGGGCAGTTCAAATCGATGAAGCACCTTACTATGCGTATCCCCTACGAGCGGGCATCACATTCACCTATCTAGGGGTTCGTATCAATAATAAAGCAAATATTCAATTCAATAACCGTCAAGTAGACAACATGTTTGCTGCAGGAGAAATGGTAGCCGGAAACGTCCTTCGTCGCGGCTACTTAGCGGGATTTGGTCTCACAATGGGGGCCGTACTTGGAAGAATCGCCGGGGAGGAAGCAGCCAATGTCATTAAATGAATTGATAACCGACGGAAAAAGACAAATGCAAGTATGCAATGCATGCCGTTATTGTGAAGGCTACTGCGCTGTATGGCGGGCTATCGAATGGCGTCGAACGTTTACTGAAAACGATATGGCCTATCTCGCCAACCTCTGTCATGATTGCAAGGAATGCGTCTTTGCTTGCCCATTCACGACACCTCATGAATTCGGCATTCATCCACCTAAATTATTCAGTGGTCTTCGAGAAGAACTGTACAAAAAGTATTCTTGGCCCAGTGGCCTAGCGAAAGCAATCGGAAACAAAGGCGGCTTCTGGATTATCGCAATAGTGGCGTTCCTCCTCATAGTTGCAATCGTTGCGGGGACAAACGGCCTACCTACGTTACTTGAACAGCACGCGGGAAAAGGCTCGTTTTATCGAGTTTTGTCAGAAGCGTTTCTCGAAGTTACATTTGGCGCATTAGGCATTTGGTTTATCGGAGGTTGGATGATTGGGGCTGTTAGATTCTGGAGAGATATTCGGTCAACAACGCCAGAACGTGTACAAGGCGTAGACATCCGAAAAGCTATAACCTACGCCTTACGGCTTCGCTATCTGGGAGATGAAGAAACTGAAGAACCATTTTCTGGCCATCGAAAATGGCTCCATCATTCCGTTTTCTACGGCTTTTTACTTGACGTTGCCTCGACAACGCTGGCGGCAGTATACGCGCATATATTTCACATACAAGCACCATACCCATTCTATCATCCGGTGGTGATTCTCGGAACTCTCGGAGGAATTGGCATTATCATTGGTACCTCCGGCCTAATATACATCAAATCCAGAAGTAACGATGCTAATTCGAATAAGAATGCAAAACGTTCTGGGAACGCTTTTTCCATCTCCTTACTCACGATTGCGGTTACAGGTATGCTTGTACTCATATGTCGGGACACAGCACCCATGGGTATCATTTTGGCCTTACATTTAAGCAGTGTTGCATCACTGTTCTTTACGGCCCCATACACAAAATTTGTGCACTTCATATATCGCTTTTTAGCGCTCGTTCAGTACGCACAAGAAGAGCGTTTGGCAGAATCTCACCTCACGCCAAAGGTACGAAAAGAAAACTCCAATCCCTATCGAGGCAAATTTGCAAATAGGGGTTGAACATGCGCAACTTTTAGATTATTATCACTTCAGTGGTGTTGAGGCTTATCGGTAACCCCGCTAAGCATAATCAGCATCCGGGAATCAGTTCGCGCAATTAAGTCCATATTGATACTGCTGTTTCGCGTGAGTCGGTAGATAACCTCTAACGAAAAATCGTGTGAAGCCCAGCATTTGTCGAATTTTCGACGGATGCTGGGCTTTTATATTGTCTAAAAGGAGGATTCCTAAGTGGATTGGTCTACACTTCCATGTTCCATTTATCGTGGGGGAACCAGTAAAGCCTTACTCCTGCGAAACCGTGATTTACCAAAAGATCCTTTAACGAGAGACCAACTAATTCTTTCTCTGTTCGGTAGTCCCGACAAAAGACAGATTAACGGGTTAGGTGGAGCTACCCCAACAACTAGTAAGGTTGGCATTATCGAAGTTTCAACGAGAAAGGATGCCGATGTAGACTATACGTTCGGTCAAGTAAGTATCGATAAACCGTATATTGACTACATTCCAAACTGCGGAAATGTTTCAGCTGCTGTTGGTCCATTTGCAGTTGAACAGGGCATGGTATCTACGACAAAAGATGGTTGGAACAGTGTCCGCATCTACAACACCAACACAAAGGCCATCATCGTATCTCGATTTATGGTCCAAGATCACCACTTTGTCCCAGATGGTAATACCAAGATTCCAGGTGTACCTGGCACCGGCTCTCCAGTTTATTTGGACTTTATCGACGCTGGTGGCGGCGTTACAGGTAAATTATTCCCTACGGGAAATAAACAGGACAAAATACACTTGCCTGACGGCAGTATCTTTCGAGTAACGGTTATCGATATTGGAAATCTAACCATACTCATGGATGGAGACGAGCTCCAGCTCAAAGGTACGGAAGTTTCCGAACGCGAATTATCCCATGTTCTCCCAACAATTGAGGCGGTTAGACAACAAGTGGGTAGAATGCTAGGGATTTTCGATGCAAACCAAGCAGTGAGCGCGACTACCCATGCAATTCCCAAAATTGCCCTCGTGCAATCCGTGCGCAAATACCGAACAACCGGACTGGAGTGGTTGAATGAGAGCGACTACGATATTGTGGCACGAGCCATCACGATGGGAAATTTACACCCTACGTATCCCGTAACAGGAGGTATGGCACTATCTGTAGCCTCTAAGATTCCCGGCACCATAAGTTTTGAGAAATGCTCTCCTCATTGCCAAACCAACAGCCAACTTAGAATTGGCCACCCTGCCGGAGTACTGGAAATGGAAGCCGAAGTCAGCGAGTCAGACCCTAGCCGGGCCAAGGTAACATTGGTCAGAACTGCACGACCACTCATCAGCGGGCAAGCTTGGATTCCGTCATTTGCAAAAGTACTTCAGTAATCGAGCACCACATGTATACGCTTTCATTATTTTGTAGGGGGATAATTCATGAATAGCAAATTTTCTGTCGGCGCACGACTAGAACGACTTCCCATCGCATCCTTTCACCGATACGTCATTTGGATTTTAGCATTCGCTTTCTTCTTTGAACTTGGTGATATCAATACACTTTCGTATACAGCACCTGCTATCGAAAAAAATTGGAATCTAAGCATTGATGAAATCGGCACGATTACATCCGCAACGTTTCTAGGGATGTTTCTAGGAGCGGCCATTATCGGCTATGTATCCGACAAAATTGGACGAAAAAAAAGCTTGATTTCTACCGTACTCGTCTATTCTGTTTTCTCTCTCTTAAATGCCTTCGCTACAAATATGACAACACTCTTCATCACCCGCCTTGTAACCGGTTTCGGGCTTGCTGCGATGACTGTTGTGGGTATTACCTATATCAGCGAGGTATTTCCTGCGAAAAAGCGTGGAACTTATCAAGGATTAATTATGACAGTGGGTCTCTGTGGAATTCCTGTCACCGCATATGTGGCACGCTTTTTAATTCCGGTTACCCCCTGGGCCTGGCGCTTGGTCTATGTTTGGGGAGCACTAGGGTTCATCTGCGCTATCCTTGCAATACGTATGAAGGAGTCTCCCCGTTGGTATGAAAACCAGGGCCGTTTTGACAAGGCTGACCAAGTTATGTGCGCAATTGAAGAAGGAATTTCAAAAGAGAAGGGTGCTCTACCCACACCCACGGAAGAAATCGTGCCAAGTGTGAGTGGGCGCAGTTATGGGGCACTGTTCTCTAGACGGTACATTGGTCGGACAATTGTTTTATTGATACTTTGGATATTACAAACCCTTGGCTTCTATGGATTTATGTCGTGGGTTCCGACACTCCTTGTGGCCCACGGATTCTCACTAGTACATTCACTCGCTTGGTCATCCGCTATGTCAATTGGCGCAGTCCCAGGAGCGTTCATTGCATATTTAGTGTCGGATCGAATTGACCGAAAGTGGCTGGTCGTCATGTTCGGATTTCTTATTTCGGTGTGTGGCCTACTTTACGGATTGACCTTCAATACAACGATGATTGTGGTTTTTGGATTCTTAGTAGCGATGTTTATTCAAACGTTTGCTCCCCTCTTGTACGCCTACACGCCTGAACTCTATCCAACAGAAATTCGAAACTCAGGTTCAGGCCTTGTTTATGGAGTAGGCCGCCTAGCGAATGTATTCGGCCCGATGATTGTAGTCTTTTTCTTCAACGACTACGGATACAAAAGTGTTTTCGTTTATATTGCTGCAACGTGGATCATCTTAGCGCTAGTTACTGCATTTTTCGGCCCGAGGACAAAAGGGCGTACATTGGAAGTGATTAATCCAGTTCATGAAAGCCTAGAAGCTTAAATTCGATGAGGTCAGGCGGCAGTTGTTATCCAATGCCGCCTGCTCTAGCTCATGACCCCATCAGCGACGATATGGCCGAAACCTGCTCCAATGCCTTACATGCGCTTCGGCAATATCGCATCCACCACGTCAGCTACCCCAACAAGCCCCACAACCGTCAAAAAGATCTTCTGGATGCCCTTGTGTGCGTCCGTCGGATCAAAGAACTCCTCCAAGGTGTGCATGCCCCCGCTGATACCGCCGCCACCAAGTGTGACTGCAGGAATCCCCAGGCTGATGGGGACATTCGAATCCGTGCTCGCCGCATCATCCAAAATTGCATCGTCCCCCAACGCCAGACTGGCAGCCAACGACGCCTGAACAATTGGCGCATCTGCCACTTGGGCACCGCCAGGCCTATCCCCAATGCGTTCCACGTGCACTTGGATATCCCGAGCGCCCCAGCATTCGTTCTCCAATACCGCCGCTCGCTCGATTAACTGAAGAACTTGTTCCTCCAGTCGGGCAAGCGCCTCCTGTGAAGACGAGCGCATGTCCACCAACATCGTGGCCGTCGCCGCAATCGTGTTCACCGATGTTCCGCCGCTGATTTCGCCAACCGTGAACGTCGTCTTTGGATTCGCCGGCACCTTCACCTCAGCAATCATCGCAATCGCGCGCCCAAGTGCGTGAATGGCACTCGGTATCCCAAAATCGCCATAGCTATGACCGCCCTTGCCTTGATAGGTCACACGGTATCGTCGACTGCCCGTCGCCAAATAAGTGGTACGCGACGGTTCACCCGGCTCAATCGAAATAAAACCGTCAATGTTTGCGTGCTCGCGGAAGAATGCCTTTGCCCCACGCAGATCACCGACGCCCTCTTCTCCGACCGTCGCGCCGAAAATCAGGTCACCCTGTGTCTGAATCCCAGCGTAGTTGAGTGCTCGTAAAATCGCTAACACGCCAGCTAATCCGCGACCATTGTCGGAAATACCTGGCGCATAATACCTGCCGTCCCGCTCCCGCGCAATCGTGTCAGTACCCGCAGGAAACACTGTATCCAAATGGGAGGACACAAAGAGTACCGGCCCATCCCCGACGCCTGGTCGCCGACCGAACACGTTCCCCTCTTCGTCTATCGTCACGTCGACAAGCCCGAGTTCTTCCAGTCTGCGCTTGTAGTCCCGCCCGCGTTCATCCTCCTGAAAAGAAGGCGCTGGAATGGCTGTGATATCAATTTGCTCCTGTAGCGTATTCTCACTATCAGCTTCAATAAACGACAGCGCCTGCTGAATGGATGATTGCGACACCAATACGTCAAAGCGGTCTGTGATGCTCTGCGACAAATCATGCTTACTCAACGATGCTGAAGATACTTGCTGATTTGTTGACAAAATCATTCCTCCAGGGGGCTATATGACTCCCAAGTTTAAAGATTAAGAAAAAAGAGACTTCATTATTGTATCGCGATTCACATAACCAGTCGAAACCAGTGTACCACATCGATGTATAGGAAGCGCGACAGAGGGCATCATCAACGGACGATGATGCCCTCGCATGCGCTTTTACTGTGCCAAGTAACCCCCATCTATCACAACCGCTTGCCCAGTAATGCCGCGCCCCATATCTGAAGCCAAAAACAAGGCGTAGTCGGCAATTTCCTCGGTCGACAGCAATCGCTTCTGAGGAACGAGTGGATAGATCACTTCTTCCAGCACGTTTTGCTCAGAAACACCACGCGCGCTTGCCAAATCTGCTAATTGGTTACGCACCAAGGGCGTATCAACATATCCAGGACACAGCGCATTGACAGTGATGCCGTATGATGCACCCTCAAGTGCAGCCACTTTAGTTAAGCCTATCACGCCATGTTTCGCCGAATTATAGGCGGCTTTACCAGCAAAGCCAATCAGGCCGTTGACCGAGGCCACGTTTAAAATGCGGCCGTGTCCCTGCCGCTTCATATGTGGAAACACATATTTCGTGGAAATAAACGGCCCCAAAAGCATCAGCCGAATCAGCTGCTCGAACTTGGCCACCGGAAAATCCTCTATGCGCGCGACGTGTTGCATGCCGGCGTTGTTGACCAGGATGTCGATCCCGCCGCACCGCTCCACCGTCAATGACAATAGGCGCTGTACCGCATCTTCATCGCCTGCATCAGCAGCACAGGCTACCGCCTTGTAGCCTGACTGACAGAGCGTGTTGGCGACGGCTTCTGCCGACTCCAATCGAATATCCGAAATGACGACGTGGGCACCTGCCGCCGCAAACCCCTCAGCGATGGCACGGCCGATGCCGCTGGCAGCGCCTGTGACGATGGCAGTTTTTCCGGTAAAGTCCCAGCTCTCCTTTTGCACACACATCGTCTCCTATACAAATGCGTCGTAGACTACGTCGTCCGCAACGACAAGCGAAGGTTCGGTGGCCTGCGCTACATCACTGAGCGTGTAGCCCCCCGCCACTTCGACCAACTTCAAGCCATCCGGCGTGACATCCATCACAGCCATATCTGTAATGATGCGATGGACCACTGCTCGCCCAGTCAGCGGTAACGTGCACTGATTGAGGATTTTGGGCTGTCGGTCTTTGTTACAGTGCTCCATCACCACGACTACTCGTTTCGCACCGTGGACAAGGTCCATCGCGCCCCCCATGCCTTTCACCATTTTCCCGGGAATCATCCAATTGGCGAGATCGCCCGTGCGAGATACTTCCATGGCACCGAGTACTGCGAGATCAATATGGCCACCGCGAATCATCGCAAACGACTCTGCACTATCGAAGAACGCCGCGCCTGTCACGGCAGTGACCGTCTCCTTGCCTGCGTTGATTAAATCGGGATCAACCTGTTCATCCGACGGATAAGGTCCAATACCGAGCAGTCCATTTTCCGAGTGGAGCATCACTTCTTTCGAAGCGGGAATAAAATTCGCGATTAATGTGGGCATGCCGATGCCCAAATTCACGTAGTATCCGTTCTCAATCTCTTTTGCAGCCCGGCGTGCTATGCGGTAACGAATAGACTGTTTGTCCTGCATCTTCATCGATGCGTACCTCCTTACGGACGAAGCCTCCGCGCCGAAAGTCTCGCAACGTATCAAATTCGGGCGATGGTTCGCTTTTCGATTCGCTTTTCCTGCTGACCGACAATCAGCATTTGCACGTAAATACCCGGTGTGTGAATGTCATCCGGCGCTAGCTCACCGGCTTCAACGAGGGTCTCGACTTCCGCGATAGTCATCGGAGCTGCCGCGGCCATCATCGGGTTAAAATTACGGGCCGTCTTGTGATACCGCAAATTGCCCATCGTGTCGCCGACGGCGGCACGAATGAGGCTGACGTCCGCCACAAGTGCCGTTTCTAACAAATAATCCTTGCCGGCAAACGACCGAACTTCCTTTCCATCTGCAATCGGTGTACCTACGCCCGCCGGGCTATAAAATGCCGGAATTCCGGCACCGCCGGCGCGAATTCTCTCAGCCAGTGTGCCCTGCGGCGTAAGCTCCACCTCGATTTCACCCGCGAGCACCTGGCGCTCAAACTCCCTGTTCTCTCCCACATACGACGCGATGATTTTGTCAATCTGATGATTTTTTAAAAGAATTCCGAGACCCCAGTCATCCACGCCGCAGTTATTCGAAATCACCGTCAGGTGTTTGCTTCCTTTGCGCGCCAGCGCCTGAATCAGGTTTTCTGGAATGCCAACCAGTCCGAAGCCCCCGACCATAATCGTCATGCCATCTTCAATCCCCTGAATGGCTTCGTCGAACGAAGTCGCAATCTGTTTCACATTCGTCCCCCCTCACCGCAATCTATCCATTCATCTCCAATCACTACCTAGAACCATCTCGCCACCCAAAGCGCGAATTGGCACTACACTCGTTCGACGATAGTCGCGACGCCTTGCCCGCCGCCAATACAAAGCGTCGCAAGACCGTACCTCGCTTTGCGGCGGGCCATCTCATAAAGCAATGTGACTAAAATGCGCGTGCCGCTCGCGCCAATCGGGTGACCGAGCGCGATAGCTCCGCCATTGACATTGAGAATCTCGCGAGGAAACGAAAAGTGACTGACAAAAGCAAGCGACTGTGCGGCAAATGCCTCGTTGGCCTCAATCAAGTCCATCTGTTCAATCCGCAAGTTCGCCTTCGCCAATGCCTTCTCTGTGGCGGGGACCGGGCCAATGCCCATCACGGCCGGATCAACTCCCGCCGCCGCATTGGCACGAATCACGGCCATGGGCGTGACACCAAGCCTATCCGCCGTGTTCAGCGTCATCAGCACACAAGCAGCCGCTGCGTCGTTGATGCCGGACGAATTACCTGCAGTGACCATGCCGTCCTGCTGAAACGCGGGGCGAAGCTGCGCGAGTGCCTCCATTGTCGTGCCCGGGCGCGGATGCTCATCCACTTCTACACGCGTCACACTTCCCTTTTTTCCCAATATCTCAACGGCTACGATTTCATCGCGAAATCGCCCCGCCTGGATAGCTAAAGCGGCTTTCTGCTGACTCTGCCACGCAAATTCATCCAATTGCTCGCGCGTCAGGTTGTACAAGCCACATAAGTTCTCTGCAGTCACACCCATGTGGTAGTCATTCAAGGCGCACCATAAGCCGTCTCGAATCATACTGTCGACCACCTGTTGATGGCCCATCGAAAATCCTTGGCGCGCACCTTGCAACAAATACGGCGCCTGACTCATGTTCTCCATGCCGCCTGCGACAACGATGTCGCTCTCACCTGCGACGATGGACTGCCATGCGAGTTGAATGGATTTTAATCCAGATCCACAAACCTGATTGATACTCATCGCGGGTACTTCCTTTGGCAACCCGGCTTCCATGGCCGCCTGACGAGCTGGATTCTGTCCTAAACCGGCTTGCAGGACGTTGCCCATAATGACTTCGTCGACTGCGCCTCTATCGATACCGGCACGCCGCAAGGCCTCCTCAATGACGATGGCACCTAGCTTCGTCGCGGACACCCCTGATAGGGCTCCTTGAAAGCGACCAATTGGCGTACGCACCGCGCTGACGATAGCCACTTCTTCCTGCGGCATCTTCATCCCCTCCTTCATTCTCGCATCGCGCTGGTCGGCCTTCCTGACACGGCAAACAATATCCACAACTGGGTACAAACGCACAAACGACGGTAGTCACCGACCTGTGGTGAATCCAGCTCCACCAATCTCAATCACGAGCAGCCTACTCTCCTGATAAGGCGCAGGAATTCCCATTTCGTGCAAACCAGCAGCCCGCGTCCGCATAACACTCGCTCCAGTCAACTACGCTTGCCAACTTGTTCAGCTCACTATCGCAAACCATAACGCTTTAATTTTTCGTACAACGTAGAACGGTGAATCCCAAGTTTTTTTGCCGCCAGCGACTTATTCCCATGTGCATCCAATAAGGCCTGACGAATCACCGTCATCTCGTGATTCGCCATGGTCTCCCGAACATTCTTTGCTGACGAAACGGTCGGCTCCTTTGTTCTTGGCGGCCACCCAACACCGCTCGCTGGAACAGGAACAGGCGACATTTCACTGTGACGCTGCATCTCAAAAAATTTGGTTAAATGAGGCGGAAAGTCGTGTTTTGTAATTCGCGGGCTGTCCGCTAGGCTCACCAAAACCTCTACTGTATGCACAAGCTCTCGAATATTGCCCGGCCAGTCGTACTGCATGAGCAATTGAACGACGTTCGAGTCAAAGCATACGTCGGGTTGATTCAAATGCTTTGACACTTGCTCTAAGTAAAACTCCAATAAAAGCGGGATGTCTTCACGACGCGATCTCAGGGGCGGTAAATGCAACCGAATGATATTTAAACGATAGTACAAATCCTCCCGGAACTGCCCACTCCTGACCATCGCCTCCAAATCTCGATTTGTCGCTGCAATGATGCGCGTATGAACACGGCGCTTAGTCACACCGCCAACCCGCTGAATTTCCTTATCTTCTAAAAATCGCAATAACTTCGCTTGCATGTTAAGCGGCATATCGCCAATCTCATCCAAAAACAACGTGCCCATATGCGCCAACTCAATCTGTCCAGGCTTACCGCCTTTCCGGGCCCCGGTAAAGGCGCCGTCGTCATAGCCAAACAGCTCGGCTTCCAGCAGCGGTTCAGGAATCGCGGCGCAATTCACGCTCACAAACGGTCCGTTCGCAAACGCACTCTCGTAATGTATCCCCTGCGCGAGAACCTCTTTACCTGTACCACTCTCACCAGTAATCAGCACCGTGACAGGCGTCTTTGCAGCCTTTTTGGCCATCTGTTTGATCACTTTGATGGCATGCGTTTGACCAATCGTTTCGTCAATTGTATACACGCGCTTCTGTAGGACGACATGTTCTGGCGGTGCCGATGCGCTATGTTTCTCGCCCTCGTTGTGAAGCATCGCTTGCGTTCGTTCAATAATCCGGTACAAATCGCTCATGCTTTCAAAAATCAAAACGCCCACCGCACCAATGACTTTACCGTCTTGCCAAATTGGAATCCGATGAACCACCATATCGTGGCCCTGAATGCGTTGCAAGTGTCCACGCTCGGGTATCCCGGTTTCCAATACATGATGAATTCGGGTGTTTTCAATCACGTCTGTCACATGCTTACCAAGCACCGCTTCCTTCTCCAAATTGAGCAATTTGAGATAGGCCTGATTCATCTCCCGCACTCGCCCATGTTGGTCGACAAGTACGATGCCTTCGTACATCGTGTCCAAGATTAGTTGGAGAACATCGGCAGAATCTTGAATCGCATGCATCACGACAACACCCCTTTACGGCATGTAGAAGACTACACCAACGCATAAGAAATCGAATGTAGTCGCTTACACAACATTATAAGTGACCCTCCTATTCGTAACACCTCCATGTTTACAAATATGTGGAATATATTAGTTCAACGGGATGCTATCCGATGTTTCGATGAAATTGGCGTCGTTGACGACCTCCAGATTCTTACGCGTTGCGCGACTCGTCATACTCATAAAGATGAGCGATGCTAGGGTCGCCACGCCCATTAACCCAAACGCCCCGGTTATCCCCCAGCTGCCGAAGGCTCCTAAGGTCAAAGCTGGTGCGATGGCGCCGCCTAAGTGACCAATCCCATCACACATCGCGAGCCCAGAACTACGTGCACGCGTCGGAAAATGCTCAGCTGTGATGATGTAACCAATGGCCGACAACATGGCAATCGTCATCGTAAACAGGAAACCCGCTACAATCACCATCGTGGGTGATGGTGCAAACCCGGCGATGATGACCGCTACAGCGCCAATAATGCCCATACCAATGAGCGAATATTTGCGCTCAATGCTGTCGCCAAAAAACAACACGTAAAGTGCGCCGACAATGAACCCAATTCCTGAAATCGCCGAAAATCCGATACTATTTCCAAGCCCAAATCCGGATTGAACGAGTACGGTGGGCGCCATCCCGAGATAGGCATAATCGCCGACATACCAGAGAAACCAATAGAGCAGCAAGATAATCATGCGCCAAACATATGGCGGCTTAAATAATGACCACAACGGGAATCCCTGCGCTTTTTCCTCCAACGGAATCTCTTTGACAGGTGGGAGCGTCGTCGTCCCCATCTTGGCCATCGCGCGCTGTTCGATGCGCTCCACCAATGTAACCGCTTTCTCGTAGTGGCCGTGAATAATCAACCATCTTGGCGACTCAATTAAGTCGTTTGCCATAAACAACATCGTGAGTCCCCCGAGGCCGCCAAAGAACAACAACGCTCGCCAGCCCCACGAATAATGCGGTACAACCCACATCGCGGCAAACGGAACTGCGGCCAGTCCAGCGAAGGCGAACACATTCGCCAAACCTGTAAAGCGGCCGCGCAAAATCGCAGGCGAGATCTCGCCCATATAGGTCGACACCTGCGCAATCATCGTGCCGATACCCATACCGACGATAAACCGCCAAACAATTAACCAGGTTACATTGGGGCTAAATGCCGTGGCAAACGACCCAATCGTGTATAAGCCGATACCCATCAGTAACGCCACTCGCCGTCCGTAGTAGTCACTGATGATACTCACGAGGATAGCACCCACGATGTAGCCGAAAAGGCTGGTTGAAACAGCGGTCGAAGCGAGGCTAGAAGAGACGTGAAACTGCTTCGTAATCACCGGAATACCATACGAAATATTCGTAATATCAAAAAATGAGAAAAAATACCCTAAGCCAAGTACAATCAATAAGCGGTACCCATGAGGCCAAACGGGAATCCGTTCGAGCCTCGACAATGGGTTACCGACTACGCTGTTCTCCATTCGATAACGCCCCTTTCAAAATCACATTCTACCGGTCATCATTTTCCTTCTGGTGTAAAACTCAACACCATCTCTGCCGTTCGCATGCAAATCTCCATAAAACGAGTCCTTCCATCCGGAAAACGGGAAGAACGCCATGGGTGCCGGAACGCCGATATTCACCCCGAGCATCCCTGCATCAATTTCCTCTCGGAACTGACGAATTGCACTCGCGCTGTCGGTAAAAATACAAGCACCATTGGCAAACCGTGATTGATTCGCGAGTTCAATCGCTTCGTCCAGTGAATGGACACGCGCAATCGAGAGCACTGGCGCAAAGATTTCGTCTTGCCAAATCTTCATGTCTTTTGTGACATGGTCAAAAATTGTAGGCCCCACGAAATATCCAGCTTCCGCCACCGGGTCCTTGCGTCCGTCGCGGACAAGCGTTGCTCCTTCCTCAATGCCCTTTTCAATATAGTGAATCGTCCGCTCTAAATGGCTGGCGCGAATCACCGGACCAAGAAAGACGTCTTCCTCCAATCCATTCCCCATTTTCTTCTCACTCGCCGCATCACACAACTTTCGAACCAATTCGTCACCAATCTCACCGACCGCGACCACGACGGAACAGGCCATGCAGCGCTCTCCGGCTGACCCAAACGCAGCTGCGACAATTTGCTCCACCACTGCGTCCAGATCTGCATCAGGTAAGACGATGCTGTGGTTCTTTGCACCAGCCAGCGCCTGCACGCGTTTACCGTGTGCGGCTGCCGTACGATAGACGTATTCAGCCACCGGCTGCGATCCGACGAAGGAAATTGCCCGAACGCCCGGGTGCTCCAATAAACCATTGACGGCATCGTGCGCGCCATGAACAATGTTCAGCACGCCTGCCGGTAGGCCGGCCTCGGTAAACAGTTCAGCAAGCCGCTGCGCCAACAGCGGTGTGCGCTCCGAAGGTTTCAGGACAAACGTATTGCCGCAGGCAATCGCGAGCGGGAACATCCAGCAAGGAACCATCATCGGAAAATTAAACGGCGTAATCCCGCCGACGACGCCAATCGGGTAGCGGTACATTCCAGAATCCAGCCCGGCCGCGATATCGGTCAATTGCGATCCCATCATCAGCGTCGGCGCACCTGCCGCAAATTCCACATTTTCAATGCCCCGCTGCACTTCGCCATATGCTTCTTTGAAACTCTTTCCGTTCTCGATGGTAATCAGGCGCGCGAGTTCATCCCAGTGTTCAACTAGTAACTGCTGATAGCGAAACAATATCCGTGCGCGCTTCGGAACAGGTGTCTTACTCCAAGTTCGAAACGCGTTTGTCGCATGTGCGACCGCATCATCGACATCCGCTCGTGTCGACAAGGGTACGCGCGCGATCATCTCGCCTGTCGCAGGATTGAGTACAGATTCAAACGCATCCGACTGCACATCCACCCATTGACCGCCAATATAGTTTTTCAGTGTCCTCGTTCCAGATGAAATCGTTGTCATTGCACCGAATCCCCTCCACACATCATCAAGCTATATAAACCGCTTCAAACCGCTATGACCTCGAATGCGCCGCGGCAAACGCCACACTGTACGCTTTTCGGTAAAGACGCACAATCTCATCGTGACTAGGTACTATCGGATGATTGGCGGGACTGCCGCTGGCAATGGCATCGGTGGCCATCTTGTCAAGTACCACTTCAAACCGTTCTCTATCAATTCCCCACTGCTGCATGTTGGGAATCGCCAAATCTGCACAGAGCTGTTCCAATTGCCGGACGACGGCGTCCGCCACCTGTTCGTCAGAACTTACACCCTCGTGGAAATGAAGGACACGGCCAATCTCGGCGAGGCGTTCCAGACACGCTGCCTTTGAATATTCCATCACAGTCGGCAACAGCATTGCGTTAGATACGCCGTGTGGCACGTGAAACATCGCTCCGATGGGACGCGACATGCCATGCACCAGACAAACCGATGCATTCGTAAACGCCATGCCAGCTTGCATCGCTGCAATGGACATCTCTTCTCGGGCGTCCAAGTCTTCTCCATCTGCGTACGCCTTGCCGATGTTGTTGACGATTTTTTCAATCGCAGACAAAGCTAACACGTCGGTCAGAGGCTGCCGGTGTCTGGAAATATACGCCTCAATCGCGTGACACAGTGCATCAATCCCTGTCGCCGCCGTCACATGGGGCGGGGAAGACAACGTCAATTCAGCGTCGACAATCGCTACCGCGGGAATCAACTCAGGTTGCCGAATCATCATCTTAATGTCATCTTTCGTATTTGTGATGACTGTGACGCTCGTCACTTCCGACCCTGTCCCCGCCGTCGTCGGAATCGCAATGAGCGGTATAGGTTGCTCCGTAAACGACTTTCGAGAGGCCATGTAATCCCCGATATACCCATCGTTGACCGCCATCACGGCAATGGCTTTTGCCGTATCGATACAACTGCCACCACCAATGGCGACAATCAAGTCGCAATTGTTCTCATTGAGAACATAGAGCCCTTGTGCGACATACGTATCCGTCGGCTCCGTGTTCACCTCCGCATACAGCGCACTCGCTATCCCGGCTTGTGTCAGCAACGCCTCCACGCGTCGTACGTAGCCCAGTTCCGACATGATTTGGTCGCTCACAATCAATGCCTTTGTCCCGAACCTCGGCGCCTCGCAAGAAAGCGTTTGCAGAGACCCGCGACCAGAATAAATCACCTGGGGTACCCGAAACGCATTCGTCATGCCCATGTTGGCCACTCCCTTCAACTCATTGACCTCACCCCTTTTAAAAGCAAGTTTCATGCCAACGAATGAAATCGACAATATGATTTTTGAAACCATCGATTGGTGGCCGGAATAAACAGACATCAAAAAGTGCCTGCCTTTTGTAAAAGCAGACACCGGCAAGGGCACGATTTAATTTTGTCTGATATTCAAGACATCTTCGTCTGGAAAACCAGACACCATTGTCGGATCGATAATCAAAAATGGACAAAAGTTCATCAGAATTGCGGCCCATATGTCGTGACAAAGCTGCGAAACGCATCCGCCGGGATAGGTCGACTAAACAAAAACCCTTGGACCTCATCACACTTGAATGTTTCGAGGAAGCGTAACTGTTCTGGCGAATCCACTCCTTCGGCAACCACTCGTAAGCCGATGGCGTGCGCAAGTGAAATGATGTGCTGAATGATTTGTACATCTTTGTCCACCGGAGATACGCTCAACTGATCAATAAATGCCTTGTCAATCTTCAATGTATCTGCAGGAAATAATCGCAAAGAATTGAGTGAAGAATACCCTTTTCCAAAATCATCTACAGCAATCCGAACCCCCAGGTCTCGTAAAGCGTTGAGCTTTTCGATGGCCTGCCCCTCGTTCTCGACAGCAATTCCCTCTGTAATCTCTAGTTCAAGACAATCTGGCGGGAGTCCCGTATTCAAGAGGACCTCTTGAATACGCTTGACAATATCTCCGAACCAAAGCTGCATCGGTGAAATATTGACGCTAATCGGAACATGTAACAAACCTTCGTCAATCCACGTTTGATTCTGTTTGCACGCCTGTTCAATGACCCAGTCCCCGATGGTAAGAATCATGCCAGTATCCTCAGCTATACAGATAAATTCATTTGGTGAAACCAGTCCTTTCCGAGGGTGAATCCACCGAATCAACGCCTCCATACCAACTATTCGCCCACTCGCTGTCTCCATCTTCGGCTGATAATACAGTTCAAATTCATTCCCGTCGATGGCCCGTCGCAAGTCCATTTCCAATTCTAATCGAAGCGATGTCTCGGTCATCTGCTGGTTGTAGATTTGAAACGCCAAGCCAGTCTCCTTTGCCCTATACATCGCGATATCCGCAGCTTTCAGCAAAGAATCAATATCCTGTCCGTGCTCTCGATACAAACTGATTCCAATCGAGGGCGTCATAAAGAGTTCGATGTCACCAATGGATATCACTTGCTCAAGTACGGAAATCATATCCTGCACTTTCATCAAAAGCTCCTCCTGACACTCAAATGGAAGTGCTAACGTGAATTCGTCCCCGCCCCACCGCGCCACGAACCCCGTCTCTTGATTTATCAGCTTGGACAGTCTCTTCCCCATCTCACAAAGCACCTGGTCACCCACATTGTGGCCTAGCGTGTCATTGATATTTTTAAAGCGATCCATATCTATAAAGAGCACTGCAATCCCCTTCATATCCTCCGCTGCCAAACAAAGCATCTCCCCCATCCATTGACTAAACGCCAGCCGATTCGGCAGCCCCGTGAGTGCGTCGTGGTATGCGTGGTGCCTAATTCTCTCTTCATACTCAATGCGGTCCGTAATATCCGTAGCCACCCGAAGTGTCTGTGTCGCGTGATGAAAATTCACAGGAACTTCGACCGTAGTCACCGTCCTCATCTGTCCCGCTTCATTTGTAAAAGTGCTCCGCACAGGTTGTAGTCTATCGTGCTCGTCCGTCTGATCATCATCAGATTGGTGTGTTCTCTTCCTCATCCCTTCGATTTCCGCTTGTGTACGTCCAATAAGCAAATGCGAGGAGAGTCCATAAAGCCGAGCAAACGCCTGATTCACCATGGTAAAACGTCCATCGCAATCGATGACGCTGATGTAGTTCGGGTTGAAGTCTATCACTTTATGAAGAAACTCGGTTTGTTCATGAAGGCTTCGATTGGCACTCCGATATCGCTCAGACACAAATCCCGAATAAGCGAGAAAGATAGCAGTCGAGAAGATAATGCAAGATAAACCGCTTGCGACGACAAAAATACTCGGCCAAATATTTAACAGGCCAATCAAATACATGAGGACGGCAGAAACCAAAAACTGTATCAAAAACTTTCGGGTTACCCGGTCAGGAATTCGCCTCGTCACGTGAAAAGCTAAAATCACAAGCGTCACAAAACAGATAAGATGCGCATAAAACCCCCAGACAAGCGGGCCGTAGATGGGAAATAACAGGACATGCCCCTGATAAGGGACTGTCCGAAGATTGACGACTCCAGCCCGCGTCCATCCAATTGCATATACGAAGGCGGACCACAGCCCTATTGCGGTAAACACCCACTTGTTATAGACAAACCGCCACCAGTTCGGTTGACTCCCTTTCGGTACGAGATGGGAGGCTGCCAATGCGACACAAAAGAGAGAGGGAATCAAGAGGATAGTCCCGAAGCGTAATATGCGAAACAAAGCCAACGCCATGGCGCGGTGGAAAATAGAGTGGCCATAGAGCACTGCGACGTCCCATTGCCATAGAGCACTGAGAACGAGAAAAGAGATTAGTGCAATCGTCAATCGTGATTTGCCGAACAAAGGAATAAAGCTTAGTGCAAATAAAAGCGGAACGAGACCAATGTACACCATTAATAAAAAAGACAACTAAATCAATCCTTAGATGTAATCCTGTGAAAACTGCATCATGTCCATTGACACTGTGATTTGTTCCATCTTCTATCTAGGCCATGTTATGTCACTTACTTGACGGGATCAAGTAGGTAATACGTCCCATTATTTCCTATATAAAACGAAACGACTGAGCCTAATTGAAGGCTCAGTCCGCGTGATATGTGAATTTACTTCTTCCTATTCAAATTACAGCGTGGCCATCACGATGCTCGCAATGACGACAGACGCAATGGTGACACTGGTAAATCCACCGATGAGCATGGGTGACAAAATTTCTTCCATAATCACTTGCTTGGGCACTTCCCCAGACGCCTCACTCCGACTAATCTCCTCACAGATGAGATAGTCTCCTGGAAACCCGAATGTCGCCGTTAATGCAACTGGAATTCCTTTTCTAGGATCCCACCGAAATAATTTTGAGCCAATATAACCACCGCCTACTAAACCAGCAATGCTTAACGCGACAATCAACAGTATCAAGGGGAGATCAGCCACAAACATCGTTACCGTGACAGAATTCATACTCGGCAAGACAACCAGAATAAGGCCCACAATCGCAAGTCCGAACGCGTTGGCTCGCTCTAGCATCCGCGCTTGATAAAAACCCACTTTTGCCCCTACAAGCCCAATGATTAAACACCACAACGTGTAGTTAATTCCTGTGTACTTCCCCTAGGACAGTTGCGATGGCGCCACCAACAAATAAGAGAAATAAAAATGTCAAATTTGTCTGATATTTTTCTGGGAATAAGGATTTGACTCCACTTTGCACTTCTACACTCGCCTGCAGGCAAAGCGACCAAACTGACGAGTCCCAGTTGTTTCAGCTTTGCCGAGGTCACGAGAAACGCGATAGTTCCCCCAGTTGCCGGACCGACCGTCGCCGCCGCTGTCTGGTATCCAAGAATCAAACTTCCCACAATGAGAATAAGTGCCGCCGTGATGAGTAGCCCAATCAAATTGGGTAGTGTCCCGTCAAGTGGTGTAAATTGAGTGCAACCCCTAGTGTTAGCTATTTATGCAAAACTGACGTTGGAGCTAGTAACTGCTGTTCATCAGTGC
>NZ_JAFMTW010000059.1 GCF_017329615.1 Alicyclobacillus suci | reverse complement strand
TGTCACACCAGCGAACGTCTTTGATGGTGAGATGGCGGCGCCATTGCTGGAACACGTCGTGACGACGCACGGTTGGAAAATCGACTTTGTCATGATGGACGCTGGATATGATCAAGTCAAAAACTATGAAACGGTTCGTCAATATGGTGCACAGGCAATTATCGCGATGAACAAGCGCGGTGAAAAAGAACCGCCTGAAGGAATCGCATCGGACGGGACGCCGCGTTGCACGATGGGATATGACATGGTGTATTGGGGTGCAGACGGTGACCGACTAAAGTTTCGCTGCCCGCACGCGGTTGGGAAGGTAGATTGTCCGCTTGGAATCGCGACATGTTCCGAATCCAACTACGGTATGGTGGTCAAAAAGCGGATCACAGAAGATATTCGGCGTTACTGCGCACCACACCGAGGCACGCAGAATTGGAAGCTGTTATACAACGAGCGAACTGCTGTAGAGCGTTGTAACTGTAGAGCGTTGTAACGCAAGACTTAAGACGAATTTGACGGCGAACGACGTCCATGTCCGAGGCATTCGAAAAGTAAAGACGTACATGTTCCTCAACGCGATCGTGTTACTTGCATCGGCACTAGCTGTGAACCATATCGAACGACACAAGAAAACTGCATAAATCATAACGAGTTGACCTGACGAGAAACGGCGCTCGAATACCAGTATGTGGAATTCAGTTCACTTACCCTAGATGCTGTTCCTTTTTCACCTCTACCCAAAACGACCATTCTGCAAAACGCTCAGTGTATAACATCGGGTAGCAAATTTTCGAGAGAAGTTTGAGACAGCCTGAAACACATTGTGTAATCTTAAACTTTGCATTCACCGGGAGAGCTTTCATCCCCTACTTCACTAAGTGTTCAAAATCAGACTTCTAACTGCCTCTTCAACTAAACTACCAGAGAAACCACATGCATATATTGATTGAAACATTTTATTACGTCCTCAAGCTAATTCTCATTCCAAACGAAGCAGACAACCGAACCGCAGAATCTATTTTCTTCCAAAATTTTAGGTTAGCCATAATCATAAGAGTGGTATCGTACCGCACCGTAAAACAGATAGACTATTACCTACAAATTAACATGTTTTGAATAGATCTCTTAAAATATCACCCAAAATCATAAGAAAGGAATCTATCAGATTGTAGCTTGTAGGTATACGCCTAGTGATTAGCAAGAATCCACTCTAAGAGAATTTGTGAAGCGCACGATTGACTAGTAGCTTCGAGAGAAGACAAATCCCGACACTAACTCCATATTAAATAAAGATATTCCATTTATACGCTGATTATTGATTTAATACACTAGACAAACCATCGATCCATCAAATAACCCAATAAAAAAGGACTCAGACCGTAGTCTGAGCCCTTTCCTTCTCAACTGTTGCAACCGGTTAGCCTTGAACCGAAACGCTAATCTGCGTATCAGATGCTGTGTTTTGTGTGAAGAGCACAGTTGCTCCACTAGCATCTGTGGTGTCAATAGACGCTGTTACACCGGTTGCTGCATCACCATTCACGGCCGCCACAATGGCATTCGCAATGTCTGACACAGAATCAGTGGTCGTGATATTAGGTACCGTTACATCAATGCCATTTACAGTTACAACAAGGTTGCCACCAGTAATAGCTGTTGACGTTACAGTCAACGTTGCGGTTCCCTGAGTGCCAGCTGAACCAGCGTTACCAGCATGATAAGAAATATCAGCCGAGTTGTTGGTCGTAGGTACATTCGCACCGGTCAACGAGCCTGCAGGACCGGTCAAGTCAATTACTGAGTTGTTAGCAGAATCAACTTTTGCCGTGATGCCATCCAAGAAACCTGCAGCACTTTGACTGTTAATCGAGGATACCAATGTCTGCACCGAAGTGAATTGTTTACCATACGTGAAGGTTTCTCCACCTACGGTAACCGTGTCACCTGCGCTACCAGCGGTGTACACGAGATATGCGGTGTCAGGTGTTCCAGCAACGCCCTTCGTACCAGCAGCAAACGTTGTACCAACACCTACTGCATTCGATGTCGGTGTCGTACCCGTCGAATTACCACCAGCCCATGTCAGGGTAGCTTCTTCGGAGAAGCTAGATGCATTTGCAATACCAGTCGGCGCCGATACACCGATATACAAAGGCACGGTCGTGCTCAAATCACCATTCGTATCCGACCAGAAACCAACTTGACCGCCTGTCGTTGCAGCTGGAACAGGTGTAGATGGGTTACCATCTGTGCTGCCTTCATACTGCGTCGGGTAGCTCAAGCCACCAGCCTGCAGGGTAAGGGACACGTTACCGCTATCGTCCGAGTAAACCTCGATGGGGTCGCCAGCCTTACCGCTCCATGAAGCTACACCAGAATCACTCACGCTATAGTTTACAACATCTGTACCAAGCGGAATCGGCGTATTCACCGTGCTCCAAGATGCAGACATACTACCGGAAGTTTGCAAGTTCAGGTTACCCGTCAATGTTATACCATTAACTTGGGTCAACCAGAGCTTGTCACTCGCGCTACCATCAGTGTAGATGTCTGTAGCAGTATCCGGTACAGGGTTGCCGTTTGCATCTTCAACTGTAAACGTTACTTTCTGCTGACCACCACCATTAATGCTTGCAGCAGCAGGCGTAAAGGTGTCAACGTAGTTCGGAGAACCACCATTAAACGTGATAGATGCAGTAGACTTCACACTACCCGACGAAACTGTGAAATTCGTTGTGCCAGTGTTGCTATTGATTACGCCAACTTCAAAATCAGAAGCGTACTTAGCACCACTTAGCGACGGGAATGCTACGCCATTCACAGTAAATCCTTTTCCTGGTGTATACTGCAGCGTTACACCACCAGCTGGGCTGGACAGAGCCTGACCGTTAATGCTGTAGATTTCCCCACCATTGTCAGCCGTCAACGAATAGGTGAACGATTGGTTAACCAATGCACCGCCCGTGTGGTGACCAGCTGCGTTTTGTGGCTCAACATAAATGTCAGTGATCTGAGGGTTGCTACCGTTCATTGGGTCAGCACCAAGTCCGCCACCCGTAATGCCACCAGCGTTAGCCGTAGCCGTCAAACCTGTCATCGATGTGTCAGAGTTTGAAGCAACATAATTATCATTGGCACCAATTGACAGGTACTTCAAGTTACTCGAAGCCTGGAATGCCAACTGATAGTCATCCGTGCTGCTGGTGTTAAGCGGTGTAGCACTCTGAACCTCACCGTTAGCTACTGGATAGATGTAGAAGTCCTCGGTCTCGACGCGTGGGTCAGTAACTGTGAAGCTAAAGTTGCCGTTCGCATCAGCCGTTACTAGATCGCCATATGCGGATGTAGCAGGCGTTCCAACCGTTACACTACCTTGAGCAATCAACGGGAAGTCTGTGGTAGTGCTGCCGCTGACATAAGCAAAATCATTGGAATCACCGTTTGGCGATGTAACCAAGATTTGTCCGTTTGCTACCGGGTTACCAGACGCATCCTGCAATTGACCCGATACCACTACATTGTCACCAATGTTTGGTGTGTTCGAGCTTACAGAGATGTTGGAAATCTTAGCCGGAATCCCACCTTGAGCAAACGAAATGTATGTCGGGTCTGGAGTGTTAACATTCGTCGGCAATCCAGAAGCTGTAACTTCCACCGTCTCACCATTCGCATCAATCAAGTTCGCTTGAGCGATACCGGAGGAGTTCGTTGCAACCTGAATCGAGGTTCCAACTGCTTGACCGGCAGAGTTTACAAACTGCGCGTGGGTCGTGCTACCGTCAGCATTAGTAACAGTCAAGGTTACCAAAGCGTTAGCTTGCGCTTGGCCATCAGCTGTTGGTGGCAATGTTACAGTAATAGGTACCGCATTACCGATGGAAGCCTTGAATGGGTTGCCAGAACCTGCGTACGGTGAGAGACCAGCTTCGTTGTTCGCAACGAATTGTACATATGCTGGTTGGCTGCTTACCGTGCCACCAGTAGAACTGCCATAAGGTGCAGTCGCTACAACTTCATAAGCATCTGTCGTACCACCAGGTGTGGTGATAGAGATAGAAGCTACGCCACTAGCGTTGGTGTAGGTCGTATACTGTGCTGCATTGGATTGCTTTGTCACGGACAAAACATTACCGTTTGCGTCCTTCACAGTCGGAAGGTCACTTGGGTAGTTACCATAGTTAGAGATGTTGAACGTAACAGCCGTATTGCCCAATGCGTTACCGCTCGCATCTGTCAATGTTGTGCTCAACGTTACAGCTGCGTCGTTAAGGGACACTGCCGGGCTGTTGATGGCACCTGTCCCACTGGTTGCACCACTAACTGCGAGGGTGCTCAAGCCAGCAGAAACGGTTGTAGAACCACCAGAAATGCTCAAACCGGTTTGGCCAGAAAAGCTACCCTGAACACCGAGAGCCGACAAAACGCTCTGAACATAATAAATCGGCAAGTAGGTCGTAGCTTGTGCCTTTGCGCCACCAGCTGGATCCTTCGCAACTTGCGTGTTGAACTTACGAACAACGGTACCGTTAACAGTAACGGTGGTGTTACCCGTACCAACAGTACCAACGGTCGGCGTTACGCCAGGAGCCGTGATAGCCCAAGTGTGGGTCGTACCATCCCAAGTAGCTGTGAAGCCAATCTTCGCAAGCGCTTGGTTGAAGTAGTAAATTGGGAAGAAACCAGTGGTGTTACCGGAATCCTTACCCGTCATTTCGTAAGGGTTAGACAAAACTTTGCCATTTACCACGATTGGCAATTGGCTCGCTTTGGTCAATCCTGTTGCTTTAGACGTTGCAGCGAACGCCATCGGAGACATTGCTCCGAGTACGACTGCTGCTGCAGCGATACCTGTAAGCGAACGTTTCAAGAGTATTTCTCCTCCCATATTCGACAAGTGAGATGAGTACTGAAGATTTGGTGACGAGGTCACCTTGGAACTTGGACTTCGTCACTGTCCCCACGAGTCCATGACGATGAACCAGTTTGTCGACGCTACCACAAGCCATGCGTTCCATGCGACAGTCGTCAAACGCCCTCATTCAATCGGCAATCCCGACACGTAGGAAGACATCCCTCCCTTCAGTGCGATGTGCACCGAATTGGTATCTATGTCATGGATTACGACATAGAATCTAGTTTTCCTGCTAAACGGAATCGATTTTCGACGTAATTCGATTCTGATTGGATACTAGAAAATTATGTACCCAAAACCATGCCTATGCCGCATTATACGCTTTCTCCTTTATTGAGTAAAGCGAAATAATAGTTTTCACCCCAAAAATTCCTTTACATCATATCGAAACATCCCATATGTATGCAAGTTTTAGAATCCTAGACCACAATTTTCGCTAAGGTTTCTAAACGAACCATTTTGGGTGATGCACGAGAACACGCCTCGGTACATTCATGGAGCCACTTGAGAGGCAAATGAGACATGCGCCCAACCCGCTCCACGTATATAGACGTTGCGAATTCCAAAAACGTTACAGCGTGTTGCAAACTTTTTTTGACACGACATGTCTCCGATATGTACAGTCGTTATTACCACTAGCCCACTTGGCAAGCGAGGAAGTGTCTTACTGGAATGAAGTTTACTACACCACAGCTGGAAATCACAGTGGAAACTACTGAGAAGAAGTCCAGATTTATTACCACCGTTGTGCCGATTTTAGGGGTTGACGAAGCGGAACAGGCGCTTGCAGCGATTCGCGAGCAGCACAAGGGCGCCAACCATAACTGTTTCGCGTATCGCGTGGGACTGGGCGTACCGATTGAGCGGTTCTCGGATGATGGGGAGCCGAGTGGCACAGCTGGGCGCCCGATACTGGAAGTGATTCGGCGGCAGCAAATAGACAATGTGCTGGTTGTGGTCACGCGGTACTTTGGTGGGATTTTGCTCGGGGCAAACGGACTGGTGCGCGCCTACGCGGATGGGGCGAGTCAAGGACTCTCCGCAGCGCCGATGCTCATCTGTGACTTAATGTGCACGCTGCATGTCACATGTGATTATGGGATATACGGGAAGTTGGAGTACACACTTGGTCAGCAAGGGATTGTCATGTACGGCAAGACGTTTACCGATGTGGTCGCATTCGACATTGTGGTGCCTGAGGCGGATGTGGAGGCACAGGTGGCTGCACTGTCGGAGTGGACCAACGGCCAGGTGAAAGTGGACGTACTGCCGGCTGAATACATGGGCATTGCGCAAGATGGGAGTTTGGTTCGCGGTGTCTGGCCGTCCGGGAACTCTTGAGGCCAAACTCCCTCTGGTTCCCCTTCGCGTTACAGCCATGTATTCACGTGGCGATATTCCGAGAGCACTAGAAAGTTATGACTGTCGCGCCGGCGATTCATCGCGCACTGTTTCGACATCAAGATGTCGAAGGCGAAATTAAACTGAGTATAGAGCACACTTCGCATAGCCGCGACGGGCTTTATCACCTCGCCGTCATCCAGTCGAAAATAGCCGACTGCCCCATCGTTTCGCGTGTGGGGGTTGCGCACTTTGAGCGCCGGGTAGACCGTGTGATTGTGCGGATTGATAAATGGCGCGTACTGATGACGGCCTAATTCCAACTCGTAGGCGCGGCGGACCTCCTGCGGATCCAACATAAGCGCTTTCAAGCCCCGCCGGTACAAATTCGGCGTGGACCACGGCACATACCAACGCGATGAATCCCTAAAAATCACCAAACTGACATTCCCATTGTAATAAACAGGGATAAATAGGCTGACGTTCGAGATCCAATCTCGTATCGGCGGCACCTGCCGCGAGGATTGATAGACCACGGCACCCTGCAAAGGATGCACCGTGTGCTCGTCAATGACGATTTTCGTGTCGAATTTCATATCACGCCACCCCTTGGGTCAATTTATCACTTGGATATTTACTCATATTATACAATTTTTGATACAAAATTGCAGTTCTATTTAAGTAATTTTCAGAATCATTTCTAGATCTATCGGCTTAGTCTTGGGGGCATGTCTTATCAATCGACGATGGACCTACAGTCCAATCGGTGCTATTTCAGGATATCGCTACATGTCTGTGTAGAATGACCCACATCGCCGATGGACCTCATTCGCCCGTATGCTCGAAGTGCGCGTAATTTACTGCGGGCCGGCCCGCGCAAGAGGGCTTATCGAATATGGACGTTGAGACCGTGTCAATCGAAGAGGCCGTGATGCGGGCGCAGTTGGGCGAAGAATTGATGTGTCTTGAACTTCTCAGACAGTTCCACGGGCTGCTGTATTCCGTTGCCCGGCGGTACCAAGGGACGTGCGGGTTTGAGGAAGCCTACCAGGAAGCCTCTTTGTCCTTTTTGATGGCAATTCAGCTATATAATCCCGGACGCGGACCCTTTGTCGCGTACGCTGCGCGCAAAGTGCGTGGCGATGTGCGAACCGCCATGCGGCGTTTATGGCGAATCACAGATAGGCGGCAGGATGTTCACGCATTCGAAGGCGAAGTCGATGCGGATGCGTTTGAACGGGCGGTGATGGAAAGCCGTGGCGACCGAATACGCCCTCGCACAACGCCTCAGAGCGCTTGGATAACCACGGAAATCTTGCGGATGATGATAGAGGCCGCAAAGCTGAGCGAGCGCGAGCGGGCGTGGCTACACGGGTTTATTGAAGGCTGGACACCTGAAACCATGGCCGCAGCGTTTCACGTCAGCGTCGAGACGGTGCGCACGTGGCGCAAGCGAGCCTTGGCGAAACTGCGCCAGTCGGCATTGACGCTTGGGATCACGTTTTCAGATTTTGTTTAACTAATGCCCGCGCCGGGACAGGCGGCACGGGCGGTGGAATATGTGCGCATTGGCACTGGATGGATGTGTGCTGTCAGCGCATGCTCTGCCCTGGGTGGATTGCTTTACGACTCGCGAATGGCGAGCGTCCCCTTCGTCGGGTTCAGTGTGAGCCGCAGATGATTGTCGATGAAGAAACGCAGGCCAAAGAGGCCTTGTTCGGTGAGGGTGGGATCGACCAAGCAAGGTACATTGCGGTAGAGGTGCTTCCACATGCGGATGTCGCAACGGGATACGTACGCGCTGACGGCTCCACCGACGCCGGAGATCTGGAGGGGCCCGAGATTTGGAAGACGCAGTTGACGGGCCACCTGCGGGTTGAGCGCGAGTTCGAATGCGCCGGTGTCGAGCACGATATTTTGCACGCGCTGGCCGTTGATAATGGGATCGAAATAGAATGTGTTGTCGCGGATGCTGCCATGATACAAGGCAATGAGGTTGTTCATCGTGACGCCTCCTTTGGTGCGGGGCTGTGTGGGTGGCGGTGCGACCCGCATAGCCTGTCTCATGGAGGCAGGGTATGTACAAGCTGTAGCACGTGACACGGCGCGTGTGGGGCGGCAGTAGGCACACAGTTGAAACTGAAATGGTTGCGTACGTCATGGCAGGTACGCAACCACCGGCTTATACTAAAGATACCTAGTTCGTCGACTATCGTTTAGGACCCCCGGTTTGTTACAGACGTATCCGTCAACAGTCGGTTTCACGCATATGGAAACGGAGGTGTTTTGGTGCAGGAACTGCTAGAGCGGTTACTAGATGAGGTAAAGGACATCCGAGAAAACATGGACGATTTAGTGCACAAGGAGGACCTCGGCGAGCTGCGATACATGTATCGGGCCTTGTTGGAGGGACAAGAAGTGCTCTCGGCACGGTTTGATGCGTTTGAGCACGACATGGTCGAAGTCAAAGCGACGCTCCTGCAACATTCGAAACTCCTTGAAGGCCTGTCAGTCAAAGTCATTGAGCACGATGTCGAGATTCGGCGATTGAATCGACGGCGCGTGTAAGCGACGGCGCAGCGGGATGGGCACTACGACTTACGCCAACATCGCAAAACAGGCCAGCACGCCTACGTGGGTGCTGGCCTGTTTTGCGACGCTCGCGTTATTCGGCGTCTGCGTCGACGATGGCGAACAGGATTTCCGCCTCGGCGACGAGTTTGCCGTCGACGTGTGCGGTGCCGCGGCCTTTGCCGATGCGGCCTTTCAGACGGTCAATCGTGACCTCTAAATCGAGCTTGTCCCCTGGTCGCACCTGACCGCGGAAGCGGGCGCCGTCGATGCCGGAGAGCAAGGGCCGCTTGCCTTCGAAGTCGTCTTGCGACAGGATGGCCACACCGCCAAGCTGTGCCATGGCCTCGACGATGAGGACGCCCGGCATGATGTTGTAATCCGGATAGTGGCCGGTGAAGTGTGGCTCGTTGGTCGTGACGAGTTTGTACCCTTTGACGCTGACGCCTGGGTTGATGTCGGTCACCCTATCCACGAGTAAAAATGGATAGCGGTGCGGCAAGATTTTTCGAATGTCCTCCACGTACAGTGGCAGATTGAAGTCCAATACGGTCACTCCTCGTCTTCTTCACCGGTGACGGACTGTGTCCATCCCGTCTTTTAGTACACGCGGCGGCGAATACTGATGATTTCCATTGATCTCACGTACAAAATCGTGGTGATATAAGACAACGCAACGGTAAACCAGAGGAACGTCTCCCCCGCCACGTCGCTGGGCCAAGCCAGGATAATGGAACAAATGCCGATATAATAGCACAGGGTGGTCACCTTGCCCCAGACGTTGGCCTTGGGTACAGCACGCTTGCCCTGAAAATAAAAAAATGCGGCCCCGAGAATCATCAGTACGTCGCGAAGCACCAAGAGCCCCGCCTGCACCCATGGTACCCTGTCGGAGTTGATTAAACTGAACAGCACGGCCACCATCATCAGTTTATCCGCGAGCGGATCTAACAGTTGTCCCGCGTACGTCTCCAACTTGTACGTCCGCGCGATGTAGCCGTCGAGCACGTCGGTCAACCCGGCAAACAGCAATACAAACAGCGCGAGGACTTTGTGTGGGCTTTGCGTTGCGTAGAACGCCCAAAGATAACAAGGAATCAATAAAAGCCTGAGCAGGGTCAACAAGTTCGGTAAGTTCAATGTTTCGCCCCCCTCTCCCGGACAGACCGCTCATCGAGCAAGCAGCACAAGTATGCCACAACACAAAAAACATTATATCAGTTGGATAGTAGATGGGAAAATAAGAAGGGGTTGTGAGGGGGATACCTTGTGAGCGATCTCGCCGCGCGCCGAGGGGCGCACCCGCCCTTACGAGCGGATGCTGTTGGCGACGCCCATCATCTGATTGGTGATGGAAATACTCTGCGCGTTCAATTGGTAGTTCTGTTGGGCCTCCATCATGTCGGCGAACATCTGCGTCTCATCGACATTGCTGGTTGCGAGGTACCCTTGCTCGACCGTCGACTGCTGCGCCAGACGCGCCGTGCCGCCTGCGGTTAAGGCGTACAAATTGTTCCCCTGCGCCGCGAGGTGCGAGGAGGGTTCCCCAATCTCGACAATCGCCAACTGCGGACCCTTGACGTTGCCAAACGACACTTGGCCATTCGGGCCGACCGACATATTCGCTGCGTTCGCCGGGCGAATGATAGGCTGTCCGTTCGTCGAGAGCACCGGGTAGCCGTTTGGAGTGGCCAACTGGAATTGGCCGTCGAGGCGTTTACTCCAGATAAAGTTGCCCGCTTTCGTGTAGAGCGGGCCATTCGGGCCCTGTACTTCAAAGAAGCCCGGTCCCTGAATCGCGAGATCCATGCTGTTGCCCGTCTGCTGAGCGGACATACCGTCGAAATCGTTACCCTCCGAGACCGACTGCACACCCGTTCCGCCGCGCCAACCAGGCGGTGTCGTGCGGCGGGCGTTGGTGGGATCCGTGGCGGATCCATACAATTGCATCGTCAACGCATCCGCAAACGTCCCCTGGTCTTGTGCGAAGCCGACCGTATTTAAGTTCGCGAGATTATCTCCCACTCTATCGAGCCACCCGGACGACGCTTGGAGTCCGGAGAGGCCTGTCCATAATGATTGCATCGCCATGACGCTCTACTCTCCTCTGGGCCATCTCACTTGCAAAAGGGCATCCCTGCGCTGTGCGCAGCACAAATGCCTTAGCTATTGACTTTACCGACGTCGGTCACCGCGGTTTGCATGAGTTGATCTTCTGTCTGCACCATCCGCTGATTTGCCTCATAGGCGCTCGAGGCGTTCAGCATCTGCGTCATGATGGACGTCGTATTGACATTGCTCTCCTCCAGGCTGCCAGGGTTCAATTGGCCCGTGCCCGCCCGAAGCTGAGGTAAAACCGACGCGGCACTCAGGCTGTTTCCGACCATAAACTCGGTCTGCCCAAGCGGGCTCAGCTGTGTCACATCGGCGTCGACCGTACCGAGTCGCCCTGCCACGACATTGTTATTCGCGTCATAGACGCGATAGGATACCTGCCCGTTGGCGTCGGTCAACGGCTGACCATCCGCACCGAAGAGGCTTGTCCCTTCATAATTCGGATTGACGACAATGCGCCCGCCGACTATCGGTTGACCGTTCGCGCCAATCGGCAAAATAGGATGCCCTGCTGCGTCGACCAGCGTGTTGTTCCCGTCCAGCTGCAAGGCGCCGTCCTTCGTCAGCGCAATGCCCGTCGCGCCGCCCACCGACGAGTAGTCGACTGGGAAGAAGCTGTGATAGCCCATGTCGGCGTTTGTTCCGACGCGAATGGCCATCCCCTGCGCGTTCTCTTGACCCGGTACGCCAACGACCTGCCCCGCTGCGTTGGCAAACACATACGACGGATTGCCCGACGCGTCGTAATCCGGTGCGCCATCTGTTCCAGTGAGCGCCGCCGACCCTTGATACTGCGGATTGCGCACAGCATAAACGCCTGGCAACACGTTGCCGTTCGCGTCATAGACCGCAAGTGGCTGCCCGTTCACGCCAAGCCGCCCCTGCGCGCCCACGGTAACTGGGCCTGCGACACTGCCAGCGCCCTGTACGCTAGCGTAGCTGCCGCTGAGTAGCGTATCGGCAATGCCTACATCCAGTGCGCGACCGGTCTGCTGCATGGTCCCTGCAGTGAAGTCCGGCACGCCTTCCTGAAACGTGACGCCAGTGCCCATTTGTCCCACATACGAAGTCATCGGGCCACCATAAGGGGACTCATAAATGTCTTGCACAGGCGACTCGATATACTCGGCCATCGACGCCTTAAAACCCGGTGTATCGTCATTGGCGAGGTTGTTCGCCAGCAACTGCTGCGTGAGTTCGTTGACATTCATGCCTGCGGCAGCCGTCGTAAGCCCCGGTATCATGTTCGTTCTCTCCTATCCAAAGTAAACCTTAGCAATCAACTAAACCAGCGCCGACGGCGGCTGGGTTTCGTCTGTTGTTCGCGATACCGACGCCATTCTGGGCTGTCGAGCACTTGTCCCGTGCCGATGACGACGCACTGCATCGGATTCTCGGCGATGTGCACCGGAATCTGCAATTCTTCCTGCATCAGCTTGTCCAAACCGTCGACCAATGCACCGCCGCCCGTCAACATGACGCCTTTGTCAAAGATGTCAGCAGCCAATTCCGGCGACGTCTTCTCCAGGACGCCTTTGGTCGCCTGGACAATCGCCTGCACTGGTTCCTGCAGCGCAGACCTCATCTCTTCTGCATGGACCGTCACCGTCTTCGGAAGACCTGTGACCATGTCGCGACCGCGCACGTCCATCTCGTTTTGTCGGCCGCCAGGGAATACGGTCGCCAGTTCCTTCTTCAATTCTTCCGCGGTCCGCTCGCCAATCATCAGGTTATACTCCCGACGGATGTACTTCACGATGGCTTCGTCGAGCTTGTCGCCCGCGATACGAAGAGAGGCGGAGGTGACGACGTCGCCAAGAGACAGGACAGCGATGTCCGTCGTTCCCCCACCAATGTCGACGACCATGCTGCCGCTGGGCTCAAAGATGTTGAGTCCCGCACCAATGGCAGCTGCTTTTGGTTCTTCAATCAAATCCACATGCTTCACGCCAACCGCCTCCGCAGCTTCGCGTACCGCCTTTTTCTCGACGGACGTGATACCAGCAGGAATGCAAATCATGAGGCGCGGCTTCGCAAACGCACTTTTGCCGATGGTCTTGTTCAAAAAGTGGCGGAGCATAATTTCCGTCACGTCGAAATCCGCAATCACACCTTCGCGAAGCGGGCGAATCGCCACGATATTACCGGGTGTTCGCCCGAGCATGCGGCGGGCCTCTTCGCCGACCGCAACCACCTGTTTTGTCACCTGATCTATCGCAACGACGGAGGGTTCATCGAGTACAATTCCTTGTCCTTTGACGTGCACCAGCACGTTCGCGGTTCCTAAGTCGACTCCAATATCCCGAGAAAACATTTGCGGCGAGTCCTCCTAATCTAGGGCGTGCACCGAAGCGTACAATGCGTTCATATGTTCGTGCATAAGGTAGTAGAATGATATTAACTAGAATGTAGTTCTACAGGCCGCTGGAAACTCCTTTACGAGATTCGAAGTTTTTCGACTCAATTTGCGGCTCGTCTTCCTTATGATACTTCATCTTTGTCGCTTCGCCACCACGTAGATGTCGGATGGACTTGTGGTACTCAAGAATTTCTTTGACGCGATTGGCCAAATCCGGATTAATTTCCGGCAGGCGCTCCGTTAAATCCTTGTGCACCGTACTTTTGGAAACGCCAAATTCACGGGCTATCGTGCGGACGGTGTTGCGCGTCTCGACGATATACTCCCCGATTTTAAGAGTACGCTCCTTGATGTAGTCATGCACTCCCCTCGCCTCCCCATGCAGGTCAGATGGTCTGATACAGTATATGAGGGGGTGTACACCGTATGCCTTGGCTGAACCGCGCAAGGCTTGGACTATCAGGCTTTTCGACCTGTCCACCACAGAGACCTCCCGGGAAATAAGTCTCAACACCTTATTACCCAGGCCTTTTTTAACATTCGGTAGCCCATTTTCTGCGACCGCTAAATTTTTTGTCGATCCACGCCGTCCAGTTGCAACAGACAAGCCCCACGAAGCACTTCGGTGATTTTTGGATTTTTGCGCAATGGCCCAAGACACAAAAAAGAACCGCCCCGGGCTTCCGAGACGGCAGATGAGTCAAGCGTCTACTGTTGTGATTATTGCTTTGGCAGGACGGATTGTGGATCGATAGGCTCATTGTTGTAATCGACTTCGAAATAAAGGTGGTTCCCCTGACCCTTTTCGAACGTGTTGGAGCCTGCCGTACCAATCGTCTGACCCTGGTGAATCTTCTCGCCAGCCTTGACGTCAACCGATTCGAGCGATTGATAGGTTTCTGTGTACCCATCGTCGCTTTGAACGACCACTTCTTGGCCGTAGAGCGGTTGGTCGTCAACCTTGGTGACTGTACCACTCAGCGCTGCGTCGACTTCGAAACTCGATCCGCCCTCGGTCTTGATATCAATCCCCTTATGCGGATAATACTCGTTGTCGTACTCGACGAGTGCAGATTCCTGTTCCTTCAAGGTACCTTTGACTGGGAAGAACGGAACGGTCACTTCCGTCTGCGTACCGTCCGCAACCGGCCAGACAAACGGTTCCTTCGGCTCTGTAATCGACGTGCTCGTCGTGTCGCTCGTGGCGGTATCATTGGCAGACGTCGAACTCGTCGGACTGGATCCCATTTGGCTACGGGCATACATCAATCCGATGATGACGGCTGCTGCTCCAAGGTAGATAGCTGGATAGAGCCAGCGCTTTGACATGACCCGTTTTGCAGCTGTTGGACGCCCCGTCGATTTATTGTTTTGGGCATCCGGAGTCTTCTTTTCATGGTTCGGATGTTGTTTTTCATCCATTTGGCGCTCACCTCAGTAGTGAGTCTCGCCACGGAAAATAGATTCTATACCTAGTGTCCAAAAAAGGACTAGAATGGGTTCTCTTATAAGAAAGAAACCGGTCATAGACCTACAGGCATCAGGTAACTTTCGTGTCCGATTGAATCGATGTTCCTGGATAGAAATGGGATATTATAGTCTGCCAACCCATCCCGCGCGCGGCCAGCGCTTGCGCTTCGTGTAAACTCATCCCGAGGTCTAGTCCGCGTCCGTGCGTCGTGATCGTCAAATTCCCACCACTAGACTTCCAAGTAAAGTCGGCGGACGGCAGGTTCAACGCGGCAGAAAAGTCCGCGCCTGAAATCGTCTTGGTCCCGCTCGACACCGCCGTCACAAATCCGTCCGACGCCCGCGTCAGTTTCAGTTTCGCCACGTCCACTTGGTTTAAGCCGAACGCCTGTCCCAACTCTCGCGCGGTGAAGGTGTGGGTGGTGGTGGCGTCGGGATCAACCTTATCATCCGGGCACGCGATGGCCGTCAAGTAGGGTATCTTCTGATGCAGCGCAGCTTGGCTCGTGCGCGTCTCGCCCGGCGACACATCAAACATAAATGCGAGAATCGGCTGCTGCTGATAGGTCACAATCAACCCGTCCGTCTCCTCCACCGCCGCCTGCAGCTGCGAAAGAAACTGGAGCGACTGACTGGGGTACTCCGCTTCAATGTCTGATTGTGAGGACAGGGGGAGATCGAGCCCCGAATCATCCGTGACATTTGCATCGTGTTTCGCAGCGACGCCCCCCGGCGCGCCGCTTATCATCGCGTGAATCGCATACGTCCGCGTCGCCACCGCCGCTGCCTTCAAACTGGCCATCGGCGCACCGGGCGAAAACTCGGCGGCCAGCACGTCCAGCACATAGTCGTTGAGCGCCATAGAGGTCGTCGTGTCGCTAGACGTTTGGTAGACGCGCACCGTCCGTTTCGCGTCCGCCGTGTGAAGCCAAGCCGTCACGTCCGGCATCGCGCCGCGGTGCACCAACTTCGCAACGATAGTCGGGACGCCAATCATTCCAAAGAATATCAGCGCCACGCAAACGACGAATCGTATCACCTCGCCAGGCGTCACAGCAGGGCCACTGTCCCCCGTCTGCCGCCCAGGTCCTGCGGGCGCTTGGCGTTGCTTCTGATAGGCTTTCGATCCCACTGCCACAAACCGCCGCTGCCTCATCTGAGCTGCATCTCCTTTCAGTATCGATGGCCGGGGCCGGGTAGGTTTCACCGGGGCACGAGTATCGGGCGTGGGCGCCTGGTGCCTGGTGTCTGGTGCGGCGCCAGCGCGGCGTCTGGCGTGGCACCGGAGGCCCAGGTGGGCGCCTGGCGCGGCACTAGAGGCCGATATGGGCGCCTGGTGCCCCGACAAGTAGGTTGCTCGTGCCCCGGATTACTTGACTAGCAGATAGATATGCGTCGATAGACATCGATATGAAAGGCTGTCCTGGTGATAGGTAGATGGGGGTGGGGGCGCGTCTGTCTCTTAAACACATATCCGAGCCCACGAGACACTGAGC
>NZ_JAFMTW010000058.1 GCF_017329615.1 Alicyclobacillus suci | reverse complement strand
CCTGTGTGCGGATTGGCTCTGGGAATACGAGGCGATTGCCACAACGTTTGACTGGAGCGGCGAGGATGTATGGCACTTCTATAACTTTCGTGGTAACGCCGAGAAGCACGTCGCGCTTCAACCAGGAGTGCGACAGTGGACCGCCGGACGACTCAGACGAAGACTATTCCATCTACCTGGGATTCTAGTGCGTCATGCACGCCAGTGGACCATTCGTCTTCCCGTGTATGCCAAGCATCGGTCGTTGCTCATGCTTCATGCCGCCACATAGATTTTCTTCCAATTGAAAAAGTGGAGTTCATAGCCTGGCTTGGGGAGGGGAGAAGTGTGTCCATTGCTCTAATTCCGTACCATGATTTCGCCGTGTTCGCTAACAAACCCACCAAATACTTGAAAACATGCCCCGGTCAATGATCTCAATCACCTAATCGTTGAAATCCGGGATAATACCACTAATTCGTGGCATAATTGGGTTGTGGAGATGATTGTTAGGAGGTGTTTCAAATGGAGTTGTGGCCAAAGTCACTTGCAGAAATAACACCAAAAATAATGGGTTGGATTTTGAGGGGCGCCTAGCCGCTTGTTTGTACAGGAAAGCGAAGACGTCGAGGTGATTGTCACTGACGATTGGGTCTATAGGAAGTGGACAGCGATATGACACCGTTATCTGCGAACTTGGAACACCATCGTTTGGCTGATTCGACCGATCCGTATCAACCGTAGCAAACTGACTGGGGACTCATCTTATTTATCCTCATCAAGACATAACACAAAATATAGAAAATTATTTATAAATTATGATATTATGTACTGCAAAATTGAGTAATCAGGAGTTGGAGAAAATGAAGGATAAAAATGAACTGTACCCTTTAGGCGCTCTGAGTCATTTTGTAGTTCATGATCTCCCAAAATATAACACAAGCAATAAATTAACAGATGCGTGTATTAAGGTTGAAAATTTGATGCCGGACGTAAGCCTAGTACTTCACATCGCTTACCAAGAGCCATTCGTAACAAGAATTAGGGCAATGGGTGACCTTGGTATGATACTAGTTTTGTTTTCTAGGGCAGGAATGGATGCGGAACCCGTCTTACATAGGCTTAAACTACTTTCAGAAACAGTTGGAGTTGTCCCACGTGACACTTATGCCTCCTATGTAACGTACAACCCTACTAACGCGTTAAGAATTTTTACAGGGAATGAAAGTGAATTTCACTTTATTCAAAGCCTTGTATCAAGATACATTCGTATGCAAGATAAATCCATAAAATATGGTACAGGTGGATTTCCATTTGACTCTTTCTTACAAAAACGTATTGACATGATTGAGGCGGCTAAAGAAGAAGTTGAGGTTCCTTTACATGTATAGGAACGTAAGGGGAGAACCCAGTCCACCACAACAATTTACCCAAATCGTGATTGCGGTTGCTTTGGTGACGTTCAGCCAAGGTCTCTTAATCCCACTACTTGCCACACTTCAATCAGGGCATATTTCTTCCATCCTGAATAGTCTCAGTACGACAGACCTGTATACGGGTCTCGTACTTGCAATGTTTGTCGTAGAGAGGGTCCTCCGATGGAGCGGGATGAGGAATACAGTTGTATGGGCGCTCTGCCTAGGAATAGTTATGATTTTATTGCTCGGAATGACTCAGAATGTGTGGCTGTGGCTCGTGTTTCGCTTTGTATTTGGGTTATGTCTCGGCACCATCCACTTCACTACACAAACTTGGCTTGGGAAGTTGACGGATACCGATAGGCGAGGCAGACAAATGGCATTGTACGGGATGGCTACAGGTGTTGGCTTTTCAGTTGGACCGCTCTGCCTCAACACAGTGTCATTATCACGGGCGATTCCTTTTGTGTTAACCGGTTTGGCCTTAACCATTTCTGTGGTACTTATATCACGGTTACCAAATAACGGCCTTGTTGTTACAAATGCAGAGCAACATCAGGATTCACCGAAGATCTCTACACGTCATCTATACCGATTAGTCCTTCCGGCTGTATTAATGCCGTTTGTGTTCGGATTTATGGAATCAGCATTAAACGGAGATTTACCTCTTTATGCGAAGGATGTTGGATTACCTTTAACAGTGATGTCAATGGCTTTAGCCGCATTTGTGATAGGAAGTCTTGTGTTGCAATATACACTAGGCTATCTGAGCGACCGTTGGGGAAGGAGGAGAATATTGGTTAGTTGCTCCTTGATTGGAGCCGTGATATTTGCTGTAACGCCGTTTGTGGATTCAACTTTTGGATTTACGATGATGTTTGCTCTTGCTGGCGGATTTGTCGGTACGTTGTTCAGTCTGAGTTTAGCGTTTCTTAGTGATTTAGTACCTTCAAACAGACTCCATCAGGCAAACCGTCTAGCCATGATTCATTTTGGGACCGGGATGACACTTGGGCCAATACTGGCAGGAGGTGCCATCACCTGGCTAATGCCGAACAGCCTATTTTGGTCATTGAGTGTGCTGTATATCTTATATGTCGTAATTGGACTACTTGTACGGCGAACGTTTCCGCTTGCAGAGGAAACCAAACGAACAAGATCTGTGTGATGAGAAAAAGCAGGGACATTAGATACACGAATCAGTTTCTCAAACCGCAGGAATGTGTCGTATCGTTTTCCATGGGGGCTGGGGCATAGCCGCCAGGCAGGGTTTGGGACGGCAGTCCCAAGTCCTTAGGCCGCGCCATGTCCTGGTGTCCGGAGGAAAAAAGCGCTACGTTGACAAACATCGACGTAGCGCCTCAATTGCTACCGACGCAGCACCAAGGTATCGGTTTGACAGCGTGAAGATAGCCCAGCGTCTCCTGAATATCCGCCGCACCCATTGACAGCAATGGTTGCGGCGTTTTTTGTGATGCTCCCCTGACATCCCGGACAAATGCGCAATAAAAAATGGCGTGCCACTGCACACACCATTTCACCAGTTGATTGACCAGTCCATCAGTCCCTATAATCTTTATAATGTATAGCCAAATGATTGTTGAAGTGCGCCCGCGACCGTGGCAAACGCCTTCGAGATCTCCGGCGTAAAATGTGTCGCAAAATCGCCAATGGCCCCCTTGCGAAAGGTGCCGCACGTGCGAGGGTCAATACTGTCTTCCATCCGGCGCACACAAACCGCTTGCATCTTCGCGTCCACATTCCCATCACAAAGATAGCGCACAAGACCCGCCAGCATCTTTCTTCGCGACGCCTCGTCGCGAACGAAGTCCTCATACCGAACGACATAGGTGGACGGCTGTTTTAACCAGCCATAAAAAGGACTCACCCAATCGTGGAAATTGGGATAATGAAAATCCCCGTCATCGATGCCTTCAATCAACATGAGCAGTCGCTCCTCCTGCGTCGGTGCATGAGTGAGCAAATAATTTCGCAGTGCATTCATCTGATGATATTCAGGCTTTTCCACGATAAAGTGGCAAAGCGAAACGAGTACATCCCGTAAGTCGCGAATAATCAACAGATGTTTCATCTGCAGACGTTGCAGCATCCGCAGCCACTCTGGCGAGTAGTAAATATGACCCACCGCGAAATGTTCATCCTTTACGCGACCCAGTCGATAAAATGAGGTTTGATAATCCAGTGGATCGAAAAAAGTATCTCTCGGGTCATGCGTCCACCCTGGCATACCAGAGATGATTTGGATTAACAAGTTCGTCCCACTCTTTGGAATTGAATTGAGAAACAACGTGTTCGGAATCAATGGCGTCGCCCTGCTCTGCATCGACGCATCCCCTTCCTTCACAACAATCTGGTTCGCTGCCACACGACGAAACATCTGGTTATCTGCCACGCCGCCTTCCCCTCTCTCCACGTATGCGTTGTCGCCGCAACTCGATAGCGAGTTCCCGTTCTCGCTGGCGCGCCTCATACGCCTCTCGCGCCAAACGCATTCGTTCCTCCATCGACAAAGCGCGAAATGCCCGCCTATCCTGCTGAAGTGAATACCCATTCGGCACCTCGGCAATGCCCATTGGCACTCTGCCAACCTGAAATGTCCTTGCGACGGCACCACTGATGCTATCCAGCACGGCCACGCGGCGCGCGCCAAAGCAAGTGACGTATATGCTGCGCCCATCGAACGAGACAGCAAGCCCCATCGGCAGGCCCGCCACAGGAAACTCCGCCACCACCTCATCCAAGGCCGTGTCAAGCACCGCCACCTGCTGGGCGCCGGGCTTCGTAATATAGACACGGCGGTCATCCGGGGCCGCGGCGGCACTATAGGGCACCCCGTCGACTGGAATGGTTTTCACGACCGATTGTGTCAACATGTCTATCACCGTGATAGTGTCATCCTTGGCGTTGGTGACATACACTTTCCGCTTTCTCGGCAACAAAGCCATCGAAGTGGGATAGTCGTCTGTCGACAAGGTCCATGGAGCGCCACCAGAGCCAACGGGTAGAAACAAGACCGTGTTGTCGCCCTTGTTCACCACGCCCAGCCAACGGCCATCGGCTGTCAACACCAGTGCCGACGGCGCCTTCCCAACAGGAATCGTCTGTTCTACCGCATAATCTGCGAGGCGAATGACGGACACGGTATTTGCGCCCTCGTTGACGACATACAACAACCCGCGTCGCTCATCGACCGCCATCGCCACCGGCGTCTTCCCTACACCAATCGACGCGCAAAACGCATGTTGACGAAGGTCGTACACTGCGACAGAATCGGCTCCTTCATTGACGATATACAGCTGTTGCCCGCGTCGATAAAGAGCAATAGCAGCCGGATTATCCCCGCAAGGTCCCAACGTATCCACGTGCCCTTCACGCAAGTCGATCACGCTTAGCGAATTGTCAACCTGATTGGTCACAAACAGTCGAGTCATGTCCATCCTCCGTTCCCGCCCATTGCGTGCGACATCACGGATCTCCTGCGTCAACCGATACACACCATGTATTGCTGCAACAAATCATCACACGTCTTTGCCACAGAAAAATTCTCCGTCACCCAGTCTCTCGATACCGCTCCCAAAGCAGTCAAATCCCGGCGCACTGCCGCGTTTATCTCGCGAAACAGGCGCGAACGAGATGCGGGAAACCGAGATCCATGATCACCAAAATACATCGACCACGCCAAATCAAAATTGGCGGGTTCCACGAGACCAAAAAAACCATGTTCGCCAACGGCCACCACGGGTTTTCCACAAGCCATCGCCTCGAGTGCGACACGCCCGGTCCCCACGACTAAATCCGCAGCAGCATAGCAGCGATTCATATCCTGCCGATTGCCCAACAAGTGGATAAATTCGCCCTTGCGACGAGCGTTCAATTTGTTCGCGAATCGTTGCAAGTCACCAAATTGATACCCTTCTCCAACTACCAACAAATGCAGATTTGGCATTCGACTCACCCGGACATCGCGGCACACTTGTAACAGCAAACGGATGACGGCCGCCTTTTGCCAAGAGATACGGCTGGCACTTAGTACGACGAAGGACGACGGATGAATCCCGAGTTCCCCTCGAACATCATTTTTCACAGCCGAATCCATCGGTCGAAACGCGTCGATGTCCACGCCGTTTGGAATCAGGACCGAAGCATGCCCAAAATTCGCGAGATAGTCCTGAACAGGCAAACTGACACTGATACAAATGCGGCACTGTTCTAAAATCGCCTTAAGCGGCCCTACCTCGTAATACGTGCCATGGATGGTAAACATGAGCGGAATACCGAGGTGCGAAGCGACACTTGCGGCAATAGATCCGGAAGGCGTCTGGTGAGCATGCAGGATATTCACACCTTGCTCCACGACAACGCGCGTCAGTTGTTGTGTCAACTGGGCGCGCAGGGCGGGATCAATCGCGTCCGTCAGCGCAAATGGCAGATCAAAATGCGCAATGCCGGACGCCTGCAGTTGCGACAGCAACGCCCCGCTTTTGCCTGCCACCAACACCTTCACCCCGCGCCGCTTCAACTCGCGTGCAATCGATAGAACATGCGTTTCTGTTCCACCGATATTGAGTTGATCCAACACGAATAGGACGCATGGTTGCACCAGATTCCCTCCTCGTTCTGCACAGTGTGTAGACATTGGCCTGCACACCGTCGGATGACCTCACTGATAATAGGCGCGCGACCTCTGATTTGTGTGTTCGCGGTAGAAATAGAGCACGTCGGGGAGATTTTCAATGTTCGCGGGTGCCGACAAACAGCGCACGATAAACTCGTAATCCTCCGCGCCTTCCACCCGCCGAGTGGGCCCGCCCACTTGGTCAAACAGCCATCCGCGGAAGAGAATCGTGCCGTGGCACACGCAGTGTCCGCCGCTGGCGTAGACTTGGCGAATCTGCTCCCCATAGGCCAGCCAGTTGGAAAACTGTCCGGGTTCCTCTGGACGCCGTTTGAACGTTTTATAGTTGGTGCCAACTAAATCGACTTCTGGATGTGCGCGAAGATAATCCACCTGTCGCTGAATCCGTTCAGGATGAGAGATATCATCTGCATCCTGAACCGCGATAAACTCGCCCGCGCTCATAAAAAAACCGGTGTGGACTGCGCCTGCAAAGCCGATATTGCGAGGCATCGTCACGCGCAAAGTCCGCGAGGCATCACGAACTCTGCGCGTCCATTGCTCCAAGACACGCGTGGTGTGGTCGGTACTCGCGTCGTTGACGACGATAATTTCAATATCTGGATAGGTTTGCTGTTGCAGGCTGTCCAAGCAATCATTCAAATATTGTGCTGCGTTGTACGCAGGGACGACGATACTGACCAACCCTGGTCGCCTAGGAAACCCCATCGTCTGGCCACCCCCTTTGGTCACCGTATGCAGACGAGCAAACACGTTCTATAGACAACAATGGAAATTTCGTACCAGGGACGCAAACGATGGTCAAACATCGGGAGAATCAACAAGCTGAGGAACATACAACTGATGGAGAAACAAACTGAGCGGATTAATTTGCCGTCTGCGATTGGAGGTATACACCAGATGGGTCTGCACGCTGTTCTTTTCCCATATACAGACGACCGCAGTTTGCAACGGGCGCTAAAGTCGCTGACACACGTCCAACATGCGCTCAATTGCGTGACGGTTCTACGCCGCGAGGAACAACGCGATTTGCCCTTGCACACATTGACAAACAGCTTATCCATACCAGTGACCACACATTTTTTAAACGGTGATTGGCAACGGACACCGCACCTACCGCATGAGCCGAACGATATTTTTCTCTTTCTGCACGATGAAGATTTTGTGAGTACCCCACTCCCAGATATCGTCCAAGCGTGGCCGGACCACCTCGAGGTTGTCACGTGCCCGAGCACCGCGTACTCGCCTATTTACAAGCGCTCCCTGCTCGTGCGCGCACAAACTTACGAAGCGCATGGTGCGCATTTTGGACATTTGCTATATTCCGACTCCGAAGCGGGTCTTGCGGCTTGCCTGTCACAGCTCGAACCACACCAAATTCTGCATCTGGATGTCCCCATTGTGCGACAGACCCGGCGAAGAAACAGTCGGTTTTATCCAGATAGAATCGCCTATCTGACCCATCTGAGCAGCGCTGGCGCAACATCGAGTGACCTCAGCCTGCCAACCGTCGGCGTTTTGCTCGCCGCATATCAAGCAAGTACCACGATTGACACCGCGCTTTCCTCGCTCGCCAGCCAACGCGTGTCGGCAAGTGAAATTTTAATGGTCGACGACGGATCACAAGACGATACAGCCCCACGCATTGAAACGTGGCTGCCAAAACTGCAAAACGCCCGTTTGATTCGCGCGCCTGAGAATCAGGGAAAGGCCCAAGCACTCAACATGCTCGTTCCATACATCAGCTCCGACTTCGTCATGGAGCTCGATGCGGACGATTGGTTAGACCCGTTTGCCATTGCGACGATTCAGCAATTGGTCTCACAAGTGTCCCTAGAGACCTCACTTCTCTACGGCAACTTTCGAGTCTGGATCAAACGCATGCACACGCTGCAACTCGCTGGCGTCAATCGGGGGCGCCAAGTGTATCAACCGCGGGAACTCCTCACATACCCCCTCCCGTTAGGCCCGCGAATCTACCGAACGTCAGCGCTAAAGGCTATCGGTGGCTTCCCAGTTCCAACGTTTGCCGACGGCCGATTGTACGAGGACGTGCTCGTCACGCGCAACCTGATGCGCCAAGGCGCCATCCGCTACGAGGACTTCACCGTCTACAACGTCCTGCGACACGCCGACAGCATCACGCGGCAACATCAGCACGCCTGGTCCCGATTCGTCGAGCTCTATCAACGAGACTTCCACAGCTAGCATTTGAAAATAGGCATCCTCCCCGCGTTGATTGTCCACTCGCTCGTCCACATCGTGACATAGACTGCAGTATCCAAACAAAGGGAGGAATGGCACATGAGTGACATGGAGCGCCGTTTACACCATCGCAAAGGCGCGAAAGTGAACATTTTCACCAACGACGGCAACCAGATTATCGGCACGCTCGACTCGATTGAAGACGGTCTGGTCCGGCTGACCAACGCCACGGTCTTCAAGAACTTCAAGCGTCGGTTGAGTGATACAACGGTGTTTGTCGTGATTGACAAAATCAATTCGTTCCATCGCGTTCGCCGGAGCCACCATCATCATCGGCACCACCATCACCACCACAAATGCCACGAACACAAGCATCATCGGCACAACTGTTGCGACTGCGAAGAGTGACGGATGCCGCAAGGCACCACATCGGGCGCATGGGTGGACGGCCCATGCGCCCGATGTGGGAACCGAAGGCGCTTGGTGGTGGTGGGTCGAAGGCACACCGAAGGCCGGCCATAGTTGACTCTGAATCATTTTGTGAGTTTTTTGCTGGTCTTTTTGGAGACCGGATCAACCCCCTCTTATTGGACAATCGATGTCTTTTGAAAGGTGACTTAAGATTCGAACACAACTTCAACGGTATCCAGAATTTTCTCTCGTGTTTTTAAACGCGGATCGACTTTGTCGGCATCAACCCGTTTTTCACATGTTCACGATGGAATTCTGCGGGTGACAAATAGTGAATGCTTGAATGAATCCGCTCGTGGTTGTACTACCTCATGTATTTATCCACCGTTTCGTATGCCTCTGCATACGTCTCAAATTCACATGAGGATAATCTGTCATCTTCTAACAGACGATGGAATGACTCAATATGTGCATTCATGTTGAGCGTTTTGGGCGGAATCCGTTCATGTTCAATCTTCAGTTCCTCGCACGCCTCTTCAAATACATTGCTGATAAACTGTGGACTGTTATCTGAGCGAATCACTGGCATTGCTTGTCCACCTGTCAATAGCTTTCTCTTCCACAGTGCGCTTTTTAGCGTCATGACTGCATCTTTCGCTTCACAGCGTAGCCTTTGGCTATCCACTTTCTTGCGATCTTTATTTTGTCCGCAAGTGAGGGTTAGATTTTTTTTAATAGGTCACGCAGGATAGAAACCTCCAGCGTTTGTTCCCCTAACGTTTTCTTCAGCTGTTCGTTTGCTTTTTCCAATTCCTTTTTCTCTGCTACAAGCTGTTGATATTCATCACTCGTAACGACCGTAGCACCCGCACGGGTCTTCCCGTTTGAGAGCCCTCCATTCTGATACTGGCGCACCCAACGATTGACCACATTCGAAAGAATGTCATGCTTGCGTGCCACAATCGATACGTTTCCGGTTTCCAAACACTCTTTCACAACCTGCTCCTTAAACTGCTGAGAAAATTTACGTTTTACCACGGACAACGCCGCCTGAGTTTATTGTTCTATAAACATCGGGTATTGTCCAATTATATACCGGGGCTTAAGAGCGGTCACCTACAGCATTGTTGGAACAGCCAAGGAGAACGGGCTAAACCCCCTTGCCTATCCAATACCTATTCGAACAGTTGCCGAACATGGAGACCAGTGATGCTGATGCAATGGCGTCGCTCATGCCGTGGTCTAAAGCCTTGCCTGAACGAACACGTCACCCGAAACGGAAATAACCTTTATGGATCTGAAACCTCCCCATCACTCGCTGGTGGGGAGGTTTCAGATTCTACTTCCTAGCGACGAGCTAGCAATACGTGTGCGCGCTTTAACGCTCACGCCTACGGAGACGCCTACGGAGTATATTCGACACCAAATGAAACAAACTGGGGGCAATCTGCCTGTGTTTACGAACGCCGCAATGCAAATGATTCATGCGGCTAGCAAAGGAATCCCACGGGTGATGAACCAGATGTGTACGCAAGCGTTATACGATACCGCCGCAAAAAACAGCGAGGCCATTGATGAAAGCCATGTCGGGCGGGTTTTAACGGACCAGGAGTGGCAGAGAGGAAGCGCGGGCTGAGTGATTGACGGCGTAGCATTCAACTACAGGGCAGATTGACGTCATAGCCGCTCCGCCAATGGCGGTGAACCAACCACCGACAAACAGCGTGAGCGGCTACATCATAGAACTCGAAAGAATGCTTGACATTAGATAGCTGATCTTATAAATTTAAAAATTACAAATTTTTCTGTTATGGGTTAGGCTGGGCTCACTTCGGAGACAAACACAGTATCATACTTACTACAGCTATGAAGAGAAGTATTGTACAAAATGTCTGCTTATCCTTCAATAAAACCATCTCTGGCCGTCCCCCAACTTTGTCTACGTAAAGCAATTTGAAATAACGCAATACACCATAAATTACAAATGGTATAGTCAACATCATGTACAGACTGTGCCCAGAGAAAACAGTGAATAGCGAATAAAACATAAGCAGCGAACTGGATGTACCGACAAGCAACACATTCAATAATCCAGACGAATAATGTTGCAACACGCTACGACACATATGGTGTTCTTTTTTCCAGATCATATATTCATTTTTGCGCTTCCCTGCCGCTAGGAATAATGATAGCATCAATGCACAGCAAAGAAACCAAGGTGTTAATTTTACCGAAATGGCCGCTCCGCCAGCGGCTGTACGTATCACAAAACCAAGTGCTATCATCAAAATATCAATGAACACCACTTTTTTAAGGCCAAGTGAGTAAGCAACGTTCATTACCAAATACCCCATCAGCATCATACCGAAAACAATATTAAGAAAACATCCTAATGTAATTGCAGTAATCAACGTCATCGCCCCAAACCACAAAGCGATTCTCGGCTCAAGCTGACCTGACGCCATTGGCCGTTGACACTTATGTGGATTCTTTTGGTCAGAAGCCAAATCGACATAATCGTTTAGGATGTAAACACAACCGGAAATAAAAGAAAACAATATGAACGCCTCAACTTCTCTCTCAAACATGGTGGAGTTCACTCTTGGTATCGTAAAAATAAACGCCGCGAAAATCAGCCCATTTTTTGTCCACTGGATCGGCCTTAATTGAGCAAACAACAACCAAAGAATTTTAAGGAGCTTCTGTAATCCGATAAACATTGTTATTGGGCAATATTTTGAACGATCGGCAGAGACGATAGTGTTGTTGGGCCCATGCATCATATTGATCACCCTTTACAGTCATTAAGTATTGAATGTGCTCGGTTTTCAAATCTTGGATAAATCTAAATTCTCTACTTTCATCAAGCCGATAAACTGCGTTTATTGCACCACGACCGTATAGCGGGTAGGGAAACGCCACATCATTATCAATCCCAACTGTAATCGGTTGATGGATATCATCTATCCACGTGTATTCAGGGTAAACAACGCTGCCGACCGTTCTCCCGGCTCGAGGTGTATGAATTGCGGTAGTGATGGCGCGCGTGACTAGACTGGAGTCCTCTTTGTTCGTAGCTGCAAATAGAATTCCTCCAGCTAAATAAGATCCACTAACTATGACTAGGAGTAATGTGCTTAGTGTCGTTCTAATCCACACCTTCCTAATAAGAAACAACACATAAACGACGGACCAAGCGCCCAGCGCAGGCATGAACAGGGTGTATCTTGCCCACCAATTTGCCGGTTGCAATATAAAAATCACTAACAACGGCAAAATCAGCTGAAAAAACATCCATTTTTTTCTACACAAGGTGTATATCGCAAACATTACTAGTGCCGGGAGCTCGATAAACGTCCACTGAATCCCAAAACCGCCAATTTGCATATCGTAAGCGTAATAGGTAGCAATATGAGTCCAAGAAATCCACACCTGTTCCCACCATGCTTTTCCAAGTAACTGGGTAGGTGTATTGGGAGTGATAATTAACTTCTGAAGGGATCCATCACCATGAAAAATGGTGTGCCCGTGAAATTCCACGTTAAATGGATAGACTGGATTTTGGTAAACAGCCCACGTATGGATATACCAGTACGTTCCAAGAACGAGAATCGGAACAACAAACAAACATGCCTGCATGACGATATGTGTTATCGCAATCTGTCTTTTTCGATACCAACGTATCCACATAATCACCACGACAATGAAACAGATCCCGATATACATAGAGGCTGAGGATTTAATACCAAGCGCCAATCCGCCTGTGACCCCACATAGGGAGATGTACCTAGCGTCTGCTTCACGGATAAATTTCAAATAGTAGTAAAAGAAGCCGAGGAACATCGATGTGAAGGCGAGATCGTTGTAATCGGTCGTTGCTTGCAGGACAACCGTCGGTACAGTAAAAAACAATGTGCCTGCGATGATGGCGTAATCTCGCTTAAGCCCTATGATTCGCGTGATTCCGACTGTTGCAGCAATCCCAATCAGGGCAAATATCCATTGACCAAGATGAACCCAGCTATCGCTGTGCACTGACAGGTAAAGCCAAGCGAATACTAGTTCGGCATTTTTAGGATAAACGTTAGCCCATAACGAAGATGTAGTATCTTGAATGCGTCCGTCGTGAATCCAAGATGCAACAGAGACAAGATGATAACCGAGTTCATCATAAGCGTATGGAGGCAGCAAATGACCGACATATGCCACAAGCGCCAGGCACAAAATGAGCATCGCTGTATAGGCTGTGGATATTCCATTCATTCGGAAACGAGGTATTCCCTGCGAGCACCTCTCCGGAAACACCCGTCCCGTCCGAATGTATACGATACTCACGGAAATAAGGTAAACCGCTAGTGTTACCATTAAAAAAGTGCTATTCAATAGGCTTTGAAAGCACACGCCAGATATAAAAATCCCAAAACAAACTTGTGTTACAAATAACACCAAGAAGGAAATGAATCTATCTGTAGCATTACGAAAACGAAATGACTGTACAAATGAAAACGAACTCATACTAATCAACAATGTTGCGGCTAGCCATTCAGCAATATCCATGTTATCCCTTTCCGTTTAAGCGAAGGATCTTGAACTCAAGAACTCAATAGAATATGAGCCGCACGATTCAATTTAATGGCACACTAATATCTAAGTTTTTAAGCTCTGTTGAAATAGACGATGAAGAAGGAACATTCTCAGGTAGAATTTTCATGTTGTCACCTAGACTGTCAGGTCTATCAAACATAGCAAATGCATAAACGGTCTCTATCCCATCACTTATTGAATGGTATGTCGCTCCAGCTAAATTGGGCAACAGAACAGCATGATTTGATGATGCATTCAAAAAAATGTTTGTGTTTTGTCCTTGTGCAAACGTGTAGTGATACTCAACAATTACAGTAGCAGGCGTAATTGTTACATCATCAATACCAAGTGTTGTGCCTTCATAGGTCTTACTAACACTAGAAGAAATGGTTCTGGTTTTTGTAAATTCCTTTTCACCAGATACAGGGATCTGAACTTCCCAATATCCTCGCGTATTTCCAATTTGGTGAATCACAATTTGAAGATCAAATTTCTTAGGTAACGTTTCGTTGGAAGAAACCGGGAAAATCTCGTTAAATCCGTGCCAGGATTGAGCGGACACACCACCTGCTTCGCCACCAGTTGTTAAATTCAATGGTTTTCCCTTTAAATAAAATTTCATCTCGGGAGCAATAGCGGTTTTCCCTAAGGTGCCCTTAGAAGTGTTGATTTGATATTGTAATGCGATACGACCTTGGTCATCATAGATGTCATTTACAGTGAAAGTAATTCCATGATCAATGGCTGAGACGTGGACCTTGTCATCAAATACAGTAGTCCGACTTAGACCTGGATCACCAAGCCAATCGTAGACCTGATTAGCAATCGGCGTCTTATCCATAGCTAATGCTACACTGGGAAAAACAATTGATAATCCTAAACCGCAACCAACTATCCCAAGTACACTAGCGGCAACACAAGCTATGCCTCGACGTAAACGTTGATACGGTAAGTGCCCTTTTTTCTTTGTGTTGCCCTTAAATTGATCCCACACTTGTTCAAAAGAGACCGATGACGAGGCCTCTTCGGCCATTTCCCTCAATGATTTTTGAATATCGAAATTCATACACATCCCCCTCGCGCTTCCAGCTCAAAAAAATCGTTATCATCCAATTTCTTTCTCAAGGTTGTCAAAGCTGAGTTCAACCGAGACTTACAGGTTCCAAGCGGAATTCCCAACGTCTCCGAAATTTCATTTAAAGTTAATCCAGCAAAAAAATGTAAAACAATAACCTCTCTGCTCTTGAATTTTAGTTGGTTAATCGCAGTTTTAATCACGTCTACCTTCTCGCTATTTAACAAGCCTTCTACCGGTGCGGGCGCTTCCACATCAATTAGTTCTCTTGCTTCGGGTACAAAGGTCAACCATTTCTGTTTACGCATCATATTCTTTGCAACATTAACAGTTATTCGATACAACCAAGGTTCAAATGGCTTTGACGAGTCGAAAGTATGATACTTACGAAAAACTTGGATAAAGGTCTCCTGTAACACATCGTCCGCAAGGACTCTCGATTTCGTCAGTAAGAGTGCTGTTTTAAACACATACGCCGAATATTTTTCAAACAAGCGCCTAGCTTGACTCTCTGAGAGTTGATCATCCAAATGAAATAAAGCCTCCTCTCACTTGTTCACTCTATATACACGCCCAATTGCAAAATGGTTCGGTTTTTTACAGTGTATACCGCATAATAAAAGCGCAAAAAAAAAAACGCAGCGTAAAATGCATAACTAGTGCCCCTTCAGGCAACCTTGATCTTCTTTTTGTTCCCGTAGAAGGCTAGCGTTTCGCCTGTGCTTATTACGCCAGCGAATATATGCCCGAATTGCATTAACAAGTGCCTTGTGGTCCCCATGGTTGCTGCAATTAAGACAAACAGCACAAACTTGCGCCAAGGGCCGAAAGGACACTCTACCCGATTGAGCCACGATGCGTGTGCCGGAGTGTAGACCAATTCCACGTTATTCTCGACCAGTTTCGGACGCGCTCATGCTTGTGCGGCGAAAAGTTGTCCAGGATGATGTACAGCCGCTGGGAACGGTGATAACGATGGCGTTGCACCCTAAGAAAATGCAGGATGTCTTGATGCTTTTTCGAGTTCGAGACATGCCCATACATTTTGTCGAATTTCAAGTCCAATGCTGCCAGCAGAGGACGAACACCGTGCATCCGATGGTACGTCGCCTGTAACCCAGCTGGGCTTACGTTTACGAACCACCACGAACCGAAGATGACTGAATCGATAGTGATCCGAATTCGTCCAGACAGATCATTCACCCGTCCTTGGGTGGATTGCCGTACCGCGACTGGATTCGCTTTTTTACTTTCTGGATCGTTTGATGATTTCCAGGTCTTCATGTGTTGATAAATTATGTTCGCTTGACTTAGCCCAGCGATAAGATGTCAAGTCATTGATCTTGTGAAATTGGAAATGAATTCGGTCAAAGTGGTATTAAGTCAATATGGTGGACACACCAAACCGAGAATGTATGAAAATCCCATTTCGTTTGCTTAGGCTGCAGGTTTGTGTGTCCGTTCGTACGTCGCTTGGTATTGGGCTGGTGTTTTGTAATCAATAGATGAATGAATGCGTTGCCGGTTGTACCAAAGCTCAATGTACTCCCAGATTTGGCGCTTGGCCAAAGTGCGCGTCTTGAACTTCTCCAGATGGACGAGCTCGCGTTTAATGACGCTATGAAATGACTCGATACACGCGTTATCGTAACAGTTGCCTTTCCGACTCATGCTGCTGATCATCCCGTAGTCCCTGAGCTTGTTCTGGTACTCTTTTGATGCATACTGGCTTCCACGGTCCGAATGGTGTAAAACCCCGGGTTTCGGCCTTTCACGTCGATACGCCTGGTTTAACGCATCGATGACTAGTTCTTTTGTCATCCGCGAGTCAACCCTCCAGCCCACGATTTTTCGGATAAATAAATCCATGATGCTCGCTACGTATAGCCATCCTTCAGCGGTCCACCCATAGGTAATGTCAGACATCCATACCTGGTTCGGACGCTCGGCTCGAAACGTCTGGTTTAACACATTGTCAGAGACAGGATGATTGTGCTTCGGATCGTTCTTATACTGCGCAACCCAGCCATAGACGGTCTTTTGAGATATGCCAAGATCGCGCGCAACTTGGGAGGCGACTTTCCCCTCCTCCAGAACCAACTTCACTGTATTCAGTTTGAAATCCGCATCG
>NZ_JAFMTW010000057.1 GCF_017329615.1 Alicyclobacillus suci | reverse complement strand
CAGCGAGACCCAACTCAACAACGGCTGAAAACACGCGACTCAGTGTGGAGACCGACGGGGCTGCTTCGTCGATTCGAAACCCACACTGGTAGCGAAAGCATATATCTCGCGCCAACCGTTCATGAAGCCTTGTGAACGTTGAGATTCCTTCAAGCGGAGCAGCCAGCAATGCACGCAGAATCGCTTCACGATTCATAGGTTTCGCGCCTTGGGGTGACTGTTTTCTCAATTTTGAAGCATAGGGTTGTAAATCCAAGACAGCAAAGAACAAGGGCAGACGATCGCTGGAGTCAATTTCTAACCAGTCTTCAAAGGAAAAGAGCGATGGTTGGAGAATATACATAGTGGGACTTCCCTCCTCGAAAATTTCTGGTTTGGGTTACTTGAAATTTTCTCGAAGGTTGGGGTGAAGTCCTTTTTCATGCCCTCAGAACCCTTGCCCTGCGGGAGTTTATAAATCTGCAAAACGCTCACTTTACAATGTCCAGCACTTCTGAATAAAAATTTAATTTCTGTAAAATCTCAGACGAAGTAAGTTGGTTTCGAAACACAGGCGTTTTGTCCTTCTCTGTACCGAATCCCTTCTCGTTAGGCGGTTGAGTCAATTTGGTTTGACGGTACTTCATGCATAGCGCTCCCCACGAGTGCAAAGGTCACTTTTGCACGCACGTTATATCGGAATCGTCAACGACCTGCTCAGGATTGGTGGAATCTCATGCGGATTGACCATGACCTCGATAAGCGTCGGCTCATTTGCCGCCAGGGCCTGCCGCACTGCTGTTTCAATATCTGACTCACTGTGACATACCGAAGTTTGCATACCCATCGATTTTCCAAACATCGCAGCATTCAGTGGGTGTTGATAAATCGATCCCACTGTTCTACCCGTATGATGGGATATCCCTTTATCCACCATATCCAATCGACCGTTGTTAAATACCACAAAAATCACCGCAGCCTCTTCATTGACGGCTGTCGATAGTTCAGTGCCGTGCATCATCAGGCAGCCATCGCCTGTCAAGCAAACGATTGTCCGTTCTGGCGCGGCTATTTTCGCGCCAATCGAATAGCCGATTGGATGTCCCATCGCGCCAAATACGTCATCGAAGATGAACGTCCCTGGCTCATACACATCATAGTGACGGATAGCGTAAAAGGTGTGACTTCCATCATCACCAAATAAAATGGCGTCCTGTGGCAATGCGCGGCGCAAAGCCTTGACCGCAGAGATGGCCGATAATCCATCGTCGTCAGTGGATGCGTGAATAGACGCATCGCGATGCACCTTGAGGGGGCTGTGCGTTTTTGGGGTAGCATTCGCCAGCTCTAGCAAACGGGCAAGATTTAACCGTGCATCCCCCGGGACGAAGACGGTAGGAACCGGGATAGCCTTTCCACTAAACGTCGGATCATAATCGAAGTGGACAATTTGTTGAGGATACGCTTCGACGGTTAACCCTGAGAGAGACATGTCACTGATTTTCGTTCCGACGGCAATCATCAAATCTGTTCCGGACCTTAAATAGTCTGCTGCCTCGTCGCTTCCACCGAGACCAAAGTTGCCAAGTGCTAATTCATGCGTGGAGGGGAATACACCCTTGCCGCCTGGCGTCGTGATGACAGGAATGCCCCAGTGCTCAGCGAGCAACCGAACTTCCTCGTAGGCTTTGGCCGAGTGAACGCCTTTGCCGAGCAACAACACCGGACGAGTTGCGCGATTGAAAAGCGGCAGAACATTGGATACATCGGCTGACACAACTTTAGGAATTTGCGGAAGCGGGATGGTGAATGGTTCGATATCGTCCAGGAGGACATCAAACGGCAGGCATAAGTGTACAGGGCCGCACGGACCTGTAAAAGCTTTTTCTAGCGCGTGCTTCAGATACAGATGAAGGACGTCGGGTCTGTCGACCCGGGCGCTAAATTTCGTCACTGGACGAAACATTTCAACCAAATCGGTACCGAACTGGGTCGAATCTTGACCAAGTGGCTTCCCTGATTCGCTGGCCGATGGTTGCCCTGTGAAAAACAGGACAGGAAGATGAAAGGCTTTCGCTTGCGCAGCGGATGTCAAGGCGTTCGTTCCGCCGGGACCAGAGGTGACGATGGCGATGCCAATCGTGTCGCGGAACATCGCGTAACCGGAGGCGGCGAAACCCGCGCCGGATTCATGCCTCGACAACACGAATTGAATCCCTTGGCTATCAATATCCAACATCAAGGGTGAAATAGACTTCCCGGGAATTCCAAATACATGGGTTACTCCCCATGTTGTGAAGTTATCGGCTAATACTTGGGATGCTCGCATGAAAATGTCCCCTTTCTAGGTTATCACCTATGAACCAGTCGATAGTTCTCTTGCTAACGATTCAGACATGATAGGGGCGGAGTGAATGAATTGGTTCAGCATTTAGAATTTGAAATAAAATGCAAAATATGATTTATATAATAGATTAAAATAATAATTGCGCAAGACTGCTAGGGAGAATTCGTCGGAAATGCAGTGATGGAAGATAGCGCCTTGAGTGTACTCCATGCGGTTGATTGGAACGGGATGAGGGGACGCGTGGATACAAGCGTGGGTTCGGTTCATGTCGTTACCCAGTGCTATCACAGCATGGCCATGCATCTGGGAAGGGGAAAATCCCCCATATAAATCCCCAGATGCAGTTCGCCATACGTGGATTGCAAGCATTCCAGTGTTACCTGCAAGATACGAGATTACTTGAGTGAGCCCGGTTGGAACGAGTTTGCGATATTCGTCACCACACTAGCGTATTGGCTCTTGTCTGACGCTGGATACTCCATGGTCAAGATGTAGACGCTCGTGGCGCCGACGTACACTTTGTCATAGAATATCTGATTCCCGTCCGTCCCAGATACGACACCCCAATTTTGATTCGTTTGTTGGTAGGTCGCTTGTTTTCCAGTTGTAAGGGAGGCTAATGTGCTTTTCACCGTATCGTTGTTGACGTTATATTGGCCATACGCGCGAACTTGCATGGCATTGTCCGGACTATTCCAGCTTTGGCCATCCCCATCTGCGGGCGGCGCCTGTTTGACAAATTGTTCTGGAACGCGCAGCGCGAATCCGTATCGACTATTTGTATAACTGACATATGTGCTATTTTCAGTGGAACTGTTTGCGTTTGTTGTGTTGTTTCCAGCGTTTGCCCCGGTGCCGTTGTTCGACGAAGCGGTCGAATTGTCGCTCGTCGAATTGGTGACGTTTGTCGAATTTGCCGCGTTTGCAGACGAACTCCCGCTAGTTGACTTCGCGGGCGGGTTCGCCGTCTCTGCGCCGCACCCTGTCGTGATGAGGAGTGCAAATGTCACACCTGCTGCTAACCACTTGTAATTTGTCTTCAATCTCTTGCCTCCTCGAACGTAGATAGGTTTCAATTTAGTGTTGGGCTGTCATCTTTGCAGTTGAGGTTGAAACGTACCCGGTCATCGGTGTTCCTGCTGCTTGTCCACTAGCATCGGACATTTGTGCAGATAACTGAATCTCATACATACCATTCGAGGCCTGCGTGCTATTTGCGACGACAAAATCTCCGGAGTGCAACGTCTCGATTTGTTGAGATTTGTCGCTGGAACTGTAGACCGGAATGGACGTGTTTGTGCTGGTTGGATTCGCAACCGTCAAACGGTAGACATTTGTCAGTTTCACGTATTGGGAATCGACCCAACCCTCGCCCGCAATATGATACCAGGGTACGACGTAGGCGCCAGCCATACCTTGTGCAATCTGGTCGATCTCGACACTACTCCCCGCAGGCACGGTTGGCGTCGAGGCTGTGTAAATATACTTGGTCCACATCGCGAAGCTCCACACGCCGTCTTGCTTTAGTCCGTGCTTTGCCTCAAATTTCTTGACGGCTGCCGCTGTGGCAGGTCCATACTGGCCATCGACGGTCAGGCCCGCGCCAATTTGTTGGTTCAGGTAACGTTGCACCTTCGACACACCAGAACCGGAACTCCCATTTTGCAACGGCCCAAAGAACATATCACTCATGCCATCACTGAGGCTTGAAAAATATGGAACGCCCCCGTAGTACGGGTTCTGCTGCGTGGTGCCTGCGGCACCGTTCACATAGTACACGGGCTCGGCGTTGCTCTTGGGTTGGGAGACGATAGCCGTTGATGGGTACTGCTGATACTGATTCACATTTCCACCTGCCGAGCTCGCCAACTCATTCATGAGCGAGCCAATACTCGACGCCCAGTTTGGATCCGTCGCGTAATGCACATTCATACCGGTCAGCGTCGGGGTCACGTACTCACTGGATCCTGGATTGAGGTAGTTGTTGCGGACCTCCCACGCCTGAAACATAATGGCGTAACTGTCGCTTGGGAACATGCCTGCGTCGTCCCCGGGGTTCGAATCATAAGCACCGTAGCCAAACAAGTTGTTTTTCGCCAACGCAATTTGGCTCTTCCCCCATGCACTCTCGAGAATCGCATGCGAGACAAGGTAGTTTGCATCCACGCCATATGTACTTTGCGCATTCATGAAAGATTGTCCCAGCCCATTCATGGGGGAACCGTTCTTACTTAAAAACGAGTTGATAGTTTTGGTATTGATGTCACTTGGTGCAGAGTAGCGCAAATCGACATTCGTGAATGAGGCGCCATGTGTCGCAGACTGTAACGCACTCCACGTCTGCGGACCAACAACGCCGTCCACCGTCAGCTTGTGCGCCTGTTGAAACGACTTGACCGCACTTAACGTCTTCGGTCCAAAGTCGCCATCAATCGGCCCCACAGAGTAACCGAGCGATTTTAAATCCTTTTGTAGTGTCGTCACCGCTGAGCCGACTGATCCATAGGAAATGGTCGGTTCGGTTTGCGCGTAAACCGCGACGGGCGCAGCGACGGTAAGCAACATGGGGACTGAACTGGCTGCAAGGAGTTTTTTGAAATTCATTTGAACCTCCGTATAGCAATGGGTTTCATAGAGTGAGTAGACAAAAGAGGGTGGACATCGTTTCCTTACATCGCGGGAATATAGCAACATTGCCATCGAACCGCCAATATGCACGGCTATTGGTATGGTAACCTATATTGCCCGCATTGGTCTAGATGTTTTCGTGACTTAAGGTTTTTTCGCAGACGGCGGACAGACTGCCTCATATATCTATATATATGTATCTATTTATGAGTTTCTATAAATATCTATATAGCTTCCGCGCCATTTCTAAGTCCGTTTCAACCGTGCCCTGCGTTGCCAAAGGCGTTCATCGTACCCCCTAACCAGTACATCACCTTTCAACCTTCAGGATTAGAGCAGTTTTCCTCAACGGATGCGCTCAAGCATGGCACCTTGTGGGCGCCGCTCTACAGTCCGTACAACGGTTTGTTGGAGGCGACAAAGAAATGGTGAATCCAATCGCGAACGATGCCTATTATCAATCTTTGCAGCAATTGCAATCGATTGATTTCGCGCTAGTCGAACTGAACCTCTATCTAGACACCCATCCAGAGGACAATCAAGCGATTCAACAATTCAACGAACTTCGGGCGCAGCGAGACACAATGGCGAAGGCGTTCGAGGGTCAATTTGGTCCACTGATGAACTACGGATCGACTACGAGTTCACAACTTTGGAACCGAGGCCCATGGCCCTGGCAGGTCTGAATACTCGCTTATTATCGGAGACGGATGGTGAAACATTGTGTGGAAATACGAGAAAAAGCTTCAGTATCCTGTGCGCGTGAGCAAATGTGATCCTCGCCTGGCAAAGTACTTGATTGAACAATACGGCGGGCCGACGGCGAGTTGTCGGCAGCGCTTCGATACTTGAACCAACGCTACACAATTCCGGACAAGGTCGTTGGACTGCTCAACGATATTGGCACGGAAGAATTCGCGCACCTAGAGATGATTGCGACGATGATATACAAGCTGACCAAGGATGCGACCCCCGAACAAATGCGCGAAGCGGGTCTGGGTGATCACTTTGTCGATCACGGCCCCTCCCTGTTTTACCACAACGCCGCAGGCGTTCCATGGACCGCGGCCTATATCCAGTCCAAGGGGGATCCGATTGCAGATCTCTACGAAGACATCGCCGCAGAGGAGAAAGCGCGCGCGACGTACCAGTGGCTGATTGAAATTACAGACGACGTGGACATCCAAGATAGCCTGAAGTTCCTGCGCGAACGCGAAGTGGTCCACTCCATTCGCTTCCGCGAGGCTGTCGAGATATTGAAAGAGTACAACGACAGCAAAAAGTTTTATTGAGGGCACCCTCGCACATTCGAGGAACCAGCTCCCTTGCAAGTCGTCAGGGAACTGGTGCTGTTGCTTTGTGGGGGGAATCTATGCGCCGGGGGGCGTCGAGTCCAGTGTGGCAGGTGCTTGGGAACGTAGGTGTCGAGGCCACTGCGATCGGTGCTTGGAACTTGGAACGTAGGTGTCGTGCCCAGACGGGGCTGTCTTATTAAGACATTCGCGCGCCGCTTGGGACCAATAAGACATCAAATCTGCACTAATGCTCGGGGTTTCGCCTTTATCCGGCGGATTTTGAGTAAATAAGGACTTTTTCGTGCCTTAAATACACGGAATCTACGTTATATTCGAAAATAAGGTAGATTTACTGCCCTATTCGCCGCCGGAGCCGGAACCACGCCGCCGCCCGTGCCTTCGCCCGCACCCCCCCTCGATCACGCCCCCACCCCATAATCAGCTGATATTTTCCGTTTCGCGTCATACGCTATACGGAAACCAATTGCGGATTTTCGTCGTTGATGTTTCTTGTGAACCGTAATATCATCGCGATGTAAGGGATTTCAAAAAATCTCGATAACCGCAACCGATTTCCACAATGACTGCAGAAACCGACTGCAGCAACTGAATGCAAAAGGAGGTGCATCCCATTCAGGCGCAGGACGTAAAGGATTTAAAGGATTTGAAGCCGCGAGCGATGCAAATTTTAGTGCGCTTACTGCAGCAAGCGCAGCCGGTGAAAACCGGGGAGTTGGCTGAACGCCATAAGTTGACGCCGAGAAGTATCCGATACGACCTTGATGAAATTGAGCAGGCCGTCCTGCCGCATGGAATTCATCTAGTGCGGCGTAGGTCGGGTGTTTGGCTGGAAGGTACACCTGACAAAAAACAAAAAATTCTGAACGAGTTGCGTGCGGCAAAGAGCATCCCTGTTGATCAAAGTACAGCAGACTTGCGCCTGTGCAAACTTCTCTCCGTTCTCCTGTTTGCCAACGAGCCAGTTCTCGTCAAACAGTTGGAAGATGTGCTCGAGGCGAGCCCTCGAACCATCTACAGCGACATGGATCGGGCAGAGGGATGGCTTGAGCGCACTGGTCTCCAATTGCTTCGCAAGAGGCACTATGGTGCGAGGGTGGAGGGACCGGAACTGTTGCGGAGGTACGGCGCTTTGCGACTGGCCCGCGAGTGGGGGCATCCGGAACGACCGAGTTCGGATAGGCCCGAACGCCCTTTGCAAATATCCGCGATGGATGCGTTTTTGCTTAGTCGGCTGTCGGATTCAGAGACTCTATCGCTGCTACAAAGTGGTCTCTGTGAAATCCGCAATCCGTGCCCATTGCGAGAGAAGAGCGATGAATGGATTCTGTTCCTCGCGATTCAGGTCGGACGCATCCAGCGTGGTTGGACAGTATCGCTTACCCGAACCCATATGAAGCAGGTCATGGACACCGCAGAATACGCCGATGCGAAAGAAGTTGCGGCTGTGCTGGCGACGATGTTTTCAGTGAGCTTTTCGGATGAAGAAATCGCCTGTATTGCCCTATATCTGCTTGGCGCCTTCTCACAAACGCAACTGGATGAGGAGACATTTCACACGGCGCTGTCGAATCCCCTGGTGGAAGACATCGTGACACAAATGCTCTTGACCGTCGACTCGACACTCGGGACGTTTTTGATGGAGGATACCGATCTCTTCCGAGGACTCGTCCTCCACGTCAAACCGATGGTCTATCGTCTCTTTTATGACATTCCAGTGCAGAACTATCTGATTGAGGACATCAGAGCGCAACACACCCTAGCGTACCAGGCGGCAGTGATCGCTTGCCGAAGTTTGGAAAACTTGTCCAGGAGGCCCGTCAGCGCTGCGGAAATTGGGTTTATTGCCTTGCATATTGGCGCTGCGCTCGAGCGGCGCCGAATCCATTCGCACTCGATGGAGCGACGAGTTCGTGTTCTGGTCGTCTGCGCCGGAGGGATTGGCACAGGAAAGATCCTTCAATCTCAAATCGAGGCGGCGAACGAGAATCTGCAAGTCGTCGGCACAGTCGATGTGAGCCGAGTTCAAGAAGCAGAAACACTCGGGGCTGATGTCATCATTTCTAGCTTGCCGCTGGACAACGCGCCGGTACCACACATCGTCGTCCATCCTCTGCTGCCTGCACACGACAAGCAGCGCATTTCCGAATGGCTGGCGCGCCTGCCTGGGTTGAACGCGCCGGTGGCGGAGACCGCCAAGTTGAGGAGGCCCATTCGCCAACTCATTGAGCAATCCTTTCAGATAATGCAGTCGGGCGCTGTCGATGTGGAGATCGACAATATGTTACAGCGGATTGCTCCGTATCTAGGCGGGACGCTGTGCGGTGCTCAGGGAAGCGGACAGTCGATTGACCTTACAGCAGGAAAGAAGGTGTACAGAATGATTGACTTGTTGACCGCCGGCTCCATTCGGGTCAAGTGTCTGGCGCACAGCAGGGATGAAGTGGTCCATCTCGCCGGGGAACTTCTCGTTGAGACCGGCGGGGCCGAGAAACGTTACGTGGATGCGATGAAACAGTCCATTGCAAAGAACGGCCCATATATGGTGATTGTTCCAGGCGTGGCGCTGTTGCACGCGCGTCCAGAGGATGGCGTGCAGCAGGTTTGTATGAGCCTTGTCACGCTAGAGGAAGCCATTCCTTTTGGGCATCCAGATAACGATCCGGTCGATATCGCCATCGCCTTCGGCGCCGTGGATCAACATCAGCACCTGGAGGCCATGGCAGATTTAATGCGACTGCTGGCGGACGAAGAAAGCATGAGAACGTTGCGCGCCGCGAGGACCGTCGATGAGGCACGTGCAGTACTTGCGAGTGTAACACGACAATAGCGCCGTGCTTGGATAAGCGATTATTTACCCCAATAACAGGAGGAAAAGAACCATGAAAATTCTAGCGGTTTGTGGCATGGGATTTGGAAGCAGTATGGTGTTGCGCATGACGATTGAGTCCGTGTTGCGCGAGTTGGGCATTACAGCGACGGTGGCTACCGCGGACATCGGGACAGCCAAGGCAGAAACCGCAGATATCATCGTAACATCATCCGAATTCGCAACGATGCTTGCAGACAAGAATGTGCCGGTCATTACCATCACGAACTACGTGGACAAGAATGAAATGAAGGAAAAATTGCAACCTGTCGTACAAAAATAGGAGGATGACGGATGATTGTTCTTCATTTTATCGTGAACGAAATTCTCAGCCAGCCGCCGCTCCTCGTAGGAATCATGGCGCTCATTGGGCTGATTGCGTTACGCAAGTCGGTTAGTGACACGGTTACGGGTACGCTGAAGGTGATCGTCGGATTTTTGATTTTGACAGGTGGCTCCAACATCATTAGTGGCGCACTCTCTCCGTTTGGGAATATGGTCCAGGCTGGGCTACACCTACACGGCGTCGTTCCCACCAATGAGGCCATTGTCGCGCTGGCACAGAAGTCGTTTGGCGCACAGACGGCCATTATTATGGCGCTTGGATTCGTGGTCAATCTCATTTTAGCCCGCATCACGCCAGCAAAGTTCATCTTCCTGACAGGGCATCATCTGTTCTTCATGGCGACCGTTTTAGCCGTAGTACTCGGAAGTGCTGGAATCACCGGCGCGAACGAGTCCATCATTGGTGGTATCTTGCTGGGTACGGTTGGAACGATTATGCCAGCTTTTGTTCATCCATTTATGAGGAAGGTCACCGGTGGCGCGGAGTTTGCACTGGGTCATTTTAATTCTCTTGGTTATATTATCTCGGCTGCCGTGGGCAAGGCGGTCGGGAAGAACAGTCGAACCACTGAAGAAATCAAGGTATCTCCAAAAGTCGGATTCCTTCGGGACTCCCTTGTGATGACGACGCTGACGATGATTATCATCTATGTGGTGCTGGCCGTCATTGCCGGTGCCGCATCCATTGTGAGTTACACGCAGGGGAGCAACTACGTGATGTTCGCGCTGACGCAAGGTCTCACATTTGGTGCAGGTATCGCTGTCGTGCTGATGGGTGTGCGGATGATTCTCGCGGAGATTGTCCCTGCATTCCAGGGCATCGCGCTAAAAATTGTGCCCAACGCACTCCCTGCGCTGGATTGTCCAACCACTTTCCCGTTTGCACCGACTGCAGTCATCGTTGGGTTTATCTCCAGTTTAATTGGTGGACTCATCGGTATGTTCCTGATGGGCCCATTGGGGCTTGCGCTGATTATTCCGGGCATGGTCCCGCATTTCTTTGATGGCGGAACCGCCGGCGTCTTTGGGAATGCCACTGGCGGACGTCGTGGCGCTGCGATTGGGTCGTTTATCAATGGTCTCTTGATTACCGTATTGCCAGCTTTGTTGCTGGCTTCCCTGGGGAAACTCGGGCTCGCGAATACGACTTTTGGAGATGCAGATTTCTGCTGGGTCGGGATTCTCACTGGGGGTATCGCCAAGACAGGTATCGCGGGGGCGTACATTCTAACTATTGTCGTTTCCGCTATCTTCGTGGCACTGGCGAGTCTGGTTACAGTCAAGGTCAATAAACGCTCGACACAAAGTGCATCTTTCACTGCGTAAATCAACCATTTGGGGCAGGCGTCGTGATGACGTCTGCCTTTTTCGTTTTTCTTACAACTGTTTACACCAATGAAACGCCAGTAAACGTGACCGGACCCACGACGTTCGCCGCATTGAGAAGTGCGTTCGTAAGTGAAGCTACTAATTGGTACGAGTGATAACCGGGGGCTACGTTGACATCTGCCGTTGTGAATGAGATGGTTTCGTTCTGAATAACCGTCAATGACTCTTGAGCCTCGTGGCCGTGGTGAATGTCCCCTTCTCACACAAGTTGCATGTCCGTCTATACATATGGGCGTATGCACGGAGATTTCGTTTCGAAATATATCGATAGATAATTATGGGGATACGTAAATACATGATTACATCATTATGTGTATATATCGCTTGAAACATGAACTGTCTCTGGATTCTAGCCCCCAGAACAGGTGATTGCCTACAACATGTCTCGAAGCGCGACTTCTGGTTGAGTGGACTGACAAAATCCCTGTTGACAAACCTGAATACTCAAAATAAAATGACCTCAACTTATACGTAAATGAATCGCGCGCTAAGGCCGACTGGACCACCAGAGGCACGGAGTTCAAAGACTCCGTGCCTTATTTTTTTGGAGAGAGGAATCCGGGTTTCGGCGCAGCAGAGCATGAAGAGAGAGGTGGATGAATGAGCGATATCGTCAAGCTGAAAGAAAACGTAATATACCGAATATTTGGTATGGACGGGAAGGTATTGTGGGGATTTGTCTCCGTATTCCTGTTTATGGTGGGAGATGGTGTCGAGCAGGCTTTCTTGTCGAAGTATATCGTCCAACTAGGGTTCTCTATTGAACAAAGTGCCACGGTCTTTAGCGTATATGGGATTACGCTCACCATTGCGTCATGGTTAGCGGGCGTATTGTCTCAAGTTTGGGGAACACGCCGTGTCATGTTCCTTGGTTTTGTGATATGGGTTGTGTTCGACGTTGGGTTCCTATTGGGACTTCACGATAAGAACTATGCCCTCATGTTGGTCATGTATGGGTTGAGGGGATTTGGTTATCCGCTATTTGCGTTCTCCTTCATCGTGTGGGTCACTTATCGATCTCAGCGAAGCAAGCTCGCTTCAGCGATGGGGTTGTTTTGGTTCATGTTCGCTGGGGGAATTGGGTTTGTCGGTTCTTATTACCCGAGCTTTACACTCTCGATTTTCGGCTACATGGGCACCCTGTGGAGCGCCATCGCCTGGATTCTCATCGGTGGCGTGTGGGGGCTGCTCTTGGTAAACGATCCGCCGGAGCGGACGCCACGCGCTTCGAAGCACGCCATTCGGGAATTTACAACTGGTGTCACCATCTTGTGGAGACAACCACGCGTGACGGTAGGTGGCATTGTGCGGACCATCAACACCGCTGCATGGTACGGACTGGTGGTCATCTTTCCAGTCTTTTTTACGACCTCCTTACATTTTACGACTTCCCAATGGTTGCAAATTTGGGGTGACCAATCGATCAGTAACATGGTGTTTAACATTATCTGGGGCATCGTTGGAGATAAAATTGGCTGGCGCAACGTCATCAAATGGTTTGGCGGGTTGGGGTGTGCGCTGACGACCCTACTGTATTACTACGGGCCCGTGGCGCTTCATCACAATTTTTGGATGACTGTGGTCATCGCTTGTTTGTTCGGTGCATGCGTGTCAGCATTCGTGCCGCTGTCCGCACTGATGCCGTACCTGGCGCCGAATGAGCGAGGCGCGGCGATGGGGGTACTGAATCTTGGTGCTGGATTGAGTAACTTTATCGGCCCCGTGCTCGTTGCGTTGTTCAACCAGATTTTTGGGCTAGTTGGTGTCGTGTGGGCGTTTGCAATTCTCTACGTCATCAGCAGTTTCCTCACGCACTTTTTTCTTCAGCCGACACGGGAAATGGCGCCAGCGGGCACCGGGTCCGCACAAAGAGATGTGGATTCGATTGTTACCTAGTTTCCTTCGCGTGGTAGTGTGCGCGGAGTGCGACAGGCGTTCAGACAGGCGTCCAGCAAAATGTGGTGTAGAGATGACAGGAGTGAGCGTATGACGATTTCGAGCGCAGTACAAGACGACATCTGGGTATCCGTACAAAGATTGGCCGAAGCGTTTGCTGTAGATGCAGTGGAGCGTGAACAAGCCGGAGGAAACGCGAAACGCCAGCGGGATATGCTTCGTGAAAGTGGTTTATTGACCCTTTTAATTCCCGAGCGGTATGGCGGAGGTGGAGAAACTTGGTCGACGGTGCTTCGCATCGTGCGGGAACTCGCAAAAGTTGACGGATCGCTCGCACATTTATACGGTTATCACTTTTTGCAATTGGTCGCGCCACACTTAGTCGGTACACCAGAGCAAAAACGGTATTTCTACACTGAATCCGCAAAGCACAATTGGTTTTGGGGCAATGCGTTTAATCCGCTCGATCAGAGGTTGCGCGGCAACAGGGAGGATGGCCGGGTTGTGCTCAACGGACGGAAATCGTTTTGCACAGGTGCGCAGGACTCCGACAGGCTGTTGGTGTCGTGGGTAGAAGGAGATGATCCAGCTGCGCTGTACACGGCGGTCATCCCAACTCGTCGTGAAGGTGTGTTGGTCCATGACGACTGGGACGGATTAGGCCAACGCCAAACCGACAGTGGGACTGTGGAATTCCAAGATGTCGTTGTCGAACCGCACGAGATCATCGCGGTTCCGCTGGCGAACAAATCACCGTTTTCGACCATTGACGCACCCTTGTCGCAGATGATTTTGGCGAACATCTTTGCCGGCAGTGCAACAGGCGCCTTAGAAGCGGCAAAAGAGTATACGCGAACCCAATCCCGTCCTTGGTATACCTCGGGTGTGAATGCTGCCCATCGCGATCCATATACCCTTCGCAAATATGGAGACATGTGGGTGGAACTGCAAGGAGCAACCAGTCTTCTCGATGCTGCTGGGCACTCGATTGATGCGGCATGGGAGAAAGAGTTCAGCTTGACGTCAGATGAGCGCGGGCGTGTCGCCGTACACACTGCCGCAGCCAACGCGCTCGCCAGCAAGGTTGCGCTGAATGTGACCAGCCAGGTGTTTGAGGTCATGGGGGCGCGTTCGGCAACGAAGAACCATGGATTTGATCGCTTTTGGCGGAATGTTCGGACGCACACCCTTCACAATCCAATCGATTACAAGTTTAAGAACATCGGAAATTGGTATGTGAACGATGAGCCGCCGAAACCCGGTTGGTACGCGTAATCTACGCCAGATTGGAACTGGGAGGGAGCGACATGGCGAAACGCCGCATGTACTTAAATGCCTTTGATATGAACTGCATCGGTCATCAGTCCCCAGGGTTGTGGACGCACCCAGAAGACCAGGCATATCGCTACACGGATATGGAATATTGGGTGGAACTCGCCCGCCTCCTAGAACGCGGCTGCTTTGACGCAGTATTTTTGGCAGACGTGCTTGGCGTCTACGACGTCTATCAAGGTTCACGCGATGCAGCGGTCCGCGATGCGGCCCAGGTGCCTGTCAATGACCCCATGTTGGTCGTCCCCTGCATGGCGCAAGTGACGAAACATCTCGGCTTCGGCGTCACAGCTTCGGTGAGCTACGAGCATCCATATACGTTTGCCAGAAGGATGTCGACTTTGGACCATTTGACCAAGGGGCGCGTGGGATGGAATATTGTCACTTCCTATCTCGATAGCGCAGCTCGCAACATTGGATTACACGAGCAAGTCAGTCATGACGAGCGGTACGACAGGGCTGAGGAATTCCTTGAAGTCTGCTACAAGCTCTGGGAGTCCAGTTGGGAGGATGATGCAGTCATTCGGGATAAGGCCAGTGGTATGTATACGAATCCAAGGAAAGTGCATGACATCGAACACCGCGGCAAGTACTCCTCGGTTCCAGGTATCCACTTATGTGAGCCGTCGCCGCAACGGACTCCTGTCCTCTATCAGGCGGGGACGTCGACACGCGGTCGGGCATTCGCTGCAAAGCATGCGGAATGCGTGTTTATCAGTGTGCCGACCGTGAATATTGCCAAAGTGTATGTTCGTGCGCTGCGTCAGGAGGCAGAGCGGATCGGGCGTGATCCACAGGAGATTCGCGTGTTGGCGCTATTCACGCCGATTGTCGGGCGCACCCAGGCGGAGGCCGAAGAGAAGTATGCCGAGTATAAAGCGCATGCGAGTTACGATGGCGCATTGTCCTTATTTGGCGGATGGACAGGGATTGACCTCTCCAACTATTCGCCAAACGAAAATTTGCGGTATGTGAAGAATCGTGCGGTCGAATCTGCAGTCGAAACTTTCACAAAGATTGATCCCGACAAGACATGGAACGTGGACGAGATTGCCGATTTTGTTGGGATAGGTGGCATTGGCCCTGTCGTTGTCGGCACCCCTGACACGATTGCAGATGCCATGGAATACTGGATGGACGAGGCAGGCGTCGATGGATTTAACATCGCGTACGCCGTGAGTCCCGGCACGTTTGTCGACTTTGTTGAAAGGGTGGTTCCCGTGCTGCAACGTCGGGGATTGGTCCGACATGCCTACGGCGGCACGACCCTCCGAGATAACTTGTCTGGACGGGGAAGTTTCCTCCTAGACGACCATCCTGCGCGGAAATATCGCAGTACGTACTGGATTCAACAGACGGTGTAAAGGGGGCACTTTCATTATCATGTCTTTTGACACAGCAAGGTCGCATACGTTGTCTACCCTTTCGCTCTCATATGTGCAAAGCAGCATTCGTGAACTGGTCGATCACGTCATCCGCCCGAACGCCACAACGATTGACCGGGAGGGCAGGTACCCGCGAGAAAATCTGAATGCGCTAGCGGAGGAGGGCTGGAACGGCATCTTACTTCCAACGGATTTGGGGGGGCTTGGGTTAAACTTTACCGCCTTTTCCACCGCCGTCCAGGAAATTGCACGCGCTTGTCCGTCTACTGCCCTCATTTACACCATGCATGTGGGCGCGGCCTATGCTATCTATCTCTATGGTAGCGAAGATCAGTGGGACAGATGGCTCCGACCCATCCGACACGGCAGCATCGGAACTTTCTCCACGAGCGAGCGGGTGACGGGTGGACACTATTGGCGAAACGAAAGTGAAGCAGTGCGGACGGCCAATGGCTATTTACTGAATGCCAACAAGTCGTTTACGACCAGTGGCGGCTATGCGGATTTCTACGTTGTGCAAACGAAGACGCCGAATGCAAAAGCGCCTGACGACCTGACCTATTTCATCGTCGACGGCCGACAAAATGGCATCACCGCGGGTGCGTGGGACGCACTTGGCGTCCGTGGTAATCATAGTGGATCGCTCCAGTTTATAGATGTTCATGTTGAGGAGCGGGATCGCCTTGGGAAAGAGGGCATCGGTCGAGACATCATTCAGAACGGCGTAACTTATCTCATCGGCTTGTCCGCGACCTGGGCTGGCACCGCATGGGGTATCTTAGATGAGGTGACTGATCATGTAAAACGTACATCCCACGCCCACGTGCAGAAGCAGTTAGCCGACTACCAAGTCATCCGCAGTCAACTTGCGGAGGCAAAAATTCTCCTCGAAAGCTCTCTCGCCTGGCAAGCGCAGTTAGCTTCGAAACTCGATGAGTGGCAGCAAAGTGGGCAGAAGTATGGCCCCAACGAATGGACGATGCCACTGACGGAACTCAAGGTCCACAATTCTGAAGTCGCGAATCGAGTGGCACAAATCGCGATGGACGTCAGCGGCGGCTACGGCTACAAGCGGGGGACTTTGGAACGGCTGTATCGCGACGCGCGGGCAGGTCTGGTGATGGGCCCGTCCAATCACTTGGCCCGGGAACTCATCGGCAAGCACATGCTCGGGCTGCCGCTAGAAATGTGGTACGAGGGCGGCGATTGAAGCCGCCCGGCGTGTGAGGCGGGGAGAAGCCGGGAGAAGCCGGGAGAAGCCGGGAGAAGCCGGGAGAAGCCGGGAGAAGCCGGGAGAAGCCGGGAGAAGCCGGGAGAAGCCGGGAGAAGC
>NZ_JAFMTW010000056.1 GCF_017329615.1 Alicyclobacillus suci | reverse complement strand
CACGTCGACCGAAACTTTTAGGCGTGTGTGTTCAGTTTTCAAGGAACCAAAAGCTTTACGGACAGCACCGCTTGAAGCGGCGAGAAACAATATATCATGATATGAAACAGGGCGCAAGTACTATTTTCAACTTTGTCGATACAAAACCGCAAGCCCCTCCCAACACCAAAAAATGCGCCAAAGAATGCGCCAAGAAAAAAAGGGCAGCCCAGTCAGGCTACCCCTTTATCCGCAATTTATGATCTCATCTGTACCTACGCAAACCACCGACCAAAAAACCCGCGCCCCAGTTGCACTTAGTGCTGCGATGAATTGTCGCCCGTGCGCACCGCATGGCCAAGTCCTTTGAGAAACTCGAGACCCAAACGGAGGGCTGCACTGACGTCCGGGTCTTTAAGTTGTTTCATCAACTCGAAGACACTCATCGGCTTCGCGGGGATGTCTGCGTTCGCTACGCGATCAAGCCCCGCTGTGAGCCCATCCAGCGACTTCGCCACTGCCGTACCATCAATCTTACTCATGCCCTGCATCGCAGCGAGCGCCGTTTGGAGGGCATTCGAGGCACCTGGTGTGGAGAGAAGGTCGACCAGTTTGTTCATCACTTTGTCGCCGCGATCGAACAAGGCTACCAAAATCTCCAGCAAACCTTTGTCGTGCATCGCCTGCAGGAGCTTCATTCCCTCAATCAAACCATCGGCGTCGGCAGCGGTCTCCGTGCGCACCTGTGCGAGCTTTTCAGCTTCCAGATCTGCCGCCGTTTTCACTGGGCGAACAATCGTCGTGATGGCGTTTGCCATATCTTCTTCCCCCTCCGTTACGAACGCTCGCCGACCAGCGGTCGGTAGTCTTTACGCGCCCACTTCTTATCCACGTTGACGCCCGGTTGCGGATTTGGGTGTCCTAACCGGAAGTTGCCTTTGACGACAGGGGATTTACCCGTGAATTCAAGGACCTCCATTTTGACCCGCATCTCCTTGTAGGCTGGGGTGAAGGTGACGGTGTCGTGATCACTACTCGTCAACATGTTCACCGTCTCATCGTCCTTTGCCGACAACTGCGGAATATAAATCTGTTTACCATGAACCCTATCTGTCACGACAGCGCGCAGTTTCACACGACCATATGGCGAGGTGATGCGAACCAACGTGCCATCCACAATGCCGCGTTCACGAGCCAATTCCGGTGATACTTCGACGAAGCTGCTTGGAACCTTTTTATTGATACCAGGTACACGCGCCGTCAAGTTACCTTCGTGGAAGTGTTCGAGCAGGCGGCCGTTGTTGAGTTCAAGATCATACTCTTCCGGCAGCGTCAACGGATGTGTCCAATCAACGGGCCACAGTCGCGCTTTACCGCCTTCCAAAGCGAACTCGTCGAGGTACAGGTGCGGCGTATCAGTACCGTCTGGCAGCACCGGCCACTGCAAGCTCTTGTAACCCTCCAACCGTTCGTAAGTCGCACCGGCGAACAGTTCCGTCGTCGCGCACGCTTCCTCAAAAATTTCCTTGGGCGATGTGTAGTTCCAGTTGGCACCCAAGCGATTGGCCACCATTTGAATGATTTGCCAATCCGGCTTCGATTGGCCAAGCGGCGGCAACACCTGATACAGGCGTTGGATGCGGCGCTCCGTGTTCGTGAAGGTACCTTCCTTTTCAAGACTCGGGCTCGCTGGCAAAATCACGTTGGCAAACGATGCCGTCTTGCTGAAGAACACGTCCTGCACGATAAAGAAATCGAGCTTTTCAAACGCCTGTTGTACATAGTTCGCATTCGAGTCGACGACAGCCATGTCCTCGCCAATCAAGTACATTGCCTTAAGTTTGCCCTCGTGAATCGCGTCAACCATCTGGTGGTTGTTCAAACCAGGGTTGGTCGGCAGCGGCGTTCCCCACGCCTGTTCGTACTTCGCAAGGACATCCTTGTCCGCCGATGCCTGGTAGCCGGGATAGAACGCCGGAGCGCAACCGAAATCGCCAGCACCTTGGACGTTGTTGTGTCCACGCAGTGGGTACGCGCCCGTACCTGGACGTCCAGCGTTCCCCGTGACGAGCAGGAGGTTGCAAATCGCTGTACTCGTGTCCGAACCGCCCAAATGCTGCGTCACACCCATCGCCCAACAAACGGCGACCGACTTCGCGTTCATGATCATCTCTGCAGTCGCAATTAACTGCTCCTTGGACAGCCCCGTCACATCTGACGTGTAATCCAATGTGTACTTCTCCAGCGATGCCACGTATTGTTCAAAGCCGGTAACCCGGTTCTTAATAAATTCCGCATCATGACGGCCCTGGTCGATGATGTACTTCGTCACACCCGACAGCCAGACCAAATCCGTACCTTGGCGCGGTCTCAAGAAGATATCTGCGCGCTCAGCCATGATATTTTTGCGCAGATCCGCAACAATCAACTTCTGCCCATGCTTCTTCTGGGCGCGGCGCAAACGCGTTGACAACACAGGATGCGCTTCAGCCGGATTGGCGCCGACGATAATGACGAGATCGCTTATCGACAGGTCAGAGATCGATCCGGTATCGCCCCCCAAGCCCATCGTACGCCGCAACGCCTCTGTCGCTGGAGCCTGGCAGTAACGCGAGCAGTTGTCGATGTTGTTGGTGAACATGACGGACCGCGCGAGTTTTTGCATTAAATAGTTTTCTTCGTTCGTTGTCTTCGAGGAAGAGATGTAGGCAATCGCGTCTGGACCGTTCTCTTCCTTAATCCGTTTGAGATTTTCCGCGATATAATCGAGCGCTTCGTCCCACGTCGCAGGGTAAAATGCGTCACCGCGCCGAATCAGCGGTTCGACAATGCGTTCGTTGCTGTTGACGAAATCCCAGCCGAACTTTCCTTTGACACAGGTGGAGATTTGGTTGGCTGGCGCTTCCATATTCGGCTCGACTTTGAGGATTTTGCGGTCCTTCGTCCAAACGTCGAAGCTGCATCCGACACCACAATATGTGCAGACGGTTTTCGTCTTTTTGATACGCGCCTCGCGCAATTCCGCCTCTACTTCTGATACCGCGAAAATCGAAGAGTAACCCGGTTCAACTTTCTTGGTCAATTCAATCATCTTGCCAAGCGTCTGGTCTTCAATGCCTGTGAGATAGCCAGCTTCGCCAAGCATCGACTTCTCCATCAAAGCGTTACATGGACAAACCGTCACACAATGCCCACAAGAGACGCAAGACGATTCGTTAATCGGTACGTCATTATCCCAGATGACGCGTGGAATTTCGCGATCCCAATCAATCGACAACACCTCTGAGACCTGCAGATTCTGACACGCCTCGACACAGCGACCGCAAAGGATGCACTGGTCAGGGTCATACCGATAAAACGGGTTGGACATATCTTTTTCATAAGCCTTCGATTGAAACGGGTACGATTGGTGCTCGATTTCCATCTGCATCGCCGTGTTATGTATGGTGCAGTTCCCGTTGTTGTTATCGCAGACGGTACAATAGAGCTCGTGATTCTTAAGGATTCTATCCATCGCTTCCTTGCGCGCGAATCGCGCACCGACCGCCTTGGTGCGCACAACCATGCCGTCAGATACCTGCGTCGAACAGGCGCGAACCAAACTGCCATTGACTTCAGCGATACAGGTATCGCATGTCTCAATTGGACCGAGGGCGGGATGGTAGCAAACGTGCGGATGTTCTTGGCCGGTTCCAAGAATCGCCTCTAAAACGGATGTCCCTGGTTCTACGGCCACGTCGTTGCCATCAAGTTGAATGTGTAAAAAATCTGATGTCATGAGAATTCCCCCCATCTATTCATTCAATGTTTCACGCTGAGTGGCGAGGAATAAAATGAAACGAATGCAGCGGGCCAGCACGCGGCGATTGCGACGTGCCAACCCACTTACAAACCTAGATTGAATTACAAGGTAGCACCTGTGCTCTGTTCCTCACTGACATCGGTCGCGCCAGCCTTTGAACGACCACGCAAATAGGTGAGATAATAAGCCACTCCGACAAACAGCCAACCGCCAATTGCGTTACCAATGAAGGCGCCACACCATTCCACAATCGCCTGACCCCAGGAAATGTCCGCCCCTAGCCAGATTGCAGCTGGAATGATAAACATATTGGCCACAACGTGCTGGAAGCCAATTGCGACAAACGCCATGACAGGGAACCAAATGGCAAAAATTTTGCTGATGATATCCTTTGATCCCAATGCCATCCAGACAGCCAAACATACAAGCCAGTTACAACCAATCGCAGACGCGATAGTGGGCCCAAAGGCCAGCGTGGCTTTGGAAGTGGCAAGCGCAATTGTCGCGGACTTGTACGGATCTGCTGAGAGCACCTGCGACCAAATCCCAAGACCCGCCATAAAAATGGATCCGAGGAAGTTCCCAATCAATACAAAAACCCAATTGTAAATCAATCCGCTAATCTTCACGCGCTTCTTGTGCAGCGCAAGTGGCACAGTCATCATGTTGCCAGTGAGGAGCTCCCCGCCAGCGATGATGACAAACATGAGCCCTATCGGGAATACAGCACCCCCAATAAGGGATTTAAGCGAGCCCCACTGCTCAGGCAAACTTGCGGTCACCCGGATATCCAGGATAAAACCCATAGCGATAAATGCGCCCGCGAGAAACCCTAAGACAAGGAGTTTGAGGATGGAGGAATTCGCTTTATCCTCCCCCGATTTTGCCGCTGCTTCCGCGATTTCGGCCGGTGCTAAAAAGTTGCTACTCATAAAAACCACCATCTCCTATGTACGAGCGGTTGATGTACATACCGTCTACTGCCGCCGGCGCTGAAACACAAACTTTAAAAATGAGTTCGAGAATCGCATCACGGCACAAGCGTTCAGTAGAACGTAAAAACGGCACAAAGTACATGACATTGTAAGCGAATACAGCCATGTCTTTGCGCCGTTGAAATTCGCCTGCATGCCAACATACAAGCGCACCAACCTGCTCATTTGTGATGTGCGCTCGGCCACTGGTTGCACAATGGTCGAACCACATGGATATTGTACCATGTTTTTTCGAAAAGCGAAGCAATCTGTCGAAAAAAATTAAGATACATACAAATGATTATTACTCTTACGAATCGTGCCCGCTATAAAATGGATCAATCGGCTTCTCAAAAATAAATACCGAAACGCCCATATCCTCTGCCACTTTAAAATCAGAAAACAGATGGAGCATTTTTGAGCCTATCAATTCCTCCATCCCATCCGGTACGTGTTGCGAATACAGTGTTTGAATCATATTTGTGCGAGCAGCTCGAACAATCTCAGCACCCTCTGGCGTTTGACTGATAAATTTCTCCGTCGGCGTCAAATTTCCGTGAAGCACCGAAATCGCCATGTTTTCCACAAACACCGTGTGGATGCGCTCAGGTCCCTTGCCAAAGCAGTCTTTCCGCACGCGCCGCACAATTTCGTTAAACGCCTGCTCCTTTCGTTTTGGCAACGTGATCATTCCCTTCCAAATCCGTTCATATCGCCATGCCCTCTCTGCCGGTTTACACCATTTTCGGCGCAGACACTGCAAACGCCTGCTCACAAACACTCAGGCGCATTGGTTATCGATAGGCGTATCGCGTACACAAACGCCCGTATGCCCACCGATACCCTTGCAAACGCTACAGGTATTCACCAACGATGTGAAACGAAAAATCCTAGATTATCACACTTTCCACTCAAGAGAGGTGATCATCCGAATGACGACAAATCGGCCACCAAGCCCTTTACCAGCCAATCAAACGAGCAATCGAGTTGGCAGCATTGCCCCAGCCAGTCGCCGCGAACCGGTGCCATCTGCTCCGTCACACAAAGAAACGGCTAACCAGAACACAGTAGCAGGGACGTCAAAGTCCAAACCGGCGAACCCGAAGGCCCGTGCGTGCGCCAACACAAACACCACGGTCAAACCAAACGCGAGCACGCAAAACACAACTTTCAATAATACGAGCAATCCGCCAGCCAGCGCAATTGCTGGCGCAAACCAGCCAGTGCGCAGATACTCCGTCCAATACTACTGACGTCACCAAATTATTCAGGAAAACGTTCCCACTACGGTCGTGATAGAAGCATGGGCGCCCCCAACCGTTGCCAAAACGGCAATTGACAGCGCGAATATACAATCGTGATAGTAGAATAGATAGGCGCCGACCCGCATATAGTCAACGGCGCACCTGATGGTCGGAACGCCCGGTGATTTCGGCGGCCATAACCACACACAATGTGCCGAATCTACATAAAGTGATGGCGATAAAGATTGCGAGATGATGTCATGAAAGGGTACGGGTTACTACTTTCCTTAGTTTGCGTGGCTATCGTCACATTTTTATCGATGATGTTGAATGCGCCGCTCGTCGTCTTTGCGGCTGAAGTCGTTGCGATACTTATCCTCGACAGCCTCTTGGTCGTCGCTTTATTTCGGCGTGACAAGGGGCGTAAACGCCCTAACCCCGCACAGCGGCGGCGCAGGCAGGCAGGCAAGGGTCAGAACCAATCTGCATGACGCAAACCGTACATTTACTGGCGGCATCATGAAGCGGCAAATACACGGCAGTAACCGCCAATCAAAAGACGCCTCTACGCAAAGAGGCGTCAACACACGCGATGTTCAAATTCACTCTGCAAAAGCTGCATAGATCTTATCCAGCGCCTGACGCACTTTCCCCTCTTCTGAGAGAGCTGCGCTGTGATAGATGTGTGCGACGGTATCCGGCAACGCGTTTTGCTCTGCTACACTATTCACCACATCATCTGGCACAGACCACTTTGCTTCTTTCGCGGGCTGCATAAACCCATGCAGCAACGAACGTACCATAAACGGATGACCTCCAGGATTGTTCTTCGCCAGCAACACTAGCTTCCGAAACGTTGCATAATCCATCTTCATCCCATATCGCCTCCGTATGTTCTATCTCACTATATCGTACACCCAAATCCGTTATCCAGGTGAACCGCGCAGATGAAAAAATTGGCCCCTACCAGATATGACTGGAGGAGCACCTCATACAAAGCATATCGAATTCATTCACGCCCGTGATTGTACGACAGAAAGATTACAATCAAATTTCAAACGCGTTACGCCGCTGTAAAAATTCCTGAACATGAAGCCACAGCATGAAAACACAGATATTGATGTTTGCCAACACATCGCCTGTGAGTAAAATTGTAGATAACTCTGTGGATAACACCACTGATTTGTGGATAACCCTGTGGACTACGCGATAAAACGCTACATAGCGCGAATCGAAAGATAGAAAAGTGCGCTGCAAGGAGTGGATACACAGATGCTCGTGATGATCTTACTGATTGTGATTGCGATACTCCTGGTTCTCTTACTTACTCAGAGAAACCGCAGGGTATACAGAGAGTCCTATCGAGACACCTACTATCGTACAGATACGCGAAACCCGTATGACCCCGTACCACCGGATTATCCGTCACCTGGATTTAGCGCAGGGACCTTTCTAGGAGGCATGGCCGCCGGTGCATTGCTGACCTACTTATTGGAACAAGGGCGGATTGATATGGGGCAATTCGATTATTTCAACGGCCTGGGTGAAGACCAGATGATCCACGAATTAATACAACAAAACATTCTTCAACAAGACGAAATTGATGCGCTACAGATGAGATTAAACGAAGGGCCTATCGGCGGTGGCGATGGCTTCCCCGCCGATGACAACTATCCAAATTCCGCCCCTTCTTACGCAAATGACGTAGATTACGATATCCAAGATCCGTATCAGGATGGAATCGATACGGACAACTTTGATGACGGCAATTACGACGATTACAACAACCTCTGATTTAGACGAGTTGCTCCAGTTGCCGAATATAACGTGTTACAAGTGACGTGCCTGGCAAGCGCGATTGTATCGCGTGAATCGACTTTCCAGCGCGCAGCGCACGGATGAGTGGGTATGGCTGTAGGAGAAGTGCCACGAGCAAGTGCAAATCATTTTGTGCGAGCGGGCGCACGTGGTCATATACCTCGATTAAACGCGACATCTGGGGCACCTGCCAGGGCGCATTGCGGTGTAACACATGAGCCAAATCTTCCATTCGGACGTGGACAGAGGCGTTGTCAAAATCTATCAAGTGATAGCGTCCAAGTCTATCGACGACTAGGTTCGGATAATTGTAGTCACCATGGATGACCGCCCGTGCCTGAACTTCTCGTTCAATGGCGCGCTGAACGCGGCGGTCATCCAATTTCCGCATGGCACGCGCACATAAATTGATAAAATCACTTCGATTCCAATCGCCATCCATCCGCTTGAGTATCCGTTTTTGCCGGAAAAAGTTCTCCTTTATCCGCCACGCCCGCATGCGCGCCGGAGGTACAGACTCGGCAAACCCATGGCTTACACTGTGGAATCGAGCGAGCGTTTCAATCCCCTCTGCGAGTGCATGCTCGTGGTGAAACGCAGGGTTTCCACCGACAATCCACCGTGACAACACATAAAAACGATGATGGTAACGAATCGCCAAATGTCCCTCGGCGGTTTTACATGTCGCTGGAACAAATTGAAAATTGTAATTGCGCACGTGCTCCTGAACGGCGAGAATAAACGACAATTCGTCGAAAGGAATGCGGTACGGTTTCACACATAAAATTCCGTGCGCCTTTGTGCAAACCCGATAAACATCTTTGATGGCTTGCCAGCTTTCGATTTGCATACCGTACGCCTGTTCAATCTCTGAGAACAACGTCATCGAGTTGTCCCCCTATCTCCATGAGAATGCCCCGTGTCCTCCAACTCCCCCTTGCTACACCAACTGGTTGCACAAACGTAGAAGAAGACTTTGCACGCCCTCGTCGACACTCACCTCATCCGACTTGATGACGAATTTCGGATGAAGCGGCGCTTCATATGTTTGGTGTATGCCCGTAACGTGCCTGAGCCAGACAGGCCCGTCAGCCAAACGACACACGGCATAGGCAATTCTCCTCTTCTCGCCCTTGTCAAGATAGATCAGTTCCCTGTAAATGCCCGAATGGCGCTATCAAATTTCTCAACACTATTTTCCCAAGTCCATTTTTCCGCCTCCCGCTCGCCACTTTCAGCGAGTCTGCGCCTTAGCTGAGCGTCATCAATCAATCGGAGGACGTCATACGCGAGCCGACTTTCGTATCGATACGACAGCAGACAATTATCCATGTGTCGGCAATAATCCGCATTGCCACCTGAATAGGTGGTCACGAGCGCAGCACCGCACTTCATCGCTTCCAGCCCAGGAATGGAGGCGGAATCGTAAGTCGAGGAATTGACGAAGATGTCAGTCATGTTGTACACGTCGCGCAACGCTTCGTCAGTCTCCGGGGAATGAAAGACGAAGCGACCGCTTTTCTGCAAACGTTGCAGCGTCGGTGAAATACTAAGTTCTCGGGCTGGACAGATGAGGTTGACGACGACACCTGGACGACTCGCACAAATGCGTTCCAACTCGGTGATGAGATATGGCTGATCACGATGCCACGACCACTTTCCCTCCGCGTGCCGGACAATGGCCGTTATCTGCAAGTTGGTGTTTTGCTCGCGCCGATGCAAGTTGCGAAACGTAGCACTCACGCCAACGGGTACAATCCGTCCGGAGATACCGTGGTTTAACGCGATGATTTGCCGCTGCCACTCGGACAGGACAATCACCTTGTCTGTAAACTGATACGTGGGAAACGTCAGGTGGTTATCTGGCAAGAACGTCGGCTCGTAACAAAGACTAAAGCGCACATGCAGGCCCTTGCCACTGGCACTCGCTAAAGCAGCTGACGATACCGTCAAGTAATAATTCGACACAATCACGTCACTCACCGGATAATCCTCCGGGCGTAAAGAAGGCTCTTTTGTCCGAATGATACGCGCTTGTACGGGATAATCCACGTCTCCCTGTGGCGGCATCAGAATCGTGACATCATGTCCACGCGCGACGAGACCATTCGTCACTTCCGCGAGCATGCGTTGGGCACCGCCAATGCACAAGGTTAGAATCGGAAACGTCAACTTCACGGCTGTAGTCCCCCTTCCACCATCCGTTGCATCACCGACTGATACTTTTGCTGGACGACCAGCAACTCTTTGGCAATTGCTCGTTCGTGTTTCTTCGTTCCCATTTCCTCATGCACCCGATAACGCACCAGCGGAATATCCAAATAACGAAATGGATAATGTTGCAAAGCCCGCAACCAAAGGTCGTAATCATGCGTATACGGCAGTGTCTCATCAAACACGCCGACTGTCTCAAACACCCGCATGTCAATCATCACCGTGCATCCATTGATAGGACACCACTGGCTCATCGTCCGATAGAAGTCGACATCGCTCGCGAACGCCGTTCCCACCTTGCCACTGATAAGCTCCCCTCGCTCGTTCATATAAAAAAACGCACCATAGCTAATACTTAATTGATTCTCCTTCATCCATTGCACTTGCGTGGCCGTCTTGTCAGGCAGGAATTCATCATCTGCGCTGAGCCACGAAAAGTATCGCCCCGTCGCATGGCGAATGCCGACGTTCAAAGCGCTGGCGGTGCCGCCGTTTTCCTTGCGTAAATAATGGATCTTATCAAGGTAAGGCTGCACTTTCTCCACATGTTCGGTTGATCCATCGTCGACCACAATCACTTCCAGATTTGAATACGTCTGCGCAAGCGCACTCTCAATCGCCTGTGCGATGTACGCGCAGTTGTAAAATGGGATGACAATCGACACCTTCGGTTCCACGTAATGTGCCCGATCCCGATGCGCGTTCTCAATGGCAGCAATCATCCCCTGCAGATACTTCTCCTTCGTAAAGCGACTAGCCGTGACCACACCTGCCTGCGACAACGTATTGGCGAGCTGCGCATCTTGAAGCACACGCATCATCTGTGCGGCCAAAGCATCAGGGTCCCTTGGCGGTGTCAGCACGACATTTTGCATATCCGTACAATAATCCAACAGACCACCTGAATTGGTCGACACCACGGGCGTTCCACAGGCCATCGCCTCCATAGGCGGCAACGCAAACGCCTCAAACCACGATGTCGAAACAAACAAATCCGCGCCCCGATACAAGTTGGCCATCTCCTGTGCGCTCGTCGGTCGAAACACGCGGTAAGGAACGCCGTCGGGCAACGCCAAATCTCCCTCTGGACAAACCATATGGACAATAAAATCGCCTGGGTACGTATCGCGCAGCCGGGCAATGGCTGCTTGGAAATCAGTGAACCCCTTGAGTTCGTATCCGTACGCGGGGTTGCGCGCGATATACATAATCACCTTGGGTGACCCGGTCACGTGTTCACGCGAACCTGGATGAAAGACGTTTACGTCCACACCGAGGGGCACCACTTGGCTTCGCTGATGGGTATGCGCAGCAATTTGCTCATCCAACCAGTGGGAAATTGCAATCACGGGAACCCCCTGCTTATACGTCCAAAGTGCCGTTTGCTTTTCCGGCACCCAATAGGGTTCAAACCCAAGACTCAGCCGTACACATCGGTCCTTGTACGCTTGATATGGCCCTATGCAGGTGGTAAAGAAGTTCGTCAAAATGAGATCGCCTTCCGGGATATGCTCGTGTGTGAGCGCAGGTACCACGGAAAGCTTTGCCTGCAGGTTGTATTGCACCGTACCAGACGCAGGCATGACGACTTCGGTCTCATGTCCTGCCGCCTGTAGGGCATTGGCAATGTCCACAAGCACCTGACATCCGCCACCAATGTGCAGGTCCCCGACGGGGATCACAACTTTCATCGATATCCCCCCAAACCATTTGCTCACGTAGTTCTGAGCATCCTACGCAACCCACCCCTTGGCTGATTGGACAAATCGACGCCCGCGGCGGGGGCTTTGCGTCCAACTTTCCGAGCCTACGGCAGTTCGCCCTTTCACTTTTCGCGAACGGACAATATCAGTAGGTATCGACCAAAGGAGGGGTTTGCGTGGATTTGCGAAACAGCAATGTGCTCGTCACCGGTGGGGCGGGCTTTATCGGCAGTCATCTCGTGGAGCAACTGATTGCTGCTGGTGCCAATACCAAAGTGTTCGTCCATTACAACTCGGCCAATTCGAGGGGGCTGATTGACACACTGCCGGTCGAACTGCAAGGCGAGATTGACATTGTGCAAGGCGACCTTCGTGATTCCTACGCGGTCCACAACGCCGTCAAAGGGACTGATATCGTGTTTCACTTAGGAGCACTCATTGCCATCCCGTACTCCTATCAGAACCCTTACGACGTCGTTCAAACCAACGCTTTAGGTACACTTCACGTGGCACAGGCCGCACTCGCAAACGGAGTTCAGCGGATGATTCACACCTCAACCAGTGAGGTATATGGCACGGCACGCTACGTCCCAATGAATGAAGAACACCCTTTACAGGGACAATCGCCGTACTCAGCCAGCAAAATCGCGGCCGACAAAATTGTCGAGAGTTTCTATTGCTCCTACCAATTGCCAGTTGTTACTGTACGGCCGTTCAACGCGTTTGGTCCACGCCAGTCGCTGCGCGCGGTCATCCCAACCATCATTCAACAGGCGCTCAATCACTCGGAAATCGTTCTCGGCAATCTATCAGCAACCCGTGATTTCACATACGTAGAAGACACGGCACGCGCGTTTCTCTGCGCCGCAACCGCGAAGGACGACGTACTCGGGGAAGTGTTTAATGCCGGTTCCTCGTTTGAAATATCCATCAGAGATATTGCTGAACGCGTCCGCAGCTTGGTGGGCCGCGAGATTCCCATTCGTGTCGCACAAGAGCGTTTGCGCCCCGCCAAAAGCGAAGTCGATAGGCTGTTTTCGGATAGCCAGCGCGCCCAAGTGAAGCTCGGCTGGAAACCAACGGTTTCCTTTGACGAAGGCTTACGGCGAACCATTGCGTGGATTGCTTCGCACCAAGACCGATACAAGACAAACGATTACGTCATTTGAGGAGGGAATCAAGTGGAAGCCGTCATCATCACCGGAGGCAAAGGGCTACGGCTAGCTCCCTTCACGAAAGTACTCCCGAAAGGGTTGTTGCCCATTGGCGACCAGCCGATTCTTGAAATCATTGTAAAACAACTGAAACATCACGGATTTACAACCATCCACATGGCCTGCGGCTATCTTGCATCACTTATCCAAACCTACTTCGAGGACGGCCGCAAATGGGGCGTCGACATCGATTACGTCGTGGAAGACAAACCTCTTGGCACCATTGGCCCGCTGCAGAAGGTGCCTTTCGTCGGGCAGGAGCCTGTATTAATTATGAATTGCGACGTTCTCACAACCCTGGATTTTCGCAACATGATGGCGTTTCACCGCGCCAGCGACAGCGCTTTGACCATCGCATCGCAAGACCGTCGCGTCCCCATCGAATTTGGGGTACTGCGAACGGATGGCATTCGAGTTACCAAATTCTTGGAAAAGCCTGAACGCAGAGAACTCGTCAGCATGGGGATTTATGTGGCAGACCCAGCGCTTGTTCGCCACATTCCAGAAGACACGTACTACGATATGCCCGACTTGATTCTCCAACTGTTGGCCGTTGGAGAACCCGTACAACATTATGAGAATCAATCGTTTTGGCTCGACATCGGACGCCAATCCGATTTTGCGCAGGCGAGTGAGATCTTCCCTTCCATTCAATCGCAATTACTGCCGGGGGATTGCACATGAATGGCACACAGACAGCACTCGTGACCGGAGCCAACGGATTTGTCGGCCAGCATATGGTTGCCTATCTCTGCGCGCGAGAGATTCCTTGTGTCGCCACCGGGCGAACAAAGGCGTTCTCAGGGTCACAGGACGTTTTGTACTACCCGTGCGATATGTTGCACCGGGAATCGGTATTCCAGTTGGTGAAACAAGTCTCTCCGACGTACATCGTCCATCTGGCAAACGCCAGCAGCGTACCTGAGTCGTGGCGCCAGCCAACACAATTCATTCGCAACAACGTATGGGCGACGAAACATCTATTCGACGCCCTCGTGCGGACAAACACCCGGCCACGAGTGGTCATCGTCGGATCCGCCCAGGAATATGCAGCACCTCGAAACGATGTGACCGCACTGCCCTTGACGGAGTCCTCGCTCACGCTACCCAGCAATCCTTATGGTTGGAGCAAGCTGTTTCAAACGTGGCTCAGTCGCTATTACGCATCGCGGTACGAGATCTCTGTGGTCGTCGCCCGTACCTTTAACCTGATTGGCCCCGGTGCAACAGGTGGCGTTTGCGCCAAAATTGCGCGCGACATCGCCCGGATGGAACGCGCCGAAATCCCGCGCACATTGACCCTGGGGCCCGTCGAGGTACAACGCGACTTTTTGGATGTGCGCGACGCGGTATCTGCCTATTGGCAACTGGCCACGTACAACCGCCTATCCAAGCCAGGGGAGATTTTCAATGTCTGCAGCGGCCAAGCGCGTGCACTCTCGCAACTGGTCGATTATTTTCGCAACGTCGCACGGGTGCCGTTTGATCTAATAGAAGATACGCACCGTTCTCGGCGTGAGGAACCCGCCATTATCTGGGGCAGTCACAACAAAATTGAGGCGGCAACAGGATGGCGGCCCACGTATTCGATAGACCAATCCATCGAGGACATTATGGAATTTTATCGGGCGCAAACCGCCCGGCCTGAGGAGGGATTGTCGTGAATATCATGACCATCTTTGGCACGCGACCGGAGATTATCCGCCTCAGCCAAGTCATCGCCAAACTGGACAAGTGGGCCGGTCGCCATGTGACCGTGTATACAGGGCAAAACTTCGATAAGACACTCAGCGACGTCTTTTTTGAACAACTCAACATCCGGCAGCCGAACTACCGTATCCACCTTAAATCCCATGCGTTTGGCGCACAGGTGGGGCAAATGTTTACTGAAGTGGAGGACATCATCCGCAAGGAAAAACCAGACAAGTTACTGGTGCTCGGAGACACGAACAGCGCCTTGTGCGCGATACTTGGCGAGCGAAACGGCATTCCTGTCTACCACATGGAAGCCGGGAATCGATGTTTCGACACCGACGTGCCTGAGGAACTGAATCGCCGCATCATCGACGCAGTCTCCTCTTTCAACCTGCCTTATACGCCGGGGAGTCGGGACAATTTACTGCGCGAAGGAATTCATCCAACGCGAATCTTTGTGTCGGGCAACCCAATCTACGAAGTGCTTCAAACCTATCGAGCAAACATTGCAGCCAGCCAAGCACTTGAACAGTTCGGGCTCGCTGAGCAGAAATATTTCGTCGCGACCGTACACCGCGCTGAAAACGTCGATGTAAAAGAGCGACTGGACAGTATTTTTCAAGGATTGACGCACATCGCACAGGAGTGGGATTATCCACTACTCGTCAGTGTCCATCCGCGTACGCGAGCCCGCCTCCAACAATTTGGCATTCGTCACGACCACCCTCGCCTTGTGCTCCACGAACCTTTAGGGTTGTTCGATTTCGTCCGGCTGCAACAAGGTGCGCGTTGTGTCATCACCGACAGCGGCACAGTCCAAGAAGAGAGCTGTATTCTCGGGGTTCCCTCTGTCACCGTGCGCAAAAGTACCGAACGACCCGAGACGATTGTCTGCGGCAGCAACCTCCTAGCCGGTGTAGAGCGTGAGCGTATTCGCGACGGCGTGCGCTTGATGGCACAATCCGCACGCAACTGGACGTGTCCGGAAGGCTATTGCCAACCCGATGTCTCAACGAAGATCACACAGTTTCTGATTGGGGGGCTCTGCGATGTTTAAGGACACGACGATTTTAATTACCGGAGGCACTGGTTCCTGGGGTCAGACATTGACGCGAGCGCTCTTGCCACTAGAACCGCGCGAGATACGGATTTTCTCTCGTGGTGAATTCGCGCAAGTCCAGATGCAGCGCGCCTTTGCAGCGAACGACAAGTTGCGCTTTATCATCGGTGACATTCGTGATCTCGACGCCGTACGCAACGCCTGCCAAGGAGTGGACTACGTGTTCCACCTGGCTGCACTCAAACACGTACCGATTTGTGAGCGCCAGCCGGAAGAGACGTTGAAAACCAATGTCACTGGCACGCAAAATATCATTTCGGCGAGCATCGAGGCACGCGTGCAAAAGGTCATTGACGTCTCGACCGACAAGGCAGTAGAACCAGCCAACTTTTACGGAATGACCAAAGCACTCGGCGAAAAGTTGATGATTCAAGCAGATGAGATGAGTAAACACACGCGGTTCGTCTGTGTCCGCGGCGGCAACGTGCTCGGCAGTAACGGCAGTGTGGTGCCTTTATTTATTGAACAAATCCGGGAGAAGCGCGTCGTGACACTGACGTCGCAGACGATGACCCGCTTTTTCCTCACGCTTGAAGACGCCATTGGATTACTGCTTCACGCAGCCACCATCGCACAAGGCGGAGAAATTTTCGTCATGAAGATGGGGGCGTGTAAAATTGCCGATCTCGCCGCAGTCCTCGCCCAACACTACGCCGACGAGTCCATTGACATCGTCGAAATTGGCATCCGTCCTGGCGAAAAGCTGCACGAAGTCCTGGTTTCACGCCACGAAGCATGTCACACATACAAATTTGATGATCAATATTACGTCATCCTGCCGCAGCAACCAAAATCCGGCCTGCTCAAAACGTATCGCGCATATCCACGCTTCGAGCGCGAAATCTATGAGTCCAGCCAAAATCTGCTGTCACAAAGCGAAATTCGGCAAATGCTCAAGCGAGGTGGGTTCTTACAATGAAACTGCTGATTTTCGGCGGCGCCGGGATGGCTGGGCACGTGCTTAGCCAATACTTTCGAGACATCATCAAAAGAGATGTGTGGGTCACTGAGCGAAGTGGCCCACCGGACACGCGCAAAATCGTCCTCGACGTACGCGACCACCCACGCGTTGAACAGGCACTAAAACAAGTGCAACCCGACGTGGTGGTAAACGCGGTGGGCCTGTTAAATCAAGTAGCAGAAGAAAACGTCAAAGATGCCATCTACATCAACAGCCTCTTCCCGCACCTCTTAGCCGAACACGGGACAAAACAAGGCTTTAAGCTCGTCCACATCAGCACAGACTGCGTATTCTCAGGGCGCAAAGGAGACTACACCGAACGAGACATCGCCGACGGCGACACCGTGTACGCGCGGACCAAGGCGTTAGGAGAGGTCACGGAAGCACCGCATGTCACCATTCGAACCTCGATTATTGGCCCAGAGAAAAAAGACGGCATTGGGTTGTTCCACTGGTTTACTCGACAAACAGGCGAAGTCAAAGGATATACAAATGTCTTTTGGAACGGCGTCACGACACTCGAACTTGCCAAAGCGACAAAGTGGATACTCGACCACGACTTAACCGGCCTTATCCACTTAGCCGCCCCACAAAAAGTATCGAAGTATGCGCTGTTGTCTATGATCCAGGAGATTTTCGAGCGCCAGGACATCCACCTGACGCCGACCGAAACCCATCCGTCGGATAAAAGTCTAGTCAACACGCGACCGGACGTTACGTACAACGTGCCAGACTACCAAACCATGCTCGAAGAAATGAAGGCGTGGATGACAGCGCATCGCGCGGCGTATGAACACGATTCCGCTTGACATTCTCCCCATGCCTAAAGGCAGGGGAGAATGTCAACATGCACAGATTAACGAATATGACTCATCAAGTATTCTTGGTATGTCAGGATATCTGGCTGCTGCAGCTCTCGGCGCGGCAGTAGGTGTACTGGTGTCAGATGGATCAGGGTCTGCTATTGGTGCAATTATCGGTAGTTCCTGTTTATTATTACGATGTACGCTATCTTGAAGTTGGTCCGTTCTCAACAAGTAACATGCTTATGCCGGAACCGACACAAGGCGCCTGATTTATGGGAGTTAACCTGATGGGATAGTGCCCATCAGGTTAACTAATCCCCAATAGAGAGGACAATTGTATTGAACTTTTCTCTGTTTATAATCATTTTGTGTGTTTTATTTATCATTTTCATCATGATTTTTGCTCCATGGAAAACTTCGTTAAGGAGTATGGCAAGTATTCAGCTAGGTATGTTGGCTATTTATCTTTTGCCAAGACCTAGGTATGATTTGCCAACAGGAATTGCATTGGTGATACTTACTGTTTGTAGTGTAATTGTGATTCTTCGTAATCGTAATAAATAACTGAATGTAAAGCAGTAAGCAAGCGTGTTATTGAAAATCTTCCTTGGGAGGGCCGTACACTTGTTCCATTGCAGAACGCTTAATCAGGGTAGTAGCCCCACTTTTTCTGTATCCATTTTTAGGGAATCTATCATCGCGCAGGCGATGCCGCAATGTACTTACTTCCTTTTGCCACATCTTTGCAGCCTCAGTTATGGTGAGAACTTCGTGTAAACAATCGTGATCTTTCACGATATACCCTCCAATCTTAAAAAGATAATCCCGGATTTCGACGATTGTGTCATCGTGAATTGACCTGAATCATTGAAAAGGTGCTCCCCGTATGGCTCAGATGAGTTTGTCGAGAACCACATCTTCGCTAGGAAGGAGCACCTTTTGGGTGAAACAATATAATCATACACGAAGCCAGTTTGCTCGTAAAAGCTCTACAATTCATACTCGCTACGATTTGAATGCCGCCACCTCCTTTGGCGGTGCAGCTGGTCTCATAGATTTCGTTTTGGGA
>NZ_JAFMTW010000055.1 GCF_017329615.1 Alicyclobacillus suci | reverse complement strand
GCACTGATGAACAGCAGTTACTAGCTCCAACGTCAGTTTTGCATAAATAGCTAACACTAGGGGTTGCACTCAATTTACACCACTTGACGGGACACTACCTGATGACACGCACCCGTATGCCATGTTTACGGAGAAACGAGTGTAGAGCCAACCAGTAGTGACCAGTGGCCTCCATTGCGACTTCTGTGGATGACAAATCGTGATCGACATTCTGCATCCACTGAATGAGCTTCTGGCCTCCAGCCTGAGTATTTGGGAAGCGCAAAGTCTTGCCTTGGCTCTGCCCAGTTGAATCGATCATGCAGGCTTCATGATTACGCTTAGCAATATCAATACCAACAAAATACATTGCACGTACCTCCAAATGGGTCGGATCCGCACAACCTTGCGATCTACAACCTAGTTTGAGATTCGGAGATAGGGTATAAACCCTTCAACATCCAGCTCATTCGTAACGCTCGCAAGGCGGGGACTACACTCTTTAAGTCGAGAACCAATGGTCCCAAGGAGAGGTTCGTAGTACCCCGACCACTACGAGAATTTTATCTCAAAACTCTTTGGAGTACGTGACATCAATATACTAGGAGAGGTTAGCCATGAAAGATTGGAAGAAAGCGGAGGATGTGGCCGTGTATCGTGTTCAGTTGTTGTCTCCACTTTTGGAAGATGGACTGGATTCAGCGCAACTTCGCAGACGCAAGGCAGAGATCTGTGCACAGACCGGGTTATCGGAACGAACATTGCGCCGCTATTTAGCTACATTTCGTGAACAAGGTTTTGAGGGACTCAAACCGAGGTCAAAATCTAGCCGTCGAGCTCAGGTGATCCCGGATGAGATTCTGGAAGAGGCCATTTTGTTGCGCAGAGAGGTTCCTTCTCGAAGCGTGTCGCAGATCATTCGTATTCTCGAATGGGAAGGAAAAGTGGCACCTGGGGAAATTCGGCGAACAACTCTTCAAGAGAAACTTGCTCGTCGAGGATATAGTGCCGGACACATGCGAATGTATGCTGAGACCGGTGTGGCAGCGCGTAGGTTTCAGCACCGTCACCGCAATCAGTTGTGGCAATCGGACATCAAGTATGGTCCGTATCTCCCCATTGGAACGAATGGTTCAAAGCAACAGGTTTATCTCGTGGTCATGTTGGATGACGCAACTCGTTTTGTTCTCCACGGGAGGTTTTACCCCACGCTGGACCAAGCCATTGTGGAAGACTGCTTTCGCCAAGCTGTACAAAAGCACGGTATACCAGAGGCTATCTACTTTGACAACGGCAAACAATTCAGAACCAAATGGATGACTCGAACCTGTTCAAAGCTCGGGACACGGCTGCTTTACGCGAAACCCTATGCGCCGGAGTCGAAGGGTAATGAGAAGCTCGAGATAATGAGAAGCTGAATATCAAGCTCGTTGATTGAAGGGAACTACCCGCAAATCAACTTCTCATTATGATCCCGTCTTATTTGCCTAGATTCTTTAGCCAGTTCATCAATCCCGTATTCCTTTGCCACTCTGGAAGCTCATCCGTTACAGTATGGTTCGCGCTCTTCTCTAACGCCTTTCGTTTCATTTCGCCATCAATTCTTGCGTAGATCTCCGTTGTCTGGATGTCTACGTGCCCAAGAAAGTCACGGATGTAGATGAGGTTTACTCCGGACTGGAGCAAATGAATCGCTTTGCTGTGACGAAAACAGTGTGGAGAGAACTGATCGGGAAAGAGTTGCGGTGCCGACTCTATCGCTTCCGTCGCGTATTTTTTGACGATGTAAGCAATGCCCTCACGAGTCAACTTGCTCCTCGAGCGGTTCTGAAACAATGGGTAATCCCGTGCGTAAGGCTCCGTCCAACCATTTTCGTCTATATATTGTTTCAAAAGCTGCGACATTGGTTTCATTAAGGGAACAATCCTGCTTTTGTCCCCTTTTCCCGTAAGTTTGACGGTTGCAGGTTCCGTCGCTCTCACGTCGGACACTTTCAAGTCAGCAATTTCCTGCACTCTGGCCCCAGAATCATACATAAGACTTAGCAAAACAAGATCTCGCCTGCCCTCTCTAGTTTCACTGTTGGGCCTCTTAAGCAAATATTTCATGGCGTCCAGTGTCAAATATTCAACGGTCGGCTTTGTCGTCTTTTTGGTCGGGATGGCCAAGATTTGCTGTGCCGAATAGATATAATCGGGGAATTCCATCTGGAGATATCGACAAAATGCGTGAATGGCAGCCAGCCGAACATTACGGGTGGAGATTTTGCAATGGCGTGCTTTTTCCAGCCACTCGAGATAGTCCTCAATCAACTGCTTGTTCAATTCTCCCAGTGTCAACTTGTCAGCGGATCTCTTGGTTTGTCCACAATAGTACTCAAGCAATAAACCCGGATTTCGACGATTAGGTGATTGAGGTCATTGATCGGGGCGTGTTTTCAAGTATTTGGTGGGTTTGTTAGCGAACACGGCGAAATCATGGTACGGAACTAGAGCAATGGACACAATTCCCCCCTCCCCAAGCCAGGCTATGAACTCCACTTTTTCAATTGGAAGAAAAATCTACGTGGCGGCATGAAGCATGATCAACGACCGATGCTTTGCATACACGGGAAGACGAATGCTCCACTGGCGTGCATGACGCACTAGAATCCCAGGTAGATGGAATAGTCTTCGTCTGAGCCGTCCGGCGGTCCACTGTCGCACTCCTGGTTGAAGCGCGACGTGCTTGTACAGCAGGAGTAGATTATACGCAAGTAGCTTTAGACCTTGCAGCGCTTTGTTGGCATCGAAATTCTGGATAATCGTTTGTTCCACTGGGCTGTATCCATACACAAACATCCCCATGACCATGAGAAATGGTACGAGCATGCCAATGCCGCTGTCCGTTAGCGAAAATGCGATCATGGACAAACTCATGACACAAGCCCCACACAAAAGAAAACTCAAGAACTTGGAGCGATTGAATTTGTCCGACAGTTTACCGCTGACGATAGGGCCAATCACACTGGTCACCGTAAATAATGTGAACAACAGGCCCGATACAGATTTGCTATAGTGCAGATGATTTAGAAAAAATAGTGGTAAAAACGTTTGCATAATACCAATGCCTTTGCCGCCCGCCGTGATAGATGCGGTCATAATGAGCCTTCTCACCGTCGGACTCTTCAAAGGCTCTAAAAAACCGGATGTAAAAGCAAGCTGGCGTTTGGATTTGGCGGCCAACATTTCGGATGGAAGGGTTAAAAGTAGCAGCAAAGCCACGACAAAACCGGGTGCCATAAAGAGGTAAAGTGTTTTGCGCCAGCCAATCGCGGCAATTAAGAATGTCGCAATCAAGGGGCAGACAACCGTTGCGACATTCGCCGTTGCAAAGTGAATGGCCTGTGCAGCTCCGCGCTTTTTGCGGCTAAACCACTTGCTCAACATTGCGCTGCCAATAGGGTGATGTGGACTTGCCGCAATCTGTCCGATGGTGACCAAACCAGTGAGCTCGAGAAAGTTGTGCGCGATACCGCACAACCCGATGCCCAAGCCAACGCCAACGTTCTCCATCACAATTAAATTTCTACCTGAAACATACCGAGAAACGATGCCCCAAATACCTTGAAGAAATCCATTCACGAGACGTGTGAAGGTCAACATCGCACCCAATTCTACATAGCCAAATCCCATGCTGTTCATGAGTAACGGGTAGATTAATGGAAGCACGGCGCCCTGCATATGCGTAACACCGTGCCCCGCACTGAGAATGCTAAGGCGCCACCTAGCCGCTCCTGGATTCTCATCGGAAATATAGACATGTTCCACGTGTTTCGCGTTGGTCGACATGCCAAAACCCCTTCTTCCTCCTCACAATCTGTCACGAAGTAATCTCAATAACTGGACGACGACCACCGCTGCTCTATCCGGAACAATTTCCATATGCCAAAAGAAATCGCCCAAACAATCACAAACAAACCGACTAGCACATACCCTAAGGAGCCCAAATCCAAGTTGTTGACCCATGCCCAAAATCCGTAATTCCATCCTGATTCCGAGGAAATAACTTGAACCGCTTCAATCAAACCAATGCCCAAAGCAGCAACGACCGACAAACTAGTGACAGAAAGGTTGTAATACATTTTCCGCAGTGGCGTCGAAAATGCCCAACCGTAGGCCGTTGTCATGAAAATACCGTCCGCTGTGTCCATCAAGCTCATCCCCGCGGCAAACAGTAGCGGCAGCGCCACAATACCTGTAACGGGAATTGCGCTTTTGGCTGCACCTGCCGACAAAGCTAACAGCGCCACCTCGCTTGCGGTGTCAAATCCCATCCCGAACAGCACGCCAATCGGGTAAATATGCCAACTACGATTGACCATTTTCAAGAGCGGACCAATGATACGGGCAATCAACCCTCTAGAGGCCAGCAACTTTTCTAGACGCGCCTCATCCCGCACTTGATCTCGCCGCATCTTTTTAAACAACTTGAAAATGCCAATCAATACGCCAAGGTTGACAACCCCAATCAAAATCAGGAACAAAGCCGAAACACAAGTTCCAATCACACCGCCAACACTTTGAAAAATCGGCATGGACCTTTGCGCCCACTGAACCGCCATCGCAAGTGCTACCGCCATCGCAAAAACAATGGTGGAATGACCCAATGAAAAGTAAAATCCCACTCCACTGGAGTCCTTGTTTTCCTGCTTCAACTTGCGCACGGTATTGTCAATCGCCGCAATGTGGTCGCAATCAAACGCGTGACGAAGGCCGAACGTATAAGCAACTAGGCCTAACCCGAGCAAAGTTGGATGTTGTGGTGCGGTCGTAAAGAGACAAATCAAGCCAAGGACATGCAAAAGTATCACAACTCCGCCATAACGCCAAATAGGTTTTCGCAGCATACACAACGCCTCGCTTCTACAAAATAGCCTACATCATGGTGTGAAAGCGTAAAATGACCATCGGCCTTATATCGAACCTATTGCCACGGATCGACTGCGACCAGAAGGGGATTTGGCTCTCCTTTTCCGTCTGCTGTCCGCAGCGCCAAGTCCACATCCTGCAATCCATACCTGTGAGACTGCAACATGGACACTGGAAATTTTCCAGAAGCAATGCACTGGATGGCCATTTCCACCGAACGGTAGCTGTGCCCGCGTAACCCCTTGATGGTCAGGGATTTTGAGAGCACCAAATCAGAATCCCATTCTGGAATTTTGGCGTACTTATAAGCGGCCAAGATCACGAGACCCCGATTTTTGGCGATTGCGAAGGCCTGTGTCACAGGTTCCGCACCGCCTGAAGTCACATCCACAACCACGTCTGCCATTTTGCCATCGGTCAACTCGGCAATGCCATCCACCAAGTTCTTCGTCGTGGTATTCACAATAGCATCGGCGCCAAGTTGCATACTTAATTGCAGACGTCGTATACTCGTCTGCCTACCTACCATAATCACCTTGTCTGCTCCCGCGGCTTTCGCCGCCAAGACACATGCGAGCCCCTGTTGCCCAGGCCCTTGAACGACGACGGTCTTCCCGACGCCCACCTTGGCCTCCAAGCACATCCATTCAAATCCGTTTGCCAAAGGCAGTGTAAAAACCGCCTCTGCCACTGGGACATCCTTGGGCAGTCGATGAACAACCGCATTTGGATGGAGGTACATGTATTGGCTGAATCCGCCCCACAAACTCGGTTTAAGATGCACTGATGTATTGCCGTATCGCAATCCACCGCGACGTGAATCCGTAAAACTACAAGCTCGATACAACCCTTCACGACAGCGGTCACACTGACCACAAGGCAAATATTCCTCCATGGCGACGTGTCCGATGCGACTAATAGGCAGCGTGCGTGGACGTCACACTGACCACAAGGCAAATATTCCTCCATGGCGACGCGGTCTCCTTCTTGTACCCCCCAACGTTTGGCAGCCTCAACGCCAATCTTCTCAATGTGCCCCACGACATGATGCCCCAAGATTCTCGGGTCCGATATATGTTTGTAATTGGCCACATCTGTTCCACACACGCCAACCATTTCAACCTTTAGCAAGCCTTCATTTGCGGACAATTCAGGCACAGAGAACTCCTGAATTTGTGTTACAAGCGGCTCAGTGGCGACAGCTGCCAGGACACGTTTGTCATTATTTTTCATATCTGCCCACTCCTATAGATGCATAAATGTGACGCCAAGAAGAACTTAAACTTCCTGCTACACAAAACCTCAAGATGACGACTCAGGAGGGTTACCACACTTGGACAATGTCCGCCTGTGCTGCCGCCTCTTCTGGTGACAGCACATACTGTCCGTCTGTCATCGCCTGGCCCCACTCATCCCTGTCTTCCCGAATGCCGAAGATCACATGGATTCCTCTGCTACGAAGGTACTCCGCGTGTGATTTTCCGTCTTCCCGATATCCAAAGATAGCTACAGTTTTATTGCGGGCATCCATAATCCATCGTTCATACATATCGCTTTCCCTCACTCGCTGTAAAGTTCTTAAAATAATGACTTTCACATCAAGCAATCGGTGGGACACAGCGGACATGTGACGTGATTTCCCGACGGGAGTGCCCCTGTCCGCCATGCCACACCTCACCTTACTTGGACAACGTTTAGCGTCTGATCTTCGGTCTAATCATTTCTGCAACCTTGTCTGCATTCAATGTCACACCGGGTTCATATTCAGGTGCATTTTCAATTTGTTCCAAGTCATTCAGTCCAGAATACTTATAGATGCGATTGATAGCCGAGATCAAGCGGGCGGGTTTGTTCGGGTCCGCATTAAAATGCTGATGTATGGTGTTTGGAGGGATATAAATGACGTCCCCAGCCTTCCATTCAAACCGCTTCACTTCGTCCTGCGGTATCCAGTGATACGTGTCCGTAATTTCAACATCACAGTCCTGGTGCAAATCGTAACCATGTCCTTCAAGGACATACAGACACTCTTCCGCAAGGTGCCGATGTTTCCCCGAACGGCTGTCCGGTGGGATAATTTGCATGTAAGCGTCCACTGTCTCCATGCGCGTATTCATTTGGTCATTAATCATGTGTTTTAAAATTCCTTGCGGAGCGAGTTCCCAAGGCATTTCGTGCGGCTTAATCACCTTTTTCCGCTGCAAGTCACGCTGGGGCTTTTCCGCAGCGTCAGTTAACGTGTCCTGATAAAACGCCAAGCTCTGGTCACCTTGGTTCCACGTCTTTGCTTCTCCCCATGCCATCAATCCATTACCTCCCAAAAAATAATGAGCTCGAGAACCCCACTTCAGTAGCACGACTATTTAAACTTCCTCGTCTTGCCTTGGCACAAATCCGACGCCATGCTCGGTCGGTTCGGTTGGTCTTGGCGTCACTGTCTTTTGGAACAACATGTTCATAAACATGTACATCGGTTTCGTCTTAATCACTAATGCGCGCGCTGGCTTTTCCGGATCTGCGTTGTTGTGCTGATGAACACAGTTGTTATGAACAATGGCAACATCCCCGGCTTCCCAGTCATATCTCACTTCGTCGTGAATTTCATAACCTCGCCCATCCAAAATATAAAAAGCTGCTTCATTCACATGGCCGTGTTTCTGTGATTTTCCTCCTGGCGCATACTCCTCCAAATGGATATGAAGCGTTTGACCAAGACCGTCGACAGGTTCGACATAATGTTTACTAAATGTCTGTGGACCATCGACAAATGCCAGTTCGTCACCATGGCGCACACGCGGAAGCGAGCGAAGTCGATTAAGTTCGGCCTTCAAGTTGTATTCACCCGATATCGCTCTAACAAAAACTCTGTCCTTCTTGCTGTGATAATGTGATTCCGTTCCCACAATAAGCCCTCCTTATCGAATCAAACGCTTTCTTAAGAAAATAGGACGCCGGCGTACAGGTGCATCTGCAACACTTGATCGAACACGCCATACGTCAATGCCCCCATGACAATGGATGAACCGATGGCAAGCTTCCACGACCGTTGTCGCCTCTGCACTAAAAAGTAGGCTAGAAAAAATAGGGGCATCGTGATGACGAAACCAAAGAGTAACAGCCCGACGATAAGCACGGCACCCCAAATCAACGCAATCCACTGCCATCGCGGAGAGACCTCTGCCATTTCTCGCGTGTCTTCTAACGGTGTGACTGGCCCTGGTTTTATCGGCTGAGCAAGTTTCCTATCGTGCGTCAAAAAGCGAAGCTTCGGCAGGAAATTCCCCATCAATTGAAACAAACCGGCAATCAGTGCCGCACAACCGACGACCATGGGGATGAGCCTTCCAGCTGGTGGATACTGCGTCGACATGGCGATGTACCCACAGGCTAAGACAATCCATGCAATATCGAGGAACAATTCAGCACGCATGCGCTTCATGTACTGACCTCCTCTTCTGCGCGACGACTTTCAGCACGAGAACGGAAACGCTGAAGATATGGGCTGCCAACCACAAACAAAATAATGAGAATCATCAAGTCGACCAATGGACGTTTGAACATGGATAATCCAAACAATTGTTGCGTGAGATAGAGGTTTTGTTCCGCCACACTCCCCAAAATAAAGCCAATCATCGCTGCGGGAATGGAGTAGTTAAAGCGCTTCATGAGTAAGCCCACGATGCCAAAACCAAATACAGCGATCACTTGCCCCATACTTTCATCCGCGGCGTACGACCCCAGCGCCGCCAGTGCGAAGATAAATGGCACCAAAATGGTATTGGGAACCCGGCTGATACGAGCGAGTAGCGGAACGATAGCCAAGCCCATCGCACTGGCCAAAAGGCTGCCAATCGCAATCACGAGTGCCATGGCAAACACAGCATCGAGATGCGTCTTCAGCATACTTGGTCCAGGGACGATGCCCAAAATGGTGAATCCACTCATCAAAACGGCCATACCAACCCCGCCCGGAACACCCAGTGCAACCGTAGGGATGAGGTTACCAGCCTCCTTGGAAATCGAGGATGACTCTGGAGCGATAATGCCCTCAGGTACCCCTGTGCCAAACAACTCTGACCGTTTTGACATTTTCATCGCCTGACCATACGAGATGAAATTGGCTGCAACACCACCAATCCCAGGTACTACGCCGAGCAGCGTTCCGAGTACGGCGGAACGAATCATCAACCAACGATGATGAAACACATCTTTCATCCCATCCAGCACGCCTGCCCCTGGAACTTTTTCGCCAAATTTCAGCGTTGGGGCATTCGAACGTGCGCGTTTCATCGCATATAAGTTGAACATTTCCGCAAACGCAAAGATCCCCAGTGCAACAGCGGTAATATTAAACCCGTTGTAGAGTGCCAACTGATTAAACGTGAACCGTTGCACGCCTGTGATAGGGTCGTACCCGACGAAGGACATCATCAATCCGAACAGCCCGGACAACAATCCCTTCGTCATCGAGCCGGATCGCATCTGCCCAATCAAAACGATGGCCAAAATCGCCAGAACCAGATATTCGGGTGGTTGAAACAATTTAATCAATTGGAACATGAGCGGTATGACTGCGAGTAAGAGGACAACCCCTATCCAGCCTCCTATCGTCGTCGATACTGCTGAAATCCCCAATGCCCGCTTTGCCTTTCCTTGCTTCGTCATCGCATAGCCATCAAACGTCGTCGCTGCGGATTCCGGTGCGCCAGGGGTATTCAGCAAAATCGCAGTAACCGACCCACTGAAGTAAATTCCCGAATGCGCCGCAAGCAGTAAACACAAAGCTGGAATCACGGGCATGCCATAAATAAAGGGCAACAACATCGTCAGTAATACCGCGCCGCCTAAACCTGGAATCGCACCGACAAACGTGCCGAGAATTGAACCGACAACAATCATCAACAAGGCATTGAATGTGAACAGCGACGCAAACCCCAAGACCATTTCATGGAGCAATTTATCAACCTCCTAAGAAGGAGTGGTCTCTTCGTTAACTGTTGTCGTTCAGCAGCGGTTTTAATTCTGAGGCTGTCTTCATAGACTGACTCACCATCTGCGTCACCTTTGAAGCCGGCAAATATCCGATATACAAGTTTGCACGCTTGGCAGCGGCAACGAATTTCGGGTCCTGCAACGACTTGGAAATGGCGTCATCCAGCGCTTTTATCCGATCCGCCGGAACACCCGGCGGCGCAATGAATGCGTGCCCCAAGTCCATGATATTGACCATGCTATTGAGCGCGTTGATGGTGTTTTCGCTGAGTCCTGCCTGTTTCGCCAATTGAATGACCGTTGGCACGTTGGGCAATTTATCGAACGACTGTCCCGATTCCAAGATGACCACTTTGGCCTGGTTGCCAATCTCGGCAATATCGGAGGCCGACAGCGAACTGGTATCCCCATTGCCGCGCAGGAATGCAGCTTTTTCATCACTACTGCCACTAAACGCCGCAACCATCTTAAATGGAATTTTGAATGCGTTAAACGTGACCACCGCCGCGTTGTAGTCAGAACTCCCCTTGCCTGTAGCAAGTGCTTGGACAGGTTCTTTAGCATGTTCTAAATCCTCAAAGGACGTGTACTTCCCCCCGGGGTGAACAGCCATAATGTGCGGGTCATCATCAGGTCTAGCCAACCAAGTCATTTTCGTGACGTCAAAGTTCATCCCACTCGCACCGACAATTTGGTCAAATACATCGCCACCAGCATTCGTGTCGCCAATGGTCAACCCGTCCGGCTTCGCCGCGTAAATTTGATTGGTCCCGACCAACCCACCGCCACCCGGCACATTTTCTACCTGCACCTGACGTACGCCCAGGTATTTTTGCAGATATGGTGCAATGAGCCGAGCCCACTGGTCGTAACCGCCACCAGGACCATAGGGGACGATAAACTGCAGAATTTTTCCTTTGTAAAAATCCGCCGCAGACTCCCCGGAAGCGCTTCCAGCAGAGCCCTGCCCACCCGTCTGTCCTCCTGTGGTACTGCCCGAACCACCACTCTCACCTTGTGTAGCACTTCCGCAACCACCTACCAACGCGACAAGTGCCATCGCGGTAACCGCAGACATAGAAACCCGCCTCAAAGTAGCTCTCATGTAGCTCCCCCTAAACATTTCTATGAAATACGAGAAATGATTCTAATGTACGTTTAGCCCGGTTCGAACACCGCTAGATCCCATATCAAAAACTAAAGATTTTACGGTTACCGGGACAACCCCGGCAGGTTCGATGAGACGTCCAATATCCACGAAATCAAAATCTTGTAGCAGAATTCCGTCTAATACCAACAATGGGGCTTGGACTTGAAACTCCTCCTTGAGCAAACGGCCGACCGTTTTAGCGATATCGCCATCCAACACAATCGTGACCTGCCGCCGACTGGAAAACAGAACAGGCAACGCCGCTTTTAAGCCTGAGCAAAATGCCCGAATTCGCTCATAAGATGGAGAGCCTCCCCAGTGAAAGGAGAGTGCAAACTCCGTTTCTCCTTCCCTCAAATCAAATCGCCGAAGATGAGCTCGAATCTGCTCAGCTAACCGCGAAGCGTCGATGTCGTGGTGCAAATCGCAATCAGGGTGAAGGACTTGCAAATTGCGCACGGGCAACACGTTCGTGTTCGACAAGTAAATGGTGTTGCCACTAATTTGCAAACTATACTCTGACGCCCCTAACACAGTCGCTCGTATGCACTCCGAGGCTGGTAGGATTTCTCCCAATTGCGGATGTTCACTGAAACACCGACGAATCTCCTGGCCTAGATATGGCCCCAAATCTCCAAATTCCTCGTGCTGCAAACCATAGATGTACTCTGCCACGCCCCCGGAAAATACGATTCCATCATACGGAGCGAGTTCTGTTAGCCTATCTGTCAAAAACAAATCCCCTGTGTTTGGGTTGTTTTTGTTCACTGCAATGGCCGCAAGCACGTGCTGTGCCATCCATCGGGCAATCCCTACCTTATCGGTCGCCGACATCGTCCCACCAAGGGACACTGGCTTGCCAGCCGCCTGCGCCGCAAAAGCGCCCCCTGGTTCAATTCGGGTAACCGTGCCATGGTCGTCAGTCGCAATCAATCGCCCACCGACGTGAATCGCAGCGGTTTCGAGCACATGTCCGTTTTCAATCACGGCCAATTTGGTCGTCCCGCCACCGATATCAACATTCAGCAGCCGCGCTTTCCTCCTGTATGACAGTTCAACCGTGCCGGATCCATACGCTGCCAACAAAGCCTCCATATTGTGACCAGCGATTGCACAGACGAATTTTCCACCGTGAACGGACAATGTATCCGCGATAGCCTTTGCATTTTCCCTTCGAATGGCCTCACCCGTTAAGATAACAGCCCCCGCATCCACGTCATCGACAGGAATCCCTGCATTCTGGTAAGCGGTTTCAACAATTTCCGATAATCGTCGCTCGTCAATTCGATGCGCGCCGCGATAAGGTGTTAACATCACGGGGGAACGGTACAGAGACTCCCTCGCTATCACACGGTAGCGACTGGACAATGCACCACCCATTCGTTCTAACGTAAGCCTGGAAAAAACAACTTGCGTCGATGCTGAACCAATATCCACCCCGACGCTCGTCATGTGAAAATGGTCTGACACCCAGAGCCCGTTATATTCTAAAGAATCGCTTCCCTCCTCCTCGTGAAAATGGTCTTCGCCAATGTCATGCAAATACATTGGGAGAATTTCGTCGACACCTGGAAAGACGGGCATTTGTCCTCGTACCTGAAAGAAATTATTCATCGGCAGCAAGGGCTTCAAGTGTCGCCCGCTCAGCCTCATAAACCGGTTCCATTTGAGATTTCAAGCCATTTTTACGAAGTTCATTCTCAAACGTCTCGCGTACAATTGGGTCTTCGTCTGCATAATCTATCTGATCCCCACCAACGCGTTTGCTAATCCAGGCTTTCGGAACGCCTTGCTCATTTCGAATCGAGGTTCCCTCGTATTTCAAAGCCAAATATCGGGCAGGTTTGTGCCCTGTATTAAAGTGTTGATGATACCATCGATCCGGCGGCACAATCATGCTGCCTTCCTGCCAATCATAACGCTGCAGAGGGGAGTTCTCTGGCCACATGTAACTAAACCCGATACCATCGAGAATAATGACATGTGCACCCGGGCCGTGAAGATGTGCCTTTTTGTACGTACCGACGGGAAACTCTGAAATATGGCTGTTCATTGAACCCTTGGCAAGATTAAATCGGATGTGTCCGCCACCTGCCCCACGTTCTTTGGCACTGATAAGTGGCAAAGTTCGTGTGTTCGAGACAAAATTGGTCTCCAACAAAAAACCATTTTGCTTGCCTTCATTGGCAAAATACTCCGGCTCGCCTTGGAAGCGACTTTTAAAATCATACGGCGTGTTAAAGACAAAATCGGCCTCCTCATAGAGGTTGATGACCATCGGTGCGTTGGTCACGGCCAGGTAACGTGCCTTTTCCATGCCGGATCCGTTGAAATGCTGATGCCAGCAGTTGAGTGGAATAGCGAAGAGAGAGCCCGCGTTCCACTCGAACGTCACCTCTTGACCAGCATCATTCCATACGGATGTCGAACCGTGGCCATCTAGCACATAAATCATTTCTTCAAACAATTGTCGCTGTGGCGCAAGTTTGCCCCCAGGAGGTATATCGCAAACATAGCAGTCGTTCGAGTGACGAGACGCTTCGTGATTGATAAAGACGCCGTATCCATTTCTGCGCGGCCACGGTTTCACTTCAACCTCGTGCAAGTTCGGAACATAGTGTGCAGCGATGATATCCAAACCTTCGTTGTGAACCCAAGCCTGGTATTTTGAATCCTTTTCTGTGGCAAATCGTTTTGCCAAATCTTCTGATACCTTCGGCATGACAGGTTACCTCCTCAAATTAAAACTTTGCGGCCAATTCGCTAGACAGTCCCTCTTGCCAGGACACACCGCGCGGGAGAATATGATCACAACCACGTATATCACGATGACTCTCCGGAGAGACGCCACGTGGCTGCCTGCCCGCCTCCACTTCGTTCGTAGCTTCCAACAACAACTGCCTAGCCACAATGATGGCTGCATCTGCCGCGCCAAGGTGCTCCTTGGAGCGATCGACAATCGGCATCATCGTTTCTTGCAACGCGAAATCCTGTGTATTGATGCCCTCAATCCCAGTGAACGTACGGGTTCGTTGAACTTCACGGTCAATCATGTAATCGTTCGACTTATTTCGAATCAACCGGTAACCAGGCAAACTATTGGTTGGCCCCCGTCCGAACAGCGTTTCGTGCTCGATGCAGTACGCTCGAGGCAGCGGATGATTCGGATCTGCAGAATACATCCAGTTATACACGACACAGTGCTCATCATCGACGGGAACCCAGATATGGCCGTTGACGGAAGGATGCTCTTCGGGTTCACCGGTACTCCAATTAGTCATATAACCGCGCATCTGTTGCGCCGGCATCACGAATTGGTACGCACGAACATAGATTCCGTCGTCGCCGAGATCACGAATGCCAACATACGTAAATCCGTGATCACGCTTGTGCACTTCCAACTTTGGAGCAGTTGCTCGCGTCCTCAACGCCTTTTTATCTTGCAGGTTGTTATTGTGCGCAAAGGATGAGTGGGAGGTGTCAATGCCACCTTCGAGCGCTTGTAGATAATTACAGTCTTCGAACGTCTTCGATACAAAACGATGGGTCTCTGGGGCACGCAACCATTCGTAATCCGGATGAGGAGGTTGTAATTCGGGAGGCCCCATATACGTCCAGACGATGCCGCCCCCTTCCCAACAGGGATACGCTCGCGTCTTCACCTTGTGCTTAAAGTTACTTTCCGGTGGCTCGTTTGGCATATCGACACACTGGCCACTGACATCAAACTTCCACCCATGATAGACACACCGCAAACCACATTCCTCATTGCGGCCCCAAAATAGGTGGGCCTGACGATGCGGGCAATACGCATCTAGCAGCCCAACTGCACCCGTGCTGTCTCGAAAGGCAACCAAATCCTCACCGAGCAATCTCACACGGACTGGCGGACAATCCGGCTCCGGCAATTCCTCCGATAACACTGCCGGAATCCAGTAGCGGCGAAATGTTTCTCCCATCGGCGTACCTGCATTTGTTCTTGTGATTCGCTCGTTCATCTCTTTCTTGAGCACCTTGATGTACATCTCCCTTCAGCTGTTGCGACTGACTTGTTGCCTGGTGTTGACTTTATTGTAGGAGTAAGTTTCCGTGACGGGATGCGTGCTTTCCGCTATGCAGAATTTAAAACGAAAAATATTTTGACCAGTTCGAGAACGAGATTGGAACACAAAAAAAGGCTGCCAGGACGAACCTAGAAGCCTAAATGAGTTGAAATATTTAGGACGATGAATCTAGCAACTCAATTGTTCTGTGATTAGGCGACTGTACATCCGCATACTCCTCAGATACTCCTGTACCTGAGTCGGCAAAAACTGTGACCTCGATGCGGTCACACTGAGCGCAGCAATGACTCGGTGACATTCGTCGTAGACCGGTATAGCCAACGAACAAACACCTTTTGTCGATTCTTCCGTTGTCACAGCGTACCCTACTTCCCGAATGTGCTTCAACTGTTCCAATAATTCTCCGGGGTCCGTAATGGTCATATCTGTAAACGCTTTCATAGGTCGATTGAGAACTCTTTGGATCTCGTCCTTTTCTTGAAACGCCAACAACAGTTTCCCAACCGACGTACTGTGGCACGGTACACGCTTACCAATGTTGCTAAACATTCGCGTTTCCTTGTCCTCCGGCAATTTGCACAGATACACCGCCGAACCGGAATTATATATTGCCAAGCGAACAATGCGTCGCACACACATCATTAAATCAACCAACAACGGAAATGCCTTAACACGTATCTCCGCACTGCGATAGACCACGGAACCAATGACAAACATCCCAATGCCTAATCGATATTTGTGCGAATCCTTATCGACTAACCCGGCTTGATTCAACGTGTATAGCAATCGGTGAATGGTGCTCTTGGCAAGTCCCAACCGTTCACTTAACTCGCTGATACCCATCACCGGATTGTCTTCGGAAAACGCTTGAAGGATTCGAATCGCATTGTGAACTGAAGACAACTGCTCTTGTTGTTTCGTTGGCACGTGATATTCCCCCATTCGCATGCGCATACGAATTCGACTCATAAAATTTGCGCATCGGTTATTCCTCACGTTAACCATATCATTGCGTAATTTTATGACTCAACTATATTGTGGAATAAGAAATCGTTACACAAGATTGAACAGCTGGTGGGTAACATTGTACCCCAAGCAAGCATGACGCCTCCTGTGTACGTCGTCACACCACCTGCTGTATGTGAAACAAGCACTGGCTTAAATCGTGAAAGACTCAAATGTGGATGAGACAAACAATTCATCTAAAGGTATTTTTCTATGAATCATCCCCTGTTCATACGAGTAGAGTATCGCGGCTTCAAGTGACGCACGATTTTGCTCGATACCATACGGCCAAAAGTCTTCCCCCATAATTTCCTTCGTGCGTTCCACCTCAGCCATAAGCCATGGCAAGGTCACTTTCAGCGCCGCAGTCTGTCTAAACCCTTCATAAACCTTCTCTTTTGCCGCAACAAACGCCTGATACAGATTCATGGCCACCCAAGGATGTTGTTGCAAAATGTGATCTTGGATCACGATGACATGCATAATCGGGAAAATATGCGTCTTCTGATAGTACATTTGTTCCTCACGGACATAATCGCGAAACAGACGGCGAACGTTCGGTGAACCATTCAAGAAACATGAAGGAGCCCGTGGCGCAATGAATGCATCAATTTCTCCATCTTCTAACATACGATTGAGCGTCTGATTAGCATTGATAGGACGGATATCAATGTCTTTCGGTAGATCTAGAGCGACTTTTTCAATCCTTCCTGGTTTTTCCTCACCACCGGAAAACCAATGTACGTCTGATGGCTTCACGCCATATTCATGCTCCAAAATACCGCGTATCCACAAGCACGCAGTCAATTGATACTCAGGAAGGCCTACTCGTTTTCCCCGCAAATCACTAGGTACCTCAATTCCTGCACCCGTATGAACATAGATGCCAGAATGGCGAAATGACCTCGACATGAAAACGGGGATAGCCGTCGCCGGCAATGTCCCACGGTCCTTACCAATTAAATATGAAGAAAGAGATAACTCCGCCACGTCAAATTCATGATGGCGCATCATGCGCCAGAAGGTCTCTTCTACTTCCATGTTCAAATAATTTAAATCAATCCCCTTGGGACAAACCGTACCGTCCAGTAATGCACCAATCCGATCATAATTCCAACACGCGAACGATAACTCCAGTTTCTTCATCCAATTCACCTCTTCTGTTCGTCCCTTCCCCTAGCACGTCCCCATCAGGAATCGTGCAAGACGGCAGCATCGAACGCATCCGTTTTCATTAACGCAGCCCCAAACGCTCTGTATATTTTGATTTTAGTGGGATTAACCAGAAGGAAATATACTTTGTTCTTCTATGTGGAAAGTTGCTGGACAATTTCAGCATCAGGATAGAAACATCTGCTTTCAAACAAAAATTCCACCATGCCCCATATTTCATCTTCATCGAACCTTATGTCCAATTTATCATGCAGTATTCCACATACAAGAAAATCGAGTTCAAAACCGAATGAATAGTACCTACAATTCATTTTATTCGGGGGGATGTTCCGCAGATGAGAACAATATCTGCATGGTTTGGGTGGATTGCTCTGTATGTAGCAACCGTTTATCTCAGACTTTTGAAAGCGCATTCCTGGCGACAACTTGGAGGGATTGAATGATGAATAGGCAATTGCTTCAGACGCGCGTAGCAACTCAGACTACACAGGCGAACGCCTTACACGCAAAGGCACGTTGGCTACACATTAGCTTACCTCTACTGATGGCCTTTGCCGTTGCTCAATTTAGCAAATCGTCTATCGGTATTTTCGCGGCCAATGATCAATTTAGTCATGATTTTGCGCTAAACCTGCATCCAGGCGCTGTAGGGTGGCTCAGCAGTATTTTTCTTTACGTTTATGGCGTCGCCTTATTTGGCTGGGGATTTGTAGTAAAACTCTTTGGGGCTCGACGCTCGATGTTATTCGGCACGGCATTGTGGTTTATTGCCCTAGCCTTAACACCACTTTGTCACACTATACCTGAACTTTACGGCACGCGTGTGCTACTCGGCATCGGCGAGGCTTGCTTCTATCCTGTGGCGCACACACTGACAGCAAGGTGGTTTCCAATTCAAGAACGGGCAAGAGCCAGCGCCTCTTGGCTCTCAGGCATCTTTATCGGCTCTGCTTTAGCTTCCTCCCTGACGACCATTCTCCTCGTCTCCGTCGGTTGGCGTTTAGCATTCGTCATTCAGGCAGCCATTGCCCTGGTCTTTGGATTCGGGTTTACACTCTTTCTCATCCAAGATTATCCTTCAAAGACTTCTGGTATCAGCCAAGAGGAACTCGAACGCATTGAGCGTGACCTGTACGAGAATACGAACTATATTCCGAAGAAAGGGCCCGATTCGCCGTTTCGAAACTATCGCTACTGGCTGACCATGTTGATGTATCTAGGAGGAAATATCCCATTTTATGGTGTGGTCACATGGTTGCCCTCATACCTTAGCCAGGGAAGGCATGTACCCTTTACGGAGATGGGTTTCATTCTCACGATCTCGAATGGGCTCTCCATTTTAGTCATGGTTCTTGTCGGTATCTATTCGGATAAGAAAGTACGCAGAGCGACTTCAGCACTACTCGGCTTTGTAATTGAGGGGGCAGGAATCGTCATCGCAATACTCTTTCCCGAAACAAGCATCATATCCGTTGGAATTCTCTTGGCGCTAGCAGGGAACGCTTGGTGCGTCGTAACCAACTGGGCATTGCTACACAGTTTCATGCCGACCAAGCGAGCCGAATCCTCCAGTGGTGTCTTCTCATCCTTCACCAACATTGTTGGTGCCGGAGTACCAGCTTTAATGGGCGCAATACTCGCTGCCACACACAGTTATACCGGAGGATTCATGGTCCTTGTCGGAACGATTGTAATCTCCATTATTTGTTGCACCATTCTGATTCCACAAAAGTATTAAAGCATAAAGGGACTCGCCGCAACCACGAGATATGCGCGAGTCCCTTTCAGGTGCCTCCAACCTCTGCTTATTTGAGCATAGCGAGGGAGATAGCTAAACTTCAACTTGGTCGCCGGTAAAGGTGGATATGTGTTGTGTGGTTACTTCCACTGAACGGATGGCACACTTCAAGGTCCAATTCAGTTCATTTGTTCGCCGAATTAGTCCAGCCCTCACAAAGTGATAGTCCTCACACGTAGGGTCTACTGCTGCTAACAAAGATACATCAGCAAGCTTGGGAATCTGGGGTTGATTTAGAGCCGGGTCGTGGTCGAACTGACTTCCGGCAACAAAGTTTAATGGAATGAGATATGACGTAACGTCCAAAACACATTGATTAAGCGCAGCGCAAGCTTCCTCCGAGCCATAGTGGGAATCATTATCGAACAAACAACCAAGCTTTTCTCTCAAATCGCGTGCTCGATTGATACACTCACTCAGGTCTAAAGGTTCTCCAACCGCATCCTGCATTTCAGTCAATGCTTGTAAAACATCCTCAACACCTGCTATCAAATCGATAGGTACGACAGGAGAGAGATCAAGTCCAAAATGCTGTGTAAAATCCCCTCTTCGGAATGTGTCGCATCATGCTCACAATCTAGTCAACGGCTGATGGGCGTCACTTTCTTGTTGGTCTGAGACTTCTTGCTCCTTGCGCCACTTCCAGTATTCTTCCATGTTCAGATAGCAACGGCCTGTTG
>NZ_JAFMTW010000054.1 GCF_017329615.1 Alicyclobacillus suci | reverse complement strand
GCTTGGTTGCTCGGTACTTCACTAGCCACATTGTTAGCTTTGTTGCTCGGTACTTCGCTAGCCATGTTGCTATCTTTGTTGCTCGGTACTTCGCTAGCCGAATCGTTAGCTTCGTTGCTCGCTTCTTCACTAGCCACATTACTGGCTTTGATGCTCGTCGCTTGGCTAGCAGCGTTGCTAGCTTGGCTGTTGACATTGGACGGTTTGTCGTTTTCGATATTAGTCTTTCCTTCACTGCTATTTTGTATATCTTTTAGCAACCGTCCTGTATTCCCACTGACAAAAGCCTCATGAGGTAAGCGACGTTGTGGTTTTGCTAATGCTTTATAGTCCGGTCTATTCGACTTCGACACGTTGCACCAACTCCCGAACAAAGTCGTGATAGGGTTCAATGGCCTTACGTAACTCTCTATTTTCTGTTTCATCAAACCCTGTAAGGGCGAGTCTACCAGTGGCTGCCGAACGATCAATAATTGTTTCAAATACCAAATCTGGATATTGCTCAGCACAGAGCTCCACCAAATCTTTCATGTCGCTTCGACGTTTGTCATTAAGGTTCCGTAATATACCGGCGATTTTCAAGTCCGGGTTCAAGAGCTGGCCCGTTGCACCTTGAACAAACTCTATCGTTTCAATAAATCTTTCCACCGCTGATAGACAAAACTTACTCGATTCAAACATAATCACAACGTAATCTGAAGCTACGAGTGAGTTTAGGGTTTGCTCACCAATGTGGGGAGGAGTGTCGATAATAATGTAGTCGTAATCCTCTCTTACTTTTGCAATTGCACTTTGAAGTGCACGAAGATGCATCGCCTGATTCTCTGGGTATGTATTACGCCCCTCATGGTAAAGCCAATATGAAAATGTAGCTAACACATCTGTCGCAGGGACTAAATGCAATTTTTCGGATAGTGGTACAATAAAAGGGCGAACGTCCCCTGTTTTTAGTGCTTCGAAAATTGTTTGACCGTCGAATTCATATATATCACAACGAGCCAAATACTCTGTTTGATTTCCCTGGCTATCCATATCAATAACCAATACTCGCTTTGCATACTCAGTACTTAATATATGCGCCAGAATACCGGCTGTCGTCGTTTTTCCGCAACCGCCTTTTTGAATACCTAAAGTTATGACACGCGCAGGCACAGGTTCCCCTCCTAAAGATGTGAGTTAATCTTTATTCACGATAACATATAGCTAGCTTTCCAGCTAGCTGAAAACTAGCTTATGTGCTAGTAAACACTAAAAGCATTATGACTCTGGAAACAACTCATAAAAGCTCGCATACCTCGCGTCTCTAATTGGTTCTTCATTCTTATGTTCATTCTTTTTTGGACCATCAATAACACGCGTCTTAGACCGTGCGTAGTGTCTCTCCAGTTGCGCAATTGTCTCATCAACTAATCCGGACTTTACTTGGCGTACAAGATATTCCGCGGCACGTGGATCATGCTGAACAACGTCATCAAGTGCGCGTTGTACATCCATTGGTTGAATACCTTCCTCGTGTAGTCCCACAATAACTCGATATACTGAAGCTCGGTGTACAGCAGAACGTCGAAGACTGTATTTGGCTACAAGGTCTTCAAGACCTACAGCTATATACGTCCATTGTTCAGGCACCTCGAGTACTGTATTCTTGTTTTCTTCTTCACTATTAGACGCTACCTTTGATTCTTCATAGGTAGAGGAGGGGAGTGGTGACATGTATTCCGCCCCCTCATTACCAGCAGCTATTTCTAATCCTGAACCTTCTTTCAACATCTCTTTCCATTGTCTATACCAAACTCGTGCATCGGCTCGAACAACGTTACGGAATATGCCGAAGAAATAGGCCACCAAATTCACTTGTATCGCTTCTGGATCTGCCTCTAAACGCTCAACCATCCGCCTAACGCACTCCATTGTGTATTCCTCGAGTAATGAATCATTAGAGGATAAAAAATCAATTTCTGATTGTCTAACTATTGCCTTCCGTAAAATACGCTCAGCACGTTTAAGCTCCAGTTCTGACGCAATAAGGCCGGCTTTGTCACAAACAAATGTCACTATGGCACGAATTTTGTCACTTGCTTCAATGCCGTTTATGTTTTTTTTATCTTGAGAAGTACTTCTATCGTCATAAGAATTTGTTATGTTATGTTTCGTTTTGTTATGTTGTTCACTTTGTGACATTTTCACATTAGACATGTATGAATGGAAGGAAATAACATTTGTTGACTGGTGAATATATACACCAGAAGCAACCTTAACGATTTCTCCAGAAGCTAGTCCTAATTCTAAAAGCCTATATACATGTCTCTTAGAGAGATTAAGAGATTCTGCCAACTTAGAGGGAGTATGTATACCTTTTTTCAATTCGTCTAAGAGTCTTTTCAAATGTATAGCTGTTTTATTTAACACAAAACCACCTCAGACATCTTGCAGATATCGCAGAGGGCACGTATACTTACTATGCCACCTGCGTACAGCAGTTTTAGGCAAACTTTAAGCCAGCCTCAAGAATCTCAGTTTTTTGAGAAAGAGGCTTACACATTTTTCATCTGGTCTGGACCACCAGATGAAGCGTCCGAGAGGACGGAAAACTTTACACTTTTCTTTCCTTCAGGGCGCGACTGCAATCGCGTCCTATTTCATTTGGCGGTTTAAATTTGGGAACGTAGGGAATAGTAGAAATGGTATTGTTGAAGAAACTTATGGGAATATGGAAAAAAGGTTGACCCTAACTAAACCATGTGATAATCTATTTTTCGAAATCACATAGTCGTTCCCAAAGAGCCTGAACCCCGCCAAGAGTACGAGGCTCTTTTTCATTTGTATCTATTATTTATTTCCTCATTTATTTCATCAACATCCAAATAAAAACAAAAACACATTCATCATCGACGAATGTGCGTGCAGGAACTAAGGATTCTCGTTTCTTCGCTTAAACTTGGGTATATCTAAAAATAAATATAGATATCCCTTGCTTAGCGGATACTAAGAGCATCCCACGCATCGTTTCGTCGAGATTGATCCTACCACATGATCGTTGGAATTGGAACAATCAATTTGTCGATATATTCCTCAGTGTGTCGGTTTTTTCTAATTGCAAAAGACTACGAGAGATGATAGTATTAAGTCACAACTAAATTGCATCGTTCGTCAGGAGCCTGTCCATTTTGGATAGGCTCTTCTACTTTGTACTATCGACTACTCCACTAACTACAGCAAGAGTTTGTTCTGTTGACCAAGGTACAGCTCTCACTTTAATATCCTTCCACGCCGTCGCATATTCTTCTAATTCCACCGGAAGGGAAAGGGGGGCCATATTTACGACCAACTCTTTTGTATTTATTCCGCTAACATATTCAATCTTCGCTGGATCAGGCGGTACAACTAAGACATCTGTTAAATTACCAAATGATTGCACATCTACAAATCTAGCATCGATTACTGCGATGTCAGTATCCAAGGAGGAAAGCGAACCTAACAAGGATTTGAGGGTAGGCCCCCCAGTATCAGGGGAAGCAGGGTAGATCCTTAATGTTTGAGTAAACCACCACGAACGCTCGGGAGTCTTTTTCATAGCTAATTCGTTTGCGCCATCATCATTTGCTGGGCCATTTAACCACCGGGCGTATGTTGGACGGTCTGAGGCTTCGATTAACGCCACGCGACGGGTTTGAGCATGTTTCATCGCTATTTTAAGGGCTATGTAAGAGACGCCAGCGCCCGGTAGCCCCGAAACGATTATGGTTTCGGGGTACGTTTGTTCTAGGATTTTCTCGCGACGAGGGAATAATCGCATTTTCTTTCGTGTCGCAGACGTGAATTTTTCACCGTCGGAGTCGTCATTGTCAGAGGTTCTTACGACTAACGTTCGTTTGGAATGAGAGTGTTGAGTTTGAACAATATTTGGAGCAACTAAATGAGCTACGTCTGCATAGGTAGAGGGATGCTCGAGAGTATGTATAATGTCGCCGAGAGATAAATCATCTCGTAAAATCAAATCATATACAGAGCGACTGAGAAGTTCCTGTACGAAGGGGGAAGTAACTACTTGTCCTTCCCCGATATATACAATTCGGACGTCCTGCCGGCGCAGGAAGTCAACGACGTCAACCATGTGTCTTGAACCGCTGTGTTGAATTGTATCGCTTAAGAGAACGGTTGTGTCTCGGTCCACAGGAACAATCGTTAAAGCTTGGAGAAAGAGTACCGACTCTACTGCATCGAATAGTTCCTTAACACGCGGTTGAAGAACTTCCTCCAGTTCCGGAATTCCCGTCGCTAAGATGAGACGTTTCATGCTGATGGTTCCTCCTAATCTCTTTAGTAAGGTAGAAGTTCTGGTTCTACCGCGTCTAGTCAGCTCTAAAGAAGAGGCTTTTTTACAAATGTATTTCTTCGTGTACAGTCGGTTTTAATAGCCTCCGTTTGCTTCTTCAGCGAGAGCTTTCGCGGGATCACCATATTCTTTCAGAATGTACCTCATAGCTGCAGCAATGTTATCTACGGGATTAAAGATGTTCGTGTGACCTGGTACTTCAAACTCTTGGAATGTGCTTGGTAGGGTCTGCATGATACCCGTTGCGTGTTGTCCCATGACCAAAATTGGATTCTCCGCATACGGATTTCCACTGGCGTCTTCGATTGCGATAATTTGCATAATGGTTGGCATCCAACTAGAAGTAATTCCATATGGAGCATCAAGAGCAATCGCTTCGTTCACCCACTGTTCGACCTGGGCTTTGTTCGCAACAGTTCCTGCTCCGACCGGTACGGGAGGCACAACAGGTGCAGAATTCCCGAAAATCGGTCCCCATTGTTGAACGTTTGGATCGTTCAAATTTGCGTTCTGATCTCCGGCTTGATATTCGGCATATTGCATAGAATAAATCGCATCAAACCACAATGGATTAACAACAGACTGCTTGAATCCATATTTCTTTGCCGCAGCGTAAAACTCTGATTCATTGTATGTCATGTTTTCGGATTCCATGTAAGGTTCAATCGTTTCAGTACCTACACCATTTGTAAAACCTCCAATTGTTTTGGTTCCCCATGTACTGGTGAAAGTGCCATCCCAGATGACCGATTTTCGTAACTCCCAGACTGTAAAGTGCGAAATATGCGTTACGATTCCATTGCTGTCGCGCTCCTTCGTAATTGTCTCGCCGTCTCCTTTTACCCACGTATACTTAGGAGCAAGCAGGTTGTAATAAGACTGCGCTGCAGATTGCTGATTCTTCGATTTATAGTTATCTACAAATTTGCCGAGTGTTAGAAGAACGCTCGCGGGCATGTATTGCTGATATGTGATGACTATGTTTTGTTGCTGTGTGTCTAAACCATTTTTCCACTCGTTAGCTACGTTTGTGTAAGTGTTTTTGATAGACTGATCTTCCACAGTAAATTTTTGTTGGTTTTTGAGATGGATGCCGGTAAATGACCCAAGATAAAATGTACCGGTTACGTTCGCGATGACAGCAATGATGATGAAAAAGAGCATGACTGGAAGTAGGCACGGTACTGATGCACATAACCCCCAGAGAATCAGTTTGCGAGTCCCGAAAGAGGCGGCAACCTTCGTGACTCTGGTCAGTTTGCGATTCATCGATGTCCCGCAGGAGACTGACCCAAGTCGGATAAAGTGATACGTTTTGCGCGCGCCTGTGCAGCCTGAAGTATACGGCCAGAACTTTGCTGATTGGGCGAGTACCATCCCATGTTGATTTTTGAAATGTTATTCTGAGCGTTGAGCATTCGCTTTTCTCCACGTTCGATCATGTCATTCGCACTCTTCATCTGCTGTGCTCGACTACTGAAAATAGCTGAGGCAGTCTCTTTTCGTTGAATCGCATGTTCGTATTGCGTTGAAATGCTTTGGTACATTGGAGAGGAAGTATCACCGCTCGACTCAAATTGATGTTTTATCACGGAGATTCCATCTAACTCTTGGCTCGCATTATCTAATTCTGCTTGTGCAGAATCATAGTCAGGTTGAATTGCATTTGCCAGCGCAAGACCTTGTTCGTACCACTGTAAACCTTGATCCATGTCATTTTGATATTTTCCGATTTGGGCCATATCTGACATGGCAAACTGGTCGCCGTTTCGTGCGGCATTCAAAAGTTCTATGCTTGGCAGATAGCTATCGCGGACCATCTTGTTGTCCCCGTTTTTCCCAAATTCCTGTCTAGCTACAGCAAATATACTATTCACACCACCAGAGAATTTTCCTCGTTCCCCAGACAGTAGATGCATAGCATCGGATTTCAAACGTCCTTTTGCACCATTGAGAAAGGCTTCTCCAACTCCAGCATTCCTTAATCCAGAGAGTTCTTCCATCCGACTTTGAGCAGAAGGACGGAGCTGTGTTTTTGCACCATATAGAGTAGATTGGGAATCATATACGGATTGAGACGCTGCACCCGGTCGTTGTGTGGCAGAAAAACCTGCATCCGACTCACCCAAAGGGGCGCCGAACGACATGCTTGAATTAGATTTACCAGTCTCGAATCCACTTGGTTCGGTGTCTGACATCGTAAAGCCTGTTGGTGGAAAAAATGTAGTGGTCTCATTTTCTTCAGTTGGTAATGATCCCGGGTAAAGTCCATTTGGCTCCGATGCAGAAACAGCAGATGTGGCCTTTGTTACACCACTTAAAAGGCCATCCTCACCAAAGGCTTTCTTGTTTCTCATGTGACTAAGTGCTGATGCTACTCCCGCAATTCCAGCTGCACTTGTAAGAGAGGCACCGGTTTTTGCGAGTGATATACCACCATCAAACAGTTTTCGCCCGGCTGCCATACCGAGTCCTTCCATCATACCTGAGAGGAGCGCTCCAGGTCCGTGGCCATGGCCACCAGGGAAGATATGGTCGAGAAATGACTTAATCAGCTTGTGACTGATTAGCATGAGTATCATCGCAAATACAGCAACGAGAAGGTCTATGAAGTTGCTACTCGTCATTGAAGTATGCCTCCTTAAATCCCTATAAATACTTGTGCAACGAGTAAGAGAAGGGATACGACAAAAGGTATGAACATGTACGCGATGACTTCTTTCCACCAGTGGATGGCTAAGTCGGGTTTACGTCCAGTCACAAATCCGATATAAAAAAGTGGCATTAGTGTAATCAAAAAGGCGAGTACAACGCGTCGCCATTGATAGACAATCCACATGACAAGGTTGACTGCACTGTAGATCAAAGCAAAGATAGAGTTCATGAGAGAGTTACCTGAAAACAACGATAAGTTAGTGATCGCTGACATATTCAAAGTACCGGGGTTGAACATGATGTTTACCATAGGATTTGCCTTCGCGATCGCGGCCGTATGATCTCCAATAAGCCCCTGCACGTACTGAGTCAAGTCAGATACTCCTGCGTTTGCCAGCCCAAGAAGGTAGGGTGTAGCGCCAAGCATGAGGCCTGTCGTAGCGACACTCTTTGCTAACCCAACAGCACGTTCTTTTGCGACTGAGGAGCTCGGAGAGTTTTGAATTTGTATGCCTTGAACTACAAAAGAGATAAGCGCAGCAATAGCAATAAATATGTAAAGCGCGTGTTGAACGTACATCATGGCAGTCCATGTGGTTTCAGGGAATATTCCCATTACGTATCCGTTGCTTTGTTGGTCTTGAATATTGGCGTCAATCATTGCGCTTGGACCAGTAAAACCAGCCAGCGCCCAGAACGCAGCGGCGAACATGCTAAAAAGGTCGGTGAGGGTGGAGAAGACTGCATTGACAATCCAGCCTTCGAGTCCACCGCCATCTTTGACTCCAGGTAGTTTGACAAGTTGCCCGTTGCTATACGTCATTCCTGGTGAAGTTGCCGTTACGTGTGGTGCTATTAGCGACGCTTCGTAAGCAATGAAACGCGTTAGAAAGTATGAGCACAGGGACACAATGACCCCAAGCGCTATCCATTTCACACGTGATAAGGCTTCAGCACGCTTCTGAGGCGTTGCGGCTACAATAGAGATTCCGGCAAGAGACATTTGTACGATTGAGAAGCCTGCCGAAGATGCCATGAGCACGGTCATCAGGAAGTTGAGCCAAGGCAAAAGGGTCGTATTCATGGTGCTTACGCCCCTTCCTCTGCTTGTACATGTCTAGTATTGAACAGCTTGTGTTCCCATGGAGTTGCTTTGTAGTAGCTATAGACGATTTCACCATTGACGTCCCATCGTACTTCACCTTGCTGCGCATCGTAGAGCCTTTGTAATTCATGGTCTGCAAGCCCAAACAGTTCTTTAAGCATAGGTCCGTCTAGCTCGTTTTGTTTTAATAGAAGCTTTGTATCCGAGTTGCGGATGATACTTGCACCATATTTATTTGATGCAAAAATACTGAACTGTTGACTTGCGGCACAGGCAGACCCTCCTCGTTTACGAATACGTGTAAATGCGTTGTCGAGAAATACTGCGGCGTACTCTCCAGCCGGTGTACCTTCACGGTTTTCAAGTGCTTTTTGGGCTTCGTCCACAATGACACGCTTTTTCTGTGAGGGATTCTTTTTTATAAACGACTCGATAATGTATTCAAGTGCAACGTACTGTCCAAGTTTACGAAGATCGCTATTCTCGTGAAGTTTGGACAAATCGAATACAATGATTGGCGCCTCAGACAAGGAAACTTTTGACTGGCAGTCAAATAGTCCAAGAGATTCACCTGCGGTTATACGTTTCAGACGGTCGCGCAAATCAATGAATCGCGTATCATTTTCAGCCTCTTCGACCACTAGTTTGTAGAAGTCGCTGAACTGTGGTTGTTTACGGCGGGTGCGCATTTGGAGTTTGTCCCCGACCATTTGCCGCCTAGTTTCGTATAAGCTGTTGGCGTCTTCCGTAAATCCAAACTCATCGCGATAGATTTGCTTCCAAAGACGATCAATGAGCGCGATCTCTGCGGCCTTGAGTTGTTCAGTACCGGTGAGAGAAGCAGCGTACTTTGTGAAGTTCACCATTTCATCAATCTTCTCGTTGATATCGACGCGTTTTTTCTTTTCACCTGTGTGCTCGTCGATATAGTCCTCTTCTTCGATTTCACAAGGATTCATGAGGTTTGTGGAATTGTAATCGATGGTCACAACGATTCCCCCCATGCTTCTAGCGAGGTCAGCGTATTCGCCCTCCCAGTCGACAATGGCGGTCTGGATGTCATGGAGTATCGAGTGTGCAACGATCATCTTGACTGTGTAACTCTTTCCGCTACCGGAAACACCACTAACAAACATATTGGCGTTGCTTAGATCCTTGTGCCACGCGTCATAGAACATTGGTGCTTTCGAGACCAAGTCGAAGCCCACTAATGGTCCGCGTCGATGGCTGAACTGCGATGAGACAAACGGAAACATGTTGGCAAGAAATGACCCGAACACTTCCATTGGGTATCGCAATTTGTTGATTCCGATTGGCGCGACAGAGAGCAATCCCTCTTGTTGCAGATACGCAGCATCAATAAGTTGGAATCCACGACCGCCGCCTTCGCGCTCAAGTATCGTACATGCCCGTTCTAGTTCAACAAGAGAGTCTGCAGATACCGTTACTAATACGGTCAAGTAATACATCTTTTCGTCTCCTCGTTGAAGTAAGAGACGAAGCGTGTTTAGCTCCTGAATCCTCGATTGGTTGAAAGCGACGTTCTCTGTACGGTCCGCTTTTTCGTCAACACGGATTTGCGCTTGAAGGCTTCCAATTGTCGAGTTCAAATTTCTAATCTGTCTCCCGGAGTCTGCCTGCTCGATGTGTACTGACACGTCAACATCGGCTCCAAAGTCGAAAAATTGATTCAAAAATCCGAAGTGCACGTTACTCGGCATACGCGTCACGTAATAGGTCCGACGGTAATTGTTTGGCGCGATCTCTACGTGATTCGGGTGAAATTGAACGTGACTTGCTGTCGCGATGACGTCTTGGAGGGTCGGTGCGTGTTGACCCCATACTTCAGTGATTTCTTCTTGTTTTGCTTCAATTAATCGGTTTTTCTTTTTCCTTTTAAGCACCGAAGTTCACCTCTGACTCGTCTCCAATTAGGTACTCCTTGAGACTTTGATATGCCACAGCATCGCGCGCACGCGCATGAATTCTCTCTCGGTTCCAAAAGAACTGTTGTGCCTCAATGGTTTCTTCACTGGACAGAATGTGAGGGGAGACACGGCAACGAGCCAAGCCGCTATATGCTGTTTCTGTTTCCTGGCGCAGCGTGCGACGGAGTTCTTCCAAGTCGTGTTCCCCAAGTAATCCTGTATCAGCTTGTGTGATAAATAAGTTTTCACGAATTGTACGCTGTCGGTTACCGTGTTCGACGAGATGGGCTTCTAAGTGACGGCCGTATTCGAGCAATCGGTCATTTTCCCATTTTTCTGCTGTTGCCCGATATGTTTGAGAGAAGTACTGCCGATAATCCGTTAAATCCATTCGACGTCCGCGAACGATGAATTGGACAGGCTGGTGAAACATACCGAACATGGTTTTGAAGTTATCGCGTACAGCACGAGCTTCTGTTTCTGACAATGCAAATGGGTTCAGGTTTCCAACTTGTATGACTTGGCGAAATGCATCATTTTGAAGAACCATTTCACCAGTTGCCTCTACACGCACTATCGGTAAAAACGTTTGAATCGGTTTTTCTTTTGTCCCCTTTTGCACCTTCTCTCGTTGTGCCGCCTGTATCGACCGTTTCCGTTTTGAACGCTGATTTTCAATCAAAATAATTGTCAGTAGGGTGACAATCACGATAATTGCTACAATCACGATTTTCATACTTCACTCTCCACTTCTTCTCTAACCTCACGCATCCACGTTGAAATGACCTCAAAATTTTTACGCGCGCGATATTCTCGATCAAAGACGAAGGTTTGTGTTTTAAAGGCGAATTTCCGTTTTCGATACAACCAAACTAGTAGATTGGTTTGTCGTTTTGGTAGAGGAATAAGTGCCAGAATGATTCCTGGCAGTAATCCAATAACCCCTAGTATTAAGGGGAGCGAAGGAGGGCCCGGGATAACCAGGCCCAACGTAGCAAAAATGACGCCTAATGGAAATGATGCGAGTGCACCTAGGAATATCGATACAAAATGTTTGGTTGTAATCGATATGGGGCCTAAGGCAAACAAACGCATTCCTTGAGAGGTAACTTCGATATAGCCTTCATCCATGACTACCTCTCCTTATAATCCCTTTGTAAAGTCCCCTGCAAGTAGTGCAGCAATACCGGTTAGAACACCGGCGCTTAGGGCGAACGCCAATCCAATGAAGGCGAACTTTATCTGTTCTAGACCTTCTTCTTTTTTCCGTGCACCGCCCATCATTTTTAAACCACCCACAATGAAGTAGAAAATCCCTACGAGTGCCGCAATAGCCGTGAGGATTCCAAAGATGTCTCTCGCGACGTTTGCAATGGCGGAGTCAATCCCATTTTGCGTGAGAGCTTGACCCCCAGTGACCTCGTAGAATCCACTCAATGACGGATCTGTTGCCGCGAATACATGGTTGGATGGAATCAGATTGATAAGCATTGCCGCCATTATGAATACTGTGGTAGCTAAGCTCTTGATACGCCTAGAATCCCGAATGTAGGGGATTCGTGAGAGCTGAAACATCTGCATTTCCTCCTCATAACTCTCTTACAATCGGTCAAGTAATTCGATGAAGCTGACGAACAGTTGAGGCAATAGGATGACGATGCATTCCGCACCGAAAACACCGACGATGATCCGAACCGACCATCTGGACAGCGTATTAACGCGGAATTTCCATGCAAACATCCAGACCACGGCTGCAATAACGAGGCACATTACGCCATACGTCAGGGCAAAAGAACAAATCCATGTATACGTAGCGCTTATGCCGTTGTTGACAGCACCACCGACGGAGCCTATATGTAGCGGGTGAATACCCATACCACTTAGCATGTTGGTGACTTCCGAAGGTCCAGGTTGTGCGGTAGTGTTTGTGGTCGTAGCACTCAACGAGTTTCACCTCCCTAATGGTTACTATCGCAGGGAATAGGGGGGTGAAACGTTCCAAAAGCGTGATGAATTGTTTTAAAGGAATGAAAAAAAGACATCACAAAGTGATGTCCTCGTTCAGTGTAGAATTATTTTTCCGACATGAGTTTTGGTGTAGTTGCTCCGATTCGTTCCAACTCTGTGAATACTTCTTCACGAGTGATAACGGGGTTCGGGTCTTTGTTAATACGCTTTCGCATCTCAATTCGTTTCAGTCGTTCTATAAGTCCCTTAATGGTTGCGCCACTTTGGCCATCGAGATACATAGCAATTTCAATTGGATAAACTCCTTCTCCGAAGTGAAGCAGAGAACCCCATGTACCAAACATTTGTGCAATGGCGTGTTGGTCGGGATTCGGGACGTAAAACTGTGTTCCGAATCGTCCGTCACGAATAAGTGCTTCGTCTAGCATTTCTAAGCGATTCGTGGCCGCCAAGACAAATACACGATCGCGACGGTCGAAACCATCCAGCTCCATTAAGAGCTGTGTCAACGTTTGGTCGTGGTACATGTGAGAAGTGCCTCGCTTTGCACCGATAGAGTCTATTTCGTCTATGAAGATGATAGCTGGAGCGTGATCTCTTGCTTCTTTGAATAGGGAAGCAATGTTTTGTTGAGTTGCACCAATAAGCGTTCCCATTAAATCTGACGGACGAACTGAAATGAAGTACAAGCCCATGTGTTCAGCGATTGCTCTGGCAAGATGAGTTTTACCCGTTCCCGGAGGGCCGTACAGCAAAATACCGGCACTCATAGATGCATCGTATTCACGGACGAGGTTCATGTTGTTGAGAAGCATTGAAATATTCTCCTCAACTTCTTGTATGACTCTGTCCATGCCAAAAACCTGATTGAATGCGTTTGGATTCTTTTTGAATTGCTTTCCAAGCGGTTTCCAAGCAACACGTCCGTTCATGTACAAATCTTCGTCAGAATTAGGTGGGGGAGAGGATTGTTCGTCAATGTTCCGATAACGATTCTGCGTCCGGCGATTGTTGCCCCGAACTAGTTCCTCCATTTTGTTCAAATCCCACTTCGTACGGTTCATAGGATCAGTAGGCCGTTCTGGTGTCTTTCGTATTGACTGATTACTTCGGTGCAGTCCAAGTTTTTCAATTGCCCAATTACGTCTTTCAATAGAACGACGTTGATATTTTTCAATCCATTTGTTACCATATCCGTGTTCCAGTCGGCGTTTCAGTGTTGTCTGGAGTTGAAGTTCACCGAAAAAGAGGAACCATTTTGGTGGGCCGATATGAAAGAACGTTGTGACCGCCCAGAAAATGAGATATGCAACGCATGCTGAACCTGTTGCCAACATTGGATGGATGTTTGTCATGAATGAGTGTCCAGGTTTTAGGTGATGCATCGTATAACTAGCTGAATACCACAGTAAAGCTACCGCAAGGATCGGGGTTACGAAACGGTAAACCCACAATAATACACGCCCATAGTTTACAAGCCAAAGAAGACCAATCAGTGGTAAGAAAGATCCACCCAGTGTTATTGCCCCAGTAATAGCAATTACTCTTACAAGTTCTGCAGGCGCCATCAAACTACACCTCCGAATTTATAGTTCTAGCATCATCATAGGGTAGATTTTGACAGCTTGCGTGTATTTTTGGAAGTGATTTTTATGCAAACAACTGTAATTGACCAGGCTGTGTTTTTTCGAAACCCTTAGCGCGAGTGGATTTTGGCCTTACGCTGGCTCTTGGAGCAGTTGGTTTGAAAAACTGCTCAATGTTCCCCATAGCGCTCTCATGGAGAATCCAACGTTCGTTCAAGGCTACACGCCCAGTTTCTTCATACGCTTCCGCGCAGAACTTACGGATCGTGCAATCCTCGAAACCTTGTATTGATTCAGGTTTTTCTGGCACGCGGTTTTTATAGAATGCGGAGTCCACGTACTTCCACTTCACAGCTTGGAATGCACGCTCCGACATTTGTCCAGCTAGGTGATTGATGAGCGTTGAGTGGATGTTCTCGAGGACCTTGAGCTCATGACGCTCTTCTTCAGTCACGTTCTGGAGCAAGCGATTATGGTAACCCGCAATTTTCTTTGTGTAGGTTTCGAGTAATTTCCACCATTGTTTTCCGATATGCTTCCGGTATTTCAATTCAGCTTTAGTTTCAACAGTGAAGAGATGTGTTTGCGCTACGTGTAAGAGATTCCCGAACTGGCAGGCCGCGAGAATGGGACCTTTGGTGTCGTCTTCCTGAGCAATGCATACCTCAATTTGGATACCCGGTGCACAAGATGAAACAAAAATCGCTTCTTCTTCTGCATCGCGGTAGTCAGTGAATTTTTTACATTGTTCAAAGGTCATGTGTGCGGCGCCAACAAGAAAAATTGTCTTTTGTGCTCCCATGGTTTAATCCTCCTTCTTAGCGTACAAACGTGACTACAAGCATTAAGATGGTGGAGAGACTGCCAATGATGTGGTCTCGCCAGTCGCCGGTTCTAACTAACCGAACTCCTTGACGTCTCTTGTATGGCCAGAGAAGTGGTACACCACCGGCGATTGCATCGGCTAAGATGTGCAACACGTACCCAATCATGATGGCGTCGAGCAGGAACGGCGCATGTAGTTGGTTATTTATGAAGACAAGGGCACCGAACGTGACGGCTGTTCCGATAATTGAGTGTGTAAACGTTCTGTGCGGTGTAAATGTCGCCGCTACGAACCATACCGCGGCGAAAATCATTGACGTCATCCAGCGTTGATGAGTTACGCCAAAGACGAATGAGCCTCCGGCTAATAAAAGCATGGAAAGTTTTCGCATCCATTCAGCGTGTGATATAGCACCAAAGTAGGCAAGTACCGCGACCGCCCAAGCGATAGGGGAGTGCCAGAGATGAAGGACAAATAGAGCGCCGAAAATGATGATGATGGACGCCAGTTGTCCAATCCGTTCGACCCGTCGGGATGCTTGCGCGTCCTTCTGATCCATGTCCGGTAAGAGTCCGCCCACGGCGCCCGCCAGTATGACAGCGACGAGTGATTCAATGGAATGTGTACCTCCGATGACAGATCGGAGTGGGGTAAGCATGTGTGATGGTTCATGGAGTAGGAGAGGGGCGGCTGTTGCAGCACCAAGAGCACCAACCGCCATATGTGTACGACCTAGCATACTGTCGCCTCGCTTCCTTTTGTTATTTCAAGGATAGCAAGGTTTCAAACGCAAAAAGTTTCAAATCACGACAAATTGTTTCATGTTTTTCGAACGTACCCAAGGAATGAAGTCCGTAGTTTGTACGATTTGGACAAACGCTTCCCGGTCGTTCATTAAATGACGGATGCGTGGAAACCTCTGTTTAGTTATAGGGAGGAGCACGTCATTTTCTTCTTTCACGCCGCTTGGACGAGTTACACATGTTCGTTTTCATTGAAAAAGTTTCGTTAATTCGAGACTAAGGAGTATTCAGCTCGTTTTGTTTCGTTTTCGTTCCTAGCCGATATGTTTTTAGATGAACCCGTGCCGCCTTGATAGCTTTTTCCACGGTTGAGACATTTTGCTCGACCTTTTCGTACTCAAGAGAGAAAGGGTCGAGAATGTGTGCATATGCTAGCGTTTTGTATTGTTCCGTAAGAAAGATGAGTACCCCGGCTAGGCGGTTGACTTCTTTAACGAGTTCATCGGTTTCATTATTTTTTGTTGTGACGGCAGGGGAGGGCGAACCAAACCGCTTGTTGGTTTGAGCAGCTCGGATATTATGTTTAATGATCGATATCGCTTCAGATGCCTTTTCAGAAGGTTGCAAAGTTTAAGCCTCCTATCATTGGGCAGCACGTCTTTGTTGCTGTGCTTGTTCGCGAATTGATAAAACCATCCGTTCGTATTTTTCCTTTGCAACTGGATTTTTCCAGGCTTCACGCCAACGTTCCGGGACAAACCGTTCGCAGACTTTTTTGATTTCCCTTTTCGCGAATTTTTTGTTTAAAGCATCGCTCGCCATCCCACGAGTCCAGTCCGCTCGATGAGGAATGTGGTAAAGTTCGAGCAGATGCTCTTGTCTAGCTGACATACGTGCATTTCGCCAGTCTGCATCTTTTGCTATGACTTTGCTCTCGAGTAACTCCAAGAAACCTTCAGCGACGCCTTGTGCGTATTCGAGCGGCATTGATTCATCATGAAGGGGTAAATATCGACTATTTCCAATGTCGAGAACGGGCCAATACTGTTTCTGTTCCTCGATGAGGAATGCCCAATGGCCATCGCCATATGAAATTGCAAAGTGGTTTTTGATACGTTCCCAATGATAGCGAGTACGGTTGGCAAAGAGGTTAACGTGTTCAATAAACTTATTTTCCTGTTGTTCGAGTTCCCGTACACGCTGTAACCATTCGGTAACACTTTCGCCAGTCATCATGGTTTGTTTTTCAAACTCGGGTTCCCCAGATTTTGTTTTGCGTTTCGAGCCGTCAGAAGACCTCCGTTCCTGGTTCTGTTTTGAACTCTGCGATGTAATTAGTTTGGTAAAAGTCTGAAGGTTCTTGTCTTCACTAGCGCCCGTTAAGTCGAGGACGAGTGCGTCATTCTTGCCTGGATGTAGACGGATCGCACGTCCAATCATCTGAGTGTATAATGCTTGGCTCTTTGTGGGGCGGCCAATGACGACGCAGTCTACACTGGGTTCATCCCATCCCTCCGTCAGAAGGCTACAATTTACGAGAATTTTAAGCTTATTATTGCTGAAGTCACTCAAAATACGTGCCCGTTGTTCTGCACTCATAGACCCATCTACTGACGCAGCTGCATATCCAGCTAGTTTGAATCGTTCTGCGAGCGAGTTCGCGTGTGCAACGTCGACCGCAAAGACAACAGATTTACGATAGCGCGCGTATTGGACATAGGCTTCAACTACAGCGTTTAACGCGATGTCGTGGTTCAATGTCGCCGAGAGGTCTTGCTGACTGTAGTCTCCTCCAGATGTTCGAACATATCTAAAATCAAGGTTTGGCACGTTTACTTGCAGGCCCCGAACATCCGTCAAATATCCGTCCATTACCATTTCAAGGATCGTACGCTCATATGTGACATGTTCAAACACGTCTCCAATTTGGGATCCGTCACTGCGGCTGGGCGTTGCAGTGACCCCTAAAAGGGGTGGACCATCTTCACGAAACACACCTAAATCCTGAAGTATGCGGAACGCGCCTTCTGCACGACTATGATGACATTCGTCATAAATGATGAGGCCTGGTTCTGGAATAGATCGGCCTGCGACGAGTGTTTGAGTTGACGCGAGAATAACCTCTGCCAATTGTTCGTTTCGAGCACCTTGGACCCGCCCGGTCATAACACCTGGCCAAACTAAATTGAGCTTAGACTCTGCTTGATCTAGCAACTCCGTTCGGTGTGCAAGGACTAGAATTGGCTTCTCCGAACAAACTTCTTGGTAGAAGCGACGTGCCAAGCTACCGAAAACCACCGTTTTACCAGCGCCAGTTGGTAACGTGATTAACTGGCGCCGATGGTGAGGGAGGGCCTTAAAGAATGCATCAATAGCTTCCTGTTGATATGGTCTTAGTCGTATTTCCAAAAGATTGCACCTCACTCCGAACAGCAGATATCGTTGGTTTAATCATATTCTGTTGAGAATAGGATTGTGGTCCGATTTCACGATGATTTTCGTAAGGGCAAATCAAAGAGTCAAATTTTTCACCATGTATACGATTCAAAATCCAGGCACCGAGTAACTTCAAAAAGAGGTTTTCCTGACGCCAAACTGTCGTTTTAGACACATGTAATCTTTGTTCTTTTTGAGTGACAGACACCTTTTGGTTGTCTATCAGAAATGTGAATATCGCAAAAACGTTGACCTCCTTTAAGTCTGCCTTTAGGTCTCGTAACGCTTTGTGAATTACGTCCATTCTTGACTTCAAGTCGATGAGAAGAGACTCGTCATATTTTCTGCGTTGACCATTCTTTTCTATGTCAGCGACCTCGTTACGCCACAACCGATAGTTTTCAATTACAGCTTTACCAATCTCTTCGCTGTTGTCGACACTCGGCTGCACGTCTTGAATCATCTCCGCAAACAGAATGAACATCGGGTCTTTTACACCATGCACTGATTCCCATAATCCCCCGTTGTCGTACCAAACCTGATAACCTTCGTATCGGGGAATTGCGAACAGTTCGTGGAATCGCTTTGTCATCTCCATAAACTCATCTAGAGACGCTGTCGTTTCAATCTCCATTTGGCGATTGAGAAAACGTAATGCAAAACGATTTGGCATTGTGAAAGCCCCCTCACGCATCTGGGAAGAGCTCGTAGAAGGTTGCATATCGTTCGTCTCGTTGAGTAGCTCCTCCAGACAGATTAGTGGACTTCGTGTATCTGTTTTGTTCCGTTTTCGTGATGCGTTTGAAATCAAATGGCAGAACATCGGATTTTTTGGCGATTTCTTTCGCCCATTCTTCCTCCAAAATGGTGGATACGTATTTAAACGAGCGAATGGTTGCACCTGGTCTTTGTGAAAAAACCCTATGAATGCCATCGATAATCCAGCTTAGAGGTACTTGACTAGTTAACCAACGCTTAATGGCGATGTAGTCGTCACGTTTTGCAATATACGGTCGGCCCATATTGGTCATCATGGCAAGTTCGATTTGTTCAAATGGGTCATTATCGAATTTTTTGTCGCTCGCAGGCACATGGTTATAAGTAGTAGTAGAGGTAGTAGTGTTATTACTTGTTCTATTCATGACCGGTACCTGAGGTTCCTCTGGAATTGTGACTTGAGGTTCCGAAACTTCAGGGTTAAAGGGGACCTGGGGTTCCTCTACTTGTACCTCAGGTTCCTGTGGGACAGTGTACGCATCTTCATATTGTACGACGAATGGATCGTCATAAATAACAGTTTCAACCTCGTCGGCGTTATTCAGCGAGTCTTGGTCATTACTTGCGAATTCTAACGCACGTTGAAGCAACGGTTCGAAGTTGTAGACGAGGGAACCTAGTCTATGATTGTGGGGATTCATACGTCGCCCGACCTGAAGAAGCCCTTTCTCGATGAGGGAATCAGTCCATTTACGTATTTGACGTACAGTTACATTAAGGTGATTGGCGAGAGTTTCTTGATGCGGGTAAGGATTCTTGTGGTCATGCTTATAGGACATGAGGATGGTAATAAATCCCCATTCTCCATGTTCGATGTTTAATTTTCGATAATTGCGAAGGATGAGGTTGGGGATAGGTGTGAATCCATCATCGAGGATTTTATTCCCCCAGATAGCTTGAATGCGTGATGATTCGGTGGATAGGACGTTCATTTGTATCACCCCTATGGTTGTTAGACCATTAGGGAAACTAGGTACAGTGCTTACGATGGATTATCTAATTTAATTTTTGCACGTTGAATGTGCGGTAGATCATTGATAAAGTCCATGGTAAGCCAATGGGTAACTCAAAGACCACCGAAGATGGATCTTCAATGTTCACCTAATAGGGAGGTTCCTTCCCGGCCAAGATAGTAGAACCTCCCATATGCATATCTAGTTTCCCTTGTGGCTCATTTGACCCGAGCACCCCATTAGCTCGGGTCAAATTTATTGTACAAGTCAGATGGCATAGTCATGGCTTTTTACGACTCTTTTTTATGTAGACAGCGACACAAGCTAAGGAACGGATTTGTATATGTTTGGGCTGTGATTATTCCACAACAATCCAATTCAATTCACCTGTGTATTCTATATATTTGAGCGTTTTGTAGAATGGTCGTTTTGGGTGGAGGTGAAAATGACTTGATCATATCCAGCATCCATCATGACAAAGTCGATTTTCCAACCGTGCGTCGTCACGACGTGTTCCAGCAATGGTGCCGCCATCTCACCATCAAAGACGTTCGCTGGTGTGACATCCAAAGCAACTGGCAGTTCACTCGCGGTATCCACAGCCAAGTGGAATTTGTATCCGAAC
>NZ_JAFMTW010000053.1 GCF_017329615.1 Alicyclobacillus suci | reverse complement strand
CACGGAGGAGACAGCACTCGCGGCACTGGACCAATTCGAGGAGACGTGGGGCAAGAAATACCCCATCATTGTACGCTCATGGCGTAGTAACTGGACGGAGCTATCGACGTTCTTCCGCTATCCCCAACAGATGCGCAAAATCATCTATACGACGAATCTAATTGAAGGCTACCACAGGCAACTACGGAAGGTGACGAAAGGCAAGAGCATGTTCCCGACGGATGATTCTCTCGTGAAGATGCTGTATCTGGCGACAATGGAAGTGACCAGAAAATGGACCACGCGAGTTCATAACTGGGGAGAAATCTTCAGCCAGCTTGCGATACATTTCGAGGAGCGCTTGAAACCCTATCTTCACTAGAAACCGTCTGATAGAGTTTACACAAAATTATTGACACTCCCATACTTTGGGCTAGGCATTGTAATAATAGGGTCTCATTTTTTGAAAATGTGATTTCTAATCCATTTTGAAAGTATTTACCTCGCTCAATATCTAGATAGCAGTTATCACTGAGGTAAATAAGTGTCTTGTTTTTTAACTTATCCATAGGTACAGTACCACCCAATTCCATGTATTTTCATTTATTACATACATGTAGAGTTCCTTTTCTGGGTAATAGTACAACGTGTACAGCACTCTCGCACGTGAATCTTAGTCTACTCAGAAAATTACGTAGATCATGTTCTTATTTTAAGAATGGAAAAGGGATTAGCGAAGAGCTCTTTGTTGGATAACAGGTTAAAGCAAATGTAAGTCATATGAAAAAGTACGCTACTTGTCCCTGAAGCAAAATCCCTCACGGAAAGCGGCCAGTTTACATTAGCGCTGGCCGCTTCTGGTATGCCAACTTAAAATTCTACCTCACGAGCCACCCGCCACGTTCAAATCCGCCAATCCGTCTGAAATCGTCCGCTGAATGTCAAACGACGCTTTGATCATACGGTCAAACAGTTCCTGCATCGTGGGAATGTCCCTGATTGCACCGGCCACTTGCCCTGCATTCACATGGCCCACTTCGAATAATCCCTCTAGCGCGCCTTGAACGTGACTATCTTCACTTAAGGCCTGTTCGAATTCAGACAGCGACATGCCGCCTTGCTCCTTCTCGTAGAGTTCCTTCGAGCGGGGCGTGGCAAGCACGCGGGTTATCCGGCCAACGGATCGGCCAAGAACCAGCGTATCGCTTTCTGTGGCATGTAGTAGCGCTTCCTTGTATCGCAGATTGACAAGCGCTTCCTTTGTCGCAATGAGACGGGTCCCCATTTGAACCCCACTCGCCCCCAAAGCAAGGGCGGCAACCAGGCCGTTTGCGTCCGCAATTCCACCTGCGGCGACGACTGGGACTCGAACGGCTCTCGCAACCAAAGGCACCAGAACCATCGTTGTAATCTCCAGCGGAGAGTTTTTCCCGGCCGCTTCCACGCCTTCAGCAACCAATATGTCCGCGCCAGCCGCTGCCGCCTTGACTGCATGTTTTTCCGAGGCCACCGTGACCATCACCGTCTTACCGATGCGATGTAAACGAGGAATCCAAGGGCTCGGGTTGCCCGCTGATAGACTCACGACGGGCACATCGTGCATTTGAATTAACTCGATAACCCCTTGTGGGTCAGGGTGGATATTGACAGGCAAATTGACGCCAAAAGGGTTGCGCGTCAATTGTTTCGCAACGACGATACGCCGTTCAACTTCATCCAGCGGTAGCGTTCCGGCACCAATCTGACCCAATCCGCCTGCTTCCGAGACAGCGGCACATAACTCGCCGCTACTGACATTTCCCATTCCCCCCTGAATAATCGGATAACGAATACCCAATATATCGATTAATCGTCGGATATACACGACCATCCCCCCTTTTTGTGGAAAATAAAGAACAAGGCGAATATCCAATTCGCCTGCTCCCTCGATTTATTTTTGAAGCGTTACGTCATCAAATTCCGAACGACACAAACTTGGTTTCCAGAAAGGCATCCATTGCATATCGCCCGCCTTCTCGCCCAATCCCACTTTCCTTAAATCCACCAAACGGCGCCTGCGTCTGCGTCGGTGCGCCGTCATTGACGCCGACAATGCCGTACTCAAGACCCTCTGCCATGCGGAAACAACGGCTATTATCGCGGGTGTAAACATATGCGGCCAATCCGTAAGTCGAGTCATTCGCCATACGCAAGACCGAGGCTTCATCTTGAAATGGAATCATGGGAACAACCGGTCCAAACGTTTCTTCCCGCAAAATTTTCATATCCGGTGTCACATCCACAAGCACCGTCGGCTCAATATAGAAGCCATTCGCATATTCGCCCTCAACGAGTCGACGCCCGCCATATACAACTTTGGCGCCTTTTGCGACCGCATCCTCAATATGCTCTAAAACCTTATTCATGCCTTTCTCATTCACCAAAGGTCCAATTTCCGTAGCTTTATCGCGTCCATCACCAACCTTCGCGTGTTTTAAACGCTCAATGAGTTTTTCAGTAAATTCCTGTAGAACTGACGCGTGCACAAAGAGTCGATTCGTACAAATACACATCTGCCCCGACGTGCGGTACTTACTTTCAAATAACCCTTGAACAGCGGCATCCAAATCGGCATCGTCGAAGACGATGAACGGAGCATGACCGCCCAATTCCAGGCTAACGCGCTTCACCTGTTTGGCTGCACCTTCCATTAAACGTTTTCCAACTCGTGTCGATCCGGTAAAAGCAATCTTCCGGACATTTGGGTTCTCCAGAAATTCCTTGCCGATTTTCTCCGGATCCCCAATGACCAGATTCGCCACGCCTTTCGGAAACCCAGCTTCCTCAATCAACTCAAACAGACGAATCGCACTCAGTGGTGTACTCTCAGCTGGTTTCAACACCACCGTGCAACCGGCTGCCAACGCGGGTGCAATCTTTCGCGCGACCATGTTCACGGGAAAGTTCCACGGCGTAATCGCCGCAACGACGCCAACCGGTTGACGCAACACCATCAATCGTTTGTTCGGATCAGCACTCGGAACGGTTTCCCCGTACACACGCTTCGCTTCTTCCGCATACCACATAAAGTTGTCCGCAGCACCAAGTACTTCCCATTTCGCTTCCCGTAGTGGCTTGCCCATCTCTGTAGCGATAATGGTCGCCAACTCATCTCGGTGATTGCGCACCAATTCATAGAGCTGATAGAGGTATTTCGCACGTTTTTGCGCTGTGGTCGTCGACCAATCTGGAAATGCCTCGTGCGCAGCGGCAATCGCCTTCGCCGCATCACGCGCATCGCCAAACGTGACAACGCCTACCTCTTCCCCATTTGCAGGATTTATCACACGCAAGACTTCTTTACTCTCCGACTCAATCCACTCATGATTCACAAACATGCGTTTCACTTCAGCCATGGAACACATCCACCTTTCATATCGCTTTGTCTACGACAACCTTTCGACAAGCGTGGCTAAACCTTGACCCACACCAATACACAACGACGCAAGTCCGTATCGCCCCTGCCGGCGAATGAGTTCATAAGTGAGCGTCCCGACCAATCGCGCACCGCTTGCGCCCAGCGGATGCCCATACGCGATTGCGCCACCATGTACATTGACCTTATCCGTATCGATGCCAAGTTCTCGTATACAAGCCAAGGATTGTGCAGCAAACGCCTCGTTAATTTCGACGACATCGACATCATGGATTGAAATCCCAACGCGGTTGAGTAGCTTACGCGTCGCGTAAATTGGGCCAAGGCCCATGACATCCGGATTGACCCCCGCTACTGCAAATGAAACAATCCTGGCTAGTGGCTGCAAACCCAAAGATTCTGCATAATCCTTATCCATGAGGAGCAGCGCTGCGGCACCGTCGTTAATCCCAGATGAATTTCCGGGGGTCACCGTTCCACCAGGACGAAAAACTGGCTTTAACTTTGCCAAGCTCTCCATCGTCACATTGGGTCGGATGTGCTCATCTCTGGCTACGATTTCAGTCTGCCCGCGCCCGAACGGCACTTCGACGGGAATCACTTCTCGCGCAAAGATGCCGCTATCCCATGCGTTTGCAGCTCTACGCTGACTAATTAGCGCAAATTCATCCTGATCTTCTCGCGAAATTTGGTATTGCTCCGCAACGTTCTCTGCAGTCTCACCCATACTAACGGGCGGATAAAGCGCTGCCAGCTTAGGATTCACAAAGCGCCAGCCAATGGTCGTGTCCGCCACCTCAGGATTCCCCCGCTGAAATGGCTGCTCAGCCTTTAACATCACAAGCGGAGCGCGTGACATACTCTCCACGCCACCGGCAATGTATGCCTTTCCAACCCCCATCCGAATCGCGGCCGCCGCTTGATTCACCGCTTCCAAGCCAGACGCGCAAAGCCTGTTCACCGTTACCCCGCCCACGGTTTCTGGTAAACCGGCCAGCAAAAGCGCCATCCGCGCAATGTTCCGGTTGTCCTCACCAGCCTGATTGGCGCACCCGAAGATGACATCCTCGATATCACTGGGATTCAATAGTGGATTTCTCGCGACTAACGACCGAATCACGGTGGCTGCCAAGTCATCTGGTCGAACGCGAGACAACGCTCCACCATATTTGCCAAATGGGGTTCTTACCGCGTCTACAATGACCGCTTCACATGCCATCATCGCCCGTAGTAAGAGAGTTATCCCCCCTTACTACGGTCTTCACCACCCTTTCCTGTTGATACTCGTAAAAACCGCGGCCTGCGGATTTTCCCGTTCGCCCAGCGTATACAAGCTTTTTCAAGTATAAAGAGGGGCGATATCGATCTTCGCCGAGTTCACTGTGTAAGCTCGCGAGAACAGCCAAAATCTCATCAACACCAATTTCATCAGCCCAAGTAAAGGGTCCTTTAGGATAATTCGTGCCAAGAACCATGGCACTATCAATATCCCGTGCTGTAGCCACACCTTCACTGAGTGCGAACGAGGCCTCGTTGACAAGCAGTGACAAAATCCTGGGGAAGACCAGCCCTGGCGCGTCATCCACCACTTCGACATGTTTGCCACGTTGGGCAAAGAATTGCACCAATCTCCCCCATCTATCGTCGTTCTCCTCCTGAAGGGGGCGAGCGAGTTCCATGACATCAAGCGTTTCAATCGCCCAGGGATGAAACCCAGCTACCAGTAGATTCCTATCCATGAGCGCTGCGACTTGCGTGACACACGCGGCAGTACATGAAGTAAACACCATCGCATCAGCCGGTACACAATTGCGAACAGACGCCCATGCTGTCATCTTTCGATTCACATCGAAATGAACATCCAGCACCACATCAAAACGCGGATACGTATTCAAATCAACCGGGTGGTTTACGCGATATTGTGTTACATAATCGCCTTTTGATTGGAGCCATGTCGCGAGATCATTCGCCGTCTTTCCGTCGCCGAGAAGAAGAATATTACTCGTCATACCTGTAATACCCCCGCCCGGTTTTACGACCGAGCATGCCAGAATTGACCATCGTTCGCTGAATCGGATGCGGTCGAAACCTAGGTTCGCCAAAAAAGGATTCATACGTGGAACGGGTCGCCGCAAAGTTAATATCGAGCCCAATCATATCTTGCAGTTCAAAAGGTCCCATCTTAAACCCAGCGCTTCTCATAATCCTATCCACTTGCTCCACCGTCGCGACCCTATCTCCAACCAGGCGAAGTGCTTCATTATAAAAGGGGCGGGCAACCCGATTCACGATGAACCCTGGCGTATCACGGACTTGAATCGGCACCTTACCCACATCATTGGCCAAACCCATCGCCGTAGATATGGCGTCATCGCTGCTCATGCGGGATCGAACAATTTCTACTAACGGCATACGTGGCGCCGGGTTAAAAAAGTGCATACCAATCACGCGTTCAGGATGACTGGTTACCGATGCAATCTCCGTCACAGACATCGAGGACGTATTTGTCGCCAAAATGGTTGTCGGCGAATGGATGTTATCGAGACTACGGAAAATATCTTGTTTGACATCCAGCCGTTCAAGTGCCGCCTCCACGACCAAAGCTGAGCCTTCCGACTGCGCAAGCGTTGAAATTCCCTGAATACGACACATGATTTCCTGCGGTTTCGCATCAAGTTTTCCGCGCTCAAATTGCTTTTGAAGGCGCAGTAAAATCGCGTGAATGCCATGTTCCCGAGCCTCTTCGTTCACATCGAACAACTTGACAGAATAGCCACCCACGGCAAAGACTTCCGCAATGCCATTGCCCATCGTTCCGGCACCGACAACCGTCACAGTTCCCTTATGCACACAGACCAACCTCCTTCCGAACCACATCGCAAATACAACTAACGTCCTTGATATTCCGGCGTTCGCTTTTCAAAAAACGCCCGCAATCCCTCCTGATGATCATCTGTCCGTCCGGCCAGCGCTTGTAATTGAGCTTCATACGCCAACGACTGTTCGAGCGTATTGCCAAGTCCCTGGTATATTGCCCGCTTCGTCATACCAATCGCTTTCGTCGGCAATTTGCCAAGGCGCTCTGCCAAGGCCAGCGCCTCCGACAACAGTTGTTCTGGTGGGCAGGTACGATGAATGAGCCCCATTTGCGCTGCATCGACGGCTGATATTTTTTCGCCAAGAAACATGACCTCTATCGCTTTCGTCAGTCCGATAATCCTCGGTAAGAGCCATGTACTCCCTGAATCAGGAATCAGTCCAATATTGACAAAAGATTGAATCAATGAGGCGCGTTCTGACGCTATCCTAAAATCACAAGCTAAAGCCAAGCTGACACCCGCTCCAGCTGCAACGCCATTAATGGCAGCAATGACCGGTTTGTCCAACCTCGTCAGCTTCAAAATCAAAGGGTTATAGCCCTGTTTCAAAACTTCACCGTAGTTTAGGTCTGGATGATGCTGAATGGATTCCAGGTCTTGGCCTGCACAAAATGCTCGCCCCTCACCCGTTAGTACCACCGCCCGAATTTCTTCATTTCGTTCAATCCCCGTCAACACGTCTTGAAGCGCACGTTGCATCTCTGGCGTAAATGCGTTGAGTTTATCTGGTCGATTCAGAGAAATTACGGCGACAGTATCGCGCTGTTCCACTCGTATGGAGGTGTCCATGTCCTATCCCCTCTATCTACCTTGAAAAAATGGTTGCCGTTTTTCCATAAACGCGCGCATGCCCTCCGTTTTATCCTGACTCCCACAAAGGAGATAAAAGCAATTGCGCTCATACTCCATACCGTCTTGAAGCGTACTGTCATAGGCTTTCCCCACAGACTCTTTAATCAATTGAACAGCAAGTGGCGCCTTGCTAGAAATCACCTGCGCAATGCCTAACGCTTCTTGTACGCATAACTCACTTGGAACCACCCGATTAATAAGACCGAACTGCAAGGCTTCCTCCGCTGTGATAGGTTCACCCAGTAACAAAATCTCCATCGCCCGCGCTTTTCCGACCGCCCGAACCAAGCGCTGCGTTCCACCAGCCCCAGGCATGACGCCTAAATTTACTTCCGGTTGCCCAAACTTCGCATTTTCACCCGCGACAATGATGTCGCAAGCCATCGCCAACTCGCAGCCACCACCCAGTGCATACCCATTGACCGCTGCAATCAGTGGCTTTCGTAACCAGCGAATTCTATCCCAACAGCGAAACTGATTGCGCAATTTCATTTCTACCGCCGTTGCATCGACCATCTCCGATATATCAGCGCCAGCGGCAAAAGCACGCATGCTACCGGTTAGAACAGTACAGCGCACATCATCATCCACATCGAGTCGCTCAAGCTCCGCCACCAATTCCTCCATCAATTCCAGATTTAGCGCATTGTGCGCTTGATGGCGCCGAAGCTCGACAAGTGCGACAAAACCATCGACGTCTACAGAGATATACTTGTATGAATTCCCCATCTCAATCCCCCAATTACGCCCCTACGACTTCGCCAATCGTCATCGACACAATCGATCCGGCAAAGCCCATCAAATCCTTTGCCGCAGCTCGCCCCTCTGGTGACTTCATGGAATTGGTCAGTTCCTCGTGATTTAAAAAGTACATTTCAGCCATCAGATAGTAGTCCGGTTCGGTTCCCATCGGCGTTCCAACAAATCGGGTTACTTCAATCTTCTGCAAACCGGGCATTTTCTTCACCAAAGGCGTGTGAACGCTTTCATAATGCACGTCAAATGCTTCCTTATCTTTGGGCATTTTGTACATCGCGACTAGTTTTACCATGGCAGATTCCCTTCCTTTTCAATGAAATGTCGTTCATTTATCCAAATAATCCATCAGACGTGATAGAGATTACGGTGATCGACAATGCGCACGGCCTTCCCCTCACTTCGAGGCAGCGTTCCCGGTTCGCAAAGGGTGATGTTTGTTCCAATGCCCAGTGTGTTTTTAAGCTCGTGGCCCAATTGCTGGTGCAATGACCGAAAAGCCTCATGTTGCAGGTTGAACTCACCTGCCATATTGACCAATCGTTCGTTCACTTCCACACACAAGGTCAACTCATCTAACGTACCTTGACGCTCGACAACAATTTGATAGTAAGGAGAGAGATCAGCCATATTCATCACAACCGATTCAATTTCCGACGGAAATACGTTGACGCCACGGACAATCAGCATGTCATCCAGACGGCCTTTTATCCGCGACATCCTGACATGCGTTCGCCCACACCGACAAGCTTCTGAATAGATATAGGCCATATCACCTGTGCGATAACGAATCACGGGGAGCGCTTCCTTCGTAAGCGTCGTAAAGACAACCTCACCTAACGCCCCATCGGGTACAGGCTCACCCGTTTGTGGATGAACAATTTCAATCAGAAAATGATCTTCCGCAATATGCAAACCATCCTGTGCCTCTGCACACTCGATTCCGACACCCGGGCCCATCACTTCTGACAGACCGTAAATATCCAGCGCCTTCATCCCGAGCTTCTCTTCCAGCGCCTTTCGCATTTCCTCAGACCACGGTTCTGCACCCAGAATTCCGTACTCCAAGCTGACCTGTCGCGGGTCTTTGCCCATTGCCTCCAGTGTTTCGACGATGTTCAAAAGGTAGGATGGCGTTGCTGCGACGCCGCGCGGTTTAAAATCTTCAATCAATGTAATTTGACGACTTGTGTTGCCGACGGAAACCGGCACAACCGTCATGCCGAGTCGTTCTGCACCATAATGCAGACCTAGCCCACCGGTAAAAAGTCCATACCCATATAACACGTGAAAAATATCACCCGGAGTCCCACCTGCCGTCGCGATGGCTCGTGCAACACATTCAGCCCAATTTTCAATATCTCGTTTTGTATAGCCAACCACTGTAGGCTTACCCTTTGTCCCGGATGAACCATGTAATCGAACAACATCCGTTTGGTTGACTGCAAATAAGCCAAACGGATAGTTCTCCCGAAAATCAGTTTTCTTCATAAAAGGCAAACGATAAATATCCTCTACCCCACGAATGTCTTCAGGCCGCACACCGAGTTCATCAAATTTCCGACGATAAAAGGGAACCTGTTCGTAGGCGCGATAAACAGTTTCCCTCAGTCGCTCAGATTGCAAAGCTCTCAGCGTCTTACGGTCCATCCGTTCAATTTCCGGTTGGAAGAGCACGTGAATCATTCCCTTCTTCATCCTTGTATCGGGCGCATCTCTATACAACCTTCATCCCTTCAAAGGGTTGACAACAGTTTTTACAGTAGAAAATGGCTCGACATGCCGTTGGCCCAAATAAATTTTCAATTTCCGTATCTGCGGCTCCGCAATACGGGCACGGTGGGGCAACGCGATGTTTTACATTCGAAAGCGGTGCTGCAATGCCGAATTCCCGAAGCTTGCGAATCCCCTCCGGCGTGATTCTGTCCGACGACCATGGCTTCGTCATCACAAACTCAACATCAATACCCACTAAACCATCCAGCCCGCGAACACTCGCCAAGACGCGATTGCGAATCAATTCAAGCGCAGGACACCCAACAAATGTCGGCAACAACTCGACCTTTCCATAACCGTTTGCAACTGTAACGCGATAGACCATTCCCAGTTCACTGATGCTCACGGCAGGAATTTCTGGATCTTTCACATCATGAAGCGCTCGCATTAACGCTGAAGTTAACGCTTCATCTGAATAGAGCGTATCCTTCTCCATTTCCGCTCCCTCACTTCACAAATCGGCAATCACCATTTCGCCCCTGGTTGAAGCCGATAAACTTCACTCATCGTGTCCAACAGATTTATTAAAGGCACAGTATGCTCTCCAACGCGCCCTCCATCTGACATCATGGGGATACGCGGTAAGCAAAAGCCAATTTCATCAAATGTCGGCTGGAGTAGTGAAATCCACTCATCGCGCATTTGCTCTGCATTCTTGGAGATAATCCCCGCCTCGACAAGCGTTACAGCATATTCCCCAAGGGAAAATAAATCGTCTAAAGAACCCCATATCGCATCCACGGCGGTCAACAGTTTGCCTCTCGATTCCTCTCCACCAGAAGCAAGTCGTTTAAACCAGGTTTCCATGTGCAATAAATGATAGCGTTCTTCCCGAATGATCTTCGATGCCCCCATAGCCAGCGGCTCATAGCTGGAATGTAAAATGGCCGACAAGCGAACCTGTTCAAACAAGTCGTAGAAATAATGTCGAGCGATGGTCCCAGCCCAATCTCCATTTTCGGCCTCGACCAGCCGAGCATTCCGACGAGAACGACTATCGCGTTCAAACGCCAACACATCAGATGGGGCAACGTGCAACTCCTCTAATAAATTGTAGTAAAATGTGGCATGACCAATTTCATCTTGAGCAATAGACGAAAAGGCGACGTCTTCCTCAATATCTGGCGCAACACCCAGCCACTCAGAATTGCGATGGCCAACCATCAATTCATCATCTGCAAGTTGAAAGAGAAAATCGACCAGTGCAGATGGATGGCTCTCTTGTGATTTCACACACGTTACCTCCCCATCACTTTTTTACATCTTCAATAATTTCCTCAAGCGTCATAGCACGCTCCTTAAACGCTTTCCAACGTCGTGCGTTGTCTGCATAGCCACCCACTTCGCGGTATTTGCGATCTAGTTCGCGCGCAAAAAAATCCGTGTCATCATACGGTGTCGAGTAAATATCGCTTTGCCGAACAACCCAAATGTTTACTGCCCGATCGCGACGCAAAAAATTTTCTCTTGCGGTTTGCAACGCGATGTCTGCTGTTGGTGCTAAGACGCTTCCAACATGCTCATGTTGATCTAAATGCGTCCGTTGCACAAAAACCTCAAAGGCTACGTAGTGCTGTGACATACTCACCCCTCCTCAAGCAAGCGGTTGCTTTTAAAAGACAAACGTTTGGGCACTATTCTCCTAGAAATACCGGCTTTCTTCTTTCCGCAAAGGCGTCTAACGCTTCTAGGCGATCTTTCGTGGGAATCAGCAATTCGTACGCCTGCGACTCGATTTCCAACCCTGTACTGAGATCGACATTCTGTCCTTGATTGATGGCAAACTTCGCTTGTCGAACAGCAATTGGCCCGTTCTCAGCAATTTCCCTCGCCGTTGTAATCGCTTTCTTTTTGGCGAATTCAAAATCCGCTTCGACACCCGTCAATATGCCAAGTTGCAGCGCAAAATCCGGCTGAATCCGTTCAGCTGTGAATATCAACTTCTTCGCCCACATTGGACCCACCAGCCGAGTTAACCGTTGTGTTCCGCCAGCACCTGGAATAATCGCCAAACTCGTCTCAATTAAACCGAATTGCGTATGTTTCGCTGCGTATCTCAAATCGCATGCGAGTGAAAGCTCAAATCCACCACCCAATGCGAAACCATGAAGTACAGCGATGGTTGGCTGTGGCAGGTTCTCAATTTCCGTAAATACGTCTCTTATTTTGAGTACATTGCGTCTTACTTGGTCGGGAGAGAGCGTTCGCCGCTCTTTTAAATCAGCGCCAGCGCAAAATGCCTTGCCCTCCCCAAAAAACACAACGGCCCTTAGATCCCGACGCACGCGAATCTCGTTGACTAGCTCACCCAAAACGCACAAAGACTCATAGTTTAAGGCGTTCAGCGCATGCGGTCGGTTTAACTTCACAAACGCAATGTGTTCCTCCTCATATTTCACAACCACTTGTTCATCGGTCATCTCCCGAACCCTCTCCAGACTCATGATTTAAATGACCGCTTTCTCCTGAGAATGAAGCAACGCATCACGGACCCATCGATTCCCCTCGTGCGCCTCACGCCGCAATTGTACGCGTTCCTGGGATTTTGGCCCCTGATTCTTTCGAACAATGTTCGAGAAGTATTCCCAATCTGGCTCTGTATAGTGCCACTTTTGTTCAGCCTCGTCGTAATAGAGATTTGCATCCGGAACGGTTAAGCCGATGGCGCGGATGCGTGGCACATAGCGACTCAAGAATTTTTGGCGCAACGCTTCATTCGATTTAAAGCGGATGCGATAGTAAATCATTCGAGAAGCTGCATCCGAAACTTCAGTGGGACCAAAGAAAAACATTAAAGAATTCCACCAACGATTCAAGGCTTCTTGGAGCATCTGTCGCTGCGCTTCTGTCCCCTCCGCCAATGACAAAATGATGGATTCCCCGTGATGCATATGAAAACTCTCTTCCGCACATATCCGCTTTAATACACGGGCATAAGGTCCGTAGGAACAATCCAACAGTGCAGTTTGTGTGATGATGGCCGCACCGTCCACGAGCCAACCAATGATTCCAGCGTCCGCCCATGTAGGCGCTTCCATATGGAACACATTGTGAAACTTTATTTTTCCCGTAAAAATGTCCGTAATCAAATCATCCCGAACTTTACCCAAGGGCGCTGCTAAGTCTTCCGCTACTCTTAGCAGTAATTGACCATGCCCCATCTCATCCTGAACCTTTGCGAGCAAAGATAACTTTCTGCGCAGCGTAGGTGCCTTGGGTACCCATTCTTTTTCCGGATAGGCCCCCATAATTTCACTCACGCCATGCATATGAATCAACCGTAATAAGAGAAGTCGATACTCATCGGGCATCCAGTCCGTTGCTTCAATCTTTTGACCCCGTTCAATCCTCTCCATAAATTCCTTCATTCGCACGTCACTCATCGCTGAGATTCACCTCTCATTCAGAATGCCTCAGCCCAAATAAGATCACGTTGGCAAACCTATCCGCTATATCCTCTGGTGTAAGTTCACCATCAGGCTGGTACCAGTTATATACCCAATTTGCTACGGACAAGATCAGCAATCTTGCGAACTTTGGATCCGAAATGACAAACTCCCCCGCCTGAACACCGCTCTCTAAGATGTCTTTCCAATACATCTCATACTCATCACGCTTTTGTTGTATGATGTCGCGGCGTTCATCCGAAAGCGCATGCCACTCGTGCAAAAAGACCCTAGACACATCCAAATGGTTCGAAATGACCCGAATGTGAGCTGCAAGCCCCGCCCGTACCTTCTCAGTTGGGGTCATAGAGCTATTTGCGACACTCTGAATAGCGGTGACAAACGCCTCAGCACCGTCGCTCGCAATCTCAAATAGCAAGTCTTCTTTGGATGAAATATGACTGTATAAGCTTCCAGAAAGTATCCCTCGCGCATTCGCGATATCTCGGATTTTTGTGCCGTGATACCCCTTTTGACTGAATAAACGACGGGCCTCCTGCAAAATCTGCTCTCTTTGTGCCGATTTCTTCTCCATAAAATCCCCTACACAACGATTATGCAAGCGCTTGCTTGTTATATCTTTATCTTATGATCACGACATTAAATTGTCAATTGTTCGCCAATTCCGTGTTCACACCATATAGCACAGGCGACGCCAAAAATGAATAATACGTCAGAAGGCTCTTCGTTCAAGGCGACAATGATCTGTCGTATTCGGTTCACTGGGTGCTATGACTTGTCTGAATCATGGGGATGTGAATTTGAAGGTAAACAGTACATCAGTGAAGAATCCCAACACCCGTTGTCGTAGGGCTTATCCGTCAATCCCAATAAGAAACAACGCATTGATTGATCATCTCTTGACCACGACGTATCATTTCTTCCATTTTTTCTTCTTCTCGGGATAATTATCGCTTAACAATGGGGATGGTTCTAACTTGTATGGCGTGCCTGTTGGGGATCCGTCAAACACAGTACCAGTTCCCGGAAAATCATGCCACCACCCGCGATTTTTATCTTCTTCAATCTTGAATGTATGCGTATTTTCATCAAACTTCTGTCTAAATTCCTGTTCCTTCTGTTTAGCCAGCGCTTCGTTTATACACAATTCAGCCTCAACAATGTGTTTATCTTTCCACACTTGTACTCGCCACACTTAAACTTCACCTCGCCATTCGTGTTTTAAATGTGATCCTAAACAACATCGTACCATACATACCGACACCATGCTTATATCGCGTTATGCCCATATATTTACTGTAATCAATCTTTGACATCAGTTCTTCACATCCGCAGAATGTAAATAAACCTTTACATAAGAGAAGGTCGGTATGTGGTAAAAAATCGAATACGTGAACTTCGAAATCAACTAGGCATATCGCAAATTGAGCTCGCAAAGGAACTGCAGATTACTCGGCAAACCGTCATCGCCATTGAATTGGGCAAGTACAATCCAAGTCTGGAGTTAGCACTAAAAATATGTCGATATTTCCATCTGAGGGTTGAAGATATTTTTGAATTGGTGGAGGACGAGTCCGTATGAATTTAGGTTGGAAAAATACAGTCGTACTGGTTCTCGGATTTGCCATCGGCTTTGCAGTTTATTCAGCATACACGCATCAATTCAATACAAGCTTATTTTTAGGAATGGCAATCGCTATTTTCTTCGGCGTACTATCCGAGGTCATTTCAACACTGCGTGCCATCCGAACGAAGGTCCCCACCGTTGACGAACGCACGGTGGAAAACTGCCGCAAGGTCGGTTTTGTCATAATGTTTGTCTTACTATTCGCGATTCCTGCTGTCGGGATGATGGTCGCCATGGTGATTGGCTATCCGTCGATCTCGATTCCAATAGCTTTTGGATATCTCCTATTCAGTATGGTCGTTCTCTCCATCGGACTCCATTGGGCACTGAAACACTGAATTTTCAATTCCGTCCGTTCGTAAAACACACCCGGTTGAACTTACACCACGAATTTCTCTTCACGTCATTCCATCTGGAGGAAATGATATGCGCAGAAAACCGATGTCTCTTTACACCATGCTTTGCTGGGTCATCATCGCCATTGTCATTCTTGGGCAACCAAGCTTCATTGCCCATCAATACGGGTTTATCCTCATCCTTGTCGTTATGCCAATAGGCTACTTTTTAGCGTTCCGATTGAAATATCGTTGGCTGTTCACTGCCATTGAAGCCATCGTGATTGACGGCCTCAGCTTGATTTCTCTTCATCACAACGTAAAGGAGATTCTGATAAGCATTTTCTTGGGTCCCGTTCTCTCTATAGGAAATCTTATAGGAACACAAGCGAAACAAGAGAACGCGAATCGCGACAAAGAAGGTGTAGAGGTGGCTATTCACGATGAACGAGTAAAGCAACGTGTAAGCCGCTTCATTAGCGCCTGCGCACTCCCATTTTTAGTCGTGTCTTTGGTCGTCGCTTTTGTCTTACAACACGATTTTCACATTCAACAAATACCGACATCCTATGTTGAACTCTACTTATTTGGCGCGTGCGTAGCCGTATTGGTTTCTTCAAGCGTGATCATGCGAAGATAGGAAGCAAAGCATGCATTGTCAGAGAATGAGTGGCTCATCAAAGTCGATACCCACCTCTTTACCTAGAGACAGCACGTGTTTATGGGTAAAGTCGCGTACGCGATAGACGCGGACATTGTCTTCCGTCGGGTGAACGAGGTCGCGAAGGGATCGGATAAATTCCACGTATTGCAGTTCATCCAATTGACACTCAAACACAGATTTCTGCACACGCTGGCCACGGCTCACACAGAGTTGGGCTACTCGCCTCCTCGAAGAAATACGATAGATTGCACTCTCTCGAACAGGTACGTGGAACATTTTCTCGTGAGACACACGGCTTACGCGCACAACTCCAAATGTGGCTCTGACGCGGGCCATGCGTAAACTCCACTGGATGCGGCGGCGTACCAACAACCGTTGTCAAATACATCTTCCCCTCTGTTTTTGAACCGGTTCTAATGTATAAGGAGACACCGACATCGCCTTTTTACACCGAACCGGATAAAAATTTTCTAAGGCTGTAATGGACGCGGATAATGTACGTCAATACATATGAGGAGGGATGGAGGGTGGATTCTGCGATCGCACGCCTGTTTGATGAGTTTGCAGACGATATCTACAGTTTCCTGGTGTATTACACGGGCACTCGAGATGTTGATGATTTAGTGCAAGAGACATTTATTAAAGCCCTTCGTGGCCTAAGTAAATTTGAAGGCAGGTCCAGTCCGAAAACCTGGTTACTGCATATCGCCAAAAATGTCGCCGTAGACCACTATCGGAAGAGTAGACGGCATGAATTTGTCGCTGACGATCTGCTAAGAGACGTGGACTCAGGTCAGAGGACACCCGAAGAACTGGCAGAGTTGAAGGATTCCCGCGATAGTATCCTCCAACTTCTATCTCAACTCAAGCCCATTTATAGAGAAGTGATTTTATGCCGAACTGTCATGGACATGACGGTTGAAGAGACCGCCAGAGCACTCAACTGTTCAGGTAATCGAGTACGCGTTATATTCCATCGCGCGATTAAAGCTGCAAGGGGGTTATCAAATGAAGTTCTTGAATGATGATGAGCAGCGAACCATGGAACAACTTTCACGTATGCCAAAGCTCTCAATGAAGGCCGCGAGTAAGCAACGGATTCGACAGAACCTTGTGCAATTGTCCGAATCACAGTCCTCAGCTTCGCGAAGAAGGTTTAGAGGAAGAATTAGCGGATTCGCGGCAGGACTCGGCGCGATTGCCATCGTCACGCTCGGCTACTTGTCGGTTTCCCACCATCAAAAACCGGCACCTAGCCAGCGCACGACCGCCAACAGGACAGCACCCCTGCAGGCTGAATCATCTGATATGCAAACTTTAGTGAATCAGATGACACCAGACCAACAGTCAAAACTACACCAACTGCTTACCCGCGATACACAACTGGCGGATTTGTGGATTTATGACGGTGATACCAACGATCCCGCTCTCGTCACGCAAATGGAGAATGATTTTAAAACATTCCAAGCGCTCTTCCCTCAACAAATGGTAGCAATCAAGGCATATCCCGTTTCCGTATACAAAGAGACCGTTCCATCGGCTTTGAGTCCAGGCGTTGATGCCAATTATTTAGATGGATATCTGGCAGAAATTTATCTTGCATACCAAGCAGCCATTTGGAACATGGGGGATCCAAACACAAATTTAATCAATCCCCAATTAGTTAAAATTGTACAACGTCCCGATGTACCCGGCGTGTTTGCTACGTGGAATCGCGTATTCTTCGGAGGGAAAATAGACCCAAGCTCATTGACGCAACAGGAGCAACCATGAGATGACCATCGCTGGTGTCTACTCCATACGATAAACCCACATTACCGCAAACACACTGGGTAATGTGGGCCTACTTTTATACAGTAACTAACTGTCTACATCTTAAGTACTCTCTTGCCAACTCTTTGATAGGTCGATGCCATCCTCGACGACAAGGATTGACGAACAGTGAATCTGCTCGTGTTTGCGTTACAAAGTCCAAGGTCAATTGCTGAAAACCATCTGGATTTGAGCCTCCAGGTTTGTTCCCTTGATAACAAGCCTCGCAATAATTAAATGTGAGAACGTCGATATTCCATATTTTATGCAATGATGTAGGCTTAACTCCCCACTTGACGCGGTTTCTAAAAAAGAAGTTGTAACAAAATAAGCTTTAACAACACTAATCATGTGAAAGGAGGGAACCAGTTGTCACAATCCTCATCAGAAGCCGCTTTAACACTATTTGAGCAATACGGAAATGAAATATACAGATATATCCGTTTTACCGTGGGTGAAAGTAATGCAGAGGATATTCTTCAGGAGGTATTTCTTCAAGTAGTAAAATCTTGGGATAATTTTAAACATAAATCAAGCGTAAAAACATGGCTGTATGCAATTACAAACAATTGTATTAAGGCAGCATTACGCAGGAATAAATTTACTCAAAACAATGTTGATTTAGAAGAAAAATTGCACGACAACAATATTAATGAAAACATATTTTTGATTGACTTAGAGCAGATGTTACTGACACAGCATAATGTCCGAAAACTGACGGCGTAAGTTGGCCGTGAATTGACGGATTCGCTGTCCAAGAGTGTTTACAGAAATGGGAAGAGAGAGTTTCTCCCTTCCCGGCGTGTTTCTATAGGTCGACGCTGACCACGTATCGTCGGTTTTCTAAAAGTCCAAAAGCCGTGTCGCCGGTGATGATGTACCATGATGCTCGCCCGAGCTCGATCCGCCCGCGAAGCGTCTTGCCGTTAATATGAAATTGCAAGAGTTCGCCGCAGTGCATGCTATACCATTCGTCTCTGCCTTCAACCACCCAACGCGACAACTCTTTGTCGTAGAACATCTGTAATCTTCGTGCCATCATGAGCATTCACCTTGAATGACGCGTTCAACCATGTGGTCGTCGATAATCCGTTGCCGATTTTGAGCGCCGTACATGAGACAATGCGTACAGAGTTTGTTGACCAGTCTTGGAACTCCGACCGAGAAGCGATAGATTTCATCGACTGCCTTGTCCGAGAAGATGGACTGCTGTCCGGCTCCTGCGTAGGCTAGATGGCGTTCAATGTATGCCCCGACTTCAGCGCGGTCGTAGTGATGCAACTTACACTGCAGGTCAATGCGTTGCCGAATGGCGGCGTAAGCCTGTAAGTTGAGCCGTTCCCACAACTCATTTTGCCCGACGAGAATGAGCGCCATGGGGCTTTGCGCATCCATTTTGAAGTTGAGCAAAAATCTTACTTCCTCAAGCATCTCCCGATCTAGCAAATGTGCTTCGTCTACGACCACAACTGGACTGAGGCTATGTATCCCACGCATCAGCTCAATCTCACGATGCAATTGACGTTTCGCGTCGCCGCGATAAAACTTAGCCTCGCAACCGAGTTGCTCGAGCATCCCCTTGTAAAAATGTCGTGGGGTCAGCTTAGAATCCGACAGGTACAGAATTTTGAACTTCGACTGTTCCAGCGCCTCCGAGAAACGACGGATGGTTGTGGTTTTTCCGGTTCCACAATCTCCAGTCACCACTGCGAACCACTGACGCTCCGCAGCATACTTCAGCCGACCGAGAATGTCCTCCAGTGTAGATGACATGTAGAGTTCATCTGTTGGAATATCTCGTGAGAAGGGCGTGTGAGTAAAGCCGTAGAACGATTCAAACACGACTGTTCTCCCCCTTCCAGACCGCGTCATAGCGGACTGCAGGCGTGATACGCTCAAGCCGATCCTGATGCTTCTTCTCAGCTGCATCCAACAAGCGAGAGGTGTCAACGCTTTGGTTTTCGAACCGCTCTGGAAGTTTAGGTCTTTGCCCAGCCCGCTCACCAATAACCAGTTCTCTAACAGCCCAAGGTTGGTGACCCTCGTATTCGATGGTGAGTTCGGTGATGTCTGCGGGGTCGTATATGACATTCACCTTACAACCGATGAATGACAGACCCACTTCATACTTCTTGCCCATGAAGTTGATACAACCAGACTTGTCCACTTTTCGAGTTTCGGCATGCAAAAAGGCATCCGCAATGCTCTCTGGTGAGATGAAACGAATGGCTTTACGGTCACTGCGATAGGCGGTCTCGGGGCTCATCTGATTCTGAAGTGCGGAGTGAGGTTGGTTCTGATAACATTCACTTAACCAGACCTCAAATTGTTGATTCAAGTGTTCCAATGTCTTAGGTTTTGCCGCAGCGACTTCGTCCAGAAGCGAGTCGACGATACGATTAAACCGCTCTATTTTTCCCTTCTAATGTGTAGCTGCGCATTAGAAAGGTAATGAGAAGCTCGGGATAATGTGGTATTAAGTCAATAGAACGGACACCCCAAACAGAGAATTTGTAAGTTTTAATATTCTGATACGGACCTACTCAGCTTGCTTTAACCTGTTGCGTGTG
>NZ_JAFMTW010000052.1 GCF_017329615.1 Alicyclobacillus suci | reverse complement strand
TCGAAACCCACACTGGTAGCGAAAGCGTATATCTCGCGCCAACCGTTCATGAAGCCTTGTGAACGTTGAGATTCCTTCAAGCGGAGCAGCCAGCAGTGCACGCAGAATTGCTTCACGATTCATAGGTTTCGCGCCTTGGGGTGACTGTTTTCTCAATTTCGAAGCATAGGGTTGTAAATCCAAGACAGCAAAGAACAAGGGCAGACGATCGCTGGAGTCAATTTCTAGCCAGTCCTCAAAGGAAAAGAGCGATGGTTGGAGAATATACAAGTGGGACTTCCCTCCTCGAAAATTTCTTGTTTGGTCACTTGAAATCTTCTCGAAGGTTGGGGTGAAGTCCTTTTTCATGCCCTAAAAACCCTTGCCCTGCGGGAGTTTATAAATCTGCAAAACGCTCATTTAAAAAAGAGAGTCTACAGGATATCTCGCAGACTCTCATGAAAAGAACAAACTGTATTGCCAATACAACCAGAAAATACAACTCACGCAGTGGTTTAATCGACCCCATACAAAGCCAAGCTTTGTCGTCAAAAAGTGACAGGTAACGAATTCACATTCTGTGTAGTTAACGTTGAACTCCACGTAAGACTGTCCCGAGGCACGCTGAGCCTAATATTCGGTAAACGTTTCAATAGCGTAGTAAATGCGATATCGCCTTCCAAGCGTGCAAGCGGTGCTCCCAAGCACATATGAACGCCGTGACCAAACGCAAGATGACGGTTAATCTTACGTGTAATATCTAACTCTTCGGAGTGCTCGAATTGGTACTCATCTCGATTCGCCGACTTGACTACCGGAATAACTAAGTCTCCCTTTTTGATGTGTTGCCCACCAAGTTCCAGATCTTCAGTGGCATATCTCGGCCCTACAATCGTTGAGGGGCCATTGAAGCGAAGTAATTCTTCCACGGCTGACGGAACCAAGCTAAGGTCAGCTTTCAGTTTCTCCAGTTGATCTGGATGGTCTAACAGCATCAAAGTGCCGATAGAAATGAGATTCGAAGTCGTCTCGTGACCAGCAAAAATCAACAGCGTGATCATGGAAATGAGTTCAGATTCACTCAGCCGATCACCCTCCGCTTCACTAGCAATCAACTGACTAATCAAGTCATTCGCCGGATGCAAACGTTTGTCGGCGACGAGTTGCGCTGTGTATTCTCCAAAAGCCCGCAAATGTTCAACGACTTCTAAATCCTGTCTCGCTACCCCTAAACCACGAGCGAGTGCTGCAGACCAAACATGAAGTTGCTCCCGATCAGAGTGTGGCACACCCAACATCTCTGAAATGACATTGATCGGCAGTGGGTAAGCGTAGTCTTTAACCACATCCATCCCGCCTTGATCTTGTACCTTGTCAAGTAATTCATCAGCAATTTCTTGTACTCGCGGCCGTAAGCCTTCCACATATTTTGGCGTGAAAGCTTTCGCTACCAACCCCCGCAAGCGCCGATGGGCAGGATCATCAATAAATGGCAGTGCATTTCCGCTAACAAAGGTTTCAGGAGCAGATTCATCCTTGTTTGCGATAGCTGTCAATTTGTCGAAATGTCCTCCGTTAATGGATGCAGGATTTACAACAAAGTGGTTTTTATCTTTCAGTACCTGCTGTGCCTCCTCCATGCGCACAACCAACCAAGCCTCGAGCGCTCTCCCTCCCACTGGAAACGGCACGCGAACAACGGGCCCAACTGACCGCATGCGTGCGAACAGCGGAAATAAATTTGAAACCATTTCACCGCTTTCAACATCAAATAAACTGAATGGTGTATTGTTTTGATCTGATGTATTCAATACGCTCTTCCCTTCTTAACTCATGTTGGATATTCGCGCAGCTAATGCGTGCATTTCCGTTTAGCTCCCAATGTCCATGCCACATATGTTCCCGTTATCACCTTCATTAGAATTTCCAGCTACGCAGTATTTAAGTCACTAAAGTAGTATAATTCAATTGTAGACTGGCCCGAATGCCGTACTCAAGCTACAAAATGCGCTAAAATGTCCATTGCTGTATAATAAATTCTGAATTTGAAATGAGGGAATACATTTGGATTCTGCCCGTAGTCTTATCACTGACGCGCTGATCATGCTCTTGTCTGTGTCCACATTTGAAAAGATAACGGTACAGAAAATTGTTAAAAAGGCAGGTGTGAGCCGTTCTACCTTTTATCTACACTTTAATGACAAATTTGACCTACTGAACCAAGTGACGGAACACATAGTCGAAGAACTAGGGGATTTTTTCCGTAAAACCAGTTGGGAAAGAGTCGAGCCGAGCACACGTGTTTGGCTTTTTAAGCACAACAAGTCACTCTGTGAACACGTATACCATTACCGTCATTTTTACCGGTACCGCCTCAAGGATATCGAGTTTACTTCACACCTGACTAATACCCTCACAAATTGGTTAAATTTGTATTTTAATGATGAGCAAGCAACATTTGCAGCATGGGGCACAATTGGACTTATCCGAAACTGGATAGAGAAGAGCGACCCCGTTGATTCATTGGAGACAGCAGCATTCAAACTCACCAATATTGCGTTTTATTTGATTTCAAATGTTGACAGCAAGATTTATCGCCAATCGAGTGATGCTTGCTTGAGCCCATCTGGTTTGTCGTAATCGATTCAAGAAGCACCAATACCCACTTTCATGAAATTTTATCGTAATTGTTGAATACCTTAAGTGAGGTGACAACACAATGGAGAAAACGTTTGACCATCTCGGAATTGCCGTACGGAATATCGACGAGACACTCCCCTTCTACCTTCACATACTAGGTGGAGTTTTGATGGATAGATACACTGCTGAGACCAAAGGAGTCGAGGTTCATGTGGCCGCCATTCGAGTTGGCGACATGCATGTGGAATTACTCGAGCCAACAAATCGCGAATCCCCCGTTGCCCGCTTTATAAGACAGAAGGGACAAGGAGTTCATCATCTAGCGTATCGTGTGCCAAACCTAGACCAAGCTATTGAAGAAGCAAAACGAGAAGGCGTGCGTTTTTACGAGGAAACGTTGCGGACAAACGCACGAGGGCGTCGACTCATCTACATGCATGTGGTTTCAACATCCGGCACCCTAATTGAACTCTGCGAATATCCTTAAGGTTCCTACCACACGCGTCACTGATAAATCTAGGCCCTGTAATAGCGAGTTTTTACTATATAACCAGCCGATTACAAGAACATATTGTGAAACTGTCTTCGAACACATGCATTCGTGGGGGGGTTATGTACCTCCGAACGTCCTACGGTCACCAGCCATTTTTAAGGACGTTCGGAGTATCGACAAGTTGAACTACTTGACCTAACTTCCATGCAAAAATACCACAAAATTCACGTTCGTGCTTTAGTAGATATTTGGATCAAATACACTGTCGAGAAGTGAATGCAGTTCATTCACCAATCACTCAAGAAAATCGTCGAACAAGCGATTCGTATGCTTGGAACGAACGGTTCTAGTCCGATTGAACCATACATGAATCATCCAGAACGACCATTTCCCCGCTCAATGTTTTCCGCTATGTTTGTTTACGAAGCACGCTATCTTGACAAAGGATGATTCCGCATGAAATTTCATCACCTAGCTTGGGCAACCACTGTAGTCATTGGCCTACAAATGATTTTAGCCGGACTGATTGTCGGAGAGGACGCCGGTTTTGTCTGTCCGAATTGGCCAGTTTGCGGCCATCCTCTGTCGTTTAGCGAATCGCTCATGTTTGAATTGGTGCACCGCTTTGTCGCGGCGCTCTTAGGGGTCTTTGTGATTTGGCTGTTCACCTGGCTACTTGTTTCATACCGCCAAAACCGTGCCATGCTGTGGACATGCTGCCTCGGACTCGTGTCCCTGCTGATTCAGATTGTCTATGCAGGACTGATTGTCTTGTTTGTATTTCCCGGAACTGCCACAACCGTCGACGTGCTAAACAGTATGGTCATGCTATCTCTGTTCGTCCACCTAGCCAATTTGGCACAGCGTGAAGATCAAAGAAAACATAGCGTAGTTCTGAACGCGTCAAATCCACAACGTACAGCGCTGAAACGAGCAGCGTGGATTCTGTATGTCTGTGGCCTACTAGCCGTCGCAGCAGGTGCCGTTTTCCGCCATACGGGTGCCAGCCAAGCGCTCTTCGGCCAAGACAGTTACATTTCGAGCCACGGTCGCCACGTACCACCGTCACAAATGCTCTCCCAATCGTTACTCGGAATTCACATGGTCACTGCAGCTCTTTTGGTTCTAGCAGGCATCTGGTTTGTGATGACAACCTTCAGACACAAATACTTGCGAAACGTATCCGTCTTGATTTTTGCCTTCATCGTCATCCAAGGAATCCTCGGCGCTGTATCACTACAGACAGAGCTTGAAATCGTCGTGGTCACGTGCCATTGGGGCGTTGCTGGTCTCATCATCGGCGTGATAGCTTTTGCTTTGTCGCGGTTATATTTACCCGGTGCAAACGCCTGGGAGGAATCCTCCATATAAATGAATCAATTGAGCGTTTTTCCCACGCCCTATGCTTCATAGTCCATCTTTGCCGATTCACGAGTTGACCCGATATAAGCGTTTCGCCCAGCACCCATACCAAAAATAAAGAGAAGCACAATGGCAATGGCAAGGATGACTAACGGCACAAACCACGAGTGTAGCGCAGTATGCAGAAATCCAATTAAAATTGGGCCAATGGCGGCCAGAAGATACCCAACAGATTGTGCCATGCCGGATAGTTTGGCTGCTTCATCAGATGTATGTGTGCGCAATCCCAAAAACGACAAAGCCAAGCTAAAGACCGCTCCACCGGCCACCCCAATCAACACAATCCATAACCCGTTCAACGCGTTCAGTCCACTGATAAGGCCTACGTAGCCAATTAGAAACAGCAGTGTAGTCAGGGCCACGATGCCACGTTGACTCGCCCGTCTTCCAGCAATCACAGGCACAATGAAGGAGGCCGGCAGACTGACAAATTGGAGTAATGACAACATCCAGCCCGCCGCCGTTTCACTCATTCCTCTGCTTTGCAGAATATCTGGCAGCCAAGCGATACTTACGTAGAAGACAAACGATTGCAGTCCCATAAAAAAGGTGACCTGCCACGCCAGTGCAAACTTCCACACATTTACGTTGGATTTGATTCTCTGTGGGATATGACGCTTGCGCAACTGTGGCAACCAAATCAAAATAGAGATAACCGATAAAATACCCCAACTGATCATGGAACCTCGCCAACCGATGTGGGCAATATGAGCTACCGGTACGCTCACGCCTGAAGCAATCGCCGCCCAAACATTCATCGAGATGGAATATGCACCTGTCATCAATCCAACTTGCGTCGGGAAATCCCGTTTAATGAGGCTTGGCAACAACACATTGCCCATTGCAATGCCGACGCCGGCCAACAACATGCCTACAAACAAACCGAATTGCGAAGTAACGGATCGAACTACGATGCCAATTGTGAGCAAAACCATACTCCCGCCCAAGGCATACTCAATGCCAATCTTCCGGGCAATCATAGGCGCAAGCGGTGATACGACAGCGAATGCAACAAGAGGCAATGTCGTCAACATACCTGCCCATGCCGTTGACAACCCTGTGTCCTGGCAAATGTCGTTCACGAGCGGTCCCACACCCGTGATGGCTGCGCGTAGATTTGCTGCGACCAGGATAATACCAACAACCAACATCAGTTTGCTCGTCACATGTGTCGAATTCCCTTGAACTGCGTTGTGATTCTCCACAATACTCCCCGCTTTCTATCTCTACAAAATGAATGCCTTCACTCAAACGCCGCTTCTTACTCCTCTTCCCGCTCTACTCCTCCTTGGGCTTCAACTGCGATTTTCGATTCAGTTATGTAACGATGAACCGCAGCAACTGCCGAATCGGCGTCCTGACGGATAATCGCGTCGACAAGTTGCCGGTGGATTTCCAGATAAACTGTACCAATCTCTCGGCGCGCCAGAGTGATGATTAAATCTTGCAACGTTTCCGCGATATGTTCGTATAGCTCAATCAACATGTCGTTGTGGGAGGCACCGATAATCGTTTGGTGAAGCTGCATGTCCTGCATGGCATAGCCATCAATATCACCGCGTTGCACTGCCGTTTCACAATTTTCCAGCAAGTAGATCATCCGCTCCAACTCGTCGTTGGTTCTGCGCTGAGCTGCCAGATGTGCACCCTCACGTTCGAGTGCGTGCCGGACTTCTAACGTTTGTAGCGTATCGGAGCGCAAAATACGTTTTTGTAATACGGCCCCCAAAACGCTCGAAGAGCAGACATATGTTCCATCCCCTTGCTTTGTTTTCAGCAGCCCCGCATGCGTCAATGCACGAATCGCTTCCCGCAACGTATTACGACTTACATTCAACTCAGCCATCAACTCCGGCTCAGCTGGAATGCGCATGCCAACCGTCCACGTCCCAGACTCAATCAAACTTTCCATCTGCAATGCGACCTGCTCCACAAGCGTCATTCGACTCGTTTTCTGAAGCATGACGTCACTCCTCCACGCCTAAACGTAGGATGATTGGTTTAATGGTATTTTAGCATTTCATAAACCCATATGCATGCCATCGAAGATAAAAAATAATCGCGGCATCCAAGACACCGCGAAACGTCTTGAATGCCGCGATTGCTTTCTTCCCATAATCCAACCCTTTTTCTCCATTATACGAGTACGCGATAGTCTGCTCCATAGACGACGCAACCGTCAATGAATGTGTATTTCACGGTGGATTCGTCGTCTTCCAGTCGTTCCACTTCCTCATCGCCGTGTGAGGCGATTCTGATATTGGCGCCCAACGCCAGCTTGCTCAAAGGAGCGAGTTCATCGCACGACGTTGGATTGTGTGTTGAGTGGAATCGTCTCACGCCTTCACTTCGTTGAGGACGTGCTAGAAAAAGACAGATGTGGTGGAGTAAATGCTTAAAACAAAGCGGATTGGAATCACCACAAGTGGGGCGACTCGAATCGCTCTCTACCGTTGCTAGCGTGTGACCTTTTTCTCCGACACAATTTTCACAGGTGCCGATACACCTCCCGAATGCTCGTCGACGGTCGCCGTCACCAGAAATACTATGGATAACCAGGCTCGAAGCGACTGCATCAAAAGAATTGTCCGCTAATGGCATTGCCCTCGCATCGCCGCTCGCAATCTCAATTCTGTCTATCCCGCCTTGCCGAAACCGTGCCGCTTTGCTATTGCGTGCAGGATGAGCCCCTTGCCGCAGCCAACATCGATGGAGAGGTTCCTCACGACATAAGGTGCATAAACCCCGTAATCAGGGACATTTGTTTACCAAACGGCACGAGCCAAGCCAACAACGCACTAGTCGCTATGGATGTAACAGCTTGTTTTCCCGCAATCTGTAACGCGAACCGCCACGAAAACTCCCTTGCAACGGTCCACAGTGTAACCAAGCAGGCCGACAACGTGGACGCTAAATAGACCACAACAAACAATTGAACGATGGACAATTCCCCAAGTATACCGTGCTGGTTGAGCACTAGCATGCCATCTTTTCGAATCATCGAGAAAAGCACAGATGGCGCCACTGATCCCGGTAGATGAAAGAGCATGAAAACAGGCGACAGAAGCGATGAAGCCCATGGAATGATGCCGAGTTCGTCGAGTAACGCTGCCACCATGCAGATGAGCAGAAATGTCGGCATCGCTTGTAGCATAAACTGTTTGACAATCGCTCGAACCCGAAACCCAATCCCTTTCCACGTGGGACGCTGAAGGAACGTTTTTCGAGGTGTGTCCGGCAGTTTTATCGTTTTCCGATTAAAGATTCTCGTGTGCACTGCACCCACAATGAACACAACAAAAATATACGGTAGAAATAACAACGGTCGGCCTGCCGAATTGAATAAGGACAGTGTCGCGCCAATGGTATAACTACAGGCGGATCCGTATGAGATAAGCGACACACACTGCCGACGCGTACATTGGCCGCATGCTCTACTCTGAAGCACACCAACGACATTACAACCAAATCCCGTGAGAACAGGAATAAGGTCTCGCCCCTCCAACCCGACTTTCTGAAGCCACGGGTCGAGGGCATCCGTGATTCTATCCTTCAGCCCCATCTCTTCCGTCACCGCTACACTGATACCGATAAAGACGACAACAGGAAATGCCCATAAAAACGAATAGGGTCCAAGTGTGAGCAAACCGTAATCCCCGACCGAGAATACTTGTAACCAATACGGTTCCGCCTGCATGAACCCCCGAAGCGGATTCAAAATCCACGTATCCAAATAGGACTGTGTCACACTAGCGAAAAGATAGGCCGCAACGACCGGAACTCCAAATAGTAAGATCGTCAGTATCAGTGCCAGCCACGGGCCCACTGTTTTGTGTTCTAGCAAGGTATTTGGCGGATCGACATTGGCTAAATCCAGTGCAAATATCTCGTGCAAGGGACGCGTAAGCAATTTGGCGGAACGCACCGCCTGTACGATTAGCGCATGTTTGCGGTGCTCAAATGCACGTGCATCGACAGAGACAAACGGAACACCATAGGTTTGGCAAAACTGCTCGACGGCGCGGCAAAACGATATCGGCGTTTTGTCTTCAAACGTGAGAATGACCGCCACGCGATATCGATAATCCTCAAGTTCACGCGACAACATCTTCAACTCAAACGCCGCATGGGTTCCCCGAATCACAAAGACAATCACGTCACCTTGACGCGCTTCACGCAAGGCCATCCTCGTGGTTTCACTATCTGACTGGTGACGGATGCCTGGTGTATCGACGATGGTAATATTGGTGCCGTGAATAACGGCGCGACGACACACGACGGTCGAGCCACGAAAGTTAACCTCCTCACCGGTAACATAGTGGGTCAACTTAGAGAAAATGGTAGACTTCCCAGCCGACTCCATCCCCACTAAAACCGCTGTGAGTTCCGCATTCAGCATTCGCACTTCACCTCACAGCACGTGAGGTCGTCCAAATACAGATTGTTGCGGCGATAATACTCAATCACCGAAGTCTCCAAAGGGATACCCAGGCGATTGACCAGTTCCTCGGCAATGACGGCGAACCGCTGCCGAAATTTATATATGAAGCACAAAATGACATTGCCGTGCCGAACGGAAGGACCCACCACGAATAATCCGGCTGTCTTCGTGGACTCATCTCGTGAACTGAGTGTCACCGTCTCTTCCGCGGACCATTCGAAATGCTCAGCAATGACAGACAGTCCACCGCGAAACCCCGTCGCACAAATCGGTTGCGTCTGGCGCAACCAAGTCTCTCCATTGTCAAAGTAAATCAGAAACTCGTCACCCGTTTGCTCGACGCGCGCCACACGCATATTTGACCGAATCGACAAGCGCCCACTGTCAAGCACTGTGGTCATTCGTTGATACGTAAAGGGGGAGAGCGTCAAACTGGGGTCCACATCCTCGTCGTCTTCATTCAGATGATCTTTCCCCGACGTCACCACCGTGACCCGTTTGCCCGACTGAATGAGATGGTAGGCGGCATCCATACCGCTCTCATTCCCGCCGATAATCAAATAATCATCTCCCGCCAACGCGGACCAGCTCGCCACACGACTACTATGCAGGCACACTTCAGCACCCTGAAATGCGGTCTCTTCCGGGTAGTGAAACTCCCCTGTCGCCCAAACCACAAATCGACTTTCGACAAGCCCTTGATTAGTCTCTAATAAAAACACTTCCCCTGACTTATCGACGCGCCGAACATATGTATGTTCGCTGATGGGGATATCAAAATGCTCTGCCACCGCATGAAGATACTCCGCATATTCCGCGCCGGACATGTGTTCCGTCGCAAGCGTATAGCCAGGAGAAGTATCTGGCACAATCGCGTTCAAGTCGAGTGCGCCAAACCCTTGCCCTGGAAACGACGGGGTAATAAAGCGTGTTTCCCGTGGCCACTTTTTGAACGAAGCCCCAACGGTCTCTCCCTCCAAGACCACGAGATTAGTAACGCCCAATTGAGAAAGCACGATGCCAACACCTATACCCGCCGCACCGGCACCAACAATCACCACGTCATATACCTGGTCCATCCACGCTGTCGCTCCACAATCGTGCGTTTTATTCACACTGAAACCCCCGCTTTTAAATCGAAATTATTACGATTCGTTATTTTACAGGTTTCTCTTTCGCATGTAAATAAGAATAGTTACGGTTTATTGCGGATAGAACAGGTGCTGGTGAACGGGCATATACGTCACAGCCGAGATCGCAATGAACATGTTGACTGTGCACGGGTCGAACAGACGGTAGAATCGTTCTGTATCTGCCACCTGGCACATCCTGAGCGAATATGGACAGGATCCGCTCTCGGCGATAGAACATGATACCCACCTTATTTCGAACATTCCATCAATTCGGTAGATTTAAGACACGCAAAATACCCTAATCAACTCACAAGCTGCACCGCCAGCGCATGCTATAACTCCCACGCCCCCCTACAAACATCCGCTTGACATGGAGTGTACTCCATAGGCTAACATGCGTATCAACACGAACCGACACAGGTTGCATCGTTCGTCGGAGACAACAAAGGAGTGACCCATCAACGGAACCTGCATACACAATTGCGGATATCTCGAAGCAGACAGGGCTTAGCTACGATACCATCCGGTATTACGAAAAAATTGGACTGCTGCCGCCGATTGAGCGGAAACACAACGGGCAACGCGAATATAACCAGCGGCACCTGGACCGTTTAATTTTTGTCCTCCGCCTGAAGCGAACCAATATGCCACTGAAGAAAATCAAACAATACTTGGTACTCACTGCTGCGAATCAATACGAGGCGTGCTACCAGTTACTGCATCAGCACAAGTGCAAAATTGAATCGGAGATGGCAGAAATGCAGGCCACGTTAGACATTGTGACGTATAAGCTAGGGAACTTCATGGAACTCATGAATCGCTTGCAATGACAGGGAGATGAAGAATGTGACGGATAACGCATATCCGGTAACGCCACAAATACCGATTCCATCTGGCTTTGGTCCACACACAACTGCGCGGGAAGTCATTGAAGGATACCAACTCAGTGGAAAAGTTGCGATTGTCACAGGTGGCTACTCCGGTGTGGGGCTGGAGACAACACGTGCACTTGCTGAAGCCGGTGCGACTGTAATCATTCCAGCACGCACGATGGGAAAAGCCCAATCGGCGATTGCGACTATTCCTCGCGTCGAGCTGGAGGAACTAGATTTGATTGATCCCGCTTCCATCGACGCATTTGCACAACGCTTTCTCGACACCCGACGCCCACTGCATATCCTTATCAACAATGCAGGGATTATGGTTCCCCCACTCACGCGGGATGCGCGCGGATACGAATCCCAATTCGCCATCAACCACTTGGGACACTTCCAGTTGACGGCGCGGCTCTGGCCAGCCTTGAAGCAAGCGGCAGGCGCACGCGTGATCTCAGTCTCGTCAGCCGGAATTCGCTTCGGGGGCGTGGATTTTGAAGATCCGAACTTCGAGCACAAGACGTACGAAAAATGGAAGGCATATGGCCAGTCCAAATCGGCCAACGCTCTATTTGCTGTCGCATTGGACAGACGTGGATACGCACATGGCGTTCGCGCCTTCTCTGTCCACCCAGGCAGAATCATCACAGATTTGGTACGTCATATGTCGGAAGACGAAATGAATGCCGCCACGAGTGGCCCCAATGCGAAATTCAAGACTCCTGAACAGGGCGCCGCGACCAGCGTGTGGTGTGCAACAAGCCAACAATTGGACGGAAAAGGCGGCGTCTATTGCGAGGATGTCGACATCGCGCGACCCGTTCCTAAAGAAGCCCTAGACGGGACAATCCATGTGTCATCGGGTGTGTTTCCATGGGCTGTCGATCCCGCCTTTGCCGAGCGCCTCTGGCAACTCAGCGAGTCCATGACCGGCGTAATGTTTCAACCATAACATTAGACAAACGTACAATCCCTGCACACCAATCTCGCGATTGGCGAGCGGGGATTCTTCCATTTGCCGAATCCGACTTATCCATTCGGATTCGCGTGTCCCCGCATCGCGTACGCCTTAATTGTATTTCTCCCATCTCTCTTGGCATCGTATAACGCCTCATCCGCGTGCCTCAAGAGCTCGTGCCTGGTGTGTCCATCCATCGGGTAAAACGCAATGCCAACACTCGATGTTGTATGAAATACCTGGCCGGCGATTTTCCAAGGTTCCTGGATAGCTGCAAAAATTCGCTTAGCGATTGACACTGCGTCCACTTCTAGAGTGATTGTAGGCAGCAGTATCGTAAACTCATCTCCCCCTTGTCTGGCCAACGTGTCACATGGCCGCAAACAAGCTTGCACTCTCTGCGCAAACTGTTTCAGCAGTTCATCGCCAACTTCGTGACCCAGTGCATCATTGATGGATTTAAACTTGTCGATGTCCATATACATTACGGCCATCTTGCGCTCATGCCGCTCAGCCTCCTCCAGCGCCTGTCTAAATTTATCGCGAAACATTCGCCGATTGGGCAATCCTGTTAAAGGATCGTGAAACGCCAAATGTTCCAACTTCTTCTCATACACTTTTCTCTCTGTAACATCTCTGGACACGATTACAAAATGAAGTAAGTTCCCCCTTTCATCAAATACGGGTTTGCCACTAGCCTCCACCCACAACCAGCCGTTCGTAAAACGTTTTAACTGTACTTCTAAAGTCATCGTCGCTCTGGTAGACACCATCTGTTTAAATGATTGTTTCACCCGTTCAACATCACCTGGGTGCACAACATCAAACGCAAGCTGACCCTCGTACGTTTCAGGCGGAATGCCTAATACAGATTCGTGAGAAGGCGAAGCATATTTCACCACACCGGTTTCGTCCAACACCGTCACTAAATCGGTCATACTTTCTGCAATCAGGCGATATTTTTCCTCACTTTCACGCAGTGCTTCTTCCGCCTGTTTTTCTCTCGTAATATCCTGAATCATCATCAAGTACGCTGGTTGTCCTTCATATTGAATCGAAACTCCCGTTACTTCGACGTCGATGACAGTTTTGTCCCTGCGAACCACCTGTTCTTCCGTTGGGTCAATAGAAATCCCTGTTCCATCCAATTCTCGAATGCGACGCTCTACCGCATCTCGATACGCCGGAGGAGAAAAGTCCAAAATCGGTTGCTGCAGCAGCTCATCTGCGGAAGCCGCGCCTAATAGTTTCGTGCAAGATCGATTCGCATACTGAATCAGTCCATCACGGTGAACCAACATGGCAATCGGCGATAATTCCACAAGCCGTCGATAGCGTTTTTCGCTTTCGCTCAACTTCTGTTCTGCTTGCTTTCTATCTGTCACATCCCGAAAGATAGACAAGACAGCAGGTTCCCCATCGCGCAGAATATGGACGCCGCCAATCTCAACGTCAATTCGTTTCCCGTCATCCCGAATCATCACCGTCTCAATAAACGGAAGTTCCTGTCCAACTTCTGAATGGAAAAATCTATCCCTCGAAACCTCGCGATAGTCGGGATGGAAAAACGACAAGATATCCCTTCCTACCAACTGCTCAGACTGTAAAGTCCGCCTTGCAAACGGGTTTGCGTAAACAACGGTGCCCTGTTGATGGACTAAAATTCCCTTTGGCGACAACTCCACAACTTTTCGGTATCGTTCCTCGCTTTCTCGCAAAGACGCTTCAATTTGCTTTTGCTCTGTCATGTCTCTGATTATCATATAGCTTCCGAAGACGTTTCCCGCCTCATCTCGAAGTGGAAACAAACTGAGATGAGCCGTGAGGGATGTACCATTCTTTCTGAAACAAATTGTTTCATATCCTTCGACACGCTCGCCCCCATTGACACGTGCCAACAGATTGTGATAGGCATCTTTCCAAAATTCAGGCATCATCGAACAGAGGATATCTTGGTAATGAATACGCCGCATTTCTGTTGGAAAATCTCCAAACCATGCACAAGCGGCTTTATTCGTTGCCAGAATCGCTCCTTCTTTGGAGAGGACAACCATCGCGTCCGGATGATCTTGAAAAATCAACTGACAGGTTTCCATAGAAAATTGACTGAATACAAAACTCACATTTGTTTTCTCCTTCAAGACCCATCCGTCACGGTAATATGACCTAGACCTAGCTGATTAGCGCACGCAGCGCATTACTTCCGTCGATGTTCTAAAACGAATCAAGTTGTCGTTGATAATAGAGGTAAAACGCGTCGAGATCCAGTGAATTTTGCAAGTTCAAAGCGATCCGTTTAAGGATACCATGTGGCCAATTGCCACATGGGTAGCTATGGAATCCGAGTTGTAAAGCAGGAACATATAAAAGTGGTAATCTTTAACAGTACGGCGTTTGTCGAGGCTATGGAGACACTTGACGTAGACATCATGCAGCGGGTGTGATAGCCGGAACCGTCGGGATGTCTTTGATGGGCATCGAACACGCAGACGGCTCCATACGACATCAGCGCGGTTGACTGGTTGTTTCATGTAGTGACGTCAAGATGACAGCACATCGGTTTTCATTTCAAACGCTCGACCACGTTCACCAACCGGTTATTCTACCGATATCCGCTTTCGTTTCTTCACAGTCATCACGCCAGCGAGGTAACAACACACAATGATGACAAACGAGATAATTCCGATGGTCTCAAAATCGATTTCCATCGACGGAGCAAACAACAAGAGAATCTCGTAAACGGAAACGCCGTACGCGAGAATTACAATAATCCACCCCATAATTCGTGAAGCGGACTGTCCAAGCTTACTCGAATGGCTAATCATGCGAAACGCAATCAGCGAGTCCACCGTATCCGTCGCCATCATCCCCACCATAAATACAAGCCCTAAAATCAGCGGCATATAACGCACCGTGTGCCCTGCAGCTATCGCCCACAAAGACGTCTGACTCACGGTATCCGCAGCCAGCGCAAACATTCCACCAACGACAATAATGACAAATGGATTTGTCGTTTCTCTTGCAAATTTCGGAAGAACCTTTCCCTTAACCCCTGTGATTTGAAACGAATTCGATTGGGAATTTTGCCGAAGAAGGTTGACAATATTTAATGACCCGAGCAACAACAACATCAGAACAGACACCCACGTCGAAATGACGTCAAAGTAGGCAGGAAACTGAAAATGCCTCGACACCATTCCCAAAATCACCGCGACACAAGCGACAACCAATCCGTGGCCAAAGGAGAACAATGTGCCGACAAAGCGGGCGATAGGACTTCCAACGCGCCAATTGTAACGGGTTTGCCCATCGATAAACGCCAAATGATCTGCGTCCAATCCGTGACGAAGCCCGAGAATAAGCACCAAAAATATCAATGAGACATTGGTCAATTTGCATCTTCCTCTCTCAAACCATTCAAATTCAACACAAAAAAGCCCCAACCTTACGGTTGGGGACACACGTACAAACCGGCATTGAACAGAAAAAGACACTTCTTCGCCTCTTCGTCCAATTTGACTTGTACACCGCTCCTTTCCTCGAAGGCCCATGGGTGCAGCACGCTAGGTAGGTCTCCTGGCTCCTGGTCATCATTCTCTTTCGCCTTCCCCGAACATACGAGTGACATCGTGAAAGAGAACTACATCAGTTACAGTGGCGGGACCGCTCGGGACTTTCACCCGATTCCCTGTTATCCCTTGAAAGGGCACCTAGATGCAATCCTATGAAATTGTACTCACCATAAGCCTATTCGGCAAAGACAGGAATAATCCTTCTGCGGTATTGTCCGGTTCATTCTGCCTCATGCTATAACAGGCGTTTTTTCCTATACTCCCCGCAACCAAGTCTGTGACGTATGATGGAATTAAAATCTTATTGAAGAGAGGTTCAAACATATGGCAAAACTCACCCCTTATTTTTATTCCGAAAACGCACGAGAACAGGCCAGTTTTTACATCGCAGCCCTCGGTGGAGAAATTCAACACGAAAAAACATACGGCGATGCTCCAGGTACAGACGAATCCATGAAGGATAAAATCATCCATATGGCGTTTACTGCTGCGGGTGTGCAATTCTACATAGCCGACGTGACAAACCGCCCGGTGGAATACAACGCCGGATTTGACTTAACCCTTGAATTCGATTCTGATGATGAGGCACGCGAGGCTTTCACAAAACTATCCGCGGGTGGTAGTGTCATTATGCCACTTGAAAAACAATTCTGGGGAACCTTATTCGGTCGCCTTCAGGACAAGTACGGCGTGAAATGGCAAATTACCACCGTAGCACAATCCCCGTCGGTTTAAACCATACTGAAAATTCGATATCATAAAACTGAAGTGGATGCAGCTTACGATTCAATTCGTATCTGAAGGGAGATATCCAGATGGACGAACAGGCAAAAAAGACAGCACTTCGTGGCATTTCTTATGGTTTATATGTCATTGGTACCAAATTGGGCGAAGACGTCAATGCGTTCACTGGCAACTGGGTGACCCAAACGTCCTTCTCGCCACCGCTCGTCGCCATTGCAGCGAAAAAAGGAACCGCTTCCAGTGATGGCATTCACGACAGCGGTGTGTTCTCGGTCAATGTCTTGGAAAGTGGCCAAAAAGACTTGGCATTCGCGTTTTTCAAACCGATTTCACGCGTGGGTAACAAGTTCGGAGACGTAGAATTTTACACTCAAACCACTGGCAGCCCGATTCTCAAGGATGCCTTGTCCTGGTTTGAATGCAAAGTCGTCCACGAATATGACCAAGGGGATCATGTGGTCTACATCGGCGAAGTCGTCGACGCTGGCGTTCACCGCTCTGGTTCCCCGATGACGTTACAGGAAACTGGCCTGTTTTACGGTGGTTAATACACCCATGGTGCTTCGTGGGGCAAGCAATCCCTGCCCCCGAAGCCTTTATCCATTTGCAGCGGATGATGCAATGGGAAGCTAGCTCAATGAGGCAACTGATTCGATAAATTTGCCTCCAGTGCTTCTTTATGGGGCGGAGCTAGTTGAAACACGCGACATCGCCAAATGGATAAGCTGAACAACACACCGAATAGACCGACGGCAAACAGCGTCCAAAAAGGCAGGACAAAGTGACCAGTCATTCCCCGCATCACACCAAATAGCTCGGGACCAACGAGAATACCGGTGTTTTCTCCAACAATGACAATGGACATTGCCATACCCATTGTCTCTTTCGATAACGCCAGCCGTGGCGCAGCTGCAAAGACAATGGTAGGCAGAACACCGCCAACCGCGCCAACTATCGCCGCACATCCATACGATACGACGGTCACTTTCAGCATAAACAGCGGCCACATAAGCGCCATCACGAGCGGTGGAAGCAGAAAGAGCAGCAGTTGGTTGCCCACACGCTTGAGTAACACACCCGAGTATAGATTACTCATGATGGTAAACAACGAAGCCACGAGCGGTATTCGGGCGGCGGCTGTCAACGACATCGACGACTCGACGAAGTAGGTCGAGATCCACGTATTAAATGCAAAGAAGCAGAATGTAAACGACGCAAATGCTCCAGCGACACACCACATCATCGGCTGTTTTAACTGCCTCACCCACATCGAATTATCCCTAGGTGATGCGTCTAGCCGACCTCCTGATTTGCGTTCCACTGTCTGCGGCAGAGGTGGAATGCACACTGCGTACACGATGCAGTCGAGCGCCAACACGCTCAACAGTAAAAGATGCAGTGAAGCAAATGTCCCGTGCACGACCAGGCTCGGAGCCACCAGAAACATCACAAAACTCCCGAAAGGAACCCAGGTCGACCAAATTCCCATCGCCATGCTCATCATATCGGGTGGTACGAAGGATCCGATTGTCGAGGGCGCTGCAACGGAGACGAACCCAAACCCGACGCCGCAGACGACGCGGCCTATCAGATACCCAGTGAAGTCCGGGGCCAAAAAGCAACACAAGACGCCGACGAACATTGTGCCTAGTCCAACCAATCCGACAGACAGTACGGACGCCGTATCGCTGCACGACAAATCCACCGGGCACAGCAGACAACAGCGTCGCGAGCGCAAATAGAGACATGAGTAGGCCCGTCTCAGCGTAAGGAGTAGCAAATCTCGCTTGCAACAAGGGGAGCACTGGCGGAACTGAAAACTGAACCAGTGTCGCGATGACACCTGCCGAAAAGGCGATAGAAAATATTAGCCATGGAGACACGGTACGGGCCATTCGTTACGCCTCCAGAATCACGTTGCGCGCATCGATTGCGCCCATCTCGCTATGCCTGCGAAAACCGTGAAATTTCAACTTTGAGCGCCAGTAACAAGCTGTTGTTGAAACCAGTGAACCGCGTCAAACTGATGCTCTGACGATACCTCGTGGCCACACGAATACACCACGTACTTCACGTCGCGAGCATGCTCTCGCAGATATTCGTACGTGTCATGCCCCACCTCGACCGGAAAGATCTCGTCGTGACTGCTATGCGCGAGCAACACAGACGTCTCACTAAGTGGCTTCGTAGCATACTCATCTTTCACAAATCCTGGAATGTATCCGTTCATTGCGACGATTCCCCGAATCGTTTCCCCAAGCACCAGGCCGAGGCTCATGCTCAAAATCGCACCTTGGCTAAAGCCGATGAGATACTTGGCCGAACGGTCGATTGGGAACACTTCAGCGGCCCATTCAATAAACTGCGTAAGTTTGGTAATGCTGTTATCGAACAAATCGCGCTCCGGATTGCCGTAATCCTTCAAAAAGTAATAGGCGTAACCGTTTTGATAGGTCAAATCCCCTCGGATGCCAATCAGAATATATTGCTCCTTTAAATCGCCCAGGAGATTCACTAAATGTTGTTCATCATAGCCGATACCGTGCAACGCAAAAATCACGGGACAAAGATTCACTCGACTGGCTTTCTCCGGAACGTGTACAACATACTGATAAGGACTCGGATTTGTCATCACATATTCCTCCCAATCACTATCCGTTTCGCATCATCTCTTCGCACCATTGTAAAGTCGTCACAACTCATCACTTACAATACATACGTCCAATTTGCCAAGCGAAATCATAGACAAGAGCGCACAATACAACTGGTTGCCGACATACGGTTTATTGATGTCGCACTTCAAAATCTCTTGTATGCGCTGCAAACGATAGCGCAGACCACTGATAGAAAAATTCATTGCGCGAGCTGTCCGATAAACATTGCAACCGTGGTTCAGGTAATAAAAAAGCGTTTTCATAAGTTCCATGTTCTTGTCTTTATCGACCGCAATCAAATCCCCCAACAGCCGATCTACAAATTTTTCGGTCGCGTGGAGATTCTGAAAGAGAATGCCCTCGACGCCCAATAAATCAAAAAACTGAATGTTATCGTCCGCATTTGAAACCTTTAGGGCCGACAAACATTCCTCATATAACTCCTGCACTTCTTGGATGGCGTGCGCCGTCGAACTCACACCCACTCTGAGCGCACTAGGCCACGTCCGCATCCTGCAGCGCTTGAGTAGCCTCTCACAGAATTCACGCTTCTGCATCTCCGTGGCAAGTTGCTCCGTTTCCGAGACGAGAACGACAATATTGTCTGCCTTGCGACCGGTCAACGCGTTAATATGGTTATCTTGCAAAAATGTAGAGACGTTCTTAATCACGTCATCAAAAAACTGAAATTCCTCATCTGGCGCCATGTTTTCAAAAACAGGGTGAATGCCCACGACGAAGTACGGAGGAATGAGTTGAAAATCCAGATAATATGCTCGGGTCCCGATTTCTTCCTCGGTTAGTCGCTTCGACAAAATGTCGTTTAAGAAGTCGCCTCGAATGCGCTGTTCTGTGACAAAACGAGATCGTTCATTTAATAAATACAGCGAACACGTAGTAGCCACTTGCTCCAAAATAAGCTTATCTACCTCTTGTGGCATGACACGCTCAAAGAAAATGGAACAATATCCGATCACTTTCCGATTGGCATACAGGGGTGTCAATAGGCAAACCCCGTCCCCCACGCGAATTTCGAATGCCCCGGTAACAGAATCGATTGACACCTGGGTGCGGTGTTGTCGCTTCTGATGTATATGAAAGGCGTCTCGAATAGCTACTTGTTGTTTTGTCGATAAACCAGAGGCGGCTAAGACTTCCATATTCGGATCTCCAATATAGATTGGCAGCTGTGTCATATCGTAAAACGTGTTTGCAATAGATGATAAATGGTGCTCACGAAGCAATTCTTTCATTAAATTCTGCTGGATTTGATAGGCTTTATTTAGGTTGTTCCGTTCAATGGTAAGCTTTGCAAATGCGTGATCTAGTTCTTCCACCACGCTATAATCCTCGTAATACGTGAGCTCGCTATCTACTTCTCCGTTCCACTCGTCGATGGTTCGACAGACGCAATAACACTCGTCGTCGCCCATCGCCAGACATTTCGTCTCCTTGGCAATCACCTTTTTTCCAAGGATAGTCGACAGATAGCCACTGGCATAGCCGACCATCGTCCAGCAGACCGGTTGGTCGCTTTTCCCAATCACGTTTAAATGTCCCTGCGCTTCGTACGAATTGTGCCAATGTCCTTCCACGTGTAAGACCTGATGGATAAAGTCGACCTCATTGACAACCAAACGTGATTCTAAATACCCGTGGAGAGTGTGCATCCGCGGCCCTGCTGCCACCATCTCGCGTGGGTCATCCCACGCGAGCGACTGCATCTTAAGGCCATCTGCAACACCGCAATGCCAACCATATCGCAGTAGGAGACCCTTCGCTCGCTTTGCACCAAGGGTCGAAATCAACTCCTTGCGCAAGGTCCCTAAAGCCACGGTTGGAATCGTGACAATTCGGTGATATTCCGCATCCGATGCGTCCAATTCGTGCATGTTACGGTATATCTGATCTAAGGTTAAATCATCCGACCGCACCCTTGTTACACAACCTTTCACCTTAGACTCCGAAATGACCGTATAAAGCAATCAGGCGAATGCGTGCGCACGACTATATTTGCCTTGATAAAACAACAATGGTTGCCCCGCGGCCAAACGAACATCAGACACCTCCGCGATAAACAAAGTATGATCTCCCGCCTTGTGCGCATCTACGACGTCGCACGAGATGGCAGCTAACGCGTCGCGAATCACCGGAAGACCATTGAACCAATCAAACGCTACACTCCGTTGTCCATCCATTTGCCCCGCGAACGTCATCGATATCTCCCGCTGGTCCTCCGCCAAAAAACTGACAGCATACTTGCCGGTCGTCTGAACGTAATGATGCATCTTCGCGTGTTCGCCGATGGAGACAAGGACCAGTTTTGGATTTAAGGAGACGGACATGAACGCGTTTGCGGTCATCCCGTGTACATCGTCATCCAAGGTGGTCGTAATCACTGAGATACCAGTTGCGAACATGCCCATCGCATTACGAAATCGACGATCATCCATTGTCCATCCTCTCCAATCACTTTGGTAAGCGCATTCATTTTTGACTATGTGTACTTATGTTAATTCACTTTTGGAAATGCGAATACGAATCAATCAGTTGATTCTGTCCAGCTTGTGCATCGTGATTTCCACACGAACTGTACTGAATATTTTACAGACTTCGACGCATAAGGGAAACCTTCTGTACGGATATCCACGTAACAATCAAATATTTTTCAGTACCTTATAAAGTTCAGTACCGTTGTGACTTTTTCAATACCAGAAACGTGAGCATCATTTGCAGTCAGATGTACCTTCAGTCTTGAGTTGCAGCGCTCAACGGCTGTTCGTTCGTTGTACAACTCAGTCCATCGCCGGGTGTTCCGGTGAGGGTTGGAATAGCGGCGCACATCCTCCGTGATGTTCCGTTTGAGCACCATACCGTAATTCGAGTCTGAGCAAACTGCCGTACCAAGCGGGCAATCAACCTTCCCTAAGACATGCGGACAACGAAATTTCAATCGGTCTCCGTCGGCTCCCCAATACACCATGTCAAATCCCATGGAGCAGCGTGGTGTACCGTTTGAGGACATTCCAGAAGGTGGTTCTGTTTCTCTACGTTTATTGAGTGCAATGATTGCCTGTGCTCTATAATCCCGAGTCGCCTGGTAGTTCTTCACTTGGTCATACCCCGCATCCATCATGACAAACTTGAACTTCCATCCAAGGTTCTCGGCAATATCTTTCATAAGCGGGATGGCGATTTCACCGTCATAAACATGTGCCGGTGTGAC
>NZ_JAFMTW010000051.1 GCF_017329615.1 Alicyclobacillus suci | reverse complement strand
CTTCCTTCCCATTTTTGCAAGCGTTCTTGGACAGCGAATCCGTCAGTTCTCGGTCAACTTACACCGTCAGTTTTCGGACGTTATGCTATGTCAGTAACAAGATATGATTGTGGGCGGGGATGGGATTCACTCGGTGGTGCGTAATTCAATGTGGGGTAAGGATGACCCGGCCTTTACCGGACATATGTGCTGGCGTGCAGTCGTACCCGTTGACGAGTTTCCATTTTCCTTTGTTGAACCTGCAGCTTCGTTTTGGATGGGGCCGAGGGCCCATGTCGTAACATATTATGTTAAAGGCGGTAAGGGAGTCAATATTGTAGCCGTTAAGGAAACAGATGAATGGGTAAAGGAATCATGGGTCGAACCGAGTTCTACTGAAGAATTGTTGGCAGCGTTTGAAGGATGGCACTCTGACCTCATTCAACTCTTTGAACGAACGAGCAAGACTCAGGTTTTCAAGTGGGGATTGTATGACCGAGATCCAATGGCGCAGTGGTCACGCCGTACTACGACACTTCTGGGTGATGCTGCCCATCCAATGCTTCCGTATTTATCCCAAGGAGCTGCAATGGCAATTGAAGATGCGTACGTCCTGGCAGAAGCAATCGAATACTTTGAAGGCAACCTCGAACGTGCACTGGAGGCTTATGAATCCGAAAGGCGCCCCAGAACGTCAAGAGTGCAGCTAGAGTCTCGTGAAAGAGGACGGACATACCACCTTGAGTCACCTGAGGAGCAAAAGAAGCGCGACCTGGAGATGCAGCAGAAGCAGGAGAAAAACCCTAACGCGTCCGGTATTAAGGCTGAATGGGTATATGAATACGATGCTAGGAAGTGCAGTGAACGGTTCAATACACTCAAGGTATAAGCGCACAGGAGTAGTTGCGATAAGCTAAGTCGATGGGATGTCAATTAGGATAGTTCTCACAGACGAAGCTTATCGCGACGATGTGGAGTAAAAGGCTATAGGTTGAAAGTGGGAGGTGGTGGACAAAGCACTTGGATCAATTCGAGCGTTGAAATGGTAATACTTGTTCCTTTTTTGAAAGCGTTTACTATAAAATTGTATTCCTAAATTTATCTATTATGGGAATTGAGGTGCTTCGAAGATGCGTAGTAACGAAGGATCAGACATGGATTACGGAGCCAGTGAAACATTTGTCGTAGAACCTCACGGCATAGAACATATTCCAGAGAACAAACGCTACGGGCGTGTCACAAAATTATTTAATGTATGGTTCGCGTCGAATTTACATCTATCAACTTGGACGATTGGTACGCTTGGTATCACTCTTGGATTGAACGTCATCGGCGCTATAACGGCCATTCTAGCTGGAACAGCCCTTGGCGCAATTGCCGTTGGAGTCAATACGGCGATGGGCCCAAAGTTGGGGATGCCTCAATTGGCGCAAAGTCGAGCATCATTTGGTTACAGGGGGAACTACGTTCCCGCAATCCTAGCGTGGCTTGGATTCCTTGGTTGGTTCACTGTTAATAACATTCTTGGAGCCCTTGCAATGAAAGAGGCTTTGCATGTTCCCTATTTAATAACGATGTTGATTATGTCCATAGGGACAATTCTTATGGCACTTTATGGCCACAACTTGATTCACGGTTTTGAACGAATTATGACGTACGTTGGTGGGATTGTCTTTCTTGTTGTGACAATTGTGGTATTCACGCATCCTTCTTCAAATGGTTCGTTGCACCATCACAATTCAGTGCTGATTTGGTTGGCTGAGTTCACGATTATGTTTTCTTATGCCGTTGGTTTTTCTCCGTACGCTGCCGATTATGGACGTTACCTCCCAGCCAAAACTCGGGTGCGCGGTCCGCTATTTGCAACAGCATTGGGTCTATTTGTTTCTATCGGTTGGGTTTCCTGTATTGGTGCAGTTACGGCAGCTAGATTTATTCATTCCGAACCAATCACCCTAATCGGAGATACGATGGGCGGATTTGCAGTAATTGCATATATAGCTCTGGCTTTAGGGTCAATTAGTTCAAATGTGCTGAATATTTATAGTGCCTCCCTTTCTGCGCTCACTTTTGATCTTCCTTTAAAACGTTGGTCTGCAGCTTTGCTCATAGGTGGTCTAAGTATCATTCTCTCCTTGATTTTCAGCAATGAGGGAAGTGCAACCAACTTCATTGAGAATTTTCTAGATTTTCTGGTATATTGGGTCACTCCGTGGTTTGCAATCCAAAGTGTTGAATTCTTTGTTAATTCCCGTCGGAGAGGTTTGCAGTATGGTGCAGTTGATTTTTACAACCCTAATGGACCGATGTCGGGTGTTAAATGGAAAGGCCTCGGGAGTTTTATTTTAGGCGTTCTTGTTTCGATTCCTTTTATGGCCTCAGCGCTTTACACCGGTCCAATTGGACATATGCTGGACGGCGCTGATATTAGTTACTTCGTAAGTTTCGTGGTCGCAGGCGGCGTTTATTGGATTGTCACCACTGGAGAACGTCGCGTGATGGCTGCCGATATGGTCAAGCCAGAGATATCAAGCTGAACATATAGGCACACGTAACTTCGAGCGGATTCTGTGAATTCCACGATAACCGATACGAAAACTCGAGGGGGTAATTTCAATGGCCGAACAGATGTCGAACTCGAAAATAGGAGGGGAAGACGATTTCGCTCTGGAGGCCGTCCCCGAGCACGCGAGGATGCCATGGAGCAGTATCCTGAACGTAACGATGGGCATCGTGGGTGCGATGATTTTTATGCAGCTTGGTGGAGAGATGGCACTCACCTACGGCAGTGTCGATGCGATTCTGGCCATGGTATACGCGACGGCCATGAACGCAGTTTTAGCCATCATTCTAGCATTTTTCGCCGCAAAGACGGGTCTTAATGCAGGTCTGTTGACAAGAGGAACCGGCTATGGATTTGTCGGTGCGGCGCTTACGTCTTTGCTCTATGCATCCAATTTTATCGTACTCGCGGCCACGGAAGGAAGTATTATGTCTCACGCGGTTCATACGTATCTTCCTTCCATCCCCCTTTGGTTGATCATGCTCATTCTTGGTGCCGGAATCATTCCACTGAGCCTCTATGGCATGAAGCAAATCAATAAATTTCAGAGGTATTCTCTGCCTGTTTATATCGTTCTTTTAATTAGCGGCATAGTTGTGGCGCTGCACAAGAAGGCATCCACCGCAGATCATTGGCTTACGTTCTCGCCACATGGGCAGATGATGGGGGGCGCAGCGCTATTAACATGCATTGGGATTTTCAATGGCATCATTGGCGGTCAAACGCTCTTAACGGCAGATTATGCCCGCTTTATCAAGCTGAAGGAAATTAGATTTGCCCCCTTTATCATTGGGTTTGTCCCGCAGTTGGGATCCTACCTCATCATGGGCATGGTTGGAATTTGGTTTGCTGTTCGGTTTGCACAATCCGATCCCGGTGTCTACATGGTTTTTGTCCTCGGCGTTGGCGGTGCACTGTACACAGTTCTCACGCAGCTTCGTATTAATTTGATAAACATCTACAGTGGATCGCTCGGTTTAGCGAATTTCTTTGGTCGGATTTTTAAATTCACGCCGGGACGCGTGTTTTGGGTGATAGTCACAGCGGGTATTGCAGTTGTGGCTATGCTGTCCAATATCATTGCGCACATTGGTGTCGTCCTTACATTCCAGGGTGTCAGTATGTTTGCGTGGACGGCTTCCGTCCTCGCCGATTTACTCGTTGTCAAGAAGCTTTTGAAGATCGGTCCTTCACATGTAGAGTATCGGCGAGGGCATCTTCGGGACTGGAATCCTGTCGGCCCGATTGCGTTGCTGGTGGGGTCGGCGGTGGGTCTCATCTTGGCCATCTCTCATGTCGGTACGATTGCGTCCTCTATCTCGGCATTTATCGCAGGGGGGATAGCTTTCGTCCTACACATCGTCTTAGCCGCGGTCACGAAGGGAAAGTATTATGTCGTAAGTGGCGTAAAGAATGGCGAGCGACGATTGGATGAGAATGAGACACCTGTCGAGGGTTATTAGTCTGCTACTGCTCTTTCGTAAACGTTTGTTCGTTCAGCTAGCGTTCGTCGGATGAGGGGCTACCTACTGGGGGTGGCCCCTCATCCGTCGTGGCGGCTGGGACAACATTTTGTCACAGAGAGGAATTCGTCTGTGTAAATACGAACATCAGCCAATCATCACCGTGAATTTTAGCCGTTTTGATTGTTTGCAATTTCGTTGTCCAAATATACGATGAAATCACAAACAATCTTCAGAAAAGTGCAGAAATAAGGGGGGAACAAACTATGTCCGAAACGTCCAACACGAAGTTGACGACACCGCCGTCCGCTTACAAGATTGTCAATATTCCAGAGCCGTATGCGGATGTGATTCAGCGTTACGGTGTCGATGGCAAGTTCGTCAATTCGCAGGAGAGCCCGTGGGTGCCGTTCGGGGAAAATGCAGCCATTCGTCACCTGGCCTTCGACGTCCGCAATAATATTGCCAGCAACATTTTATGGATCAAGTCGGGCGGTGTTATCGGTACGCACCGGCATCGGGGTACCATTGTGATGGTCTGCCTCGAAGGAAGCGCCCGTTATCTTGAGTATGACTGGGTGGCTGGCCCAGGAGACTTGATTTACGAAACGCCCGGATTGACGCACACGCTCGTGAGCGATCACCCGGAAGGAGTTAAACTGTTTGGCTGGCTGCAGGGCGCCATTGAGTTCTTCGACGAAAACGCGAATTTCCTCGAGACGGTGGATGTCTGGTGGTATATCAATCACTACGAGACCTATTGCCGTGAGCATGGGATTCCAATGAATCCACAAATGTATCTCTGAAAATGATTGCGATGCAGAGCTAGTTGCGATGTATGAAAGCGCTTAACTAAATTTCTTCAAGGCGGCCAACGGGTCATTAAACTTCTCGAAAAGGGTGGGGTTGCGTGCGGTCCTCAAGCCGATGGTGGTCGTATGAAAACGCTGTCTTGGGTATTCTGTCACTGGGCTGGGGCTTTCTTTTTTTGGAACGGATGGACATCAATTACTTGATGCCGTTCATGGTGAAAGATCTACATCTATCGAATGCTGAAGTGGGTTTCGTCGCCGCTGGATTTTCCTTGACATGGTCGTTATCGGGTTATTTTGGCGGGTATTTTGGAGACATTTTGGGAAAGCGTAAGCTCCTCTTAATCATCAGTGTCCTTGCGTTCTCCCTCTGTTCCTTTATTACTGGTCTGGCCACCGGATTTCTTCTGTTAGTTGTGTTCCGAATGGTGATGGGGATGCTCGAGGGGCCGTTCTTTCCCGTGGGCACATCGATTCTCTTAGCTGAATCGACGTATTCTCGCCGGGGATTCAACTTAGGGTTTTTGCAAAATTTCTCCTCGAATATTTTAGGGGGCATGATTGGGCCAGTTGTCATCGTGGCAATCGCGACGGCTGTGGGCTGGCGGTATACGTTCTTCTTCACTATCATTCCAGGCATCGTCGTGGCGCTGTTGATGTGGAGATTTATCAAGGAGCCGAAACTAACCCGTGAAGATGCATCGGAACTGGTGACGCACGGTGGAAAGCAGCAAGGTGAGAAGATCCGTCCGTGGACGGTCTTTAAGTATCGAAACATGATTCTTTGCATGATCATTTCGGTTTGTCTAATCCCCTGGTACACCCTACTGTTCACCTACGCACCTTTGTATTTGACACAAACTAGAGGATTGTCCCCCCACATCATGAGTTATGTCATGTCGATAGTGGGTGTGAGCGCTGCTGTTTGGGGATTTGTCGTGCCTATGTTGTCGGATAGGTGGGGCAGAAAGTCGATGATGATTCTGTTTTGCTTGATTTCTATCATCGGGCCGGTATCTGTCCTGTACCTGCACGCCGCCCTCTGGTTCTTCATGGTCGTCATTTTTATCGGATGTGCTGGCACCGGCGGGATGGCACTTTACATGTCGGTCATTCCCTCCGAGACCGTACCGCGAAAGATTGCAGGCGCCGCGATTGGCCTAGCGATGGCCTCCGGAGAATTCGTCGGCGGCGTTGGGATTGTCTCTGCTGGTGGGGTCCTGGCGAACCACTATGGATTAGCGGCGCCTCTGTTGATGTCCGCTGCATTTGCGCTGGTCGCGGCGCTCGTCGCAATATTTCTCACGGAGACGGCCCCTATCAAAGTGAAAGCGCGACTCGCGTCGGCGCCGGAGGCCCAGGTCAACTTGGATGTGTAACTTCCTAAGTGAACTTAGTGGAGAAGAGGCGAAAACCTATGAAAGCTGCCATGTGGTATGGGAGAAAAGACGTCCGCGTGGTCGATATTGAAACGCCCGTCGTCAAAGCAGGAACAGTGAAAATTCAAGTCTCGTGGTGTGGGATTTGTGGGAGCGATTTACACGAATATATAGCTGGTCCGATGACCATCCCCGTCGGAACGCCACATCCGTTGACAGGTCAGGTTGCCCCAGTCGTTCTGGGGCACGAGTTTTCCGGGCAAGTGGTCGATGTGGGGGAAGGTGTTACGCATGTGCAGGTTGGTGACAGGGTTGTCGTAGAACCCGTGCTCAGTTGCGGGCAGTGCTCACCTTGCCAAAGTGGACGATATAACTTGTGCGTACATCGTGGCTTTCATGGATTGACGTCAGATGGTGGCGGATTTTCCGAATACACGGTGGTTCAGGCGAACTTAGTACACAAACTACCGGAGTCGCTGTCGTTTGAAGCTGGAGCCATTGTTGAGCCAGCGGCAGTTGCTGTGCAAGCGGTGTATTCCAGTGGAATCAGGCTTGGGGACACATGTGTTGTGTTTGGCGCAGGTCCGATTGGTCTCTTGGTCATTCAAGCGGCGCGGGCTGCTGGCGCGAGTACCGTGATTGTCGTGGAAGTTTCCGAACAAAGACTTGCGAAAGCCAAACAACTTGGCGCTACGTACGTGATCAACCCACAAAGGGAGGAACCCCTTGCTGTCATTCTCGAGCTCACCGGCGGACATGGGGTGGACGTCAGTTTTGAGGCCGCAGGCGCAGAGGCCGCGCTGACACAGGCGCTCGAATGTCTGAAACCAGGTGGCGAGTTGGTCGTTGTCAGCCTCTGGGAGAGGGGAATTTCTCTCCATCCGAATCTACTCGTTTTGAACGAGCGGAAAATCTCGTCATCTGCGGCGTACTGCAGGATGTTTCCGCGAGTGATGTCGCTCATGACCAGTGGGCAAATCAATGCTGAGGCACTCATCTCTAAAAAAATCTACTTAGGGGACATAGTCGCCGAGGGGTTCGAAACCTTGTGGACGGACAAATCCCAATCCAAGATTCTCGTCCGGCCGAGGTGAACACTCGAAAAAGGTGTTTGAAGCCATCAATTTAGGAGGTAGCGCACGATGAACCGATTTGAGGAAGAAGTCTACCATTGTACGGATGTTATTTCAGATTTGCTGGAACGCACGGAGAATCCGCTACACAAGGCGATTCTCAAGAATTACCGCAGACATATTCATTTGGAAGGTGCCGGGTTGTTTGAAGACATCATCGCACCAGACATGATGACGGAGGAACCCCTTTATCGAATCAACTGGGGTGAGCCAAGTGTCATCCGGGGGAAACAGGGCGTGGTAGATTTTTATAAATCGGTGAAAGAGGCTGTGATGTGGAATACGGACGATAAGATTGCCGTGGCGGACTGGGGACTTTGCGATGAACTCACTTTTAATTTTTTGGTGACGGGGATTGACCTAGTTGCGCTTGGCGTCGATGTCGAGGATAAAGACGCCATTTACCACTATCAAACCCGTCAGGCTTTCGTTTGGCCATACGACGAGCGTGCCAGGCTAATTGGCGAGCATCTTTACGTGGACGCGACGAGCGTTCACGTTGAAAAAGTCCATCCGAACGACGTGATTACGCCGTCGCGCGCGAGAGAAATTCATCTGGAAATTCTCAAAACATTGGATGAATAAGGAGGCGCCTATGAAATCACCGTTTTTTTTTCTAAACCACTCCAGATATGTGTCGTCTATGTGTCGTCATTGATGATATCGACCGTTACGCGAAGACGTACAATGATGACTATGGTATTGGGCCGTGGGCGTTCTTCGATTTCAACGGAGATACGATAGATGATATGACGCTTCGTGGTGAGCGTAGAAACTATCGCAGTGCATGTCGCGTTGTCGAATTCCTTTGGATTCTTCGGTGGGATTGCCAAGAAACGAGGGGGGACCATTTATGTCCTACTTACAAGGCCAAATTGCTGTCGTGACGGGCTCTGGCAGCGGTATTGGCAAAGCGGTTGCGGAGGCGTTGTGCCAACAAGGGGCCCATGTTTGCATTGTGGACCTGGATGCGACAAGGGCGGCTGAAGTGGTTGAACAATTCAAGGCCAAAGGGTTGCGCGCTGCAGACTATGCGTTGGATGTGTCGAATTCACGGCGTGTTTCAGAGTTTTTCACAAGCGTGGAAGAGACCTACGGAAAACTAGATATCTTGGTGAACTGCGCAGGGTATGCGGCGACCAGTTTACTCGACGAGATGGACGATGAAGCGTGGACACGCATGCTCAGTGTTCACGCCGATGGTTCATTTTACTGCTTACGCGAGGCCGCAAAGATTATGAAAAAGCATCACTATGGGAGAGTTGTGAACATCTCTTCTCTCGCTGCTGAAAGTGGCATGTACGGACACGTGCATTATACGGCTGCGAAATACGCCATTGTCGGTCTCACGGAGGTGGCGGCTAAAGAACTGGGGCCATTTCACATCACAGTCAATGCCATCAAGCCGGGGATTATTCGCACGCCGTTGGGCGAGCAGGGGCTGCTGGCGAACGGGGTAGGCGAGCGGTTTGAACGCGTGACCCCCATTCAAAGAATTGGTGAACCTAAGGATATCGCGAGAACCGCGGCATTTTTAGTGCACCCAGAGTCGGACTTTATCACCGGGACGTCCATTGTGGTCGACGGCGGATTCATCCTGATGAATGAAATGGATACGGTTGTGTGTGAATCTTTGAGACAGGTGTGATTGCCTTCTTACCTAACCCGGTCCGACAATGGATTGAAGCAAGCATATCAACGTTAGCTTGGGGGCCGCGCCTGTGGCGCGGCTCTTTTTCATGTCAGCCCGTGTCAGCCGGTCATCCTGTGAATACATCCTAACAGGAGCTTGTCCTAAATAATTCAGAATTGACTGTAAATATAAGCGGTGTTATTCTGTGTTTGACCACAATGCGGGCGAGGTGATCGTATTACGGACATGGAGCGGGCGAGCGGAACAAACAAGACCCTCATTATTCAAAAAATCGGGAGTATATTGGACTTCGTTTCGCGGAATGGACCGGTGTCGTCGATATCGAAGATGTCCGCTGAATTAGAAATTCCACGGGGGACACTTCACCGATTAGTAAACGATTTGGAAGAAGCGCAGTTTTTGACTCGTTATGAAAACGGTTACGAAATAGGTTGGAGGGTGCTGTCGCTCGCTGTACATGCGTTAAACAATCGCGACATGGTGGAGGTGGCGCGTCCATTCTTGCAATGGCTATCTAGACAAACGGGCCTTAACACCTCTTTGTATGTCCGGGTAGAGGAGTGTCGCATGTGTGTTCATCGCATTGAAGGGGCATCGATTCTGCGACCGGCTGTGAAAGTGGGGGAATTGTTGCCGCTACATGCTGGTGCGTCAGGGAGGATTCTCACAGCGTGGTTGGAAGAGACACAGAGAGAAGCGCTACTTCGTTCATCGAGAGGGCGCTTTCCTGAAGTTGTTTCCACACATGACGTCGCTTGGTGGAAGAAGGTTCGAGAACAAGGGTGGGTTCTAAGTGTTGGTGAGCGAGATCCGGAGCTTGCTGCGTTGGCGGCACCTTTGTTTGATGTCAGTGGTATGGTCGTCGCTTCGTTATCTGTTTCGGGGTCAACGTTTCAGTTTTCGAAACAAGATCCGAACGACATTGCAGAGTTGGTGACGGAATGTGCTCGTAAAATCCGCTTACAAGGGAGATGAAACTGGAAAATTTCAATAATGATGAACAAGGAGATGGGGACTGTGGGGTCTTCAATGACATCGAGGCATAAACGACCGTTGGAAGATATCCGCGTCTTAGAGCTTGGGTCACTGATTGCGGGTCCTTTTGCAACAAGGCTGCTTGCGGATTTTGGTGCAGAGGTCATTAAGATTGAGTCTCCCCATGGTGACCCATTGCGTAAATGGGGACTGCTCACAGAGACGGGGGACTCGTGGTGGTGGCAGGCGCAAGCAAGAAATAAGAAACTCATGACGCTGGATTTGAATCATCCGGAGGCACAGCAAATTGTTCGAGACCTTATCTGTGAGTCGGATATCCTCGTCGAAAATTTTCGCCCTGGGCAAATGGAGAAGTGGGACCTAGGGTACGACGAGCTCACAAAGCGAAATCCCGGACTGGTTTATGTCAGCGTATCTGGTTTTGGTCAGTCGGGGCCGTATCGGGATAGGCCAGGGTTTGGAAATATCGCCGAGTCCATGAGTGGGATGCGATACGTCACGGGGTTTCCTGACTTGCCGCCTGTTCGGGTAGGGTTCTCCATCGGCGATGAGATTGCGGCACTGTACGCGGTGTTTGGCGCGTTGATGGCACTGCTCAGGCGGGAGAGGCACCATGATGGTCTAGGTGACCATATTGATGTCGCCCTGACAGAAGCCGTGTTCAGTATGACTGAAGGGGCAATGACGGAGTACAAACACACGGGTGTGATTCAGCAAAGAACGGGGAATGCGTTGAAGCGTTCTGCTCCGTCGAACATCTATCCAACGAAAGACGACAAATGGATGGCTATCGGGGCGAACACCCCTAGAATTTTTCCACGCCTGCTCAAAGCGATGGGGCGTGAAGACCTCATCGAACATCCGAAGTTTATTGACAATCAAGCGCGGCTCGCGAACATCGAAGAACTTGACCAACTCATCGCGGATTGGACGAAGCAGTTTTTGCTTGCGGAACTATGGGAAACATTAAATGCGTATGAAGTGCCGGCCGGGCCTGTGATGAATGTTGCGGATATTGCATCTGATCCGCACTACATCGACCGCGAGATGATTATTGAAGCCCCTTCAGAGGATTTAGGTGCGGTCTTTATGCCTGGTATCGTGCCAAAACTGAAAAATTTCCCGGGGCACGTCGAACACGCTGGTCATCGCCTTGGGCATGATACTGTCTGGGTACTCAAGTCGCTTTTGCATTGGGATGACGATAGAGTTGCGGCCGCGATGGAGCAAGGAGTGATTTACCAATGAATTGGCCGAAGTCCGTAAAAGTCATCGACGTCACGCCGCGGGATGGCCTGCAGGATGCCACAGGGGAATTGACCTCTGAGCAAAAGATTGAGCTGTGTAAAGATCTCTATGCGGCAGGCGTACCGAGTGTGGAAATCACCGCATTTGTCTCTCCAAAGTGGGTACCGCTGATGCGCGATGCAGAAACGGTTGCGAATGCCTTGAGAGATCAGCCTGACACGATTGCACTCGTGCCGAATCACAAGGGATTTGAACGGGCGCTTCGCACAGGTGTCGATGCGGTCACGTTTGTCGTTTCCGCGAGCCCTATCCACCAGCGCGAAAACCTGCGCATGTCATTGTCCGATTCGTTTGAGCAATTTCGGGGAATTGCTCAAACCCACGCAAGTTCCCAGATTCGATTACGTGGCGCGATTTCCTGTGCGTTTGGGTCGCCGTTTTCTACGGAGTCCATTACACCAGAGACGGTTGCCGATATCGCTCGGGAGTATGTTGACTCGGGTGCCGTTGAGTTGAGCCTTGCGGACACAGTCGGCGTCGGCACCCCGCAAGCTATTTACGACACGATTTTACTGGTGAAGCAACGGGTAGGCCACGATATCCCCATCACGCTGCACTTACATGATCGGTATGCGCTTGGCCTTGGCAATATCGTTGCGGCACTGGCTGCTGGCGTCACGGTCTTTGAGACGGCGCTGGCTGGTTTAGGAGGGTGTCCGTTTGTACCAGATGCACCCGGGAATTTAGATACTGAACAAGTGGTACATTGGTTGCATTTGATGGGAATTCACACGGGAATTGATGAACACGCTTTGGTGCATGTTAGAAAGCGCTTACTTAAAGATTTGGATGCGTCTATGGTGAAGCAGGGGAAGTTGAGATGAGGGTAGTTTCAGCAAGTGGGAAAGCAACACGCAGGCATCTGTGGAGGTGGATGTACAATGTCCAATCTGTCGATTGCAGCGAGAGTAGATAGGCTCCCTATCGGGGCGATACACCGAAAAGCGGCGTTTATTATTGGGCTTGGTTTATTTTTTGAACTGTATGATGTATATCTATCTGGGGTGTTGGGATCCGTCATTTCAGATCAGTTTCATATCAGCGGATCGACCCAATCGTTACTGCTTGGTTCGTCTTTCCTGGGGATGTTCCTTGGGGCGATTTTCTTGAATCGCATGGCAGATTTGATTGGCCGTCGTAAGGCATTTATGGTGAACCTTCTCATTTACTCCGTGTTTACATTTCTGTGTGCATTTAGTCCGAGTGTTGTGCTGCTGGTCTTATTTCGCTTCCTTGCCGGCGTTGGCATTGGTGCTGAGGCGCCACTTGGCGACACTTATCTCAGTGAAGTTCTTCCAACTTACCGCCGCGGCAAATTAATGGTGTGGGCCTACACGTTGCAGTTTTGTTCCATGCCGGTAGAGGGGCTGTTGGCTCGTTGGATAGTTCCAACGCAATTCGGAATGGCAGGTTGGCGCTGGATGTTTATCATTGGCTCCTTGGGTGCCGTTTTCGCGTGGGCCTTGCAACAGTTTTTGCCTGAATCTCCACGTTGGTTAGAATCGGTTGGGAGAAAACCAGAGGCAGAGGAGATTATGATGAGGTTTGAGCGGCATGTCGATAGGAGCGAGGAGGAGATTCTCACAAGTGCCATGCCTACGGTGCCCGACCCTCCCCAGGAGAAATTGCCTGTTTCGACCTTGTTTGTGGCGCAATTCCGCAAGCGGACGATACTGTTGTGGGTATTCCAAATTCTCCAAACATTCGGCTACTATGGGTTTGGAACGCTTGTTCCATTGGTGCTTGCGGCAAAGGGATTTGATGTGCATAGTTCGCTCACCTATACGACTTTGTCGTTTATCGGATATCCTGTCGGATCACTTATATCGCTGCCTATCGTGGAACGTATTCAGCGTAAATGGCTGATTGTCATGGCTGCGTTCTGCATGGCACTGTTTGGAATTCTATTTGGTATTTCTAACTCGATAGTTCTCATTATAATCTTTGGCTTCCTCTACACGATGGTGAGCAACATCTTTTCAAATGCTTATCACATTTTTCAAGTTGAAATTTATCCCACTTCAATCCGCGCAACTGCATCTGGTGCTGGTTATAGTCTCAGTAGACTATCAAGCGGTCTGATGCCGTTTGTCCTATTGCCTTTGTTGCAAGGCAGTGGTGCCACGGCTATGTTCTCCGTGGTCGCCATCGCGATGGTCATTGTAATGATAGATATCGGCGGTTTTGCTCCAAAGACCACGGCTCGTGTATTAGAGGAACTCAATGAAGTTCCCTCAGGTCTAGCCACATCGGCTGAAAATCATTCCATTACTCCGTAGTACGTAGAATAGACTTTGACTGAAGCGCACGAGGGCGCATGTCCTTGTGCGCTTCCATTTGAGGAGGTCCGACAATGAAGGATGATAAAAGCGTTCGGCAGATTGACCCGGTGCTTGAAAAAATCGCTGATTACGTCGTAGAGCAAACGGATTTTGGGGAACAGGCGCTATCCACCGCACATTTGACGTTGGTCGATGCCATGGGATGTGCGATGGCGGCCTTGCAGTACTCAGAGTGCGTCAAACTGCTTGGTCCAATAGTGGAGGGGATAACGGTGCCGTGCGGTGCGCGCGTACCCGGCACTCGATATGAGCTAGACCCTGTTCAAGCTGCATTTAATATCGGGTGTACGATTCGTTGGTTGGATTACAACGATACGTGGCTGGCGAAGGAGTGGGGACACCCGTCTGACAATTTGGGTGGAATTCTGGCAATAGCAGATCACATCAGTCGCGTTCGTGAGGCGGGGGGACAATCCCCGCTCACAGTTCGAGATATCTTGTTGGCCCTGATTCAGGCGCACGAAATTCAAGGGGTACTCGCATTGGAGAACAGTTTGAATCAGCATGGTTTTGATCACGTTCTATTCGTCAAGATTGCAACGGCAGCAGTGGTTACGCGCCTGCTCGGTGGGACGAGAGAACAGGTGCAGAATGCCGTATCCAATGCCTTTATTGATAACGCAAGTTTGCGTACGTATCGTCATGCACCGAATACGGGATGGCGTAAGTCCTGGGCGGCTGGTGATGCGACGAGCCGTGGCGTTTATCTTGCATATTTGGCCCTGCGAGGGGAAATGGGTTATCAAACTGCATTGTCAGCGAAACGTTGGGGGTTCGAGGACGTCATTCTGGCCGGAGAACCCGTGAAGTTGAATCAACCGTTTGCATCGTATGTCATGGAGAATATTTTGTTCAAGGTGTCGTATCCTGCAGAGTTTCATGCACAAACTGCACTCGAGGCAGCGATTCGACTTCATGAAGTGGTTAAACCTCGATTGAACGACATCGCACAAGTGACGATTCGCACACACGAATCAGCGATTCGCATTATCAGCAAGACGGGGAAGTTGATGAATCCAGCTGACAGAGATCACTGCTTACAGTATATCGTGGCCATCGGTCTAATTTATGGGACGATGACGAGTGAGCACTATCAAGCCCCTGTAGCCGCGGATGAACGCATTGATGCGCTGCGTGATAAGATGATTGTCGTGGAGGAACCGCGATATAGTCGGGATTATCTAGATTCTAACAAACGCTCTATCGCGAGTTCTGTGCAGGTTCAATTTACAAATGGATGTCGCACGGATGTTGTGGAAGTCGAATATCCAATTGGCCATCCACGTCGCCGGGCGGAAGGTATCCCGAAGCTTTGGGAAAAGTTTCGCGATAATCTGTCTATGCATTTTAGCAGGGAACAAGTCACGCGAATTTATTCAACGTGTCAATCCTTTCATGCGCTGCAACGCATGCCTGTAAATCAGTTTGTTGACTTATTTTTGCCGGAGAATTAAATGATGTGAGGTGATTTTATGACTTGGTTAGTTGAACCAGATATTCAGCAGAATACGTTGGCCGCGCGCTTTAGGGAGCTTATGAAACAACCAAAGGTTTTGCAGATTCCTGGGGCGCATGATGGAATGAGTGCATTGCTCGCGAAAGAGGTTGGTTTTCAGGCGCTTTATTTATCGGGTGCGGCGTATACGGCGAGTAAGGGAATTCCTGATTTAGGCTTGGTTTACTCGGAGGAAGTCGCTCGACGTGCGAGAGATCTCGTTCGCGCAACGAAGCTCCCCGTTCTAGTAGATATCGATACAGGTTATGGTGGCGTACTCAATGTGGCGAGAACGGCGAAAGAAATGGTCGAGGCAGGCGTTGCCGCTGTGCAAATTGAAGATCAGGCGATGCCCAAGAAATGTGGCCATTTAAATGGGAAAAGGCTGATTTCAGCGGACGAAATGGCGCAAAAGATTCAAGTCATCCGCGAGGTGGCTCCCACGCTTATCGTGATTGCTCGAACAGACGCAAAGGCTGTCGAAGGTCTGACATCGGCATTGGATAGAGCACAGCGTTATGCGGCCGCGGGCGCACACGCGATATTCCCAGAGGCGTTGTTAAACGAAGCGGAGTTTCGCACATTTCGCGAGGGGATTTCTCTACCGCTGCTTGCGAATATGACGGAGTTTGGGAAGACACCGTATTTTACTGTGGAACAGTTCGCCGAATTGGGATATGAAATGGTCATATACCCTGTTACATCACTACGAGCCGCCGCGAAGGCATGCCGCGATGTATATCGGGAAATTCTGACCGCAGGTACGCAAAAAGGGGTACTCGATTCACTGCAGACGCGGGCAGAACTTTATGAAACCATTGATTATCATGCATATGAGGCTTTGGATAATCGAATTGCGAAGACTGTATTGCCAGTGGAGGGACAGGAGTGAATCCAATTGGCAATGCCAAGATTTGATTTGGAACCTTTCCCTGACCGTATTTCATTGGGTGAAGAGGTTAGCATAAAACGTTTAACATGGGAGTCGTGCCTGAGGCACGGCTTTTTTTGTGGTGCGCACTCAACTTTTATATGCTTAGGCAAATTATCAGCTAAGTTTTGAATTATTCGTATTGAATCACAGAATATCCTGTGCTAGCATATCAATATATCCAACATTGTCGACAGTATTGTATTTTTTAAGGAGGGGAGAACAAGTCGTAGTCGACATTAATATTTGCCTGTTGAACTAGATTTTGAAAGCGGTTGAAGCGTGAATATTTAATCTTGGAGGGGTTGTAAATGAACGCAAAGTTTGAGCAGGGACTGGCGATTAGAAAAGATGTATTGGGTGCAGAACATGTGGAGCGTTCGTTGGCGAATGCAACAGATTTCGATAGACCAATGCAGGAATTGAGTACGGAGTGGTGCTGGGGTACGGTATGGGCGCGCAAAGGATTGTCACGCAAGGAGCGAAGCATGATTAATCTCGCGATGCTGAGCGCACTGAATCGTCCAGATGAGCTAGCATTGCACACGAAGGGCGCCATTCGAAATGGGTGTACGCCGGAAGAGATTACAGAAATTTTTATGCAGGTTGCGATTTATTGCGGTGTTCCAGCAGCGATGGAAAGTTTTAAAGTGGGAAAACGGGCGATTCAAGAGTTACAAGAGACGTCTACAACCTAATGTGACATTACAATTCGAAGAAAGGGGGAACGACACATGGGCATGGTTGAGGAACAAAAGGCGTTGAGGGACCAGTTTGTTGATACGTTCGGTTATTGGAATGAAATGTGGAATAGTTTGTTGCTAGCTGACCCTGAATTTTTCGAAGCATATTTACACTTTGGTGGTGTTCCCTGGCGCAGCCAGCATTTGGATAAAAAAACGAAGGAGTTTATCCATGTTGCCGTCGATGGAGCCGCAACACATCTGTTTGTCCCTGGTTTGCGAGAGCACATTCGTAATGCTATCGATTTAGGCGCGACAAAAGAAGAACTGATGGAGGTTTTAGAGTTAACCAGCTCACTGGGGATTCACGCTTGTAATATCGGGGTTCCGATACTTGTAGAGGAGTTAGCGGCCAGTGGGCAGCCGATAACTCGCCAATGGACTGAACAGCAGAAACGTTTAAAAGAGGAATTTGAGCGCAAGCGCGGGTATTGGAATGCATTTTGGGAAGATATGCTGTTGCTAGACGAAGACTTTTTTGAGTCATATATCCATTTTTCTTCTGTTCCTTGGGTGAGCGGGGTTTTAGAACCAAAAGTTAAAGAACTGATTTATACCGCATTCGATGTAGCGGCTACACATCTGTATGAGTCAGGGCTACGTCAACATATTCGTAACGCAATTGGATACGGTGCGACCAAGGAAGAAATTATGGAAGTCATCGCGCTTGCTTCAACCTTAGGTATTCATGCATGTAACGTGGGTGTTCCAATTTTATTAGATGAAATTCGAATTTCGAAATCTTCAAATTCAAGCGTGGAACCAAGTGAATCGATACGTTCCAAATGAGACAACAAGGTTATGTTGAAGGGCTTAAAGGAGTGGAGTCGATTGGGAGAGACGTTGGGTTTTATTGGGCTTGGCAACATGGGACATCATATGGCGAATCGGCTGCTTGCAAATGGCTACTCTATGGTGGTATTTGATGCTAGAAGTGAAGCGCTTGACTCGTTTAGAAATCACCCGAACGTAACTGTAGCGTCATCATCTGCCGAAGTTTCGAAACTTGCAAAGACGATTCTCGTGAGTCTTCCTAGCCCGCAGGTTGTCAAGGATGTTGCGCTAGGTAAAGGGGGACTTTGTGAGGGTGGTGAATTCAACACATATATCGATTTGTCAACAACGGGGCCGCTGGTATCATCGGAGATTGCCAATCAACTTGCACAGCGTGGTGTGGTTAGTCTAGATGCACCCGTAAGTGGAGGGGTCCCTGGGGCAAAAAAGGGAACTCTGTCAATCATGGTGTCGGGCTCAAAGGTGGCCTATGAGCGATGTACACCGATTTTAAAGGTCATCGGCAGCAAGCTTTTCTATGTTGGGCCGAATGCGGGTCAGGCGCAAACTATGAAAATTGCAAATAACTATTTGTCAGCAGTGGCGCTCGTAGCCAGCTCTGAGGCTATTGTTTTAGGCGTGAAGGCCGGCCTTGATCCTAAAATCATGTTGGATGTTTTAAACGTGAGTAGTGGCAGAAATAGTGCTACGTTGGATAAGTTCCCGGCTGCCGTATTGAATCGGCAATTTGACTATGGGTTTAAGTCAGGACTGATGTATAAAGATGTGGCACTTTGTATGAGTGAGGCGGACAGACTAGGTGTCCCTATGTGGGTAGGTACGAATATGAAAGAGATTTGGAAACTCATGCGAGAAAAACTTGGCGCCGATTCGGACACGACGGAGGTTGTCCGTATTTTCGAAGAGTGGGCGGGGGTTCAGGTCGTCGGGCAGTGATTTGATCGATTGATACGAGGAGGTTGTGTTTTCGTGATTGCTCAGGCAACATATCAATTTGGTTCATTTATCAATGGGCATGAATTGAAGTCAGGTGTGCGAAAAAGAATCGAAGTTAGAATGCCATACGATGGGCAATTGTTGGGGGAAATTTTCTGTGCTACGAAAACAGAAGCCACCCAAGCAATTACAGCCGCAGATGAGGTTTTTAGGACTACAATGAAAGCGTTACCGGCACATCGGAGATCAGAAATTCTTCGAAGGACAGCTGATCTTTTGGAGGAACGGTCTGACAAGTTTGTAAACCTATTAGCAATGGAGACCGGAAAACCCCTGCGAGAGGGGCGGGGAGAAGTTGACCGGGCGATTCAGGTTCTTCGGTTTGCCTCGGAGGGTGCGAAGACCATCCACGGCGAAGAAATTCCGCTTGATAGTGCGCATGGTGGAGAGAATCGCATTGGTTTTACACGCCGCTTCCCGCTGGGGGTTGTGGTTGCCATTACGCCATTTAATTTTCCATTAAACCTAGTTTTGCACAAGGTCGCACCCGCGATTGCTGCTGGGAATACGGTGGTGCTCAAACCGGCCGAGAAAACACCAATTTCCCCAGTGCTGTTATATCAGTTGTTTGAGGAGGCTGGTTTGCCTGCAGGAGCCCTCAACATTGTCATGGGAACTGGGCCGGATCTTGGTGAAACGTTAGTTACGGACGCAAGGGTTCAGAGGGTGACATTTACGGGCAGTGGGCTTGTGGGATGGAAGTTAAAGGAGTTGGCGGGTCATAAAAAAGTGACATTGGAGCTTGGTTCAAATGCGCCGAACATCGTGTTTGAGGATGCAGATTTGGATGCAGCGGCAACGGCTTTAGTCAATGGTGGAGTCGTCACTTCCGGGCAAGCCTGTATCTCTGTACAACGCGTTTATATTCAAAATTCTGTTTATGACGCATTGGTAGGCAAACTGGTTTCTCGAGCCAAGGGGCTGAAAGTTGGAAATCCATTGGATGAGACTACGGATGTTGGGCCAATGATTACAGAAGATGCCGCAAGACGTGCTGAAGAATGGGTAAAGGAAGCCGTCACGCAGGGGGCAACGGTACTTACTGGCGGGACTCGTCACGGAACTTTGTTTGAACCTACGATTTTGGGTGACGTTACTTCTGAAATGAAAGTTGTCTGTCAGGAGGTGTTTGCCCCCGTACTTAGCGTGATGCGATTTGAAACAGAGGAAGAAGCCATCGCGATGGCCAATCAATCTGATTTGGGGCTTCATGCGGGGGTTTTTACGAAGGATATTTCTCGAGCATTGCGTATTGCTGATCGGCTAGAAACGGGTGGCGTGTGGATTAATGATGCCTCAGTTCGGAGATTTGATCACATTCCATATGGTGGCGTCAAAATGAGTGGCATTGGTAAAGAAGGCGTGCGGTACGCAATTGAAGAGATGACTCAAGAAAAATTTATTGGAATCAACCTAGGATAGTGTGTTTCTTTTTCAGTTACACCGATGTCTGAATGCGTTGTGCAAATAAATACACTCTATTTAGTCGACATTTTTGTATTCAATATAGGTGTGGTAGCAGCAAATTTGCTGATTGTTACTAGCTGACACGGGACGATGGAATGAGGTAACTGCTTACTGTGCAGGGATTTAGGGAAACAAGTTGAGTGCGTTAAATCGACCCGACGAATTGGCTTCACGCATTCGAGGTGCTATCACGAATGGCTGTACGGAGGAAGAGATTACGGAAATTTTCATGCAGGTAACCATCTATTGTGGCGTTCCTGCTGGCATGGGGAGCACGTATGGGAATAGGTTCTGGTGAACGGAACCTATTCCTCAGGATGAATCGTCGTTTTTGGCTGGACAAAGTAGTGTTTCGCAATTTATGAAAGCGCATACGTAATGTTGATTGAAATTTATTTGGGACAGACGTTGAACACGTCATGTATTGGTGAGGGGGGCATTGTAATGGCTTATAGTGCGGTCATTGAGACGGATGAATTGCAGCAAAAGAGGAATTCCGCAATTCGAGGTGCATTTTTCACGGAATTTGTTGATATGTTCGACATCTATCTTCCCACTGTGATTCTCACGCCGGCACTTGCGTATTTTGAACCAAAACAGATGCCCGCAGGCCTAGAGGGGATTTTAACATCCCTTGTATTTATCACGACATTGTTAGGGCGACCCGTTGGGGCGGTCGTGTTTGGAGCGATTGGTGACAAAATTGGACGACGCAAAACCACTATTAGTGCCGTGACGGGTTTCTCTATAATAACGTTGCTGATAGCGCTAATTCCTGGTCATAGCACAATTGGAATATCCTCGTATGTGATACTGGTCATCCTTCGCTTCTTGGACGGGGTTTGTTTGGGCGGTGGATATACCGGGTCACACCCGCTTGCGCTAGAGTATTCAGAGAAGAGCAAACGCGGGTTCGTTGGCGCCTTTATTCTTGCAGCATTTCCCCTCGCGTATATTTTAATCACATTGCTCGGGATGGCTTCATTTGCGATATTTCCAGTTGCAGGTCCGACGTCCCCTTACGACGTTTGGGGGTGGCGCATCCCGTTTATCATCGGATCTATCATCGCAGCTTGGTTAGTTCTCTATTATCTACGAAATGTACCTGAATCCGAGGTGTGGGAATCATCGGAGAAAACAAAGGTTCCACTGTTTAGTGCTTTTAAAGGAGCTAATGGGCGTAGCTTTATTCAAGTATTTGTCATGATGAATGGTTTTTGGCTGACCCAGAACATTGTGACACTCGTTCTTCCGACTACGATATTGGGGACGTTTTTAGGAATGTCGGGATTCCCTTTGACGCTGACGCTGTTGATAGCGTACGCGGTTCTCTTTATTAGTTACATTGTTGCCGGCTTGATTGGACAAAGAATTGGGCGTCGCAAGTTTTTCATTATTGCGGGGCCAGCGATTGCAATACTGGGTACGGCGTTGTTGGCCATCATTCTCAGTGGCAAGGAGATGTCCTTAGGTCTCATGATCTTTGTCGTCTGTGTGTTTGCGGCGATCGCAACGTCACCGTGGGGCGTCATCGTGACGTATATTAATGAACGGTTTTCAACCGGTGTTAGGGCGTCAGGCTTTGGACTGGGATTTAGCGTTTCCGTGATTATTCCTTCATTTTACGCATTTTTCATGGATTGGCTGGGTCACCTGATGCCATATCGATTTAGCAGTCTAGTCCTGTTGTTCATTGGTGCTTTGCTTGGAACGATTGGCGCAATAGCTGGTCCAGAGACTAAAGATGTCGATTTTACGGAAGTGGGTTAGTCTACGTCGATTTCATTAAAATCGTCTACCACATGAAGTTCACCGGCATGAGCGTCGTGGTTACCAGTAATTAGATAGGAAGGAGGAATTGCGATGTTTGAAGAGATTGAAGCATGGCAGCGGCGTTGTAACCAGGACGCAGAGGCAAGGTTATACGCTTCTGAAACCAATTTTGAATTTTCCATCACAGTCGGTGACGAAGTGGTGATGTGTTGTGTGGAGGACGGTGAATACACGTTTCGACGCATCACTTTCGGGACAGCTGTGCCTGATGTGAACCTGGTAATTCCCCCACATTACTGGATGCAGTTTATGCAGGCGACACCTCCTCCATTTTTCAACACTTTTAACGCGATGCGTGCACATTTTCCAGAGGTAACTGTTGAGGGTGATGAGTTGAAATGGGCTCAATTTGTTGGACTCATCGAATCTGTGTTGCGCTTTGCGAGAGAATCTCAATCTGATATTTGTCTGTCTTCACAGAAATCTTATGATGTTTCGGCAATTGTCGGTCGTTATATCCACTTTGCCAGTTCAGAGGAGAAATCGGTCGTTTATTATGAAGAGTCAGGGAATGGAAAACCAATCGTGTTTTTGCATACGGCTGGATCTGACTCACGACAGTATCGATATTTACTAGCTGATTTGGAAATGCAACAAAATTGGCACATGTATGCATTAGACCTTCCCTATCATGGGAAATCCGACCCCGTTGGGCAAAGTAGAGTCCAATATACTGTGTAAAAAGGGATGGCACCCCGGGGCATAAAATATGAGCCATCCGCCCCTCTTTGGTAGAATGTGAGATTGGAGAAAA
>NZ_JAFMTW010000050.1 GCF_017329615.1 Alicyclobacillus suci | reverse complement strand
CCAATTGAAAAAGTGGAGTTCATAGCCTGGCTTGGGGAGGGGGGAATTGTGTCCATTGCTCTAGTTCCGTACCATGATTTCGCCGTGTTCGCTAACAAATCCACCAAATACTTGAAAACATGCCCCGGTCAATGACCTCAATCACCTAATCGTCGAAATCCGGGATTAATAGTTATCGCTAACGGGGTTTTTTGCAACTAACGTCGAGTGATATGCTAGAGTATGACTATATGAGAATTGTGTTGCGAATAATCGTCTGAGAAAATAAATTCATGGATATGTACAAAAAGTCTTTAGATACGCCACATTGTACTGTTGAAGCCGTGCTGATTGTAAAAATTGAAATTAGAACGATTGAAAAGTGTTTGACTGCACTTCAACCAGCTGTTGATCAGATTGTGGTTGTTGACACTGGTTCCACCGATGGGACGGTATTCTCTGTCCAAAATTTAGGTATTCCAGTACACTGTTTTAAATGGGATGATGACTTTGCTGCCGCAAGAAATTACGCATTATCATTTGCTGAAACGGATTGGGTTATATCGGTAGACGCTGATGAAATCTTGTATAAGGAGGATACTGATAAGATTCGGAAATTTGCTGAGCAATACAATGCTGTGCCTGGTACATTTGCCCTGCAGATATTGCAAATGAATATTGTTGGAGATGTGATGTCACCAAGTAGGGAGACTCGTATGTTCCCCTTGGGAAGAGGCTTGTTTTGGTTCGGTAGTGTCCCGTCAAGTGGTGTAAATTGAGTGCAACCACTTCGTGTCGGCTATTTATGCAAAACTGACGTTGGCGCCAGTAATTGCGGTTCTTGAGTGCTCATGAGTTTTGCCATTGACTCTCGGCTAAAGTAGCGCCTTGCTACAATCCATTCATCGTTCTGTTCCTGGAGGATTGCTCCGCCTAGACGAATGACAGACTCTCGGTTCGGGAAGATACCAACGACATCGAAGCGTCGCCTGAGTTCACGATTTAAGCGCTCAAGCGGGTTTGTCGAGCATATCTGTTTCCAGTGTTCCTTTGGGAATGCCATGTACGCTAGCACGTCTTCCTCTGCACGTTCCAAGACATCCATCGCCTTTGGAAACTTTCCACGAAGTTGCTCTACAACCACATCCAGTTGCTGTTTGGCTGTTTCCTGTGTTGGCTGAGCGAATATGGTCCGGACAATAGACGAGACCATCGGTTGCGACGCTCTAGGCACCTGGCTGAGGATGTTGCGCATTGTATGAACTCGACAGCGCTGCCAGGTCGCTCCGGTCAACGCAGAGCCAATCGCACTGCGCAGTCCTTCGTGAGCATCACTAATTACCAGCTGTACACCACGCAACCCACGCGCAACCAGACTTCGGATGAATGTCAGCCAAAACGAGCCGTCCTCACTAGTCCCAATGTCAAACCCCAACACCTCACGCTCACCGGTGTCTCGCACGCCAATTGCAATTACAAATGCCATACTCTGAACTCGTCCGCCTTCACGGACTCTCGGGAATGTCGCATCCAACCATAGATATGGGTATGTCCCCTCAAGTGGGCGGTTTTTAAATTCCTGCACTACTTCGTCTAACTCTTTGCAGATACGAGATACTTCACTCTTGCTAATTCCTTGAATGCCCATAGACTCAACCAACTCGTCCACCTTGCGGGTGCTCACACCATGCACATACGCCTCTTGAACAACGGACAGCAACGCCTTCTCAGCTTTCCGCCGAGGCTCTAGCATGCTGGGGAAGTAGCTTCCTTTCCGAAGCTTCGGAATCTGCAAATCAATCGTTCCGACACGGGTGTCCCATTCCCGTTCTCTGTAACCATTACGGCTATTGCTGCGTTTCTCACTGCGCTCATACCGTTCAGCGCCAATCAAAGAGCTCACTTCAGCCTCCATCACCGCCTGGGTTAGGACTCTCAGCCCTTCCTTCAAAAAATCGACATCACCATCTTCTAATCCGATCTTGCGAATTAACTCCAAAAGTGCGATCTTGTCTGTAGAAGCCATCGATGTGCCTCCTCTACTATTTGCTCGACACTTTTAGTAGATTGCACTCGATGGCTTTTTCGTCAAGATCTAGCCGTGGAATTTACACCACTACCTAAGACTCTAACTTTGGTTCCGCCCAGTACACGAACAACTCGCTACGAAGGAGAAAAAGCAGATTCCTGTGTACCCAGTTCAGATACGGTTTTTGCATGATGGGTACGACGATAACAAAGTAAATAAGCAGCAAAAGTTCAAACGGAATATTTCGATTTTAGAAAAGCACATTCAGCAGTACCCAGATGATGTGCTCTCTCATTCCTTTCTCGGTCGTGAGCATCTCATTTTGGGAAACCCGGATGCTGCTATCCGGCATCTTGTACGAGCTAGGGAGCTTTTAACGGCATCTAAGAATTCTATAGCGCTGGCCGAAGTTGAAAGAAATTTAGTGTGGGCGCTCGATAGTAAGGGCGACGTAGCACAAGCAGAATCTCTTGCGTTTGGACTGACACAAAGATTTCCAGACTATGTTGATGGATGGTACATGTATGGAATGTACCAATTGCGAAAAGTGGTGTCCCTACAATCCGCTATTCAACATATTGCGAAGTCACTCGAATTGTCTTCAAAAGGGAAGTATGCTACCGATCCGGCAATTGGTGAGTACAAAGCTATGTTACATCTTGCGGATGAGCACCGTCTTAGTGGAATTTGGATTGAAGCAAGGAAGCTTTATGCAGAAGTCCTTCGTAGAGCACCTGAATATGCACCAGCTAAGAATGTCCTGGCTCAAATGGATAAGCAAGTACTTGAGATTGCTAAGGAGATTAGAGGCAATCTTTAGATACCTATAGATAACATCGATGATGCATTAATCTCGACGAGACATACGTGGTTACACATAACACTTACTCGCCATATGATGTGAGCGTGGCTTGGCCAAGCTACAAAAAATCACATGTTTGGGGATGTTGTGAAATGGTTGCAAGTCCAGCTCAGGTAAATGCATTTGTAAGTGGAACTGTGAGCCCAAATTCAGAGGCAGTCTTTTCGATTGGGGGTCTACCAACAGAGGCACAGTCGTGGTCACTTGCATTCAATATCAATAATGGTCAATATACTGGAGTAAGTATCGGCACAACTGGAACACCTGCTTATTATGTAACTCCTGGGTCTCCGCTATCTGTGACAGCAGTATCCTTGAACAATGGTATTCTAACAATCATTGTTCAAAACACCGCTAGCACGAATTGGGGAGTAGCCATTAATGTTGGTGGGTTGGTCGTATAATCTGTTGGTTTTTGAAGCGCCTTCGGGCGCTTTTTTTATGCCTAAAAGGAAATGTGTTCCTTTTAGAACTTCGCTCCTTCAAAACTCCATATACAGCATTGTTTTATTCACCTGTTTTTTTCAAATGATTAAAAGTGGATTTTGCTGTAATTGGCTGCTCATTGACAATTGTGATAGGTGGACAACTATATGTGGCGGCAGAAGTCTTATGAAAGAGTCCCGCCTATCGTTCGAAAGGCGGGACCAGGAAAAATATTGCTCGAGATATATTCTTTAGCTCTCGTCCACCGTACCGTTATCACCAACCAAAAAGGCACCTTCTCCAAGAACCACTTTATCGCCGTCATTTAGGCCCGAAGTGACTTCAGCTTGGTATCCACTTTCACTCTGAACGCTGACAGGTTGGAATATGACGTTCTCTGGTAACCCAAGCTGTGAGGCTTGTGCCTTTTCGCTCTTTGTGGCCTTTGGGTCATACAGATAGACACCTTGTTGTCCGTTCTCATTGTGTATCGCAATAGCCGGTACAACCATGGTATCCTGCTGCCCGGAGACATCAATGCTCACAGGTCCTGTCATCCCCGATTTAAGACTTGAAGTCGGGTTGTCTACAGTTGCTAGCGCCTGATACGATCCCCCATTACCCTCGATGGGCGTCGGGTCGACCTGGAAAATGGTCGCCGTAAATGTTTTGTTAGGGATCTCGGGTACCGTGAATGTGACCTTCTGTCCTTGGTGAACATATGGCATCTGAGATTCGCTAATCGGCAGTGCAACTTGCATTTGTTGTACATCCAATACAAATGCCGTCTGCCCCGGTGAAACTGTGTCTCCCGGTTGGATGTTTTTGTCGGTAATGACGCCACTTACTGGTGCTCTGAGCGTCATATAACTCTCATTTAGCTCGGCGTTGTTGAGGGCAGCTTGAGCAGATTTCACCTGAGCTTCCGCCGCCTGGACGCCCGCATCGGCAGTTTTGACACCAGCCTGCGAAGTTTGGATACCTGCCTTTGCGGAGTCAACTGTACCTTTATCAGCAGGTTCTACCGTTTGTTTGTAAGCAGCTTGTGCGTTGGCTAGCGCAGCTTTAGCCTGTTGCACCTGGCTTTGGGCAGCATCCAATGCTTGTTTGGCAGCGGTACGGTCATTATAGGTCGCTTGAGCTGTCTGCAAAGCTTTCTCCGCAGCATCGTATTGCGCTTGAGCCGTCGATACACCGTTTTGTGCCGACGTTAATTGTGCCTTTGCTTGTGCGACTGCGGCAACAGCGGAGTTGTATGCAGTCTGGTCACTTTGTAGCTCCTGATATCCTTGATTCAAACCCTCATAAACCGACTCATAGTTTTGTAACTGTGAAGCATATGGATTATTTGCGTCACCATAGGTCTTTTGGTAACTATCGAAACGTGACAGAGCTTCCTGGTAGTTTTGATAGGCCTCGTCTACCTGCTGCTCCGTGATATTCCCGTCTTTCTGTTGTGCACTTTGCAGGTTGGTCTCCGCCGTCTGCAGGTTATTCTGAGCAGCCGTCAAAGCTTGTTGTGCCGCATCAATCTGCGACTGTTGGTTAGCTTGTGCGGTGTCCAGTGCCGCTTTGGCTTCCTGAGCAGCGTTCTGAGCAGCGACCAGTTGTTGATAAGCCGTCGTACGGTCATTGTAAGCAGCCTGTTGGTCTTTATATTGCTGTTGCGCAGCTGTCAATGCGGCCTGTGCCTTTTCAACGTTCGACTCAGCCACACTCTTTGTGGCAGGTGTTGCACCTTCCGTTGCCTTGACCAAACCAGCCTGTGCTTCTGCTACATTGCCTTGTGCCTGAGCCACGTTGCCCTCAGCTTGGGAAACGCCTGCTTCCGCTTGATCCAGTGCTGATTGGGCCTGCTGAACGGCGTTTTTGGTCGCGGAGTCATCCAAGGTGGCGATGACTTGGCCGGCTTTGACGTGATCGCCCACTTTCACCTTGACACTCGTCACCTTACCGCCTTGGCCCTGGAACGAGAGATTGACCTCGGAGGCACTTTGGACGGTTCCTTCGGTGGAGATGGTTTTCTTACTTGCGAGCGAGTGTACCTGATACAAGTCGCTCGGTGGAATTTCTGCAGCGGACGCACTTGGGCGCTCTGCGATGCCAATGCCCACACCGAGTACGACGATGACGGCAATGCCGGCTAGAATCCACTTGCGGCGTGGGTTCTTCCCGCTATTGTTGCCTAAGCCAATCTCGGAATTCAGCGAGGTTTGTGTATCCATTCAGATCCCTCCAAACATTATTCGGCAGCTAGAGACTGTTGTTGCTGTCCCTTGACTGGTGTCGGTTTTACTTTTCTTCTTCCTCGGTAGATAAAGATGGTGGCAAACCAAGCTAATCCCGCGAGGATGGTGGAAATAAAAAACGTATCATTCATGCCTAAGACGAAACTCGTTTTCTGAATCCAGGCAGAAATGAGGCTTATCGCTTCTGACTGTGCCGCAGCTGCGGATAGCCCTTGGGAACTCAGTTGATGAATTAGTCCCGTGAGCTGTAAGCCCTGTGGCGTACCAGGGTTTAAGTGATCTGACAGCTGAGATGTCCGGATAATCTCCCTCTTGGACATGTATACCGTCAATATCGCAGTACCAAGGCCAGATGCAACTTGGCGAACGGTATTGTTTACTGCGGCCGCCTGTGAGACCAAGTGTGGCGCTACAGCGACCAGTGCAGTCGTACCCGCCGTCATGATAGGCATCATGGCAAGGCCCATTCCGATGCTTCTTACGATATAGAGCAGTTGAATATGGCCGGACGTCGAGGTAGCCGTCAGCGTGGTGAACCCAAGCGTTGAGACGGTCAGAATCGCCAATCCGACGAGCCCTAAGGGTCGAGCACCAATTTTATCGAACAACTTACCACTGATAGGCATCATGACCGCCGAAGCGAGTGCCGCAGGGGTCATAAATAAACCGGCTCGCATGGGTGAATAACCCATGATGTTCTGCAAATACAACGGCAGCAAGAAAATCCCGACGAACAACGCCACACTAAGAATCGACACGATAATCAGGCTCATCGTGTATGTATAGTTCTTTAGGACGCGTAGCTGAAGCAGCGGGTTTTCCACGCGCAACTCGGTAATGACCAGACAGATGAGCGATACGACGCCAATGGCGATTGAGACCCGGACAACCGTTGAACCCCAGCCATGGTCAGGGACGTTGTTGAATCCGTAGAGCAATGCAAAAAAGCCAAGTGTTGAAAACGTGAGGCCGATGACATCCAAGGACGCTTTAGCCTGGTGCGAGAACTCGTGCATGAACGTCATGGCCATGAAAGTGGCTATCACGCCAATTGGAACATTGACGAAGAAAATCAGTCGCCACGACGAATACTCGACAAAATAGCCACTGAGCAGCGGGCCAAATGCGGGCGCTGCCATGATGGTCACGCCGAACAGTCCCATGACGCCACCGATGCGTTCGCGCGGGAACACGCGGTAAATAATCGTTTGGGCCAATGGCTGTAAGAGACCGCCACCAGCTGCCTGGAGAATCCGAAAGAAGATGATACTGCTTAAGTTCCACGACATGCCGCAGAGCGCTGAGGCAATCGTGAATACGATGAGGGCAGCGATGAGCACTTTCTTCGGACCAAATTTATCAATCAGCCAGCCTGACGTTGGGACAATAATACCTGTCACCAGCATGTAACCCGTCAACACCCACTGAATGCTCGTCGTGTTCGCGTTGAGTGCGACCTCCATTTTTGGAATCGCCACGTTGACGACACTGGTATCGAGAATGGCCATAAAGGAACCCATGAGTACGATGAATAGTTGTAAATATGGGGCCTTTACCTGCGTCTGAACGGCACTTGCAGGATTCGCGCTCAATCTTTCCCCCTCCTCTCTGAGCAAAAGTCACGCTGGCCGGTTTTAGTTTCCGGTCTTTTTAATGTGAGCCGTGACATCAAACCCAGGAACAATCGGTTCAGTTGGGTAGGTCGTGAATGTGACTTTCACTGGGACAATCTGTGTAACCTTTGTGAAGTTGGCATTGTTACTAGTGCTCGGCACCATGGACAACGTGCTACCTGTGGCGAGCCCAATGCGTGCTACCGTGCCGTGGAACGTCTGGTTTGGATATGCATCAATATCGATATCCACCGGCTGGCCCACGTGCACTTCGTGAATCAACGTCTCTTTCACGTTCACGGTGACCCACAATTTGTTCATGTCGTACGCGTACGCCAAGGGCGTCCCTGCTGCGACAAATTCGTTGTCTGCGGTATCCTGTTGAATGATGGATACATCTGCTGGTGCCGGAATGGGAACGGTTGAAGTCGAGTCGCCTGACTGTTCCTCTACTTCTCCGACGGGACTATTCGGTGCGAATGTCGCCCCAACGGTTCCTTGCCAATCAACAACTTTCCCAGAAACGGGAGAGGAAATCGTATATTGGCGTCCATCGATATATGCGTCATCGGTTGAGATGTATTGACGCGTGTGGTTCCAGTACATGCCGCCAAAGACAATTGCGGCGACGACAACGACACCACCGCCGATTTGTAAACCTCTTGCCACACCCTTTTTCATAGACATTCTTTCCTTCCATCAACAAGGTTCGAGATGACATTTCGATGCAACGCGATAAGGCGTTGTAATTCTGCTTCTGACAGCTGGAAAGCAGAAGATAACCGCTGGTAGAATGGTGTGTCCGTATCCAAAATCTGATCTAGTACATGTTTTCCATCATCCGTGATTTCCAAGTAAACGGATCTTCGGTCAGATTCGGGATATTGCCGGGTGACCAAGTGTGCTGCGACCAGCACATCGACAGCGGAACTTGTGTATCCCTTGTACGCGTGCACTCGCTCAGCAAGCTCAGTCAAATTCGTTCCGCCTTCGTATAGACAAACGAGGAGACGAAATTGAAACATCGTGAGGCCGACATCCTCGACGAGAGGTTTGACGACGTGGGAAATACACAGTGCAAGATCACGGTAAGTGGAAATGAGTTCATACAAAGTGCTGTTGTACTTCTTGCCGGATATGGACATTTTTCACCTCCAGAATCCCCTCTTCATTCTCTCTTAGAATCATTTAGCCATGGAATATTTTCTTCCTGTAACTTGGAGAAGTCAAGCGAGAGTTTCCTCTATTTATAGTTGTTGCCTGTTGCACGATGTCGAGTGTTTAGTGGTGGGCTGTTTGTTTGATGGCTAGCGCTCATGTTTGTTCAGCCAAATCCGCGTTCTATACTCATTGGCTTGCTTGTATTAAACCAATTAGTGGGTCTTCCTCCTGGGCAATAACCACCCTTTACCAGTTGGAAAGTTGTTTACATTACGCACGAGTTCGCTTGGCTTCTGGTTGTAATGGGTCAATACGCGAACGGTGGCGCGGACCATGACCATGAGTAGCGATGCAGGAATGCCTTTGCCCATGACATCGCCGACAAATATCCAGTAGCGGCCGTTGACGGAATCGTAAATAAAATCGTAGTAATCTCCGCTGAGTCGATACGCGGGCAGTGAGATGCCTGCACACGATAGAGACGGGCATGGTGGAATCTTATCGTCCAGGAGCATTTTTTGAATAAACTCGGCCGCCTGTAACTCGTGCCCCGAGTCATCTACAGTATTGAGGTACTTTCGGAATTGATGTAACAGCTCGTTTGTCTTCATACGTTTTCCTTCATGAATTCACAGATGATGTCCATAACGCCCATCTCCTCGAGAACCTGCTCGATTGGCGTCGGGATGGAAACGATGGTTATCTGACCACCCGCCTCCCGAATCTCCATGATGGCGCGTAGAATCAGGCCGATACCTGTAGAATCAATGAAACTGATGCCACTCCAGTCGAGAACGACGTTGTCCAATCTATGCTTGTCCATCAGAGAGAGCACTTGATCGACTGTGGGAAAATCCACTTCGCCCACGATTGCTAGGACAGTTGAACTGAATGCTTTGTCCACTCGAACTGAGATATCCATTCTTTATCCCCCCGACGATTTCCAGCGCAACAAGGGTGCTAAACCTGCTGAATTCAAAAAAGAGCAATCCTAAACGGGTAGGATTGCTCAACAAGATTCTAAGTTGTTAGCAACCCGGCGATCATAGGCAGAATGCCCTTAGACCCGTAGCTTTGCGTCTCAGCGTTTCCACTGATTTGCCAAATATAAGGTTTGGAGTTCGTCAAACCGTATCGTTGTAACCGAATCAAACGTATCTGTACTGTATCAGGTTTGGAATACATTCACTGCGGCAAATAGACACAAACGTCTTCTTTCAAATTTAAGTCATACAGGTTCCCGAGACGGCATTTGGGAATCGTGGTGGCGATTTGCCACTTTACCATTCGCCATGGAACGCAGTAGCATTTCTAAGTCCACCGGTCATTCGGGGAGGATGTTGGCTTGGGTTTTGGTTGGAATTTGGTTGATTCAACTTTTTGTTCACGAATAGAGGGGGTGAGGGCGTGCTTGGTGGTCGCCTGTGGAGCCGGTTTATAAGATTTGTGCCGACGCATGGTGCTGGGAACTATCGGCGTCAGCGGTTGGCGAATGATATCGTGAAGGGGCTTAAAAACAACGAGTTTGTCCTTTACTATCAACCTCGAATCGATACGATGACCGGGCAGATGATTGGCGCTGAAGCGCTCCTTCGCTGGCAGCACAAAATTTTGGGTGCCATCCCCCCAGTTCAATTTATCCGCATCGCTGAAGATACGAATTCCATGATTCCTTTGGGCAACTGGGTGCTCGAAGCGGTGTGCCGTCAGCTTCGTGAGTGGCGTGATGCCGGTCTTCCTCAGATACGAATATCGATGAATGTCTCGGTGAAACAACTGCTCGACTGCGACTTTGTAGATATTGTGCAATCCCTGTTGCGTCAATATCAGATTGGCGCGAAGTGGCTCGAATTTGAAGTGACGGAGACGTCTATCCTCCCAGAAGAGACCTTGCCTGATGAGGCTATCCGGCAGTTACGGGCCTTGGGCATTGCGATTTACTTGGATGATTTCGGCACAGGATATTCTTCGCTTAGCTGGTTAGAGCGGCTCGATGTGGACGGCATCAAGTTGGACAAGTCGTTTATCAGTCGTGCACCCCATCACGCCAGTTCCACCCAAATTGTCCGCGCTGTGATTCGGTTGGCACATCAACTGAAACTGATTGTCATCGCGGAGGGCGTAGAAACTGTGGAGCAGTTACAGTACTTACAGGCGCAAGCCTGTGACGAAGTGCAAGGGTATTTGTATAGGCGGCCCGTGCCTGTTAATCTATTTGAGGAGTATCTGAGGGTCGGCAGATTTCATGTCGCGGTGCAGCGTCTGGTATCCTCACACCTTTCGTAATTTACGTCTATCGAGATTTTATCGTGACTTTTTCAGGAATCCACAATTGCCCCATATCCTTCACACATACCTATGAATCTTTATTGCGAAAGGAAGTATGAGTCCGCATAATGAATGCTATAGTTACTAAATTATTCAACGCATCATGAATCTCAACACAGAGAAATATCCCTTCACAGAAGTACACTGAAGTAGAAGTGAAGTGAACTTCGTAGAAACGAACATAAGAGAGGGCTACAACAAATGGGGAAGCATGCAGGAAAGCAATCACTCCTGTTCATCGGCGTAATGATGCTCGTCGGTGGTGGGGTGGCTGGATGTGGCGTGACGGGCGCATCGGCAAAACAGGTATCGTTGCCTCCGGAGGCCGTCAGCATCCAAACGGTTCAGATGTCGAAACAGACGATTGGCGATACGTATTTAGGTACCGTGACGCCATATATTCAAACGACCTTGGCGCCGGCGGCGTCCGGGAAGCTGTCGCAGTTGAATGTGCGCGTCGGCCAGAAGGTGCAAGCGGGGGAGACGTTGGCGGCATTAGATCCGTCTACCGTCGTCCAGCAGCAGAACCAGGCAGAAGAGGCGAACGCGGCGGTCCTCAGTGCGCAACAGCAGTACGCGGACGCTCAGGCGATGTATAACGACAACATCAACGCCGAACAACAAGTGTCATCCGCTCAAAGCGCCGTGACAGAGCAGGCGGCTGCGGTGAAAACGGCGCAAGTGAATTTACAAAAAGCGCAATTGCAGGAGCAGCAGACCTTGAGTGGAACGGCGACGACACCGGAGGACAGCTCGGCCTTACAGGCTGTGGTCCAGGCGGATCAACAGGCGCTGACCTCCGCACAGAAGCAGCTCGATATTGCGCAAAGTAATTTGACCATCTTGAAGCAGTCGCTCGATACAGCCCAGCAAGAGTACGGAAGCATCACCGAAGATCAGGTACAGCAAGCCTCTCAAGCCTATCAAGAAGCACTATCCCATTATCAAGCCTGGCAAGATGGGGCATTTGCGGGTACAAACCCGTATGCGTCACTCGTATCGGCTGATGAAACGATTTACCAAAACTTGAGTAACGGGTACAACACACTGCAGCAGGCAGAGCAGCAATATAACAGCGGTGTGCAAAGTGTGGCGTCGGCGCAGAGTGCGGTTGCGCAAGCGCAGGCGAATCTGGCGAATGCGCAGAAGGGCGTTGCCGATGCGGCGCCACCGGCGAGTGACAGCAACACCGCGCAGCAGGCCAAAGTGGCGGTGACGGCGGCGGAGGCTTCGCTAAAGCAGGCGCAGACGCAGTATGACGCGGCCGTGACGGCGCTCAACATGGCGAAGAAAATCGCGGCGGATAAAACACAGGCGAAGCAGACTGTGGACAACGCAGAAAGCACACTGCGGCAAAACCAAGCCCAGGCGGATGCGGCTCAGAAGACCTTGCAGGTGCAGATTCAGGACGGCAAGGTCGTGTCGCCGATTTCTGGCGTGGTGCAAGCCGTTGGCGCGCAGGTCGGTCAGCAGGTGGGTCCACAGACGAGTTTGCTGACGATTGCCACCACCAGCCCGGTGATGGTGACCATTAATGTGCCGGAATCCGATATCGGGAAAGTGCACGTCGGTGGGGCGGTCAATGTGTCTGTGCCGAGTCTGAACCAAAGCTTTTCCGGCAAGGTGATGACCATTCATCCACAGCTCGACCAGTCCACCAATCAATACGCAGTGGACGTCACGATTCCTGGGAAACACTCGCAGATTTTACCGGGGCTACAAGTGCAGGCGCAGTTGGTCGACCAGGGCAGCAAGAAAGTGATTCTCGTCCCAGCGGACGCGGTGCTTAGTTTACAAGGTGGTGCCGAGGAAGTCTTTGTGGAGAACAAGGGTGTGGTCCATAGCCGCATTGTTCAGGTAGGCTCTATGTCGAGTACGGAATATCAGATCACCAGTGGCCTCAAAGTCGGCGATCAAATTGTCGTGCAAGGGCAAAACCTGCTCTCGGACGGGGATAAGGTCAAGGTCGTCTCCAAAGATGGCTCAGCTGTTGTTGCCAAACAATAGATAGGAGATAGATGGGTGAAAATCGCGAATTTCTCAATTCGCCGGCCGGTGACTATCACAATGATTATGATTGCCGTAGTCATTGTGGGTATCTTTTCGGTATTTCAACTGCCGGAGGAATTGTATCCAAAATTGAATTTGCCTGTGGCTGCAGTCGCCACTTCCTGGTCTGGTGCATCGCCGGAGGCTGTGGAGCAACAGGTGACGGATCCGATAGAGCAAGGATTAGAAGGCCTGTCGGGTGTGTCCCAGATTCAGTCTACTTCGACACAAGGCAGCAGTTTGGTCATTGTCGAGTTCAACTATGGGACGAACTTGGATGAGGCGCTCAATCAGATGCGCAGCATTGTCTCGCAGACACAAAGCCAACTGCCAAGTGATGCGGGAACGCCTGGGGTCGAGCAGTTTGACCCGAGTAGTCAACCAATCATGACCTTGTCCCTCTACGGAAGTCAGACACAGCAAGCGATTAGCGACGAAGCCATCGATGTGGTGAAACCTGCGCTGCAGCAGTTAAACGGCGTGGCGGGCGTGACGCCAGCGGGTAACTTGACCCGACAAATCACGGTCAATGTGAAACCGGACAGGCTTCAGTACTATCACTTATCCATCCAGCAAGTCGTTCAGGCGCTGCAAGGAGACAACCTCTCGACTGACGCGGGACAAGTACAAAAGGGTTCGTTACAGATTCCACTGCACGTCAATGGTGAGTTCTCGTCGGCAGACGAGTTGAATCGTGTCCCGATTCCCTTAAGTGGCGGTGGCACGGTGCAACTTCAGGATATTGCGGACGTAGAAGACGGCAACAAGACGGTAACGATGATTTCGTCGGTCAACGGCAAACCGGCCGTCACACTATCTGTTTCCCAGGCGAGTGACGCGAATACCGTCACGGTCTCCAACGAAGTGCATAAAGAGGTCCAACAACTGGAGACTCAACTGCCGCAAGGGATGCATCTGACGGTGTTGTCGGACAGCGCGCAGTCGATTCGGGATACGGTTGACACAGTCGTGAATCACACGATTCTTGGCTTCATCTTTGGTATCCTGGTCATCTTGTTAATTCTGCGGAGCATTCGGACGACGGTGGTCGTCGCGGTGGCGATTCCTATCGCGACATTGGCGACGTTTGCGCTGATGTACTTTAGCAATTTGTCATTGAACTCCGTGACGTTGGGTAGTCTGGCGGTCGGCCTAGGCTCCTTGGTCGACTTTTCAATTGTCGTACTGGAGAGTATTTTCCGGGCGAGACAAGCGGGCATCGATTCGATTGAAGCGGCGAAACGGGGGACCAAAGAGGTCGGCTTGGCCGTCGTGGTGGCGGCGCTTGCGCAGATTTGCGTCTTTGCGCCATCCATTTTTGTGCCAGGTATCGCCGGGCAGTTGTTCCGTCCGTTGTCGCTCACGGTGAGCTTCTCACATATCGCGGCGCTGTTCGTCGCGCTGACGTTCACACCGATGTTGGCGTCACGGCTGTTGCGTGGCCGGCGTTTTGAAATGGAAGAGACGATTCCTGGGAAGACCGCGCCATTTCGCGTTTGGGCACCGTTTGACTGGGTCGGGCGAGGCATGTACGATTTGACCCGCATTTACAAGAAGGTGCTGCAGTGGAGTTTGAACCACCGCAAAACGGTGGTGGCGGCCGCTACAGGGATGCTTGTCTTGAGCTTTGCGCTGGTACCGTCGATTGGGTTTGAACTGGTGCCGAATGTCGGAAATCAGCAGATTTCCATCTCCATTAAAACACCAGACGGGACGAACTTAGACACGACCAAGCAAGTGACCGAACAAGTCGAGGCATTGGCCAAGAAAAAGATGCAAGGGATTCAACAAATCGATGACCAAATTGGCGGATCGTCGTACGGGGCAGAGGCCCAGACCAACCAGGCGACCATCAATTTGACGTTCGCGAATCGCGTCACGACGAAAGATATCAGTCAGATGGCGCACGATTTTGGCAATGTCGTGAGTGACATCCCAGGGGCGCAAATCCTCGTGTCACCCGGGTCGGCGAATGGAAGCGGGCCTGGATCAGACGACATTGCCGTGCAGATTCAAGGGCCCGACAACCAAACGCTGCAGATTTTGAGCAACCAAGTCGAAAAGATTATGAAGTCGACACCGGGCCTGGAGTATGTCGACAATCAAACACAAACAGGGACGCCCGATTATCAGTTGAATATCAGCCAAGCGGCGTTGGCGCAGTTTGGTCTGAGTGCACAGCAGGTCGAATCGACCTTGCGCACAGCGTTCCAAGGTACCAAGGCGTCGACGTTCTTTGAGGGCAGCCAGCAGTACGACATTGTGGTTCAATTGCCGCAGTCCTACTCGCAGAACTTGAACAACTTGTCGGAGATACAAGTGGAGAACAACAGTGGCGATCTCGTCCCGGTCACGCAACTGGGGAACCTGACTTCTTCGCAGGAGCCACCGCAGATTTCGCACGTGGACGGCGAACGCTCTGTCACGGTGAGCGCCACACCATACGGCGTGACGTCAGGCCGAGTGCAGGCGGAGCTGAGCAAAGAACTCAAGAGCATTCGCGTGCCGCAGGGATATTATGTCGGCTTTGGTCAGAACGGCGCTTTCTTGACGAGTGCGTTTGTCGGTATGGCAGTCGCTTTCGGATTCTCCATTTTGCTCTTGTACATGTTGATGGCGAGTCTGTTTGAGGCGCTGCTCACGCCGCTGGTCATCATGTTCTGTCTGCCGCCGACCTTTATCGGGGCAGCGTTGGGGCTATTCCTCACGCACCGCTCGTTGAATTTGGATTCGGCGATTGGCGTGATTATGGTGATGGGGTTAATCGCCAATAACGCAATTGTCTTGATTGACTACACGAACCACTTGCGCAAGCAGGGGCGTACGCTGCCCGAAGCGCTGGTGGAAGCGGGGCCGATTCGTCTACGCCCGATTGTGATGTCCACGGTGACGACGATTCTCGCCATGATGCCGCTCGTCATTGGCTATGGCAAGGGCGCCGAAACGTTGTCCTCGATGGCCACGGTCATTGCGTTTGGCCTGGCGTTCTCGACGATGGTCACGCTGGTGTTGGTGCCGGTCGTCTATGTGATGTTGGACAATATGATTCAGCGATTCAAACGCAAGCCGCGAAAAGACCGCACGCCGGCGCTACCGAGTAGCGGTCCGGGCGTGGGGATGTGACCCCTCTCGTAGCGCGGTTGGATAGAGAACCAGGGTTTCACTCGATGTGCGGTGGATTGGCATCTCAGCTCGTTTTTGCTTCCAGAGATGTCAACCACCGACCCCCAACTTTTGCGAATCGACCTCGAAGGCTATGACCATGCCGTGGTTCAAAACTTGGGAGATGTTGTGAATTTGCGCAGAACGGATGACGAATCCCGTCGATTTTGGTACGGTATACGCGGACAAGCAGACTGCTTAATGGTGTATAATTCCTGCGGTCTGTTCGCATCGTAAGGACCAATGAGAGTCCGCGCGCAATGGGAACTAGAACCTGTCGTTGATTCTCTAGGGGAGTGGTGGATGGATGAAACGCTTATATGGAACCGTAGGTGCAGCAGCGCTGGCAATCCTCGTGTTGACCGGTTGTGGTGCAGCGAACAATACAACAAACGGTACGTCCGGGACTACGGGGAACTCGAGTGCGACGAACGAAGCCTCGACGACGATTACGAATTCGACAACAGGCACGAAGACCATCGTTGAGGGTGGACAGCAGTATCAGGGTTCCGCAAACCTGAAGAAGTATCAGGATGCGGCGAAGTCGAAGCCCAATGACGCACAGGCGCAGTTGAACGCAGGTGTTGCTAGCCACGTCAACGGGGACGACACGGCGGCGATTGCGTACTACAAGAAAGCAGCCGCGTTAGATCCGAAGTCTGCTGTTCCGTACAACAACATCGGCAACATTTATCTGCGCGACAAGAACGACGCGAAATCGGCGATTCCGTATTACCAAAAGGCGACGAAAGCCGACCCGACGTACGGCTATGGCTGGTGGAACCTCGCGATTGCTGAGCAGACCGCAGGTGATGTCGCAGCGGCGAAACAAGCTGTTGCAAACGGCCTGAAGGATGTTAAGAAATCCGATCCGGCTTACAAGGGTCTGCAGGCGATGCAAAAACAACTGCAGTCGAAGAAAACCTCTTAAGGTATCGCAAGCTGGGTAAGAAGCTGTGTCGTCACAGCTTCTTACTTTTTTGTTTCCCCTCTAGCAAACACTTTCCTACCTTAGCAATTTCAATCCAAATTCAACATACTTTCGCTACGCTTTGGCCATGTATCGCCCTTTGTCTCGTAAACTTCTGACAGATTAGACACATCGGTTGTAAGATGACGGGGCCTTACGGGAATTGACATGGTGTAAGGGGAGTCGATGAGATGGGTGTGAGCCCACAAGGAAACTCAGAATTTGTGCAGCCCTTTTTGAAGCGCAGGCGGCGCAAATGGATTTATGCGGGTGCAGCAGTGGTCATTGTGTTGGGGGCGGGTATTCCGATCACGATGGCGAAGCTCCATCAGACGAGCCCGGTGTCGGCGACACAGTTGTACACCGTAGGCTACGGCAATGTGAGTCAGTCGGTCAGCACGTCTGGCACGATTCAGGCACCGACTGCATTAGACCTCAACTTCCAGACGTCGGGCGGGTTAGTGACGGCGTTGAACGCGAAGGTTGGGCAGCAGGTCAAGAAGGGTCAGGTATTGGCCAAGCTAGACGACTCGACGGAACAGATTCAAGTGAAGCAGGCCGAATCGGGTGTCAAACAGGCGAATGCGAGTCTGAGTTCTGCAGAGGCGAAATTGGCGCAGGATGAGCAGGGGACTGCGACACCGGCGCAAATTGCGACGGACAAGTTGAATATTCAAAAGGCGCAGACCGCTGTGACGCAGGCGCAGCAAAGCTATCAGACACAGTTGAAAGAATATAACGACCGCACGAGTGCCGAGGCGCAGGTGCAATCGGCACAGAACGCGCTGACGCAAGCGGAGGAGGCGCTGAATACGCCGAGTGACACTGTCACGGTAGACCAGCAGACCTTGGCGAACGACCAGGCGACTTTGAAGAAGGACCAACAAAGTCTTCAGGATGCACAGGCACAGTACGGCAACGTCACCGAGGCACAGGTGCAGGCGGCGTACCAGGCCTATCAGACCGCAGAGGCGAGATTTAATAGCTGGGCGGATGGGGGCTTTAGCGGATCGAACCCGTATTCCACACAGGTGAGCAATGCGCAAAGCGAATATAACGACTTGAATACGGCTTACACGGCGGTACAAAACGCGCAGAACCAGGTGACGCAAGACCAGCAGACGGTGCAGGCCGACGAGACGAAGCTTGCGAATGACCAGGCGAACGAGCAGTCGACAGAGCAAAAGAATCAAGAGGCCGTCAATGAAGCAGAGCAGAATCTGAAGACGGCTGAGGCGGAGTACAACGACAGGACGAGCGACGAAGCGACGCTGCAAAATGCGAAAAACGCGATTACAACTGCGCAGCAGAATTTGCAGGCGGCGCAGTTGCAGTTGAAAAATGATGAACAGCCGGTGACTGCGGCTACAATTAAATCGGATGAGTCGAGCGTCGCGAGTGCACAGGCGTCGGTCGCCAACGCTGAGGCGTCCTTGCAGTCGGCACAGCTTGCGGAAAGTGAGACGGTGTTGAAGGCGCCGATTGATGGTGTGATTACAGCGGTCAACGGTCAGGTTGGCGAAGCGCCCGGACAGGGTAGCAGCAGTAGCTCGGGGAGTAGTTCGAGCTCGTCTGGATCCAGTGGATTTATTGAGATGGAAGATTTAAACGCGCACGATTTGCAGGTAAATCTGCAGGTGAGCGAGTCGCAGATTGGCTCTATTCAATCCGGACAGTCGGTGACGTTTACAGTTGGTGCGTACCCGAATCAAACATTTACGGGGACCATCACGCAGGTGTATCCGACGCCACAGGTGGTCTCTAACGTGACGGAGTATACCGTGATGGCGACCATTGACAACTCGTCTGGCAAGCTCAAGCCGGGCATGAGCGCGAGTGCCACGATTCAGACCGCAGAGCACTCGCACGTCCTGACCGTGCCGGCCATTGCGCTGCACCAGGTCGGCTCTATCGAAGGCGTATACGTCCAGGGGACCAAGTCGGCCTCCAGCCAATCGGCAACAGGCGCGGCGGCGGGGGCTGGGAATAGCAGCTTCCAGGGCAATTGGAGCGGATCCGCTGGCGGCAACACGACGGCCACGAGTGGCTGGAGTGGTGGGTTCGGCAATTCCGCCGCCGGTTCGGGTGGTAGTATTGGAGGCCGCACGAATGAAAGCGGCGGAACCAAAGGCAGTGGCACGGCTGGGATGGCCGGTGGGGCGTCGGCGGGTGCGTCCGGTGCTGCGGGTGGATCGTCGTCGTCTGGGTTTGCGGCGGCTGCCGGCAAATCGAAATCCAATTCCAGTATTCCGGCAGGATTTTACTTCCAACCGGTGCAAGTTGGCCTCATGGGTACCAGTTCAGTCGAGATTACGAGTGGGCTGCAAGCTGGGGAGAAAATTTTGCTTGAGTTGCCGAGCGCGACGGCTGCGGCTGTTGTGCAGGCGAGCAGCAGTACAGGTAGCGGATTTGGCGGCCGCGGCATGACCGCTGGCGGCTTTGCTGGCGGTGGCTTTGCCGGCGGTGGCGGTTTTAGCAGAGCTGGCGGAGGTGCCTCATCTGGTGGGGGGCGTGGGTAATGAGCGCCCTGATTGAAATCCGCGACTTGGTTCGCGAGTACGTGATTGGAGACCAGACGATTCGCGCGCTCGATGGGGTCAATTTGACCGTGGAGCGCGGGGAGTTTGTCGCGATTATGGGCCCGTCCGGATCTGGAAAGTCGACGGCGATGAACATGATTGGCTGTTTGGATTTGCCGACGTCTGGGCAGTACGTAATCGATGGATTTCACGTGGCAAGCCTGTCGGAAGACCAGTTGGCGGATGTCCGCAACCGGAAGATTGGCTTTGTCTTTCAAAACTTTAACCTGTTGCCGAAGACTACGGCGCTGGAGAATGTGGAACTGCCGATGATGTACGCAGGGGTTCCGGCGCGCGAACGGCGGCAGCGGGCGATGGAGGCACTAGAGCGAGTCGGGCTCGCGAATCGCATGCACAATCGGCCCAACGAGTTGTCCGGCGGTCAGCAGCAGCGTGTCTCGATCGCGCGGGCGCTGGTGAACAACCCGGTGCTGATTCTCGCCGACGAGCCCACCGGTGCGCTCGACAGCCACACGACGGAGGAAATCCTGACGTTGTTTGAGGAACTGCATGCGCAGGGCAACACCATTGTGTTGGTCACGCACGAGGATGAGGTCGGGGAACGCGCTAAGCGGATTATCCGTTTCCGCGATGGCAAAGTGGAGTCCGACACGAAATACCCACAGCTAGAGGGGGTGCCGCCGCATGTGGATTGAAATCTTGCGCGTGTCGTGGCGGAGTATTCGCGCCAATAAAATGCGATCTTTTCTCACTATGCTCGGCATCATCATCGGCGTGATGGCAGTGGTCCTGAGTTCCGCCATTGGCATGGGTGCGAAGGACAACATCACCAGTCAGGTGGAGGGGCTGGGATCGAACGTGTTAACCGTCATGCCTGGTGCGACCAGTTCCGGTGGCATCAGTCAGGGGTTCGGCAGCGCGTCGACGTTGACGACCGCTGACGTGACGGCAATTCAGCAGCAAGACCCGGACGTCAAGTACGTGTCTCCCGTCGTGTCGCATACGGCGCAGGTCGTTTACGGGGCAAACAACACCAATACGGCCATTGAGGGCACGAACGAGCAATATCCAGAGATTAAAAACGTGACGATGGCACAGGGGCGGTACTTCCTACAGGAAGAAGTGAATTCTGCGGCCAACGTGGCGGTCCTAGGCAGCCAGGTAGAACAGACGCTGTTCGCCGGGGAGCGCGTGAATCCCGTCGGCCAGACGATTGAGATCCAAGGCATTCCGTTCACGGTCATCGGCGTGGCGGCCAGTCAGGGGACGAGTGGCTTTACGAACCAAGACGATGCGATTGCGATTCCGATCACGACGGAAGTCAATCTCATGACGGGATCGGATACCGTGAGCCAGATTCTCGCCTCTGCCACGTCGTCACAGGTGATGAATCAGGCACAGCTCGAAATCGAGTCGACGTTGCGCGTCGCCCATCAACTCACGCCAGGGACGGCTGACGACTTCACGATTCAGAACCAGGCCACGCTGCTCAGCACCTTGAGTGGCGTCACGCGGGTATTGACTTTGTTGCTCGATGGCATCTCGGCGATCTCGCTGCTCGTCGGCGGCATTGGCATTATGAATATCATGCTCGTGTCGGTGACGGAGCGAACGCGGGAAATCGGCATTCGGAAAGCTATCGGCGCACGCAAGAGCAGTATTTCAACGCAATTTCTGCTAGAGTCGCTGACCTTGAGTCTGGCGGGTGCCTTGATTGGGCTCATTTTCTCCGGCGCGGGGGCGATGGTCGCGGCGAGGGTGATGAAGACCGGCAGTCTCTTATCGGTGAGCGCAATCGTCTTATCGGTGGTCTTTTCGATAGCCATTGGCATCGTCTTTGGCGTCTATCCGGCGCGCAAGGCGGCCAATTTGAAGCCGATTGACGCGTTGCGATTTGAGTAATGCGACGACCGAAATCGAGTTCTCCTCGCTTGGGTTGTCCGGCGTGTTGGTCCGGCCTATGGATCCGGCCTGTTGATAGTAGATCAGTAGATTCGGCCCCCGGATTTGGCGTATTTTCAACGTAAGTATAGTATAGAGGGGATTCTCCTCTAATCCGGTTGGTTTACCACAGAGGATGTTTCACAAGTTTTGCAGGTGGCGCAGCCGACAGTTCTGTTTCCCAGAGACTGCCGAGTTGCGCCGTTTGCTTTTCTGTGGAATCGCTTCTTGGTGATGATACTTGACGGTCGTCACGAGATTCTTGTCGTTTTTCAATGGAATCTTAACGTTTGACGCGTAATCTATGACGTGTAGGCCGTGTTCCAGCCCGATGAAACTCAAGCAAGGAGGCATCTGGTTTATGGAAGAGGCAACCGCAATGGATCAGTGGATGGTTGCATACTGCTATGGTAAACCTGAACATCTTGCGACGAGCACCAATCACTTTGACTTGACACTGCAAGAGATTATCGATGAGGGCCACGAAGTCTGGCGCCACTCGGATACGGCGGGTATCGTTTGGGCCAATGGTCAGTGGTATTTGTGGGTGAAGGGGCTGCTGGATGATGGCAGCATTGAAGGCCGAATCTACGAAGGTCAACAAATTGAGTCGATTCTAGGAAACTTGTGCGCGGTGCTCCCGCAACTTAGCGCCGATGAGAAGATGGACATCGTTCGCCGCATGCAACGCTATCTTACATAGGTAGGGTAGGTTTCTAGGTAGGTAGGTTTCGACGCAGGGTGATTTTCAATGAAAATTCAATCTGCATTTCAAGGGAATTTCAAGCGAGGCTGTCTATGCTTCGCAATGTAAGCAACACCATGTGCATCAAGGAGGAAATTGGTATGAAGTTGAAAGCGATGATTGCAAGTTCTGTGATGACGTTAACAGCCCTTGGAACCGTTACGGCATATGCGGCAACCACCAATACGACGGGTACGACATCGTCTTCGACGTCGTCTACCTCGACAAGTACGGCAAGTACAACCAGTGGACAAGGCCATCATGCGAAGGGTGCAGGCTTCTGGGGCGTGGATATCGCAAGCATCCTTGGCATTGACAAGACCACGCTGCAGTCTGATTTGAAAGCCGGGCAGTCGCTCGCGCAAATCGCACAGAGCAAGGGCATCGATGAATCGACGCTGATTTCCGATATTGAGTCGGCTGAGAAAGCGCAGTTAGACAAGGCGGTTTCGGCTGGGAAACTCACCTCCGCACAGGAACAGAAACTGCTGACGAATGCACAGTCGCGCATTCAACAGATGGTTGAACATACAGGTGGATTTGCGAAGGGCTCATTCCAAGGCGCAGGCTCTAACAAGGGAGCATTCGCACCGCTGAGTGACATCGCGAGCATCCTCGGCGTGGATACGAGCACGTTGCAATCCGACTTAAAAGCGGGGCAGTCGCTCGCACAAATCGCACAAAGCAAGGGCATTGACGAATCGACGCTCGTGTCCGACATTGAGTCGGCTGAGAAGACACAGTTAGACAAGGCGGTTTCGGCCGGCAAGTTGACGTCATCTGAGGAACAAAAAATCCTGAGCAACGCCGATACCATGATCACGAAACTGGTGGAGCGCACGGGTGCACCGCAACAGGGCCACGCATTTCACCATGGAAAGCGCGGTAGTGCATCGGCACAGTCGGGCACTTCGGGTAGCGCAGGTAGCGCAAGTAGTTCGGGTAGTGCCAGTACGTCGAGTAGCACGAGCACTGTAAGCACGTCAAGCGCGAATTGATTGGTTGGTCGGCGGTGGCCCGGGTGTCTTATTAAGACACCCGGGCCATTTTTGCAGCGAATAGGGCATGAAAAATGCCTTATTTGGCTTTTTCGGGCAGGGTTTTGAGTAAATCCGCGCGAATAGAGCAGATTTCCTACCTTATCTGCGGCTACAGTGGCGAAATGTCACAAATAGAGCAGAAAAGTTACCTTATGCGGCCGGGGGGGCCCCCCCCCGGGGCCCGCGCCCCCCCCCCCCCCCCCCCCCCCCCCGCCCCCCCCCCCCCCCCGAGAATAAGAAA